>NZ_JBHXSU010000015.1:133962-250974 GCF_042715345.1 Streptomyces sp. NPDC058697
TATACCACCACCACTCCCCCTACCGTTTTGTTTTGGTTGTTGGGGGGCTTGTTTTTTTTTTAGGCGGCGGGGGGGGGGGGGGGGGGGGGGGGGCGGGAAATCGGCCTGAACGGCCTCGTCCTCAAACGCCGGACGGGCTGGAAGCAGGGGCGCAGCCCCGCTTTTCAGGGGCGCGGGGAACTGCGCGACCAGCCATACGCGGCCCGCACCCGACGACGCACCCGCGGGGCCCGGGGCGGAGCCCCGGTGTGACACGGGGGTCGGGGGGCGGAGCCCCAGGGACGGGGCGTCGGCTTCGGGCGCCCGGTTAGACTCGGAGGCACATCCCTGCTGAACCGCCGGAAGGCAAACCGTGCCAGAAGCGTCCCCCGTCGCCCCCGACACCGTCCTGGTCGTCGACTTCGGTGCGCAGTACGCCCAGCTCATCGCCCGCCGAGTCCGCGAGGCCCGGGTCTACAGCGAGATCGTGCCGAGCACCATGCCGGTCGCGGAGATGCTCGCCAAGAACCCGGCGGCGATCATCCTCTCCGGCGGCCCCTCGTCGGTGTACGCGGAAGGCGCCCCCCGCCTGGACCGCGCCCTGTTCGAGGCCGGCGTCCCGGTCTTCGGCATGTGCTACGGCTTCCAGCTGATGGCGACCACCCTCGGCGGCACGGTCGACAACACCGGCGCCCGCGAGTACGGCCGTACGCCACTGCACGTCTCCAAGTCGGGCTCGACCCTCTTCGAGGGCACCCCGGACGAGCAGTCGGTGTGGATGTCCCACGGCGACGCGTGCAGCGCGGCCCCGGAGGGCTTCTCGGTGACCGCCTCCACGGACGTCGTCCCGGTCGCGGCCTTCGAGAACGACGAGAAGCGGCTGTACGGGGTCCAGTACCACCCCGAGGTCATGCACTCCACGCACGGCCAGCAGGTGCTCGAACACTTCCTGTACCGGGGCGCGGGCCTCACCCCCTCCTGGACCACCGGCAGCGTCATCGAGGAGCAGGTGGAGCTGATCCGCGAGCAGGTCGGCGACAAGCGCGCCATCTGCGGTCTGTCCGGCGGCGTCGACTCCGCCGTGGCCGCCGCCCTCGTCCAGAAGGCCATCGGCACCCAGCTGACCTGCGTGTACGTCGACCACGGTCTGATGCGCAAGGGCGAGACCGAGCAGGTCGAGAAGGACTTCGTTGCCGCGACCGGCGTACAGCTCAAGGTCGTGGACGCGGAAGCACGATTCCTCACCGCGCTCGCCGGGGTCTCCGACCCCGAGGAGAAGCGGAAGATCATCGGGCGCGAGTTCATCCGCGTCTTCGAGCAGGCGCAGGCCGAGATCATCGCGGACGAGGGTCCCGAGGTCGCCTTCCTGGTGCAGGGCACGCTGTACCCGGATGTCGTGGAGTCCGGCGGCGGTACCGGTACCGCCAACATCAAGTCCCACCACAACGTGGGCGGGCTGCCCGAAGACCTCGAGTTCAAGCTGATCGAGCCGCTGCGCAAGCTGTTCAAGGACGAGGTCCGGATGGTCGGCCAGGAGCTGGGCCTGCCGGACGAGATCGTCCAGCGCCAGCCGTTCCCCGGCCCCGGCCTCGGCATCCGTATCGTCGGCGAGGTCACCAAGGAGCGGCTCGACCTGCTCCGCGAGGCCGACGCCATCGCCCGCGAGGAGCTGACGGCGGCCGGCCTCGACCGCGACATCTGGCAGTGCCCGGTCGTGCTGCTCGCGGACGTCCGCAGCGTGGGCGTCCAGGGTGACGGCCGGACGTACGGCCACCCGATCGTGCTGCGGCCCGTCTCGTCCGAGGACGCCATGACCGCCGACTGGTCGCGCCTCCCGTACGACGTCCTCGCGAAGATCTCGACGCGCATCACGAACGAGGTCGCCGACGTCAACCGGGTCGTCCTCGACGTCACGTCGAAGCCGCCGGGCACCATCGAATGGGAGTGAGCCCGGTCTAGACCTGTGGCTCAGGTCCGCCTGAGAGTCCGCACCGGCTCTCCGGGCTTCCAGATCTCGACGACCAGATACGTGTCGTCCTCGACGTAGGTCCGTACGACCTCCGTCAGCTCGGTGCGGAAGAGGTGGAACGGCTCCGGCGGTTCCACCTCTTCGGCGTACCGGGCACGCTCCGCCGGGTCCTCGACCTCGACGGCCCGGCCCGCGATCCGTACGTCGCCGCCCGCCATCTCCGTGCCGGGACCCGGGTTCGCCTGCAGGGCGAAGCGCGGGTCCCGGCGCAGGTCCAGTGCCTTGAGCGAGTCCGGCATCATGCCGAGCCACAACTCCCCGTTCAGGAACCGGACTTCGAGTCCCGAGGTGCGTGGCGACCCGTCCTTGCGGAGGGTCGCCACGATGTGGTGCGTGAAGGCCGCGAACCGGTCCTCGACGGTCTTGGCGAGGTCCGGTTCCGCGGCGGTGAACGCTGCCCAGTTCGATGTCCTGCGAGCCGATGTCGTCCGAGTCATACGACGAGTCTTACGCCGATACCCGACATCTTCTGTCGCCTTTGCGGCGGCGGAGGGTCGGGTTCTCGGGGCGGACCGCTCAGATCAGCCCCGCCGAGCGCAGCCGCCGGGCCAGCCGGTCCTTCCGTATCACCTCCAGGCGCAGGAAGACCGCGAACACCGCGGCCATGGTGGCGCTCGCGGCGAGCGAGGCCCTCCAGCCCGCAGGGATCAGCAGCAGCGCCATGAGGGCCGCGCTGGCGGTCATGAAGACGGCCTTGCGGCGCCAGTCCAGGTCGTCGGAGAGCGCGTCGAACTCGATACGGGCCCTGAGCAGCCCGACCGCGGGCGCCACGTCCGGCAGCGGTTTGAGCGTGCCCGGGCGCATGCCCGGAGCGCGGCCTGCGGCGAGGCGGCCGAGGGCGGCCGTGCTGCGTTCGCGGGCCTCGGGGCGGGGGTCGCGGGTCAGGCGGACCTGAAGTGTCTGGCCGAGTCTGCTCGTCTCCTCGTACCGGAATCCGTACTGCACGGCGATGTAGGTGAGCGCGGCGAGGCGGCGGGGGGATCCGCCGAGGTCGTCCAGGACGACCACGTCGCGCGTGGCGATCTGTCTGAGCATGCCTGTGACAAGGCGCTCGTTTCTCTTCATGGGCGGGTGGGGGGTGCGGTCGCGGGACGCGGTCCGCGCAGCGTAGGGGGGTGACTGCGCACGGGGGGTCCTCCAGGGGGCGTCGGTGCAGGTGCCCGACCGAATAGTTGGCTCCGGACAGGCAGACCAGCGACCCCGTGCAACGGTTGTGCACTCTCTTCACGAACATCTCTGTTCTCCTGCGCTGACCGCCGGTAACTTCCCGCCCGTAAACACGTACGGAGTCCGTACCTCAGGGCTGGAGGACATATGCACGGGCCCACACCGCCCCTGCCGCTTCCCACCGACCGGCTGCGCTTCGCCATGCCGCCCATGCACGAGTCGCTCGACGACGAACGGCGGCACCGCAAGGAACGCCTCGCGGGCGCGCTGCGGCTCTTCGGGCGGCTCGGGTTCGAGGACGGGGTCTCCGGTCACATCACCGCGCGCGATCCGGAGTACAGCAACTGCTTCTGGGTCAATCCGTTCGGAATGCCGTTCAAGCACGTCACGGTCGGTGACCTGGTCATGGCCAACGAGGACGGGCAGGTGATCGAGGGCCGCTATCACGTGAACCAGGCGGCGTTCACCGTGCACGCCCAGGTGCACGCCGCCCGGCCGGACGTCGTCGCGGTCGCCCACTGCCACTCGGTGCACGGCCGCGCGCTGTCCGCGCTCGGCGACCTGCTCGACCCGATCACCCAGGAGAGCTGCGCGTTCTACGAGGACCACGCGCTGTACGACGCGTACTCGGGGGTCGCCGTGGACGCCGAGGAGGGGCGGCGGATCGCCTCCGCGCTCGGCACCCGCAAGGCGCTCGTGCTGCGCAACCACGGGCTGCTGACCGTCGGCGACTCGGTGGACGCGGCGGCCTGGTGGTTCCTGTCGATGGAGCGCTCGTGCCAGGTGCAGCTGACCGCGTGCGCGGCGGGCCGTCCCGTACTCATCGACCACAAGCAGGCGGTCGCGACACGGGAACAGCTCGGCGGGGACCTGGTGGCGTGGATCAACTACCAGCCGCTGTGGCAGGACATCAGCCGCAGCGAACCCGATCTCCTCAGCTAGCCCGATCTCGCCTGTGTCAGAAGTCCCGCAGCACCGCCGCTTTCGTCGTCGCGAACTCCTCGTCCGTGAGCACCCCGTCGCGGTGCAGTTCGCCCAACTCCCTGAGGCGGCGCAGGAGTACGTCGTGGTGGCCCTGCCGGGGCGGCTGCGGTACGGAGTCCTCGGCGGGTGCGGCCGGGAGGCTGGGCGGGTCGCCCTGGGCGTACTCGCCGGAACGGGTGGACGGGTGCGGGAGGCGGGCCATGACCGCGGTGGCGACCAGCGCCGTGAGCAGATCGCGGCGGGCACTGCCCCACAGGTCGAGGGCGAACGGGTCCTTCTCCGGCGGCAGTTTGGAGAACACCGAGTCGCGCGTCACGAAGCGCAGGAAGCCGTCCTCGTAACCGGAGTTGGGCAGCCACTCCACCTGGACCAGGTCCGGCAGCTCGATGATGCGCGGGCCTGTCGCGCGCTTCACCCGGTCCGAGGTGTCGCTCCAGTCGATACGCACCTGGGTGCCGTCGAAGGACACCGTGCCGTCGCTGGAACGGACCGAGACGGGGACGGGCGGGCCGGGCAGGAGGTAGGTTCTGGCCGGTTCCTTGGGGATCTCCTCAAGGAGCAGGGCGCGCCGGATCTCCTCGGCGACGTACTCGGCGACGCCCGAGCGGTCGATGTCCACCGTCAGCCGGTACGGGTCCGCGGCCTCGGGCAGGCGGCCCCCGGTCGCCTGGAGCAGCGGGTCGGCGCCCTCGCGGAGCCTCAGGCGCAGCCGGCCCCGTTTGCGTTCGGGTTCGTGGGCGACGCCCGCGACCGCTTCGAGGGGCACGGCGATCTCTCCGTACGTCTGCCGGAACAGCGGCACGGAGCGGTGCAGTCCCGGGGTGATCCGGACCGTGCTGCCGTCGAAGGCCCAGGTCCCGTCGCGCTGGATGATCTCGGCCATACGGGAATTCTCGCAGCCGGGTCAACACGGGGGTGGGCGGTTCACCCGCGCTGACCAGACCTGGCGGACGCGCGGGGTGTGGGGTACGGCACAATGCGCTGTCGTCGCGAGGCAGTTGTGCGGCTGTGCAGTTGTGCGGGGGTTGATTGTGCGACCGGCGGCCATGGGGCCGGTGGTCGTGCCACTGACCGTGGTGCGGCGGTGGCGTGCGAACGTGGCATATCGGCAGGGCGTGCGGTCGGTTCGGTGGGGCGTGCGGTAAATGAGGGTTCGACCCAATGGTCTGGAAGGCGGCAACGGGCGTGGCGGTGCAGGAGACTGGACAGGGCGCGGGGCGTGACGCCGGGCGCGGCGCCGGTCGGAGCGGGCACGAGGGGGGCTGCACCTGCGGCAACTGTCCGCACGGGGCGCGCGAGGGGCATCGGCGTGCCGTTGCCGAATTCCTTTCCAAGCGGGACGAATTGGCGTCCGGGCGGGGGCTGCCCGCGGCCGTCGCGTACTCGGCCGGGGCGTCGAGGCAGTGGGTGTCGGACGAGCTGACCCAGTCCGCGGACGTCGTCGCGGAGCGCGGGCGGGCCGAGGGCGAGGTCTGGCTCGGCCTGGTGTGGCGGCGAACCGTCATCGCCGTATGGGGAGTTGTCGTCGTCCTGCTGCTGGTGCAGACGCTCACCGCGATCGGGGCGGGCTGGACGGCCGCGCGGACCGCGGGGCTGGTGGCCGCGGTGGTCGTGAGCGGGCTGCTGACCGGGGCCTCGTGGTTCCACCGGGCGCGGGGCGGGGTGCTGGCGCCCGTCATCGGCGAGGACAACCGGCTGTCCACCTCCCGTGCCGTGGCGGTCGGCTGGGTGCTGTTCGTCGTCTACGCCGTGCTCGTGCTGGCGGGACGGCTGGCCGGCGCGTCCTCCCCCGACGAGCGGGACACCCTGATCGCCGGGCTCGAACTCGCGCGGGGAGCCGGGATCGTGACCGTGCTCGCCGTCGTGTGCGCGATCGCCGTGCTCGTGCGGCGGGTCGTGGGGCTGCGCGTCCTCGGACAGCGGTTGCAGAAGGTGCGGGCCGACCGGCCCCGGGCCGCGGACCTGCTCACCGACGACTCCGGCCGGGGCAGCTTCGCCGACATCCAGTACGTGGTCGTGGGCGCCGTCGCACTGGTCTTCGCGGCGGTCCGGCTGGCCCGGCGGCCCGAGCAGCTGCCCGATCTGCCGTGGGGGCTGGCTGTGATGGTCCTGGTGTCGGCCGCCACGTATGTCGCCGGGAAGTACGCGGAGGGTGGGCGGCCGGTGATCCTGTCGGTCGTGCGCTCGCGCGAGGCGGGGGATCTGGACGCGCCGATCAGGACCGGGGACGACATCGAGATCCGGGGCGCCGGATTCGTACCGCCCGGCGCACAGGGCGCGGACCGGCTGTCGCGGATGGTGGTGCGGATCGGGGCGGTGCATGTGCATGTGCCGCTGGTTCCGGTGCCCGGCGGGTTCAGCAACCCGTCCGACGCGGTGCTCACCGTGCCCGTGCCGGCGGATGTGGAGCCCGGACGGGTGGACGTACAGGTCGTCACCGCGGCGGGGCTGGAGACGAACCGGGTGGGCATCGATGTGACGGAGTGACCGCGGGCCCGGTGACGGAGCGACCGTGGCTCGCGGCGCCCGGCCCACGGCTCCCGCCCGCCACCACTCGCATGGACGTCTCGCCGGCGGGCGGCCCGCGGACGCGGATCCTCCGTTCCCGTACGGGCTCAAAAGGGATGTTCGGGGGGACCTGGTGAAAATTTGTGCGTCCGTTCTTGAGCGGGACCTCGTCGTCGTACGTATCGTCTGTTGAGGGGTGAACCGTTCGGCGGGCGAGAGGCGGCGGAGAGCGATGGCTCACGGCATGCGAATGGACACGCACTCCGGGTACATGGACGACGGCGGCGGTGACTGGCGGGACACCGCGACGCGGTACGCCCTCCTTCCGCTGCGGGTCTTCCTCGGCGTCACCTTCATCTACGCGGGAATCGACAAGCTGACCGACAGTGCCTTCATGCACGACGCCGGTGCCGGGTCGGTCGGCGACCTGATGCGGACGGTGCGCGACTCCTCGGCCATTCCGGCGCTCGTCGATCTCGCCCTCAAGAATCCCGTCGGCTTCGGCTACGCCATCGCCTTCGGTGAGCTCGCGGTGGGTATCGGCACGCTGATCGGTCTCCTCGCCCGTCTCGCCGCGTTCGGCGGCGCCCTGATCTCGCTCAGCCTGTGGCTGACGGTGAGCTGGGCGTCCGACCCGTACTACTACGGCAACGACCTCCCTTACCTGATGGCCTGGCTGCCGCTCGTGCTTGCCGGTGCGTCGGTGTTTTCTGTGGATGCGATGATTCGGGCTCGGCGTCGGCGCCGGACGAGCAGCGCCTATTAGGCGCTGCTCGTCCGACACCTCCGCCGGAGGCGTGTGACTGACCTGCGGGCCGGTGGGGGCTTGTCGCGCAGTTCCCCGCGCCCCTGAAGGGCGCACCTCTACTGGGCCGGGGTGTGGGTGGCCTCCTTGGATTCCTTGGACTCTCGTGTGAGCAGTGCGCGGCGTCGGTGGCGGCGGATTGTGTGGGACAGGGTGCCCGCCGCGGCTGCCAGGCAGAGGCCGGCTGTGACCAGGGGGATCACCACGAACCACGGGGTGTCCCAGGCGTCGCCCGCGTCTCCGGCGTAGACGACGCCCGTGAGGGTGAGGAAGAGGCCCGCGATGAGCCGGCCGGGCTGGAACTCATGACGTGACACGGGTGACCTCCGCCTGTCCGATGCCGACTTCGAGGGTGAGGTCGAGCGTGCCGCCGGCCTTGGCCTTGTCCGTGCTCTCTCCCGTGGGTCCCGTGGGGGAGAGCGTCACCTGCTTGTGCTTGCCCGGGGCCACGTCCACGTCCTGCTTGTCGTCGCCCGGCAACTGGATGTCGCCTACGCCCACTTCGATCACCAGCTTCACCGTGACGTCCTTGGGCAGGATCACCTTGAGCTGTCCCATCCCCACCTCGGCGTTCGTCGTCACCGTCCGGCCCTTGGCGAGTTCGATCCGGCTGAGGTCGAGCGTGCCGACGCCGGTGCCGAGGTCGTACTGCTCCTGTACGGCGGCGGCCGTGGCCGGTGTCCAGTCCGTACGCTCCCAGTGGGTGCTGATGTCCTTCGGCAGTGCCGCCGAGCACGCCAGGAGGCCCGCCGTGACGATGGCGAGGAAGATCGACCCCGCTCCGGTGCGCCCCCGGAACGCGCTGAGCGCGATGCCCAGGCCGAGCACGCCGAGCGCGCAGGCAAGGCCGGTCTGCAGGCTGGCGCCCAGCGCGCGGTCGTCCCAGGTCAGGCGCGTACCGAGCAGGCCCGCCACGAGGGCGAACAGGAACACCCGGCCACCGATCGAGCGGGGTCCTGGCGGCTTGGGCGCCCGGGTACGTATGTCCCGGACGTGGCCGCCGCCCTGCGCGATGGTGATCGCCGCCGCGATGTCGCGGTCACGCACGTCCTTGGGGCCCCACAGATAGCCCGTGCCGCCCACATACGTGCCGTCCTTGACGATGGGCTCGCGCCACCAGGAGGGGAACGAGCCGGGGACGGGCGGTGCCTGCGCCTCCGGCGGCGCATCGGCGACGGCCTGCGCGGCGAGCGGGTCGGGGTCCTCCGTGGCGCGCTGCCTCGACCAGTACCCGGCGCCCGCGAGGAGCAGCGAGAGCGTCGTCGCGAACGTCAGCACGCCGCTGTTGGTCAGCATGGAGAGGAACACACCGCAGCCGACCAGGGCGAACAGCACGCCCGCCAGCGCCTGGCCGTCGACCCGGCCGGTGAGGAGCTTGCGCACCTCGTTCTCGTCCTCGTCGTCGTTCGGGACGAAGAGCCAGGCGAAGCCGTAGAAGATCAGGCCGAGGCCGCCGGTCGCCGAGAGCACGGCGAGCACGATCCGGAAGATCACCGGGTCCATGTCGCACTGCCGCCCGAGCCCCGCGCACACGCCGCCCAGCATCTTGTGCCGCGGGTCGCGCCGGAACTTCCGCGGGACCTCGGGCACACCGGGCTCCCCGGGCGCGAGCGGGCTCCCCGGCGTGGGTGGCTCCCCGGGCGCACGCGGCTCCTCACCCGCGCTGGCCCGGGCGCCCGCCGCGGGCACGGTGTCCTGCGGCTCCGCCCCCGGGACTCCACCCCCGGACGGGCCGGAGCCGGGTCCCGGACCCGGCGCGGCGTGCTGGTGATCTGTCATGTGTCCATGGTGACGGCCGCGACGGCCGGACGGGAGTCGGTACGACCCTGGCCGAACCCTGAAATCGACCCTGGGCCGGACCCTCACGCGGTGATCAACGAGGGGGCTTCCGCGCCGATTCGGAGGAGATCCCCGTGCCGATTCGAAGATCAGGAGGGGTCTTTCGAAGATCAGGGGAGTCTAGGGGGTCGACCCTGATGCCCGGCGCCGTCCGGCGTGTGAACATCGATGGCATGCCGGAAGCCGCAACCCTGACCGTCGAGGACCCGCGGCCGCCGCGCAAGCTCTACCGCAGCAGTGACGGACGCTGGCTCGGCGGGGTGGCGCGGGGGCTCGCGGGCCATCTCGGGCTGCCCGTGATCTGGGTGCGGCTGGTCTTCGTCGGCCTGATGATGGCGGACGGCCTCGGCGCGCTGCTGTACGCGGCGTTCTGGTTCTTCGTCCCGCTCGGCATCGGCGGTGTGGACGCCGAGCGGCCCCCCGCCCTCGCCACCGAGACCGCGCCCGACGGCCGCCGCAGACTCGTCGCCCGCAAGCCCGACAAGGGCCAGATCGTCGCGCTGCTCGCCATGGTCGTGGTGGCCCTGATCTTCGTCGGCAATGTGGACCTGAGCGGCGGGGCCAAGGCCTACCTCTGGCCCACCGTTCTGGTGGGCGCGGGCGTCGCCCTGGTCTGGCGCCAGGCGGACAACGCGCGGCGGGCCCGTTGGATGGAGGTCGGCCGCCGCAAGCGCACGATCACCCTGCTCCGCTCCGCGGCCGGCGTCCTGCTCGTCGCCACGGGCGTCTCCGCGATCTTCGTCCTGCAGGGCTCCGCCGCCCACCTCGGATCGGTCCTCCAGGCCGCGCTCGCGGTCCTCGTCGGCATAGCGCTGCTCGCCGGCCCGTATCTCGTCCGCATGACCCAGGACCTCTCCGAGGAGCGCCTGATGCGCATCCGGGCCCAGGAGCGGGCCGAGGTCGCCGCCCACGTCCACGACTCGGTGCTGCACACCCTGACCCTGATACAGCGGAACGCCGAGAACGCGAACGAGGTCCGGCGCCTCGCCCGCGCCCAGGAGCGCGACCTGCGCAACTGGCTCTACAAGCCCGAGGGCACCGGCAAGGACGAGGACGACGAGCCCGGCACGCTCGCCGAGGCCGTGAAGCGCAACGCCGCCGAGGTGGAGGACAAGCACGGCGTCCCCATCGAGGTCGTGGTCGTCGGCGACTGCCCGCTCGACGACCGCATCGGCGCCCAGATGCAGGCCGCGAGGGAAGCCATGGTGAACGCGGCCAAGTACGGTGGCGAGGGCGGCGCGGTGCAGGTCTTCGCCGAGGTCGAGGGGAGGACCGTCTTCGTGTCGGTCCGCGACCGCGGTCCGGGCTTCGACCTGGATTCGATACCGGGCGACCGCATGGGCGTCAGAGAATCGATCATCGGCCGCATGGAGCGCAACGGCGGTACGGCGCGGCTGCGCGCGGTACCGGACGGCGGCACGGAGGTCGAGCTGGAGATGGAGAGGGCGGAGACATGAGCGACGCGAGCGAACCGACCGGAGCGGTCGGGCCGGACGCCGGCACGACCGGCGCGGGCACGGCCGGCGGCCCTGCCGCGGCGGCCGGTGCGGCAGGTTCGGCCGGAGCCGGTGCGCCGTCCGGGGCCACCACGGCCAACGGCCCGGCGGGCGCCCCCGATCCGGCGGGCTCCGGGCCCGGCCGACGCGTGCGCGTGGTTCTCGTCGACGACCACCGCATGTTCCGTACGGGGGTCCAGGCGGAGATCGGGCAGACCGAGCGGACCGGCGTCGAGGTGGTCGGCGAGGCCGCCGACGTCGACCAGGCCGTCACGGTCATCACCGCGACCCGGCCCGAGGTCGTCCTCCTCGACGTGCACCTCCCGGGCGGCGGCGGGGTCGAAGTCCTGCGCCGCTGCTCGCCGTTGATGGCGGACGCCGAGCAGCCGGTGCGGTTCCTCGCGCTGTCCGTGTCGGACGCCGCGGAGGACGTCATCGGTGTGATCCGGGGCGGCGCCCGTGGCTACGTCACGAAGACGATCACCGGCACGGACCTCGTCGACTCCGTCTTCCGCGTCCAGGACGGCGACGCGGTCTTCTCGCCCCGCCTGGCCGGCTTCGTCCTCGACGCCTTCGCCTCCACCGACGCCCCGCCCGTCGACGAGGACCTGGACCGCCTCACCCAGCGCGAGCGCGAGGTCCTGCGCCTCATCGCCCGGGGGTACGCGTACAAGGAGATCGCCAAGCAGCTGTTCATCTCCGTAAAGACGGTCGAGTCCCACGTCTCGGCGGTCCTGCGGAAGCTGCAATTGTCCAACCGGCACGAGCTGACGCGATGGGCCACGGCGCGACGGCTCGTCTGACGTCGTCCGACGTCAGGGCGCCTGCTGGAGCCGGGAAGAGCGGGACCGGGGTGTCAGTCGCCCTGATCCTCGGCAGCGGGAGCCGTTGTCCGCGGCTCGGCGGGTGCCGGTACCAGTGCCGGTACCCGGGGCCCCAACACCCGTACGGCCCACCGATAGTGCCGTACGGCCTTCACCACGCCGATCAGGCCGGTCAGCCAGAGGATGAAGCCGATGCCCATCACGAGCACCACGTCGCTGTAGGCGTCACGTCCGGGCCTCGCCTCCGCCGCCCCCGCGAACGACGTCCACAGTCCGAACGCGCCGACGGTGAGCGAGGAGAGCAGCCAGAAGAGACTCAGGCCGGAGGAGCGCAGGCGGTCGTCGGTGGGCGGATGGCTGTCCAACCGCAGCCAGGCGTCCAGAAGTTGGCTGATATGACGGTCCCGCCGGACGGCGAGAACGACCGCCACGACGGAGGGTGCCAGCGAGGCCAGACCGAGGACCGCGAAGAGCGGACCCAGGATGAACCCGGTGGGATCGCGCTGCTCAAGCTGCTGCAACGGCAGTACCAGCAGCGCCCATCCGATGATCGCCGCGACCGCCAGCAGCCACAGCAGCAGCACGCGGTGCACCCCGAGACTGCGTCTGCGCAACTCCTCCAACGCCCGCCCGCGGTCCGCCAGCAGCGCCGATCTGTCCGGCCAGCCGCTGATGTACGCGGGCGGCGGCGGAGGCGGCAGCGTGGGGCCGGGCATCGAATCCTTCGGGAGGGCGACGGCGAACCGGGCGGAACGGAACGGCGGAACGGGACGGAAGAGAGCGGGAGAGCGAGGCGGAACGGGGCCGAGCAGATCGCGACGCGGGGATCGCGACCGTGCGGTGCGGCATGTCGAACAGTGCCACGCCGACGCTACCCCGCCGCTGTACCCGCGCGATGCCCATCCACGCCAGTCCGACGCCCGAACGGCTTGAACTCCCCTGCGCTCTCCACCAATTCCTGCCTGCTCCACCAGCCCTTCCTGCCTGTTCGACCCATCCCCGTCTGCTCCGCCGACCCCTGCCTGCCCGCCGGTCGGCTCACGCCACGCGCGTGGCCCCCGCGAACGGCATCTCGTCGATCGGCGCCACCCGCACCGGCGCCGACGGATTGGGCGCGTGGACCATCTGCCCGTTGCCCACATACAGCCCCACGTGGCTGATGCCCGAGTAGAAGAACACCAGGTCGCCGGGGCGCAGTTCGGACCGCGACACACGTTGGCCCGCGTTGATCTGCGCGTACGTCGTGCGGGGCAGTTCGATCCCCGCGGCGCGGTACGCGGCCTGCATCAGCCCCGAGCAGTCGAAGGCGTCGGGTCCGGTGGCGCCCCACACGTACGGGCTGCCGAGTTTCCCGTACGCGTATGAAACCGCCGTCGCCGCACGGGAGTTGGGGGCGGTGGTCGACGCACCCGGGCCGCCGCCCAGGTCGCGCGGGCTCGCGGCGGAACGTGAGGCGCGGGCGGTGTCGGCGTCGTCGGCGCCGATGCGGGCCCGGTCCGCGTCCGACAGCCGCGACAGCAGATCCCGTGCCTCTCCCAGCTTCCCGGTGACGGTCGTCTTGTGCCGCTTCAGCTCCGCCTGCCGCTCCTTGAGCGAGGTGAGTTCGACGTGGGCGGCCCCGCGCAACTGCTCGATCTCGCGCAGCTGCCGTCGTACGCGCGACACGTTCGAGGCCTGCCTGCTGCCGGCCCGCTCGGCGAACGCGGCCCCGTCCAGGTACTGATCGGGATCGGAGGAGAGCATGAGCCCGAGCGCGGGGTCGATCCCGCCGTCCCGGTACTGCGCGGCGGCCAGTGAACCGAGCGCGTCCCGCTCGGAGTTGAGCCGTTCCGTCCTGCGCGCGGCCTCGTCCCGCAGGGTGTCCAGGCGGCCCCGCGTCTTCGTGGACTTCTCCTTCGCACCGTTGTACTTCTCGGTGGCGACCTCCGCCTCCTGGTACAACTTGTCGACCTTCGCCTTGACCTGAGCGGGTGTCAGCTCCGGGGCGGCGCTTCCCGTCCCCTCGAACCCGGTCGCGCTCGCCGCGCCCGCCAGCGCGATGGTGAAGGCGGTGCGGGCCGTACTTCCGCCGACTGAGCGCTGTCTCGGCTTGCGGTGCGCTGCCACGTGCGTTCCACGTCCTTCCGTACGGCCGCCGAGGAGTTGCTGCGTCCCGCGGCGGCGGCCCTCAGGGGCCGGTTGCACGTCCGGCGGCGGCCCGCACAGGGGGAGCGGGCCGCCGCCGGACCTTTCTCGGCGGTGGTGTCCGGATGCCGCCCTGACCCGGGCGGTGGTGGGGAGCCGGTCACCTGGTGAAGGACGCTAAACCTGGGACCGCGGCGGGGGTAACGGCATGTACGGAAGTGGTGGGACTCGGACATGAGCTGACCGGGTGCGACCGCGATCCGGCCCCGGGGCCGCCGACTTGACGTGGTGCGGTGACCGATGCGCGGGTTGTGGGGAAACGGGCGGCGACGCGGTGCTATGGGCTCAGCCGGGGGCCGGTGGGCGAGGCCGGGGGCGGTGCGTGGTGGTGCGGAGGCGTTTGGTTAGGGTCCGGGCTCATGGACGTACTCATTCATGTCTTCGTCGCCCTGCACATCATCGGCATCGCGTCCCTCCTCGGCGGCTTCCTCACGCAGCTGAGGGCCATGAGCGACGGCACGGCCCGCTTCAGCCCCGCCATGCTCCACGGCGCGCTGACCATGCTCGTCACCGGCGCGATCCTGGTCGGCCTCAACCAGGCCGACGACCAGACCGTGAACAACATCAAGATAGGCGTGAAGCTCGCCCTGCTGGTCGTGATCCTCGGCCTCGTGTACGTGAAACGGGACGAGGAAAAGGTGGAGAACAGCCTGTTCGGCCTGGTGGGCGGACTGACCACGGCGAACATCTTCATCGCGGTGCTCTGGACCTGAGCGGAGACAGGCTCCTGCTTCCACTCAGGTCTGCGAAAGCCCCTCAGGCCGGGCGCACCACGCTGTGGATCGGCATGTAGAAGATCGACTCCTCGCGGACGTACGCCCCCGGCTTGGGCGCGTGGATCATCATTCCGTCGCCGACGTAGATGCCGACGTGGCTGATGTCGTCGTAGAAGAAGACCAGGTCACCGGGCTGGGCGCTGTTCACGGAGACCGTCGTGCCGGCCTTGACCTGGTCCCAGGTGGTGCGCGGGAGGGTGACGCCGGCGGCCTTCCAGGCGGCCTGGGTGAGCCCGGAGCAGTCGTACGAGCCGGGGCCGCTCGCGCCCCAGACGTACGGCTTGCCGACCTGGGCGCGGGCGAACGCGAGCGCCTTGCCGGCCTTGGCGGTGGAGGCGGCGGAGTCGGACCCGGAGGTCCCCGACGTCCCCGGGGCGCTCCCGGCGCCCGTGGAGGTCCCGGTGCCCTGTGCCGCCTCCTGGCGCCGCCGCTCGGCGTCGGCCGCCTGCTGCCGGGCCAGCTCGTCCGCCTTGCGCTGGGCCGCTTCCTGCTTCTGCCGCTCGATCGCGGCGAGCCGCGCCTTCTCCTCGGTGGTCAGCTTCGAGAGGAGGTCGCGCGCCGTGGCGAGCTTCCGCTGGACGTCCGCCTTGGACGTCTTGAGCGAGCTCTGTGTCCTGGTGAGCGTCTCCAGGCTCTCGGACGCCTCCTGCCGCTTCTCCGTCGTGGCGGTCTGCTGCGTCACGTAGTCGTCGACGGACTGCTTCTGGCGGCTGGTCAGCCGGTCCATCAGCTGGGTCTGGTCGAAGTAGTCCTGCGGGTTGTCCGCGAGGAGGAGGGAGGCGGTGTCGGGGGCGGCGGCCCCGGTGCGGTACTGCGCGGCGGCGAACGTACCGAGCTCCTCGCGCGCGTCGTTGAGCTTCTCCGTGCGGCGCGCCACGTCGTCGAGGAGGGTGTCGACGCGCTTCTTCTGCTTGGTGGTCTTCTCCTTGGCCGCGTTGTACTTCTCGCCGGCCGTCTCCGCCTGACGGTAGAGGTCGTCGACCTTCTTCTCGACTTCCTCGAGACTCGGCCTGGGCTCCTCGGAGGGGGCCGCGTTCGCCGTCTGGGAGAGAAGGGCCACCGAGGTCAGGGCCGCGGTGGCGATGGCCGGAGTCCGTATGCCCATGGAACTGGGGGGCCGGGCCCTGCGGTGTGGCGCCACGAGGGCGTCTCCTTCCGTCGTCCGCCTACCGAGTTAGCTGTCGGGTTCGGGCGGGTGCTCCGGAAGGTTTGCCCTACGGTCCGTTTCCCCGAAGGGAGTTGGACCGATTCACCCCATGGTCGGTGGGTCCCCGGCTCCGTCGGCCACGAGGGCGTACCGGACTCGGCGGAGGCCGCTCGGCCCGGCGTGTTCGCCGGTGCGGGTCGTGCGGCCCACATAAAAGTTAGCTAATTCCTGTGGCCCCTGTGAAGTTTGATGCGCGTTATGCCCGATACATTTTCGTGACCTTAGCTTTGGGTTCCCCGCTCCCGGGTTAATTCGGAAGGGTGTGGGGTGAGTTGTCCGCCCCTTGGGGGCGCGGGGAACTGCGCGACCAGCCACAGCCGACCCACACCCGAAACACGGCGTTCCGGGTTTCCGGCGAAGCCGCAGGTAGACCGCTTGGTCGCGGACCGTCAGAGGTCACCTCCGGAGGGTGACGGGGCCCGTTGCGGGCGGCCCCGGAAGACCTCGGCCCCGCGGAGTTGCCGAGGTGGCGGCACGCTGTCAGTGGGGGCGCCTAGACTCGGAGAGCGATGAGCAGCCTCTTTGATGACAGCTTCCTGGCGGACCTCAAGCCCTCGCAGGCCCACGAGGAAGAGCCCCCGCCGCCGCCCGAGGACGAGACGCCGGATGCGGAGCCGGTTCCGGACGATTTGTTCGGCGGTCGGTTCGACGTGCCGCCGAGCCGGGACGGGTACTACCGTGACGGCGCCCCCCGGCCGCACGTGGACCCGGCCGCGCTCCTGGACGGGCTGAACGAGAACCAGCGCGCGGCGGTGGTCCACCACGGCTCGCCGCTGCTCATCGTGGCCGGCGCCGGCTCCGGCAAGACCCGTGTGCTCACGCACCGCATCGCCCACCTCCTGGGCGAGCGCAGGGTGCATCCGGGCCAGATCCTCGCGATCACGTTCACGAACAAGGCCGCGGGCGAGATGAAGGAGCGCGTCGAGCAGCTCGTCGGCCCGCGGGCCAACGCGATGTGGGTGATGACGTTCCACAGCGCGTGTGTGCGGATCCTGCGGCGCGAGTCGAAGCAGCTCGGCTTCACCTCCTCCTTCTCGATCTACGACGCCGCCGACAGCAAGCGCCTCATGGCCCTGGTCTGCCGTGACCTGGACCTCGACCCCAAGCGCTTCCCGCCCAAGTCGTTCAGCGCCAAGATCTCGAACCTGAAGAACGAGCTGATCGACGAGGAGGACTTCGCCGCCCAGGCCGCCGACGGCTTCGAGAAGACCCTCGCCCAGGCCTACGCGATGTACCAGTCACGGCTGCGCGAGGCGAACGCGCTGGACTTCGACGACCTGATCATGACGACGGTCAACCTCCTGCGCGCCTTCCCGGACGTCGCCGAGCACTACCGCCGCCGCTTCCGGCACGTCCTCGTCGATGAGTACCAGGACACGAACCACGCGCAGTACGCACTCGTCCGCGAGCTCGTCGGCACCTCCGAGCACCCCGTGGACGTACCGCCGAGCGAGCACGACCTCCCGCCGGCCGAGCTGTGCGTGGTGGGTGACGCGGACCAGTCGATCTACGCCTTCCGCGGCGCGACCATCCGCAACATCCTCCAGTTCGAGGAGGACTACCCGAACGCGACGACGATCCTGCTGGAGCAGAACTACCGCTCCACGCAGACGATCCTCACCGCCGCCAACGCGGTCATCGAGCGCAACGAATCGCGCCGCCCCAAGAACCTGTGGACCAACGCGGGCGCGGGCGCCCAGATCACCGGCTATGTGGCCGACACCGAGCACGACGAGGCCCAGTTCGTCGCCGACGAGATCGACCGCCTCACGGACGCGGGCGACGCGAAGGCGGGCGACGTCGCGGTCTTCTACCGTACGAACGCGCAGTCCCGTGTCTTCGAAGAGGTCTTCATCCGCGTCGGCCTGCCCTACAAGGTCGTCGGCGGCGTCCGCTTCTACGAGCGCAAGGAGGTCCGCGACGTCCTCGCGTACCTGCGCGTGCTCGCGAACCCCGAGGACTCCGTACCGCTGCGCCGCATTCTCAACGTCCCCAAGCGCGGCATCGGCGACCGCGCCGAGGCGATGATCGACGCGCTCTCCCAGCGCGAGAAGATCAGCTTCGCGCAGGCGCTGCGCCGCGTCGACGAGGCGTACGGCATGGCGTCCCGCTCGACGAACGCCGTCAAGAAGTTCAACACGCTGATGGAGGACCTCCGCACGATCGTCGAGTCGGGCGCAGGCCCGGCGACGGTCCTTGAGGCGGTTCTCGAACGGACCGGCTACCTCGCCGAGTTGCAGGCCTCGACCGACCCGCAGGACGAGACCCGCATCGAGAACCTCCAGGAACTGGCCGCCGTGGCCCTGGAGTTCGAGCAGGAGGCCGGCGAGGGCGAGGCACCGGGAGGGCTCTCCGCCTTCCTGGAGCGGGTCGCGCTCGTCGCCGACTCCGACCAGATCCCGGACGAGGAGGAGGACGGCTCCGGCGTGATAACGCTGATGACCCTCCACACCGCCAAGGGCCTCGAATTCCCCGTGGTGTTCCTGACCGGCATGGAGGACGGCGTCTTCCCGCACATGCGCGCGCTCGGCCAGACCAAGGAGCTGGAGGAGGAGCGCCGGCTCGCGTACGTCGGCATCACGCGCGCGCGGGAGCGGCTGTACCTCACCCGGTCGTCGATGCGCAGCGCCTGGGGCCAGCCCTCGTACAACCCGCCGTCGCGTTTCCTGGAGGAGATCCCGGAGACGCATCTGGAGTGGAAGCGCACGGGCTCCCTGGGCCCGGTGGCCTCCGGTCCGGCGTCCGGCGTGGCGGCCTCCCTGTCCTCCTCGCGCTCCCGCTCGGCCGCCTCGGGCGCGTCCGGTTTCGCCACCCGGCGCGGCGCCACGGACAAGCCGGTGGTGTCGCTCGCGGTCGGGGACCGGGTCACGCACGACCAGTTCGGCCTCGGCACGGTGGTCGGCGTGAAGGGCACGGGGGCGAACGCGGAGGCGACGGTCGACTTCGGCGAGGAGAAGCCGAAGCGGTTGCTGCTGCGGTACGCACCGGTGGAGAAGCTGTAGCCCTGGGGGGCTCCCCCTCGGGGGACGGCCCCCAGTAGTGGGTCACAGCGGGTGGGTCAGGTCGAGGTGCCCGGGCTACGTCGGGTCGATGCCGTGGCTGCGCAGCCACGGCAGGGGGTCGATCGCCGAGCCGCCACCCGGGCGCACCTCGAAGTGGAGGTGCGGACCGGTCGAGTTGCCGGAGTTCCCGGAGTACGCGATCGGGTCCCCGGCCTTCACGACGGCACCCGAGGCGACCTTGTACGTGGAGAGGTGGCAGTACCACGTCTCCGTACCGTCCTTGGCCGTCACGATGACCATGTTCCCGTACGCGCTGTTCCACTGCGTCCGGACGGTCCCGTCGGTCGCGGCCATCACCGTCGTGCCGTACGAGACCGGGAAGTCGATGCCGGTGTGGACGGACATCCAGTTGATGCCGGCCTGTCCGTAGTAGGCGCTGAGGCCGTGCTGCGCGACCGGCAGCGCGAACTTCGGCCGCAGCCGCTCCTTGCGGGCCGCCTCCGCCGCCGCCTTCTGCTTGTCGGCGGCCTGCTGGGCCCTCAAGTCGATACGTTCCTGCGTACGGCTCGCCCGGTCGGCGAAGTCGTCCGCGTCCGCGGAGAGGTTCTCCAGCTGGGTGTCCAGCTGGTTGTTCGCGGCCGCGGGCTTCACGGTGTTCGTGTCGGGCGCGGCGGCCGTCGTCTGCACGTCGTCGTTGCTGCTGCTTCCGCCGGTCACGGACGCGGCGGCGATTCCGGCCACGCCCATCACACACGCCGAGGGCACGGCGACCGTCAGCAGCGCGGAACGCTTCGGCGGGGTGCGGCGGCGGGAACGGGGCGCGGAACGGCCGGCCGCACGTGACGCGGAGCGGCCGGCCGGGGCGGCGGTGGCGACGGAGGTGGTTTCCTCGACGTCGTCGAAGGGAGCGGGTTCGTCGTGGGAGTGGCCGTGGCCACTGGTACCGGAGTCCGCGTCGGCGTCGTCGGAGGGGGTGAACTCGCCTTCCGCGGTGGCCTGTTCCTCGTACGGGACCTGCTCGAAAGTGGTGGTGGCCTGCTGGTCGTACGACTCGTGGTGGTCGTAGGCCTCGTGGTGGTCGTACGACGTGTGCGCGGCGGCCGGCGTGTGCTGGTCGGCCGGATACGACTCGTGCTCGGCCTGCGCCTGCTGGTGGAGCTGGGGCTGGACCTGGGTCCGGTTCTGCTGGTTCTGGTCGCCGCCGTCCGAGTTCCACGCCGTCGCGTCGTACGTGCCGGTCTCGAAGGTCGGCGCGGTCCACTGCTGGGTGGGGTCGACCGGATCGGCCTGGAGCCAGGCGTTCGCGTCCCACTGGCCGGTGCCGTCCGGGCTGCCGGCCTGCGTCGGGATCTCGCCGAGCTGCTGGTAACCGGAGTCCTGCCAGACACCGCTCGTGTCATAGCTGCCGGTCTCGAACGCGGCGTGGTGCTGGGCCGCGTACGGGTCGTAGTTCAGCGTCTGGTGACTGCCGGTGCCCCACTGGGTGGCGTCGTACGAGCCCGTGCCCGCGCCGCTGCCGTCGGTTCCGCCGGCGTTGCCGTGGCTGTTGCCGGGGAGGTCGCCGAACAGGGGGTCGGTGTCGAAGGTCGTCGTCGCGTAGGCGCCCGTCGTGTCGTAGCTGCCCGTCGCGCCGTACATGCCGGTGGCGTTGGCATCAAAACCGGTGGCGGGGTAGCCGTCGTACGTGGTGAAGTCGCCGTACTGGACGCCCTGTTCGCCATAGGACGCGTAATGCGCCGAGGCGGCCTCGGGAGCCGGAGCCGGGGGAGTTGCGGTCCCCGACGGGTGACGGTCGTTCACCAACTTCTCTTTCGCCTCGACGACAGGGGCTGGCAGAGCAGTGCGGCGACTGTACCCGGCGGTACGAGGGCGCGACAATCTTCGGCGGCTTTCCTCCTCTCAGGAAACGGGCATTCGGCCGTCTTTCGGCGGAGGGCGGGCACAGCTTTGGCCTGGCGTTCGATGAATGTTCGAAGAAACGTCGGTCCTCGGAGCCGGTTGAACGGGTTCGGCGGCGCCTTCCGGTTGTGCCGGTTCGCTTTTGCGCCGCTTGCGCTCCACCGCTTCCGGTTGGCTCACGCCTCCGGGCGCGCCATCGTCCGTCGGTCACGCCACCGTCACGCCACCGTCAGGCCACTGTCAGGCCGTCGGCGTGGGCGGCGGCGGCCGGGCGGGCCTCCGTCTCGTCGGCGTCCAGGGCCTGCCGGATGCCGGTCGCGACGGCCGGGTGCACGGGGAGGGCGAGATGCCCGATCCCGCTCACCCGCACGTTCTGAACGAGCAGGTCCGGGTGCTCGATGCACGCGGTCTCCAACGGGTCCATCAACTGGTCGAGGTCGCTCCAGAAGCTCACGAACCGGGTCCGGCAGTGCGGGGCCGGCCGGCACAGCTCGTCGAGCACGGCGGAACCGGGGCGCATCTGGCGGACGATCGGGTGTGCGTTCATCAGCGGGACGACCCGCGTGCCCGAGTGCGGCGTGCCCAGCGTGACGAGGGTCCGGACGCGGACGTCACCGCCCAGGCGCTGCACGTAGTACCGCGCTATCAGTCCGCCGAGGCTGTGCCCGACGATGTCCACCTCGTGATGGCCGGTGCGCTCGCAGATCTCCTCTATGTGCCGGCCGAGCAGCTCGGCGGCGGTCCGTATGTCGCAGGTCAGCGGGGAGTAGTTGAGCGACTCGATCTGCTGCCTGCCGTGCTGGGCCAGCGAGCGGCGCAGCATCACGAAGACGGAACGGTTGTCGATGAAGCCGTGCAGCAGGACGACCGGGGGCCTGGTGGGGGTGGGCAGCCGGGTGGTGTCGGGGGTGCCGCCGGTGCCGGTGCCTGTGTCGGTCAGGTCGGTCGGGGGCCCGGGTGGGTTCGGGGCCGGGCGGCGCTCCGGGGTGATGCCGGTGGGGTAGAGGAGGAGGTGGCCCGCGAGGATCGCGATCTCCAGGGCCGTGGCCTTCAGGAGGGCCAGCGAGAGTCCGGCGATTCTGCCGGGGAGCAGGCGCTGGCAGAGCGGAAGAAGGGGCGACACTGCCCTGGTGACCTTC
The DNA here is from genome assembly GCF_042715345.1 of Streptomyces sp. NPDC058697. NCBI lineage: Bacteria > Bacillati > Actinomycetota > Actinomycetes > Kitasatosporales > Streptomycetaceae > Streptomyces > Streptomyces sp. NPDC058697. The sequence continues at coordinate 155,801 of NZ_JBHXSU010000015.1, forward strand.
ATGGCCGACCTCCCGTCGGCGCACGGGGGTACGACTCCGTCCCCCGTGTGCCCTAGTGAGAAGCCGGTGACGAGGAAGGCGAGGTGCACGTGCGGCGCGTGTGACGCCGGTGGAGCGACGGGCGTGCCCGTCGTCGTGCGATCGCCGATGCGCCGCACCACCTTGCCGCGCGGCTGACGGCGCGGCGGTGCGGCGACCTCGAAGCGGCTCCCCTTGCGCCCGGCTCGGCTGCGGTCCATCGACCGCGGGCTGCGGCCCATGTGCCGCGTGATGCGGGACCGTGCGCGGCGAACTTGTCCCACCGTGTGATTTCCCCCTCGGTCCACACCGTGAAACTGCCGGTTGCGGGATGGTGGCGATAACGTTCGTTCACTTTCCGGGGCTGTGCCGTGCGGGGTCGCTGTGCCACCGGGGCATATCTGACGTGAGGGCGGTGGCGGCGAGTCGCCGTCCCGGCCCTCGGGTGCTATCAGTCGGTACAGGTCCGAGTGGATCTCCCCGGGCCGGTAGATCGGTGCAGTCGGTTCATGGAGGCAGTGATGGGTGTGGCAGCCGGTCCGATCCGTGTGGTGGTGGCCAAACCGGGGCTCGACGGCCATGACCGCGGGGCGAAGGTGATCGCGCGGGCGCTGCGGGACGCGGGCATGGAGGTCATCTACACCGGGCTCCACCAGACGCCCGACCAGATCGTCGACACGGCGATCCAGGAGGATGCCGACGCGATCGGGCTGTCGATCCTGTCCGGCGCGCACAACACGTTGTTCGCCGCGGTGATTCGGCTCCTGAAGGAGCGCGAGGCGGAGGACATCAAGGTGTTCGGGGGCGGGATCATTCCGGAGGCGGACATTGGGCCGTTGAAGGAGTTGGGTGTGGCGGAGATCTTTACGCCTGGGGCGACCACTGGGTCGATCGTGGAGTGGGTTCGTACGAACGTGCGGTAGGGCTCCGCCGGGTGGGCGGGGGTTGTGGGGGGCTTGGCTGGTGTTGTGGGTGCGGGTTCGTCGTGGCTGAGCGCGCAGTTCCCCGCGCCCCTTAGGTAAGTGGGTGTGAGGTCGCTGAGACGGTCATGCCTTGAATCCGGCAGCGCGGGTGCTTACTCCTCCGTGAGTTCTCTCTGCATTGCTGCTCGTAGGCGCAAGGTGGTGACCAGGCGTTGGAAGGATTCCGCCCAGTAGCTGCCGGCGCCGGGGGCCGCGTTTTCCGGTTCGTCGGGGATGGCGGTGAGGGTTTCGAGGTGGGGGGCCTCCGAAGGGTCCAGGCAGCGTTCGGCCAGGCCCATGACTCCGCTGAAACTCCATGGGTAACTGCCCGCGTCCCGCGCGATGTTGAGTGCGTCGACCACGGCCCGCCCCAAGGGTCCCGACCAGGGCACCGTGCACACTCCGAGCAGCTGGAACGCCTCGGACAGGCCGTGCACGGCTATGAATCCCGCCACCCAGTCGGCCCGCTCCGCGGCCCCCAGTGTGCCGAGCAGTTTGGCCCGCTCGGCCAGCGACACCGCCCCCGGTCCGCCCGCCTCCGGCGCGGCGGGAACTCCCAGCAGCGCTCTGGACCAGGAAGGGTCGCGCTGCCGTACCGCCGCCCGGCACCACGCGGCATGCAGTTCGCCCTGCCAGTCGTCCGCCACGGGCAACGCCACGATCTCCTCCGGCGTACGTCCCCCGAGCCGCCGCGACCACGTACCGAGTGGTGCCGCCTCGACCAACTGGCCCAGCCACCAGGACCGTTCACCCCGGCCCGCCGGAGCCTTGGGGACGACTCCGTCCCGCTCCATGCCCGGATCGCACTCGTGCGGCGCCTCGACCGCGATCGTCGGCGTGCTCTGCGTGTGATCGACGGCCACGCAGGACACCGCGCGCTCCGCCATCCGCCCGGCGAGCGCCGAACCGGGCAGTGCGGACAGCAACTCCGCAGCCGTGGCCCGCACATTGCGGCTCCGGTCGGCCAACGCCCGCTCCAGGAACGGCTCGTCCGCCGCGCACAGCCCCGTCCGAAGCGAGTCGAGGAACATCAGTCGGTCCTCGGCCCGCTCCGTTGCCCACGTCGTGGCCAGCAGGTCCCGCGCGGCTGCCGCGTCCCGGGCCCGTATCCCTGAGAGGAGCGCGACCCGTTCGGCGAACAGCCCCTCCTCCCACAACTCCCGTATGCGATCGGGCTCCTCGGGCCCGGGCAACGCCGCCCCGCCGCCCGGTGCCGAGCGCAGCGCGAATCGCCAGTCCGCGTTCAGCCGGGCCAGCCACAGCGCGCGCGGCCCCGCGAACGCCAGCACCGCCGGCCGCAGATCCGTACGTCCCCGGGCCGCGTCCAGCAGCGCGGGCAGTGCCTCCGGGCGGGGCGCGAACCCACGCCGGTTCGCCGTGGCGAGCCACTGGGGGAGCAGCTCCATGAGATCGGGAGCCGACCCTCTGCGGCCGCCACTGCCGCCTCCTGTCCCGGGTCGGTCGGCGAGCAGCATCGCGAGTCGGCGCGCGGCCGCGGGCGGCAACGGCGGTCGAGGGTCCGCCGCCGCGGGCTCCACCCGGGCCGCGGCCCGCCCCGGCCGCATTCCGGCCCGCCGCCGCACGGTCTCCACGGCCGCCGCGTCCAGCAGTGCCGTCGGCGCCTCCCGTCCGGCCGGGATCCCCGACGGCGTACGCCGAGCGGTCCCCAGGAGTGCCGCGGTCACGAGCTCCTCCCAGCGGCTTCCGCCGGACGCGTCCGCGGAGGCCGTGTCGGACGCCGTGTCGCTGGGAGCGGGGGTCCTGCTCATGTGAGTCCCTTCCATGGATCCACCAGGTCCGTCACGTCGGTCACATCGGTCACGTCGGTCAACCCGGCCGGGTCGGTCAGGTCCGTGGGCCGCGTAGGGCCGGGAGCGGTGTCGGAGTGTGTCGGATGCCGTCGTCAGCACAGGGGCACCGCCTCGCCCGGGCCCTCCGGCCATGCCGTCAGGGGCGTGAAGCCGCGGTGGCCGCACTCTCCGAAGACCGTGACCGGTGAGCCGCCGGAGAGGGCGACCAGGCGCCACAGGCCCGAGCCGGACCTGGCCGCCGGGGTGAGCGGCAGCGCCAGGCCGCCGTGGGCGTCGGCCAGTTGCCAGGTGTCGCCGTCGGGGGTGGGTATGACGCGGCCGAGTGTCACCGGGTGGGAGTCCAGCCACGGGTCGTCCCTGAGCGCCTCGCCGTAGCGGGCCGCCGCCTGCGCCACGCTCACTCCCGGCGGGCGGATCGTCGTCGGTGCCGGAGGCGTGAACTGCTCGCCGAGCGCGGCCCGTAGCTGTCCCGCGCCCGGATATGCGGACACCTCGGCGTCGAGCGCGAGCCCGACCGGCAGGGCCAGTTCGGGTGCGCGGCCGGCCGCCCCGTACGACAGGAGCAGGGCCGGGCGCGCCGACTCCGACCCGTGCAGCCAGATGCGACGGGTGGTGAGGCGGCCGTCCGACGTGTCGTACTGGGCCAGGACCAGCCAGTGGTCGCGGACCGGCGGGCCGTCCGCCGAGCCGGTCAGCCCGATCCGGGACCGGACCGTCGCGGCCAGGCCGTCCGGCAGCCGCTCGCGGCGCAGCCAGCCCTGGTCGAGGAGATGGAGCAGAGCGCACTCCTCCAGCAACCGCACCGGCCAGCCGGGGCCCGACGACGGTATCGACCCCAACTCCCTCACGCGCGCCGCAAGTCCGGACGCCTGCGCGTCGACCATCCGGGCCGCCGTCTCCTCCCACAGCCCGTACCCCGCCTGCTCCGCCGTGGCCAGGCCGCCCCGGAGCAGATCGGCCAGCCGCTGCTCCAGCTCCGCCGCCCCCGCGGTGATGTGCTCGGCCCGCCGCTCCGCCCTGCGCCGCGCGGCCTCCGGATCACCCGAGGCCGGGGAACCCGCGGCGCTCGCCGCCCGTTTGTCGTCCGCGCGCTTCCTCCTCGCCTCTGTCCACTCCTCCGCCCAGTCCGGCACCTGCCCCCGCGGCACCGTGCCGTCCTCGCCCGCCCAGAGCAGCAGCAGCCCCAGCGCGTGTTTGCACGGGAACTTGCGGCTCGGGCAACTGCACTTGTACGCGGGCCCGGTGGAGTCCGCGATGTCGATCACCGTCCGATACGGCCTGCTGCCGCTTCCTCTGCACAGTCCCCACACCGTCCCCTCGTCAGAACTGCCCGCCTCCGACCACGGCCCTGCCGCGCCGAGCTTGCTGCCCGCCTTGCGTGACGCTGCGTCAGGCGCCAGTGCCAGCACCTGATCCGCAGTCCAGCGCACCCCCTGCTGAGTCATGTCATCGAAGGTAGATCCCACCACTGACAATCGACTGCGGCGAGAGCGTTTTCGCAGGTCAGAGCGATTGTCAGTGGCGTAGTGCACGGTGGAACCAGATCCGAACCGGCCGAGCCGCAAGGGGGACCGCTCCATGTCCGTGTCCGTCGACCAGACGTCCGTCGAACCGAGCCAGCACCACTCCGCGCACACGCGAGAAGCAGCGGAGGGCGAGGCGCTGCGGCCGCACGCCGAGGACGCGTTCGCCGCCGAGCTCGCGGCGCTGGCCGCGCAGGACGACCGCCCGCGCCCGGTCCGCTGGCGGATGTCGCCGTGGGCCGTCGCGACCTACCTGCTCGGCGGCACGCTGCCGGACGGCACGGTGATCACGCCGAAGTACGTCGGCCCGCGCCGCATCGTCGAGGTCGCCGTCACCACACTCGCCACCGACCGGGCCCTGCTCCTGCTCGGCGTGCCCGGCACGGCCAAGACGTGGGTCTCCGAGCACCTGGCCGCGGCGGTCAGCGGTGACTCCACCCTCCTTGTGCAGGGCACGGCCGGCACACCGGAGGAGGCGATCCGCTACGGCTGGAACTACGCGCAACTGCTCGCGAACGGCCCGAGCCGGGACGCGCTGGTGCCCAGCCCGGTCATGCGGGCCATGGCCGAGGGGATGACGGCCCGGGTCGAGGAACTGACCCGCATCCCCGCCGACGTACAGGACTCGCTCATCACGATCCTGTCGGAAAAGACCCTGCCGATACCGGAATTGGGCTCGGAGGTGCAGGCGGTCCGGGGATTCAACCTGATCGCCACGGCCAACGACCGCGACCGCGGGGTGAACGACCTGTCCAGCGCCCTGCGCCGCCGCTTCAACACGGTGGTCCTGCCGCTGCCCGAGAGCGCCGACGCCGAGGTCGACATCGTCTCGCGCCGCGTCGACCAGATCGGCCGCTCCCTCGACCTGCCCTCGGTGCCCGACGGCGTCGACGAGATCCGCCGCGTCGTCACGGTCTTCCGCGAGCTGCGCGACGGCATCACCGCCGACGGGCGCACGAAGCTGAAGTCGCCCAGCGGCACGCTGTCCACCGCGGAGGCGATCTCCGTCGTCACGAACGGGCTTGCCCTGGCCGCTCACTTCGGGGACGGGGTGCTGCGCGCGAGCGACGTCGCCGCGGGCATCCTCGGTGCCGTCGTCCGCGACCCGGCGGCCGACCGGGTCATCTGGCAGGAGTACCTGGAAGCGGTCGTCCGTGAGCGCGACGGCTGGAAGGACTTCTACCGCGCCTGCCGGGAGGTGAGCGCGTGAGCGACCGCGAAGGGGGGACCGGGCCCCTGCTGCTCGGGGTGCGCCACCACGGGCCCGGCTCGGCCCGGGCCGTACGGGCCGCGCTTGAGGCGGCGGGTCCGCGCACCGTACTCATCGAAGGGCCGCCGGAGGCCGACGCGTTGATCGCGCTGGCCGCCGACGAGGACATGCGGCCGCCCGTCGCCCTCCTCGCGCATGTCGTGGACGAGCCGGGGCGGTCGGCGTTCTGGCCGCTCGCCGAGTTCTCGCCGGAGTGGGTGGCCATCCGCTGGGCCCTGGAGCACGGGGTGCCGGCCCGCTTCATCGACCTCCCGGCCACACACACGCTGGCCTGGGGACGGGAGGAGACGGAGGACAAGGGAGATAAGGGAGGCAAGGGGGACAAGGAGGCATCGGAGGAGGGAGCCTCGGAGAAGAGGGAGCGGGCGGGGGAGGGGGAGCCGGGCGGACTTCCGGCCCAGCCCGCGGAGGCCGTGCGGATCGACCCGCTCGCCGTCCTCGCCGAGACCGCCGGGTACGACGACGCCGAGCGGTGGTGGGAGGACGTGATCGAGCACCGGGGGGCGAGCGACGGGGACGCGTTCGCGCCGTTCGAGGTGCTCGGCGAGGCGATGGGGGCGCTGCGCGAGGCCTTCGGGACCGGGGGACACGAGAGGGACCTCGTGCGGGAGGCGTACATGCGGCTCCAGGTGCGGGCGGCCCAGCGGGAGTTCGGGGACGATGTGGCCGTGGTGTGCGGTGCCTGGCACGTGCCCGCACTGCGGCAGCGGACCACCGTCGCCGCCGACCGGGCACTGCTGAAGGGGCTGCCCAAGGCCAAGACCGACATGACCTGGGTGCCCTGGACTCACCGGCGGCTGTCGCGGACGAGCGGCTACGGCGCGGGGATCGACTCACCGGGCTGGTACGGGCACTTGTTCGGCGCCCCCGACCGCCCGATCGAGCGCTGGATGACGAAGGTGGCCCGGCTCCTGCGCGACGAGGACCGGCTCGTCTCGTCCGCGCACGTCATCGAGGCGGTGCGGCTCGCCGACACGCTCGCCGCGATGCGGGGCCGCCCCCTGCCGGGCCTGACCGAGACCACCGACGCCGTACGGGCCGTGATGTGCGAGGGCTCGGACGTGCCGCTCTCGCTCGTGCACGACCGGCTCGTCGTCGGTGACGTCCTGGGCGAGGTCCCCGCGGCGGCGCCCGCCGTGCCGCTGCAGCGCGACCTCGACCGGCTCCAGCGGCGGCTGCGGCTCAAACCGGAGGCGCAGGAGAGGGAGCTGGAGCTCGACCTGCGCAAGGAGAACGACGCCGGGCGCAGCAGGCTGCTCCACCGGCTGCGGCTCCTCGGCATCGAGTGGGGCGAACCGGCCGTGTCGCGCGGCAGCACCGGTACGTTCCGGGAGACCTGGCGGCTGCGCTGGGAGCCCGAGCTGGCGGTGCGGGTCGCCGAGGCCGGTGTGTGGGGCACGACCGTGCTCGCCGCCGCCACCGCGAAGGCCGAGGCGGACGCCGTCGGCGCACAGTCCCTCGCCGACGTCACGGGCCTCGCCGAGCGCTGCCTCCTCGCCGAACTCCCGGACGCGCTCCCGGTGGTGATGCGGATTCTCGCCGACCGCGCCGCCCTGGACGCCGACGTCGGCCACCTCGCCCAGGCGCTCCCCGCCCTGGTCCGCTCCCTCCGTTACGGCGACGTACGCGGCACGGGTACGGAGGCCCTGGCCGAGGTCGCCGCGGGGCTCGCCGAGCGCGTCTTCGTGGGGCTGCCCCCGGCCTGCGCCGCACTCGACGCGGAGGCGGCGGAGGAGATGCGCGGGCATGTGGACGCGGTGCACGGGGCGGTGGGGCTGCTGGGGGAGGGAGAGGGGGGCGAGGACGACTCCGCGCGGGACGAGGTTGGCTCCGCGCGAGGCCGGCGGGGCTCCGAGGGGCCAGAAGCCCCAGAAGCCCCAGAAGCCCCAGAAGGGCCAGAGGAAGTCGATGGGGCAGGGGGAGGCGTGTCGAGGGGCTCGGCCGGGCCCCGCCCCGGATCCCATCCCGGCCACCGTGGCGGCATACGTGGCCGTTGGCACGGTGTTCTGCGCACGCTCTCCGGGCGGGACACGGTTCCCGGGGTCGTCCGGGGGCGGGCCGTGCGGTTGCTGCTGGACGACGGGGACTTGGGGCAGGAGGAGGCGGCACGGCTCATGGGGCTCGTGCTGTCGCCGGGTACGGAGCCTGCGGACGCGGCGGCGTGGATCGAGGGCTTCGTCGGCGGAGGCTCCGGGGGCGGGATGCTGCTCGTGCACGACGAGCGGCTGCTCGGGCTGGTCGACGCCTGGCTGACCGGGGTGCCGGGGGACGCGTTCACCGACGTGCTGCCGTTGCTCAGGCGCACCTTCTCGGCGTACGAGCCCGGAGTGCGCCGCACCCTCGGCGAACTGGTCCGGCGCGGACCGGGAACGCGCGGAAGCGCCACGGCCACCGCCTCGGGCATACCCGGCTTCGCGCCCGACCTCGACGCCGCACGTGCCGACGCGGTGCTGCCGGTGCTGCGCCTGCTGCTGGGGCCGGACGAAACCGCGGACGCCACCGCCGACGCCGGCAGCAGCACCAATGGTGTCGATGACAACGACCTTGTGGGGGTGGGCCGATGAGCGCGGGAGCGGTGGACATGGGAGCGACGGACCAGGCTGAGGCGCCCGAGCCGGGCGGCGTGCGCGACCCGGCCGGCGCCGGCGATGAACGGCTCCGTCGCTGGCGGCTCGTGCTCGGTGGGGAGGACGCGGACGGCACCGGGTGCTCGCTCACCGGGCAGGACGCCGCGATGGACGGGGCGCTCGGCGCGCTGTACGGGAACGGCAAGGGGGGCAAGGCGCGGGCGGGGCGGGAGCGTTCGGCGGGGCTCGGGGCGTCCGCGCCGTCCGTCGCCCGGTGGCTGGGGGACATCCGGACGTACTTCCCGTCCTCCGTCGTCCAGGTCATGCAACGGGACGCCATCGACCGGCTGGGCCTGTCCACCCTGCTCCTGGAGCCGGAGATGCTGGAGGCGGTGGAGGCGGACGTCCACCTGGTCGGCACGCTCCTTTCGCTCAAGGCCATGCCCGAGACGACCAAGGAGACGGCACGGGCGGTCGTACGCAAGGTGGTCGAGGACCTGGAGAAGCAGCTCGCGACCCGCACGAGAGCCACGCTCACCGGTGCCCTGGACCGCAGCGCCCGTATCAACCGGCCCCGCCACCACGACATCGACTGGAACCGCACGATCTCGGCCAACCTGAAGCACTACCTGCCGGAGTACCGCACGATCGTGCCCGAGCGGCTCATCGGGTACGGGCGCGCGTCGCAGTCCGTGAAGAAGGAGGTCGTCCTCTGCATCGACCAGTCGGGTTCGATGGCGGCGTCGGTCGTGTACGCGTCGGTGTTCGGCGCGGTCCTCGCCTCCATGCGGTCCATCAACACCCGGCTCGTGGTCTTCGACACGGCCGTCGTCGACCTCACCGACCAGCTCGACGACCCGGTCGACGTGCTCTTCGGCACACAGCTCGGCGGCGGCACGGACATCAACAGGGCGCTGGCGTACTGCCAGTCGCAGATCACCCGCCCCGCCGACACCGTGGTCGTCCTCATCAGCGACCTCTACGAGGGCGGCATCCGGAACGAGATGCTGAAACGGGTCTCGGCCATGAAGGCGTCGGGGGTGCAGTTCGTGACACTGCTCGCGCTGTCCGACGAAGGGGCTCCCGCGTACGACCGCGAGCACGCGGCGGCGCTCGCGGCGCTGGGCGCACCGGCGTTCGCCTGTACGCCCGACCTCTTCCCGGAGGTGATGGCGGCGGCGATCGAGAAGCGCCCGTTGCCGATACCGGACACCGGGAGCCCGGGGCACTAGAGGCGGCGGTGGGTGGGGTGGGGGGCGGACGCGGGTCGGAGGCGGGGCCGACGCAGGGGAGCCGAAAGACGATGGAAAAAGCGGACATGAGTATCCATCGGTAACAGGGGACTTGCGCGACCTCGGGAGTCCCGTGCAAGGATCGGCGGGTCTTCAGGGGGCGCGCAGCCTCGTAAGCCGCGCCCCAATCAGCTCCACCCCGCCCCGTCTCACCCCACCTCGTCACCCCATCTCGCTTCACCTCGTCCCTCCGCACGGGAGGCTCTCCCCGCCTTGGCCCTGTCAGCCGTACTGCCCGATGCCGCTCTGCGCGTGACGCGTACTGCGGCGGGGCGGCGTGCGCTGCAAGTGGCGCTGCTGGTGGGCGGGTTGTTCGTGCTGGGGCTCCTCTGCGGGGAGCAGGCGCGCGCGGCGGACGGTGTCGCGCCGGCCTCTGTACCTGCGGAGGTCGGGCGGTCGGTGACGAGTTCGGCCGAGCGGGTGCAGATGCAGATGCAGGTGGCGAAGGCCACGGAGCAGCAGCGGATCGGAGAGCGGTCCCCGGACTCGAACTCCTGGCCCGCGACCGTCTCGTCGGCCGCCTCCTCGGCAACCTCGCCATCACCGGCCGCCCCGCCGCCGTCCGCTTCCGCCGCTGCTCCCGGCTCCGGCCCCGGCTCCGACTCCAGTTCCGCCGTCGGCTCGGGGGCCGAACGGCCTGGACTTTCCAAGGCGCTCACGCCCGTGACCGACGAAGTCCAGCGAGTCGTAAGGCCGGTCACCGAACGGGTGGTACGCCCGGTCACCGAGCGCGTAGTACCGCCGGTCGCCGAGGACGTCGTACGGCCCATTGGTGATCTGGTGGATCAGATCACCGGCGGGATCACTGGTGGGATCGTCGAGCGGCCGGCTCCGCCGCAGTGGTGGCCGTCGCTGCCTCAACTGCCCACGCTGCCGGGCCTTCCCGGGCTTCCTGAGCTGCCGCTGCCCGCGGTTCCCGGGCAGACCCTGCCGGTCGGCACGGTGCCGCAGCAGCCCGGCGGGGCGACGGACAACCACCGGGCGGCCGAGAAGCGGTCGCGCGATGACCGCGATGACAGTGCGGCGACGGCGTACGGGCCGCAGTTCGCCGGTGGCCCCGCGGCGGCCGGTGACGACGTGCGCCACCACGTGGACGCGGACGCCCGGGGCACGCGGGCCGTGCAGGCACCTGTGCACCAGGTTCCCGACGGTGACCCCACGGGTGCGTTGGGGCGTCATTCCGCGGGCGACAACGGGTCGCCGCGGCATGGCGACGCGCAGGCCGTCGCGTTGAACGAGAGGGCCCGGCCGACGCTGGTGCCCGGCGCCGCCGCGGACGTCACCGCGGCCACGACCCGGGACAGGCACCGGGACATTCCGGCATTCCCCGGCTAGGGCCGGTCTTCTTCCCCCGCTGAGATCTGCCGCGCGGGGGCGGAACAGGTCTGCCCGTACCCGTCCGGACATCCGACATCCCTCCGATGCCTCCGGACGCGATCGGCCGGACACCGCCCGGACGCGGGCCGCTGCCAAGGCCGTCGGTGCTCAACCCCCTCACCGACGTGGCGCATCGGCACCTCCGGACGCCCGGTCCCTCCCCACACCACGTCCCGAACTCCCGGTCTTCCAAAGGACTGACGCACGCATGCACAAGAACATTCGCCGTTCCATCGTCATAGCCGCCGGTGTCACCGGCGCCTGGGCGCTCGGCTCAGCCGTCGCCAGCGCGGACGAACTCCCCGCCACGTCCGCCTCCGTACCCGACGCGTCCCTCTCGGTGGACGACGTCGACGACGTGGTCGGCACGGTCACCGACACGACCACGGACACCCTCACAGCCGTCACCGACGTAACCGGCGGTACGGCCGTCAAGGCGCAGAACACCGTCGCCGACACCACCGCCAAGGCGAAGTCGACCGTCAACGCGAAGACGAAGGCGGCCGACCAGGCCCGCCGGTACGTCGAGGCCGACCTGCCCGCGCAGCAGGTCGCGCGGGCCGAGTCCGTCGCACCAGCCGAGACCCTGCGGACGGCCACCCCCAACACGACCGCCGAAGCGACCGCCACGGCCACCGACGCACTGAACGACGCCACCGGCCCCCGCCCCGGCCCCCACCCCCAGAGCGAGGTCGACTACCTCTTCGGCCCCCTCTCCGCGTTCGCACCGGAGCTGGAGCAGGCCCTAGCCGGCACGCAGACGAAGCTCGGCGCCACCCGGCGCACCGCCACAGCCATCCCCTCCGGTGCCCGCACCACCGCCACCGCCACCGTCACCGGCCTCCCCTCCACGGTCCGTGGCATTCAGAGGTCGGTCACCCCGGTCGTCGACGAGACGGCCGCCGCCGCGCTGCCGCCCGTCGCCGCCACCGCCGTGCATGGCGTCACCCCGATCGCCGGTCGGGCCGTCGGCGGGGTCACTCCCGTCGCCGACCAGGCCGCGACCGGAGTGGTCCCGGTCGCCGGTCAGGCCGTGGGCAACGCCACCGGCCTCGCTCACAAGGCCGTTGCCGACGTGCGCACGTACACCGACGGAGTCACCGGCGACGTGACCCCGTACGCGACGGGTGTGGCCGGGAACGTCGGCCCGTACGCGACCGGTGTCGTCGGCGATGTCGCCCCATACGCCACCGGCGTGGTCGCGGACATCCCCCCGTACGCCACCACCCTGGTCACCCAGGTCGCCGACGAGACCGTCGGCTCCGTCCTTCCGCCACTCGCCGCCACGGCGGTGGACGGTGTGGTGCCCGTCGCCGGGCAGGCGGTCGGAGACGCGACCGTGCTCGCCGACGGTGTCGTCGGCGTAGTCGGCGACGTGCGGCCCGTCGTGGGCGGTGTGGCCGGAGACGTGCCGCCGCTCGCGTACGGCGTGGTCGCCGAGGTCGACCCGTTCGCGCGGGGAGTCGTCGGCCAGGTGCCGCCGTTCGCCGAGGGGGTCACCGGCGCGGTGCGGCCGGTCGTGGACACGGCCGTCCAGTACGTCCGGCCCGTCGTGGACGCAGCCGGCGGGAGCGCCACGACGCTGGCGTACGGCGTCACGGGCGACGTACGCCCCTTCGCGGACGGTGTCGTCGGCGAGGTCGCCCCCTTCGCGGCCGGCGTGACCGGACAGGTCGGGCCCTTCGCGCGGAACGTGACCGGAACCGTCGAGTCGGCCGCCGGCCCGCTGGCCGAAAACGCCGTCGGCGGAGTCGGGGACATCGCCGAGTCCGTCACCCCGAGCTACCTGCCGACGGCCCAGTACGCGGTCGACCCGGCGGACCACACGCCGACCACCCGCCACGGGGCCATCCCGAGCCACGCGCCGACCGCCCAGTACGGGCAGCACGGCTCCTCCTACGGCGTCTGACCGGCGCCCCCGCCGTACGACCGTGCCCGGCGGCCGGGCGTACGGCACCCAACAGACCCCGCAGGGCGACGGCTACGTACGGCCGAAATCCGTCGGTCCGTGCGACCGAAACCCTGCGGTCAGGGTCGGGCGGTCCTCATTGGGGTGGGGACCGGCCGCCCTGCGCCCCTTAGGTCAGTGTTAGGGGCTGTTCGAGGGGCCTCACCAGGCAAACCCCAGCCTGGTGAGGCCCTTTAAACTGGCAATCTGTGACCGTAATCACCGCCCAGGTGTGATCTGCGATTTACGACCCCACCACGAGCGGGGATAACCTGCGAGGCGGACATGCCGCGTGCCGGCCACCGTGCCCACGCCCTCCTTGTGACCGCGCAGTCACGTTGCCCTTCGCGGCACGCCCACGCAGACAACGAACCGCGAGATACCTGATAGGGACGGACGCGCGTGGACCTGTTCGAGTACCAGGCGAGGGACCTCTTCGCCAAGCACGGTGTACCGGTGCTGGCCGGTGAAGTGATCGACACGCCTGAGGCAGCCCGCGAGGCGACCGAGCGGCTTGGCGGCAAGTCCGTCGTCAAGGCCCAGGTGAAGGTCGGTGGCCGAGGCAAGGCCGGCGGCGTCAAGCTGGCGGCGAACGCCGATGAGGCCGTCGCCCGCGCCACGGACATCCTCGGCATGGACATCAAGGGCCACACGGTCCACAAGGTGATGATCGCCGAGCTGTCCCCGGAGATCGAGGCGGAGTACTACGTCTCGTACCTCCTCGACCGCACCAACCGCACCTTCCTCGCCATGGCGTCCGTACAGGGCGGCATGGACATCGAGGAGGTCGCGGAGAAGACCCCCGAGGCCCTTGCGAAGGTCCCGGTCAACGCCGTCGAGGGCGTGAGCATCGAGAAGGCGCGCGAGATCGTGGCCCTGGCGAAGTTCCCGGCCGAGGTGGCCGAGGGTGTCGCCGAGGCCATGGTGACGCTGTGGGAGACCTTCGTCGCCGAGGACGCGCTCCTCGTCGAGGTCAACCCGCTGGTGAAGACCAAGGACGGCCGCATCCTCGCGCTGGACGGCAAGGTCTCGCTCGACGAGAACGCCGACTTCCGCCAGCCCGGGCACGAGGCGCTCGAGGACAAGGAAGCGGCCAACCCGCTTGAGGCCGCCGCCAAGGCCAAGAACCTCAACTACGTCAAGCTCGACGGCGAGGTCGGCATCATCGGCAACGGCGCGGGTCTCGTCATGAGCACCCTCGACGTCGTCGCGTACGCCGGTGAGAACCACGGTGGCGTGAAGCCCGCCAACTTCCTCGACATCGGCGGCGGCGCGTCCGCCGCCGTGATGGCGAACGGCCTGGAGATCATCCTCGGCGACCCGGACGTCAAGTCCGTGTTCGTCAACGTCTTCGGTGGCATCACCGCCTGTGACGAGGTCGCCAACGGCATCGTCCAGGCGCTGCAGCTGCTCGCCGACAAGGGCGAGGAAGTCACCAAGCCGCTGGTCGTCCGTCTCGACGGCAACAACGCGGAGCTGGGTCGCAAGATCCTGTCCGACGCCAACCACCCGCTGGTGCAGCGCGTGGACACCATGGACGGCGCGGCCGACAAGGCCGCCGAACTCGCGGCTGCGAAGTAAGGGACGAGGGAAACAACCGCCATGGCTATCTTCCTCAACAAGGACAGCAAGGTCATCGTCCAGGGCATGACCGGTGCCACGGGCATGAAGCACACCAAGCTCATGCTGGCCGACGGCACGAACATCGTCGGCGGCGTCAACCCGCGCAAGGCGGGCACGTCGGTCGACTTCGACGGCACCGACATCCCCGTCTTCGGCACGGTCGCCGAGGCCATCGAGAAGACGGGCGCCAACGTGTCCGTCCTCTTCGTGCCGCCGGCCTTCTCCAAGGCCGCCGTCGTCGAGGCCATCGACGCCGAGATCCCCCTCGCGGTCGTCATCACCGAGGGCATCGCCGTCCACGACTCCGCCGCCTTCTGGGCGTACGCGAAGTCGAAGGGCAACAAGACCCGCATCATCGGCCCGAACTGCCCCGGCCTCATCACGCCGGGCCAGTCCAACGCCGGCATCATCCCGGGCGACATCACGAAGCCGGGCCGCATCGGCCTGGTCTCGAAGTCCGGCACGCTGACGTACCAGATGATGTACGAGCTCCGTGACATCGGCTTCTCGTCGGCCGTCGGCATCGGTGGCGACCCGGTCATCGGTACGACGCACATCGACGCGCTCGCCGCGTTCGAGGCCGACCCCGACACCGACCTGATCGTCATGATCGGCGAGATCGGCGGCGACGCCGAGGAGCGCGCGGCCGACTTCATCAAGGCCAACGTGACCAAGCCGGTCGTCGGTTACGTCGCGGGCTTCACCGCGCCCGAGGGCAAGACCATGGGCCACGCCGGCGCCATCGTCTCCGGCTCCTCCGGCACGGCCGCCGCGAAGAAGGAGGCCCTGGAGGCCGCCGGAGTCAAGGTCGGCAAGACCCCGACCGAGACGGCGAAGCTGGCCCGCGCCATCCTTGCCGGCTGAGCACGGCTGAGCACGGCTGAGTACGGCTGCTCCTGGCACCACAGTTCCCGGCCGGCTCCCGGCCCGGAGCCCGGCCGGGACGGCTGACTCTGATTCGCAGCCTGTACGCGGACGGGCCCGCACCCCTTCTCCAGGGGTGCGGGCCCGTCCGTGTCGCCGTCTGCCCGGTGGTTCCGGTGCCCTTGCTCCTCAGCGGAGTTCCGGGTGGAGCCTCTCGGGACCGCTGTGGAACATCGAGCGGAGCTTGGCGCGGACCTCCTGCTCCTCCTCGGACAGCGGACCGGGGCCCGACCGAGGCGGAACCCCGCTGATCGTCGCGGCGGGCGCCTGCGGGGCCTCGTAGTGGTCGGGAGCCGTGCGGAGCGTGAACGCGGTGGACCCGATGAGCAGGACCGTGAAGGCGATCGCCGCGCGGGTCCAGCGACGCGCGCGGCGCTCGCTTCCCGACCGCACCACGACGGGCTTCGCGGCGGTCCGCAGCGACTCCTTGCTCCCGAGCTCCGTCAGCCTGAGCCGCAGGTCCCCGGGATCCGCCAGCTCGGGCACGCGCGCGGCGACGACCTCACGCGCGTGCAGCAGCCGGCCCGCCGCCGCGGGCGTGCTCGCCTCCGTCTCGGCCGCGGTCTCCGGCAGCCCGATGCCGAGGCCGTCGTGGAGGAGCACCGTGCGGCGGTACGCGGGCGGCAGGCTGAGCAGTACGGCGAGCAGCCGGCGGTCGTCCAGGGCGGCGGGCGGTGGCTCCGGAGTCCGGTGCCGAAGACGCAGCCGGTGCCAGGGGGACACCGCGTACTCGTACGCCGCCGCCCGCACCCAGCCCGCCGGATCCCGGTCCACCGCCACCTCCGGCCAGCGCTGCCACGCCAGTTGGAAGGCCCGCTCCACGGACTCGCGGGCCAACTCCCGCCGCCCGGTCAACAGATAGGCCTGCCGTGCGAGGGCGGGGGCCGCGAACGCGTAGAGGGCGTCGAAGGCCTGACCTGGCGTCAGGACGGGGGCGGGGAGCGCGAGTTCGAAGTCGGCCTCCGCCTCGGGCCCGTCCGGGTCGTCCGCCTGGTCCTCCGCCGGGTTCTGCGCCTGGTTCTGCGCCTGGTTCTCGGCAGGGTTCTCCGCCTTGTTCTCTGTCTGGTTCTCCGCCTCGGTATTCACCTCGGTCCCGTCCTCGGCCTCGGCCTCCGGAAGTGGCGGCGGGCAGGCAGGGGTCTGCGTCACCGGGCGCCCCTTCGTACGTAAAAGTACATAAAACATATATTGAGCGACACATCCGGGGTTCGCCTGTTACGAGGAGAAAGCGCGTGTCGTTGGGAGCATGGCGGCGTGACCCAGACGACCGACCGCAGTCCGGACCGCAGCCCGTCCCCGCCGTCCCTGCCGAGCCTGCTGACCAAGCCGGCCCTGCTGGCCCGATGGCGCGGGAGGTCGCCCGGATTCGCCCCGAGCCTGGTCGGCGGCGCGCTCGCGGCGGGGCTCGGACTGGCGGCGTTCACCGTACTCGTGACGGTCCTCTGGATCAGTTCGCCCTATCCGGACAGCGGTCCTGACGGGGCGTTGCATGTCGCCGCCGGGCTGTGGCTGCTCGCGCACGGCTGTGAACTCGTCCGCACGGACACGTTGTCCGGCGTACCCGCGCCCGTCGGCGTGACCCCGCTCCTCCTGGTCGTGCTGCCCGCGTGGCTGCTGCACCGCGCGGGGCGCGACGCGGCGGACGGCGACGAGGAGTCGGCACCGCCCGCCGTCCGCACGGCCTGGGGCGGTGTCGTCGCGGGCTATCTGACGGTCGGCACGGCCGCGGCCCTGTACGCCTCGGGCGGTGCGCTGCGGCCGTCCTGGGCCTCGGTCGCCGGGTGGCTGCCGCTGTTCGCGGTGACCGCGGCGGGGGTGGGCGTGTGGACGGCGTACGGGCGCCCCCGGGGGCCTCTGGCGCCGCCCGTGCGCCGGGCTCTCCGCGCCCTCCCCCTCGCCTCCTTCGTGTCCGCCGTCCCTGGGGTCCGGCTCCCGGCCGCTGTGCGCGCGGCGAGTGCGGGTGCGGCGGTGCTCGTGGGGGGCGGGGCCGTGCTGGTCGGCGCCTCGCTGGTGTGGCACGGAGGCCTGGCCCGTGTGTCGTTCCTGCATCTCACGGAGAGCTGGTCGGGACGGTTCGCGGTACTGCTGCTGGCACTCGCCCTCGTGCCGAACGCGGCGGTGTGGGGGGCCGCGTACGCCCTCGGACCCGGCTTCCTGCTCGGCGCGGGGCACGCGGCCGATCCCCTGATGTCGTCGCCCGGTCCGCTGCTGCCGCCCTTTCCCCTGCTGGCCGCGGTTCCGGGCGCGGGCCCGGGCACTCCGCTGAACTGGGCGGCCGGGGCCGTGCCGTTGGTGGCGGGCGTGGTGGTGGCCTGGTTCACGGTGCGGTCGGGGGTACCGGGCCGGATGGACGCGGGGAAGGGCGAGGCAGGGGCAGGGGCTGACGGGAGTGGGAAGGGGAGGGGGAAGGAGGGAGGGAAGGGGAGGGCCCGGGTTCCGGTGGAGGCCCACGGTGGTGAGGCCTGGCCGCCCGGCCGGACCGCCGGGAACGCGGCCCTCGCGGCACTCCTCTGCGGACTGGCCCTCGCGGCGCTCGCCGCCCTGTCGGGCGGCCCCCTCGGCACCGACGCACTCGCCGACTTCGGCCCCGTCTGGTGGCAGACGGGGCCCGCGGCGGCCGGGTGGACCGCGGCGGTGGGCGTCCCGGCCGCCCTGCTCCTCCGCGCCTGGCGCCTTCGACAGCCGCGGGTACGGGTACGGGTACGGGTGCCGCGGGCACCCCGCGTACGGGCCGCGCGTACGGGTGGGCTACGGGTGCGGGTTTCCTGGGTGCGGGGGCCTTGGGGGCGGAGGCGGGGAGTCCAGGAGCATGGGGTTCAGGAGCGCGGGGTTCAGGGGCACGGGGTCCAGGAACACGGGGGTCAGGAGCAGGCGGGCCGGATGCATGTGAGCCAGACCCATGGGGGCCAGACCCGTGTGGGCCAGACCCATGGGGGCCAGCCACATGTGGGGGTGACGCATGCGGGCCCGAAGCCCTCGGTCCGTGAGACTTCGGGCACGCAGCTTTCGGGCACGCAACTCTCGGCCCATGGGCCCGCGGCCCGGGTGACCCCGGCTCATGAGCCGCTGGTCCGGGAGCCGTTGGCCGAGGAGTCGCAGGCACACCTTCCGGGCTCCGAGCCGGCAGGAGGCATGGTCCCGTCCCATGGCCGCGAGCGGTCAGAAGCTGTGCTCCCGGACTTCGAGCGGTCAGAAGGAGGGTTCCCCGCCGACGGGCCCTCCGAGCAGGCACAGCAGCCGGGCTTCGGGGTCGCCGAGCAGGCTTCCCGCCTTGAGTCCGGGTCCTTCGAGCAGGCACAGCAGCCGGACTTCGGGCTCGCCGAGCAGGTTCCCCGCCTTGAGTCCGCGCCCTTCGAGCAGGTCTCTCGGGCCGAGTTCAAGTATTCCGAGCAGGCTCCTCGTCCCGTAGTCGGGCGCTCCGAGCAGGCACAGCAGCCGGACTTCGGGCTCGCCGAGCAGGTTCCCCGCCCTGAGTCCGGGTCCTCCGAGCAGGTCTCTCGGGCCGAGTTCAAGTATTCCAAGCAGGCCCCTCGTCCCGCCGACGGGCCCTCCGAGCAGACCCTTCACGCCGAGTCCAGAGCCCCCGAGCACCTCGCCGACCAGCCCCTCGCCCCCGAGTCCCTCACCCCCGAGCACCCTGCCGACCAGCCCCTCGCCCCCGAGTCCCTCACCCCCGAGCACCCTGCCGACCAGCCCCTCGCCCCCGAGTCCCTCGCCCCCGAGCACCCTGCCGACCAGCCCCTCGCCCCCGAGTCCTTCGCCCGCCCGCCCCTCGCCCCCGAGCCGACCGCATCCTCCCTCCACCCCCGGACGTCCCCCGAACTCCCCACCGAACCCTCGCCGAACCCGCGCGCCCAGCGCACCCGAGGCACCCAGGGCGGTCAGCCCACCCCGCGCACCAGCTGGTTCTCGCGCGTGTGGCGTCGGCGGCAGTCGGAGGTGCCGCCCGTTACCGCTGTCGCCCCCGTCGCTCCCGTCGAGAGTCGTCGTGTCACCCCGGACCCCGACTTCGAGCCGTACGACTTTCTGCCGCCCTCCGACTCCTTTGGCTCGCTCTGGCACGACGATGTGTCGCGTGAGGCGCGCTGGGCCGCTCTCAAGCAGGTGTCCGGGCCTGCCGATCCCCCGGGGCAGGGGGATCGGAGGGACTGACGGGGGTCAGCGGGCCGCGTCCAGGCGGGCCCGCTGTTCCGCCGTCAGTTCCAGGTCGACCGCCGCCAGGTTCTCGTTCAGCTGGGCCACGGAGGAGCAGCCGACGAGGGGGATCGCCGGGACCTCGCCGTCGATCAGCCACGACAGGACCACCTGGTTGACCGTCGCACCGGTCTCCTCGGCGACCGAACGGAGCGCCGCCAGCCGGGCCGGCGTGCCCGCGTGGTCGAACTCCGGTCCGAGCGGCTTGTCCTCGCGGACGTAACGGCCGGACAGGAGCGGGGTGTAGGCGACGAGCGTGAGGGACGGTTCGGCGCGCAGATAGCTGAGCAGGTCGCCGCCGGTCACGCCCTGGTCGCCGTCCGGCGAGAGCTGCCCGGGCAGATCGGCGCGCTTGCGCAGATAGCTGTGCTGGTACTGGAGGACCTCGTAACCCGGCAGGCCGGCCGCCGCCGCGAGGCCGCGCGCCCGCTCCAGACGCCAGGTCCAGTGGTTGCTGGCGCCGAGCAGCCCGACCGTGCCCTCGGCGACGAGTTCGGCGAAGCCCTCGACGGTCTCCCGCAGGGGCACGGCCGTGTCCTCGATGTGGGCGTACAGCAGGTCGAGCTTCGGGACGCCGAGCCGCTCGCGGCTGCCCTCCACCGCCTCCCGGACGGCCTTGGCGGACAGCCCCTCCGGGTTGTCGGTGTAGCTCGTGCCGGGGGCGAGCGGCCGTGCGCCCAGCTTCGTGGCGATGACGATCTCGTCGCCGATGCCACGGCTGCGCCGCCAGCGGCCGAGCAGGGCCTCGCTCTCGCCGCCCTGCGTGCCGTTGACCCAGAACGCGTAGTTGTCGGACGTGTCGATGAACGTGCCGCCCGCCTCGACGAACCGGTCGAGGATCGCGAACGAGGTCGCCTCGTCCGTGACCGTCCCGAACAGCATCGCGCCGAGGCTCAGGACGCTCACGTCACGGCGGGTTCCGGGGGTCGTTCCGATCGTGCGGTAGCGCATGCGGGTGTCCTCCCCTTGCGGCCCGCCGAGCGGCGGGCGTCGAAAGGAGCATGGATTTTGAAGCGCACTCCAAGTCAACCCACGTACGGCCCACTACCGCACCACGTACGGTCCACGGCCGCACCACGCACGGTCCACGGCCGCACCACGGCCGCACACATACGGCCCACTACCGCAGCACGGACAGCCCAACTGCCGCACCAAGTACAGCGCGGGCCGTCAGTCCTGCGTCCCCAGCAGCCCCCGCAGCTCCTCCGGCAGCAGCTGGTCGCAGGACTTCTTCGCCGTGTTCGTGAGCGAGTCGTTCACGCACGTGTAGTAGTCGCTGTACACGAGCTGTGCCGTGAAGGTGGCCGCGACCATGGCGAGGGCCAGGGACGCGGTGACCAGGCCGCTGATCGCCGCCGTGGTCTGGGGCCTGGCGCCCGAGGTGGGCGGCGCCGGGGTGTTCGGATCGGGCGCACGCGGCGGCTTGCTGCGCAGGGCGCTGATCGCCCAGTACATGGCCAGCGCGCCGAGCAGGAGTGCCACGTACGGCCAGCTGAAGAGGGCGAAGAAGAACGCCCACATGCCGGACAGCAGCGCGAACCGGGCGCGGCGCTGGGCGGGGTCGGTCGGGTCCCAGCGCATGCCGGGGCCCGGGCCGCCGGGTCCTTCGGGGCCGTTCTGGCCGCCGCCGGGCCCGCCGCCGCTGGAACCGGGCCGGTCACCGAACCGGCCGCCCTGCGCGGGCCCCGGCTGGCGGTCGCTCCACTGGCTGCCCCAGGGGGAGCCGTCGCCCTCGCCCCGGCCGTCCTGGCCCTCGCCCTGTCCACGCGCGGGCCGCCGCGGCTGCCAGGGCCGGTCGGGCGTGCCCTCGGGCGGCGGGGCGAACGGGTTGTCGTCGGCGGGAGGCTGCGGCGGCTCGGGCCGCTGCCCGGAATCGGGCGCACCGGAGCCGTCCGCGCCACCGGAGCCGCCCCGGCCGCCCGAGGAGCCCTGCCCACCTGCGGAACCCTGGCCGCCCGCTGAGCCCTGCCCGCCCTCGGGCACGTCGTCGCTCTCCCGCGGCGGAGTGGGAGAAGGGCGCCGCTCGCGCAGCAGGAGCGGAGGGAGTCGGAGACTGCGGTCCGGCATCAGGTGTGCGTCTTCCCCTTGATGGTCTCTGGCGGCAACGTGTCCACAGAGCTGGTTACGTGTCCGGGGCTCGCGCCCAAGCGTTCGTACCCGTCCCTGGTCAACGTCCCGTGCGCAGAAGGCGTTCCCCTGTGCGCACGGTGTTCCCCGGGCGGATCCTCCCCAGACGCTACCTTCCGGCCACGCCCCCGTCCCGTGGGGGCCGCTCGGTGTGCCGGTATCGTTGCTGACGGTCGGCCGCTTCGTAGACTTCCCCGTATCCGGGGGCTCGATGCATTCGTACGACCGTACAAACGCCGACCGCGGACGTGCTCTCCCCGAGAGCGGCCTCCCAAGAACCCCATGAACCCCCCATGAGCCCCCAGGAACCCCGAAAACCCCCGAGAAAGGGCCCCGCCGTGGCCAAGGCCAAGCGCCTCGTCGTGCTGGTCTCCGGATCAGGTACGAATCTGCAGGCTCTCCTCGACGCGATCGCGTCGGAGGGGACGGCCGCCTACGGAGCCGAGATCGTCGCGGTCGGCGCGGACCGCGACAGCATCGGCGGCCTGGAGCGCGCCGAGCGCGCCGGGCTTCCCACCTTCGTGTGCCGGGTCAAGGACCACGCCACGCGCGAGGAGTGGGACAGGGCACTGGCCGAGGCCACCGGCGCGTACGAGCCGGATCTCGTCGTCTCTGCCGGGTTCATGAAGATCGTGGGCAAGGAGTTCCTGGCCCGCTTCGGCGGCCGGACCGTGAACACCCACCCTGCGCTGCTGCCGAGTTTCCCGGGGGCGCACGGCGTTCGCGACGCCCTCGCGTACGGCGCGAGGGTCACCGGGTGCACCGTCCACTTCGTCGACGACGGCGTCGACACCGGCCCGATCATCGCTCAGGGCGTGGTCGAGGTCCGGGACGAGGACGACGAGAGCGCTCTGCACGAGCGCATCAAGGAAGTCGAGCGAAGCCTGCTCGTCGATGTCGTGGGGCGGCTCGCCCGCAACGGCTATCGCATTGAGGGACGAAAGGTAGTTATCCCGTGACCGCCGAAGGTACGCAGGGTACGCAGGACACGAAGCGGGTCATCCGCCGCGCGCTCATCAGCGTCTACGACAAGACCGGTCTCGAAGACCTCGCCCGCGGTCTGCAGGCCGCCGGTGTCGAGCTGGTCTCCACCGGCTCCACCGCCGCGAGGATCGCCGCCGCCGGAGTCCCGGTCACCAAGGTCGAGGAGCTCACCGGCTTCCCCGAGTGCCTGGACGGCCGGGTCAAGACGCTGCACCCGCGCGTGCACGCGGGCATCCTCGCCGACCTGCGCCTGGAGTCCCACCGGCAGCAGCTCGGCGAGCTGGGCGTGGAGCCGTTCCAGCTGGTCGTCGTGAACCTCTACCCGTTCCGCGAGACCGTCGCCTCGGGCGCCACGCCCGACGAGTGCGTCGAGCAGATCGACATCGGCGGCCCCTCGATGGTCCGCGCCGCCGCCAAGAACCACCCGTCCGTGGCAGTCGTCACCAGCCCCGAGCGGTACGCCGACGTGCTGTCCGCCGCCCGCGACGGCGGCTTCGACCTGCACGCCCGCAAGCGGCTCGCCGCCGAGGCGTTCCAGCACACGGCCGCGTACGACGTCGCCGTCGCCTCCTGGTTCGCGAGCTCGTACGCGCCCGCCGACGACTCCGCCTTCCCCGACTTCATCGGCTCGACCTTCGAGAAGCGCAGCACCCTGCGCTACGGCGAGAACCCGCACCAGGGCGCCGCCCTCTACGTCGACGGCACGGGCGGCCTCGCGGAGGCCGAGCAGCTGCACGGCAAGGAGATGTCGTACAACAACTACACGGACACGGACGCCGCGCGCCGTGCCGCGTACGACCACGACGAGCCCTGCGTCGCGATCATCAAGCACGCCAACCCGTGCGGTATCGCGATCGGCGCGAACGTCGCCGAGGCGCACCGCAAGGCGCACGCCTGCGACCCGCTCTCCGCGTTCGGCGGCGTGATCGCCGTCAACCGTCCGGTCTCGAAGGAGATGGCGGAGCAGGTCGCCGAGATCTTCACCGAGGTCATCGTCGCGCCCGAGTACGAGGACGGCGCGCTGGAGGCCCTCACCAAGAAGAAGAACATCCGCGTGCTCCGCGCCCACCAGGGCCCGGCCGCCTCCGTCGAGGTCAAGCAGATCGACGGCGGCCGGCTCCTCCAGGTCGCCGACCGCCTCCAGGCCGACGGCGACAACCCGTCCTCCTGGACCCTGGCGACCGGCGATGCCCTGTCGCCCGGCGAGCTGGAGGAACTGGCCTTCGCCTGGCGGGCCTGCCGCGCGGTGAAGTCCAACGCGATCCTCCTCGCCAAGGACGGCGCCTCCGTCGGCGTCGGCATGGGCCAGGTCAACCGCGTCGACTCCGCGAAGCTCGCCGTCGAGCGCGCGGGCGCCGAGCGGGCCCGGGGCTCCTTCGCCGCCTCGGACGCCTTCTTCCCGTTCCCCGACGGCCTGGAGATCCTCACCGACGCCGGCGTCAAGGCTGTCGTCCAGCCCGGCGGTTCGGTCCGTGACGAACTGGTCGTCGATGCCGCGAAGAAGGCGGGCGTGACGATGTACTTCACGGGGACGCGCCACTTCTTCCACTGAGCAGCACGCGTCGGACGGCCCGCCGGCAGTCCCCCCCCCAGACACCGGCAGGCCGTTGTCGTGTCGCGACGGCCCCTGTCAGACCGAGGGGCAACTGGACTGGGTGTCGATGCGGACGCCGGTGACCGTGGAGGTGGAGCTGAAGTGGAAGGTCTGGTTCGGCTTCAGGCACGCGTAGTACGTCACGCCGTCGTTCCAGTCACTGTCGGTCAGGTAGAAGCAGACGCGGGGCCAGCCGCATCCGTTGTAGTCGTCGGCCGAGGCGATGGGGGCCGTGGCCAGCCCTGCGGTGGCGAGTGCGGCGGCCGCTGTCGCCACGACGGCCATCCGCCTGGTCGTCTTCGGTCGAACACGCACAACGAATCAGCTCCCCGATTTTGTCCCAATGGGTACGTGCCGGTCGGGCACGCCTGACTGTCTCCCGGACGCGGGTGCTGAGGTACCTGCAACTGTTCAGGTTGCGTGTCCCGTCGTGACTGCTTGGACCCCCTTCATCGGGGGCACGCGAGGGCGCCGACGTGGCGGCGAGTCAGCCCGCCGCCGCGGAGCAGCCCGCGCCCAGGAGGAAGAGGCCGGTCCACATCGCCAGGGCGAGGATGTCGTCGCGGCCGAACAGCGGGGCGCGTACGACGTCCAGGCTCTCCGCGTGGTTGGGTTCCCGCGGGTCGTAGACGACCCTGAACTCCTCGCCGACCTGGGGAATGTGCTCGCGCGTCCGGACGACGGCGTGGAACTCCGCGCCGTCCGGGCGCAGCCGGTGGCCGCAGCGGACGCGGATCGGGCCGTCCCCCAGAGCGTTGAGGTGCGCCCGGCAGACGGCCGTCGTGACGCGTCCGTGTCTGCGCAGGCGGCGCTCGCGGGCGGCCCGGGGGCGGAAGGACACGATGCTGACGACGGCGAACACCGCACAGAAGATGGCCCAGCCTCGCACGGCGCCCCCCGGCTTGGTCCGTGTGGATGTGTCCGGATTCCCGCTGAATTCATTCTGAGCAGTTCCGGCCGTGCGGGGAAGGCCCAGCTCCTCCCCGAGCGTCAGCAGCGTGCGATCCACCTGTGGGACAGCGGGGCGTATGTGCCCGCCAGGTTTCCCTGGTTTCGCTGGGAGGTGCAGCCCGTGCGGTTGCGTGCGTTCTTCCGGGTGATGTCCGCGCCGACGGGGGTGAAGTCGCGGCCCCTGAAGTACGCCACCGCGCCGAGCCCGTTCTCGTCGTCGCTGCTGTTGTTGAAGATGGACTTCACCGGCCGGCCCCGGGTCCACCCGCAGGTCTCTGGCCCCGACAGCCAGTCCGTGTCGTCCTCGTGCCAACTGCACATCTCGCCCGAGCCGTTGGGCTCACTGAAGAAGCAGACGGAGTCGGCCGGGCAGCGGTGGTTGCCGCAGCGGCGCGGGCCGGGTTCCGCCGTGTCCGGGCCGGGGCGCAGCCGGAGTTTGACCGCCAGGTAGTCGATGTTCCAGTACACGGAGGAGCGGTTCGCCGCGGGCCAGCCGGGGCTCTCACCAGGCGGTGAGCACGGCGAAGTACCGCTTCGTGCGGTCGAGCGTGAACGCCGGTGCCGTGATGGTGCCGGAGAGCCCGGAGCGGGCCGCGGCGCCGTAACTGTGGCGCGGCGCCCACACGTCGAAGCTGAGCAGCTCGCCCGCCGCGGGCAGGACGACACGGGAGAACTCGAACGACACGGGCGCGTCCAGGCGGCCCGGCGCGACCTTGATGTGCTCGCCGGCGCCCTCCGGGTTCTCGACCACGTAGGTCTGGTCCTCGCTGAGGTTGCTCAGGATCCAGAAGGCCCGGTGCGCGGTGATCTCACCGGCGACCCTGGGCACCCCTTCGTGGGCGATCATCAGCCCGCAGTCCCGCGCGGTTCTTCCGAAGGCGAGCCTCTCGCCCGACGCGAGCCTGATCCGGTCGTCGCATCCGTCGGCGGATCGGCCACTGCGCGGTGGCACCACGATGACGGTGTACATGGAGTCGTCCCCCTCCTCCTGCCTCAACGGAGGCCAGAGTAGGGCGAGTTACCGGGGACATGTCACGGCGGCTCGACGGGGGAGGGCACGGCGACGGCGGCCTCCGGCCCTCCCCCGAGGGAGCCGGAGACCGCCGCCTTCACCATGGACCGGTACCGCCCACCCTGGCGGCGGACGCCCGCGAGCGGTACCTCGGAAGTCTCAGGGTCACTTCTTCGCCGCGGGCGTGTACTCCTTGAGGTAGTGAGCGACGCGGGCGGCGTAGTCGCGGTACTTCGGGGGAACACCGGCCGCGTCGTTCACCTTCTCGTACGACGTCCGGTAGGCGGCCGCGATCAGCACGCGGTGGTCGCCTTCGAGCTTGGGATCGAGTCGTGGCGCGATCCAGCACAGGTATCTGCTCATGGCGGGGATGGACTCGGCGGGGGAGAAGGGCGGCTCGGGGATCGTCTTGGCGGTGACACCGTCGGACCTGATCCACCAGCGCAGCACCCGCGGGGTCCAACGGGCGATGCCGTACTCGTCGTTGGCGGGGTCGGACAGCTCCGGGTCGAAGCCGCTCTCCACCTTCAGCATGGCCGCGAGGAGCGCCGGGGTGACCTCCTCCTGCACACAGTCGTGCGCGGAGTCGACGATCAGCGGCCGGTGGACGGCCGGTACGCCCTTGTCGGTACGGAGTTCGCCGGCGCCGTACGAGGCCTGGACGACCTTCTCGGTCGCGGGAGCGCCGCCCCCGTCCCCCTCGGTATCGCTCGCGTCGTCGCCCGCCCAGGTCGTGATGCCGTACGCGAGCCCCGAGACGGCGACCGTGGCGGCCGCGGCGGCGAGGACCAGCGTCGAACGGCGTCCGCGCCGGGCCCGCAGCCTCGGCAGGCGCGGGGACCGACCGGTGCCGGCCGCTTCCTCCACCCGCCGCAGCAGCGCCTCCGAGGAGATCCGTTCCGTGTGCGTACGGGCCAGACAGTCCCGCACGATCTCCCGCCAGCCGTCCGGGAGTTGAGGGGACAGCCGCAGCTCGTCGGTGCCGCGCGCGTACCGGACGGCGGCGTCCCGGCGGGCCGAGGGGGTGCCGCCCGGCAGCGGGAACGTGTCGGTGAGGACGAGATGGGCGAGGACACCGAAGGCCCAGACGTCGGCCGAGGGCCGGATCTGGCGGCCGCGTTCGCCGATCTCCGACCAGAGGAGTTCGGGCGGGGTGTAGTCGGGGGTGGAGAAGGCGGGGGTGTAGGCGTGGGTGCCCTCCAGCTCGGCGGCCATGTTGAAGTCGGCGAGCCGGGCCGAACCGTCCTTCATCAGCAGCACGTTGGCGGGCTTGAGGTCACCGTGCACCCAGCCGGCGCTGTGCAGTTGCGCCAGCCCCTCACAGGTCTGCGCGAGCAGCGCGGGGCCCTGCGGCGGGTGCGGGGAACGGTCGAGGAGCGCGGCCAGCGAGCCCTCGGCCCGTTCCAGTACGAGGACGGTGGCGCCGTCGAGTTCGGGGTGGTCCGGGTCGTCCACGGTGAGCGTCTCGTACATCCGGATGAGCCGCGGGCGCGTGAGTCTTCGGTGCAACTCGACCTCGCGCTCGGCGAGTTCACGCAGATGCGTCAGCTGACGGGGCGTACCCGTACCGGTGGGCAGGAACTTCAGCGCGGCCGACTTCGGCAGGCCTTCGCGCGGGTGGGCGCACCGGGCCTCGTAGACGCTGCCGAACGCGCCCGTGGCGATCGGGTCCCGCACCTCCCAGGACCCCACCCGGTACCCCTTGGGCACCGGGACCGCGTACGCCTCGGTCACCGCGCCGCCCGGCCCGCCGGCTCCGTCAGGACGAGCAGGTCGTCCTCCCGTACGAGATCGAAACGCAGGGCCAGGGAGACCAGGGACTCCTTCTTGCCGTTGAGGCGCGGGCCCGTGTCCGCCGTGTCGGGGCCCGGCTTGAGCCGCAGCTTCACGGCGAGGTAGTCGATGTTCCACTGGACCGAGGTGCGGGACGCGGCGGGCCAGTGGGGCCGCAGCCGCTCCACGACCTGGTCGACCGTGGGCAGCGGGGCGTGCGGTTCACCGCGCAGCCGGGGCTCGCAGAGGGCGGCCAGGACCGCGAAGTACCGCTTGGTGCGGTCGACGGAGAACGCGGGCGTGGTCGTCGCCCCGTCCAGGCCCTCCGGTGAGCGCAGATAGTCGTGGCGGGGTGCCCACACCTCGATGGGCAGCAGGTCGCCCGCCGCCGGGAGCACGATCCGGGAGAACTCGAAGGGGACCGGCGCGTCCAGCCGCCCGGGTCCGACCTTGATGTGCTCGCCCGCGCCCTCCGGGTTCTCCACCACGTACGTCTGATGGGCCGAGAGGTTGCTCAGTACCCAGAAGGCGCCCTGCGCGGTGATCTCTCCCGCGTTCCGCGAGACGCCTTCGTGTGCGATTGCAAGTCTGTTGCCCGTCGCGGAACGCCCGAAGGCCAGCCGCTCGCCGGGCGCGAGCCGGATCTGGGGGCCGCTGCGCTTTGCGGTGTACGTGCCGCTGTGCGCGTCGCCGTATGCGCCGCGGTTCGTGTCGCCGTACGTGCCGCGGTTCGTTTCGCCGTACGTGCCGTTGTGTCCGTCCTCCGTGGTCGGCGGAGGTACCACGATGATGCTGTACAAGGCCGTTCTCCCCGTCCCGCTCCCCGTTCCCGGTCCCGCACGCGGTTACCGGATCAGGGTATGGCGACGCGGCAGGGGCCGTGTCCCCCCTCAGCGGGGTGAAACACGGCCCTTGGCGTGAATGGCGTGAACGTGCCGTTCCGGAGTCGGAGCCCGGGGGCTCCGGGGCGGGTGCCGCTCAGGCTCCGGGGTCAGTACCGCGGGCGGTTGAACCACGCCGAAGCGGCGCTGTTCACCATCGAGGCGAGGATGATGCCGGCGATGGCGAGGGAGATGAGCCCGCCGAAGGTGCCGGAACCTCCCGCGCCCTGCACGGTGTTGACGAGGCCGCCGAGGATCATCAGCGACGCGTACACGATCGTCGTGACGCGGATCCCGCTGCCGCCGTTCTTGAACTTGACGCCGAGGAAGATGGACAGGGCGCCCAGGCCCACCAGGAACGCCGCGAGGACGAAGCCCAGACCGGCGAGGGTGTCGGTGTCGTCACCGCTGCCGACGCCGTTCGACACGTCCTGGACGGCGCCGACGGCGATGCCCGCGATGATGCCGAACAGGATCTGGAGGCCGGCCATGATGAACAGCAGGACACGCGCGGTCTTCATCAGACCGGGCATCTCCATGGTCATGTGGTTGCCGCCCGGGTAACCGGGATACGCGGGCTGCTGCGGGTAGCCGTAGCCGGGCTGCTGCGGCGCACCCTGCGGGTAGCCGTAACCGGGCTGGCCCTGGGGAGGGTAGCCGGGCTGGCCCTGCGGAGGCTGGGGAGGGTAGCCGGGCTGCTGGCCCTGCGGCGGACCGTAGGGGTTGTTCGGGTCGCCAAAACTCATGGCGTCTTTCCTCCGTCGTTGCGTAAGTGCGGGGACGACGCGGCACATTTCGGAGGAAAGTTCTACAGATGCGGTTCGTCCCCCCGGTACTGTCCGCGGCACTGTGCCGCTCATCGTCCTTAACACGTCGCTTATTTGTCCAGCCGGATACCGCGTGTGTTGTGCAAGTGCAACATCGCCGATCATGACCGCGGGCGGGACGGCGACCGGACGGCCACCGGACGGAGCGAGCTGGGGAGGTGCGCCGGGGAGGCAGAAAGTGGCCGTGGAGGGCCGGATTGGAACCAGGGCCCCGTCATCCGCGAGGATGGGTCCATGACCGCCCAGATTCTCGATGGCAAGGCCACCGCAGCCGCGATCAAGTCCGATCTGACCGTCCGCGTGGCGGCCCTGAGGGAGAAGGGCATCACGCCCGGCCTCGGAACCGTCCTGGTGGGCGACGACCCCGGCAGCCAGAAGTACGTCGCGGGCAAGCACCGCGACTGCGCCCAGGTCGGTATCGCCTCCATCCAGCGGGAACTGCCCGCGACCGCCACGCAGGAGGAGATCGAGGCGGTCGTCCGCGAGCTCAACGAGGACCCGGTCTGCACCGGATACATCGTCCAGCTGCCGCTCCCCAAGGGCATCGACGAGAACCGGATCCTGGAGCTGATGGACCCGGACAAGGACGCGGACGGGCTCCATCCGATGAACCTCGGCCGCCTCGTCCTGAACGAGCCGGCCCCGCTGCCCTGCACCCCCAACGGCGTCCTGACCCTGCTGCGCCAGTACGGCGTGGAGATCAAGGGCGCCGAGGTCGTGGTCGTCGGCCGTGGGGTGACGATCGGCCGCCCGATGCCGCTGCTGCTCACGCGCCGCTCCGAGAACGCGACGGTGACGCAGTGCCACACCGGCACCCGCGACCTCGCCTCGCATCTGCGCCGGGCCGACATCATCGTCGCCGCAGCGGGCTCCGCGCACCTGATCCGCCCCGAGGACGTGAAGCCCGGGGCGGCCGTCCTCGACGTCGGCGTCTCCCGCAGCGCCGAGGGCAAGATCGTGGGCGACGTCCACCCCGGTGTCGCCGAGGTCGCCGCCTGGATCTCCCCGAACCCCGGCGGAGTGGGCCCGATGACCCGCGCCCAGCTCCTCGTCAACGTGGTCGAGGCGGCGGAACGCAGTGCCGGCTGACCGGGCCGCCACGGGGCGGGACAACGAGACCGACCCGTCGGCGAGGGCGGATGCCTCCACGGGCGCGGACACCTCCGCAAAGGGGGATGCCTCCGTGAAGGGGGATGCCTCCGCGAAGGCGGACACGTCGGCGAAGGGGGGTGCCTCGACGAAGGGCGACGCGGCGTTGCGGGCCGAGACGGCGACGCGTGCCAGCGCCGCGACACAGGTTGAGGCTGCGGACCGGAGCGGCAGTGAGCGCCGGGAGGGCGGCCGGGCTCGGAGCGACGCCGCGGGCCAGGGTCCCGAGAGTGCCGAGAACGACCCGGTCGTCCAGGACACCGAGTCGCAGGGGACGTCCGCCGCCGGGGGATCCGTACCGGAAGGGGAGCCGACCGGCGCAGGGCCGTCCGGTGTCGAGTCGGAGGCGGGACGGGTGCCGAGCGCGAAGCCGCAGGGCGCCGAGCGGAGTGGTGCAGAGCTGCCCGGCGCTGAGTCAAGTGGCGCCGAGCGGTCCGGTGTCGAGTCGGAGGCGGGACGGGTGCCGAGCGCGAAGCCGCAGGGCGCCGAGCCGAGTGGTGCAGAGCAGTCCGGTGCCGAGCCGGCGGCCAGGCAGGCACCGGAGACTAAGCCTCACGGCACCGAGCCGGAGGCCGGACAGGCGCTGGCCGCGAAGCCGCACGGCACCGAGCCGTCCGCCGCTGAGCCACCCGGCACCGAATCGCCCGGCACCGAATCGCCCGGCACCGAATCGCCCGGCGCCGAGCCGACCGGCATCGAGCCGCACCCGGCGCGCGTCCGCGAGCGGGACTCCGGTGGGAGCCCGGACGCGGACGGCGAACCCGGTGCTGACGCGGGCCACCCGGGTGGCGAGCCCAGTGCCCGGGATGCCGTCAGCGCGCCCGGGCCCGATGGGCAGCCGCAGCGGACCACGCGTCGGTTCCCGCTGTTCACGCGGGACACCGCGCGGCCCGAGGGCGGTGGCAGGGCGGCTCCGCGCGACGCGCCCGCCCCCGCGCGTCAGTGGCCGATTCTCGCGGTCATCGGCACCGTCGGACTCGGTCTGCTGCTGACCGCGCTCGACGTCTTCAGGTTCGGCACCCTGCTGATCGGTGTCGCGCTGCTCGCGGGCGGCGTCATGCGCTGGATGCTGCCCGACGTGGGCATGCTCGCCGTCCGCTCCAGGTTCACCGACCTCGTGACGTACGGCGTCCTCGGCGTGACGATCGTGCTGCTCGCGATGATGGCGCAGCCCAACCCGCTGCTGGAGATCCCGTTCCTGGACGACACGCTGCACTTCACGATCAGGACCTAGCGAACGCGGCGCCCGTACGACGAAAGCCCGTCCCCTCTTTCCGAGGAGGCGGGCTTCGTCGTGGACGGGAGCGGCGCCCGTCCACTCCCCCGAGCGAGGACGGGCGCCGCCTGGACTCCAGAGTCATGGACGTGCCAACGGCGGTTCAATGCCTGTCAATCCCCTGTGGCACGGAGGTGACCGTTCCGGTACGTCCCACCCGTCAGGGGGCCGACGTGGGGCCGACGTGTGGCGTGCGTCCCGCGACGCGTCCGGTGGGAACCAAACCGCCGTCGGTGCCGTCACCCGGTCATAGCGGGGGGATGTACGAGGAGACGGCGAGGGGGCGAGGAGAGGGATGAGCGCCTGGCAGCCACTGCCTGCGGGTCTTCCGCCGGAGGTGGGGCATTTCGTGGAGCAGCTGCGGCTGCTCAAGGACCGTACGGGGCTCAGTCTGGTCGCCCTGGGCGAGCGCACGGCGTACAGCAAGTCCTCCTGGCACCGCTATCTGAACGCGACGCAGCCCCCGCCCCGGCAGGCGGTCGTCGCCCTGTGCCGGGTCGCGGGCACGGACGCCGAGCGCTTCTGCGTGCGCTGGGAGCTGGCGGTGCGGGCGTGGCCGCGAACGGTGGCTCCGACGGCGGTTCCGGCGACGGCTCCGGCGGGCGCAGCCGGGCGCGCGGGCGCGGGCATGCGCGCCGGTGTGAACGGGCCTGCGAACGGGCCTGCGGACGAGGGCGGGTACGAGGACGACCCCACGGTCCCGTGGTGGGACCTGCTCGCCGAGACACCGGAACCGGCCTCCGCCCCCGCCTCCGCCCCCGCCCGGGCCCCCTGGGCCGCCTCGCACCGACTGCTGCTCTACGCCCTGGTGCTCGTCCTCGTCCTGCTGCTGACCGCGGTGATCGGTGCAGTCACCCTGGCGTGATCACACGTCGGAGTGACGGCCCGAGGGCTCGGGGCACACGGATTCGGCCACGCCGGTCGCACGCCGAGACCTTCCCCTGCGTACCGATCTTTACGTAGTACTTCCCGCCCAGCCGCTCGAACGTGACGTCCCGCCGGTAGCCGCCGTACGTAACCTTGCCGCCCCGTTACGAGCCGTCGAGAAAGTCGTCTGTGTGGCCGAAAGTCTCCTTTCCGGCGATGCCGTCGACGTCCTCCGGTTCCTCCTCAAGTTCCTCAAGCTCCTCACGCACCAGCCACCACGTCGTGGCCGACGGCGCCCACCGGCCGAAGGAGTCGTCGATGCAGTCGTTGACGAAGGGGTGTTTCACGCCGTTGTCGTCCCTCCGCCTGACACCGTGACCCAGTCGTTGTACGGGCCGCCGGTGCCGTCGATGACCTGCGGAGAGGCGGCGGCCCCGCACGTGGTCGCCGCGGGCCGGCCCTCGCGCCGAGCACGGGTTCCGCGGTCGCCGGCCCGGTGCCGGCGGTGAGCGGTCGGCGATTGGACCTGCCCTCCGTGCGCCCGTGATCCCCCTGAGGTCGCGAGTGACGCAGGAGGTCGCGCATGTGTTCCCCGCGTGTCGATGTGTTGACAAGTTCGAGGATTTACGCTGATCACCCCCGACACCAGGGATAACGTGGGCAATCGGGACGCTCCGGGACGTCCCGTGCGCTGACCAGGCGATCCCGTCGGCCGAGAGGGAAGTCGGTGGGACACTGGACCGCATACCAACGGGCGTGCAACGGTGCATGCCCACAGGCCCGAATGCTCCCGTGCGCCCCCATCCCGGGAACTGAGATCCTTACTGTGCGCATCCCTGTGGGTAGCCAGAACGAGGACTCGGCAGAGGGCTTCACGCGCGGGAAAAGCCAGCATGTACGGGGGGAAAGAGGGGGGTAGCAATGCCTCGTTGGAGGGCCTTGCCGGATGAACTCGATCCGCAGGTCAGGGAGTTCGCCAGCCAGCTGCGCCGGTTGGTCGACCGCGGCGGGCTGAGTGTCGCCGCCGTGGCCGACCGCACCGGGTACAGCAAGACGTCCTGGGAGCGGTATCTGAACGGCCGACTGCTCGCGCCGAAGGGCGCGATCGTGGCTTTGGCCGAGGTGACCGGGACCAATCCCGTCCATCTGACGACGATGTGGGAGCTTGCCGAGAGGGCCTGGAGCCGCTCGGAGATGCGCCACGACATGACCATGGAAGCGATTCGGATCTCCCAGGCGCGTGCCGCGCTCGGGGAGTTCGGGTCGACTCCGGCCAAGGGGGGACGGAACGGGAAGCAGGCGCGCGCCGGGGGTAGCGCGACAGCGGCGCCCACGCCGGGTATCGCGGGACCTGCGGGGGTGGCGCCCACGGTGCCGCCGCAGACTCCGGTACAGGGGGAGGAGCGGCGGACGCCGCACGGCGCCGGTGCCGGCAACGCCTCCGGCGGGGCCTCGGGTTCGCGCGGCGGCGGCTGGGGAGCCGTTGCCACGCCTTCGGGGGCGTCCGGGTCGGGCGGAGCGTCCGGGGGGTACGGATACCCCGGGGGTCTGGGTACGCCGAGTGCCGGCGCGTCCGGCTCCGCCGGTGCATCTGGTGTGTCCGGTGCCTCCGGGTCGTCGGGCCTCGGCCCGTCGGGTTCCTTCGGGCCGTCCGGCATGGCCGGTCCCGCAGGCGCTGCCGGTTCGGCCGGGGGGCCGCCTCAGGACGCGCGTCCGGGTTCGGGCGGTTCGCCCGACGGGAAGCGGGGGAAGCGGCGGCTCACGATGTTCCTCGCGGGGGTCGTGGGCGCGCTCGTGGTGATAGCCGCGGCCGTGTTCCTCACGGACGGCGGGGGCGACGACAAGGCGGGGAGCGACACCACGCCGACGCCGACACCGACCGTCAGCAAGGAGCTGCCGGCCGGTGTCGAGTGCTTCGGCGCGGACTGCGCGGGCAAAGACCCGGAGAACATGGGCTGCGGCGGCACGCTTGCGACGACGGTCGAGAAGGCCGTCGTCGGCACCGCCCAGGTCGAGGTCCGCTACAGCGAGACGTGCGGGGCCGCCTGGGCCCGCATCACCGCGGCCGGGCCCGGCGACGAGGTCCGGATCACGGCGGGCAAGGCAGCCGCCCAGACCGCCGAGGTCGACACGGACACCGACGCCTACACCCCCATGGTCGCCGTGAAGAACGCCACCGAAGCCAAGGCCTGCGCCACCCTGCAGACCTCCGGCGAAGAGGGCTGCACGAAGTAGCAAACAGAGACTCACACCGAACGAGCCTCACCCGGGTGCCCGCCTCAAGAGAGGCGGGCACCCGTCTTTTCGAGGCCCGAGGGCACGACCTCTTCCGCCGCCGCGCGCATCTGCTTCCGCGGGCCGCGGACACCTGCTTGTTCGGGTCCGGCGCTCCTGCCCTTTACGGGTCCGGGGCCCCAGCCTTTTTAGGGGCGCGGGGAACTGCGCGACCAGCCCAACTCGACCCGCACATACCCACCGGCCCAAGCCCACCCCGCTTCTCCGAGGCCGAGGGCACCTGGTGGTTCGGGTCCGGGGCTCCTGCCCTTCACGGGTCCGAGGCCCCTGCCTTCTAAGGGGCGCGGGGAACTGCGCGACCAGCCCAACACGACCGGCACTCACCCACCGGCCCAAGCCCCCCGCTTCTCCGAGGCCGAGGGCACCGGCCCTTCAGGCCCGTCGGCAACTGCCTTCAGGGGCGCGGGGAACTGCGCGACCAGCCCAACACAACCCGCACACACCCACCGGCCCAAGCCCACCCACCCCGTCCAACCCGCCCCCAACAATTCGCCGCGCAGGAGGAATGACCTCCCCCCGCCGGGGCAGGCGAACCGTACCCCCACGGGAGTCCGGCGCCGCCCGGGAGGTCCCCCCCTCCCGGCAAACCGGCACCCCCACCAAGGCGGCCGTCGTCCTTCTCTCCCGGAACGACGGCCGCCTTCCCGTACCCCCTGACCCAGCGGAGCGCTCTGTGGGGCGGGCCACATCGGCCCCGGCGGCCCGGGATCCCGGATGCGCGATAGCCTGACCGCTGGATCTCTCTTGACGCCAAGAGATCGATCATCGACACAGGTGATCGATCATCCGGCGGCAGGGCAGGGGATCCCGTACCCCGGGGCAGGGACGCCCCACCGTCGTCAGCTGTCATACGGAGAACGCCATGACCCGCACTCCCGTGAACGTCACCGTCACCGGCGCGGCCGGCCAGATCGGTTACGCCCTGCTCTTCCGCATCGCCTCCGGCCAGCTGCTCGGCGCGGACGTGCCGGTCAAGCTGCGTCTCCTGGAGATCACGCCGGCTCTGAAGGCCGCCGAGGGCACCGCCATGGAGCTCGACGACTGCGCCTTCCCGCTCCTCCAGGGCATCGACATCACGGACGACCCGAACGTCGCCTTCGACGGCACGAACGTCGGTCTCCTCGTCGGCGCCCGCCCCCGCACCAAGGGCATGGAGCGCGGTGACCTCCTGGAGGCCAACGGCGGCATCTTCAAGCCCCAGGGCAAGGCCATCAACGACAACGCCGCGGACGACGTGAAGATCCTCGTCGTAGGCAACCCGGCCAACACCAACGCCCTCATCGCCCAGGCCGCCGCCCCGGACGTACCGGCCGAGCGCTTCACCGCGATGACCCGCCTGGACCACAACCGCGCGCTCACGCAGCTCGCGAAGAAGACGGGCTCGACGGTCGCGGACATCAAGCGCCTCACCATCTGGGGCAACCACTCCGCCACCCAGTACCCCGACATCTTCCAGGCCACGATCGCCGGCAAGAACGCCGCCGAGACCGTGAACGACGAGAAGTGGCTGGCCGAGGAGTTCATCCCGACCGTCGCCAAGCGCGGTGCCGCCATCATCGAGGCCCGCGGCGCCTCCTCGGCCGCCTCGGCCGCGAACGCCGCCATCGACCACGTCCACACGTGGGTCAACGGCACGGCGGACGGCGACTGGACCTCGATGGGCATCCCGTCCGACGGTTCGTACGGCGTTCCGGAGGGCCTCATCTCCTCCTTCCCCGTCACCACGAAGGACGGCTCGTACGAGATCGTCCAGGGCCTCGACATCAACGAGTTCTCCCGCGCCCGCATCGACGCGTCGGTGAAGGAGCTGGAGGAGGAGCGCGAGGCGGTCCGCGGTCTCGGCCTCCTCTGAGCCGCCCGCCGAGCCGAAGCCTCTAAGGCCGAAGCCCAAGCCTGAAGCCGCCCCCGGGAGTCCCCGGGGGCGGCTTCTCGCGCACCGCCCCGCTGTCCGATACCTGCCTGTCCGAACAGCACCCGGGGCGGCGCGCAGTTGGCGGACGACTACTGCGGCCACCGCGGCAACGCCGAACGCTTCTGCACACCGACTCCTGCGTCTCGGTGCCCAGCGGTTCCAAGAAAAGCTGGGCCAGACGTTCCGCTTCGACCCGGTCCCCTCACCGAGCGCGGTGCCCTCGATCAGCAGCAAGGACGGCTGACGGGCGACGGGCTATGGGTCGAGCGGACCGTACGTCAGCCGGGCCGGACCAGCACCTTCTCGAACCAGTAACTGGCGTGCGCGTTCGCGTCGTACGCCGGGATCTCGACGTACCCGCTCGTGCGGTACATCGCGGCGGCCTCCTTGAGGACCTCGTGCGTGTCGAGGCGTACGACGTGATGCCCGCGCTCGGCGGCCGCCCGTTCCAGTGCGGTCAACAGCCGCCGCCCGAGGCCGAGTCCACGTGCGTCCGGGTGCACCCAGAGATGCCGGATCTCGGCCGTGCCGGCGTCGAGCGCGCACAGCGCCCCGCAGCCGACGGCACGCTCCTCCTCGTACGCGACGAGAAGGACCGCGATCTGCTCCGGCGGTACGAGATCCGTGGTGGCGTATCCCTCCGGGAACCGCTCGTCGAGCTCGGCGGCGAAACCGGCCAGACAGGCGCGGGCGTCGGCCGACCGGGCGTCGACGGCCCTGACGCCGACCCCCGCCAGTCGCAGCAGCCGCTCGGCCACGGTGACGGCCTCCGTCAGCCGCCCCCGTTGCTCCTCGCTGAGCCCGTCGAGCAGCCCCTCGGCGAGTCCGTCGGCCCGCCGGTTCTGCTCCGCCAGCTCCGCCCGACCGGCCTCCGTGAGCTCCGCGAGGCGCAGCCGGCTGTCCGTCGGGTGCACGCTGACCCGGACGAGCCCCTGGCCCTCCAGCGCGCGCACCATCCGGCTCAAGTACCCGGCGTCCAGGCCGAGTCGGGTCCTCAGCTCCTTCAGCGACGCGCCGGTCCCGATCTCGAACAGCAGGCGGGCCTCGCCGAGCGGCCGGTCCTGCCCGAGGTAGTGATCGTCGAGCACCCCGATCCGGCGGGTGAAGTACCGGTTGAAGCGGCGCAGGGTGGTCACGTGCTCCGCGGACACTGACGCTGTCACTGGCTCCATATTTCTTTGACTTTAGTCAAAGAGTTGCTGGGTGTCCATGGGCCGGACCGACCGCAGGTGCCCGTGATCAGGCCCTGCGATTCGCACCTTCCGGTCTGCTTTACGCCGATTTTTCAGTGACCCCGCGCACTATCCGTCACTGGTTGCGCATGCGAACCAGGTCCCGGGGCAGGTGCACTCGGCCCGCGAGAGTGACACGCGTGTGACACAGGGGCACGGAACAGGAACGGAAGGCAACACCGATCATGTCGGGACACCAGGCGCAGCAGACGATTCACGTGGGCGGAGAGTGGCGTGCGGCCGCCTCAGGGGCCACTCGCGACATTCTCGACCCGGCGGACGCCAAGACGTTCGCCGTGGTCGCCGAAGGCGGCGTACCGGACACGGACGCCGCCGTCGAGGCCGCCCGGCGCGCCTTCGACCACGGACAGTGGCCACACACACCGGTCACCGAGCGGGCCGCGCTCCTGCGCCGCGTCGCCGACCTCCTCGTACGCGACCGCGAGCAGCTCGGGCTGCTCGAGAGCCGGGACGCGGGCAAGACCCTGGAGGAGGGGCGCGTCGACATCGACTGTGTCGCCGACGCCTTCCGGTACTTCGCCGATCTCGTCGTCGGAGAGGGCGGCGGACGGGTCGTCGACGCCGGGTCGGACGACATCCACAGCGTCGTCGTGCACGAACCCGTCGGCGTCTGCGCGATGATCACGCCCTGGAACTACCCGCTCCTGCAGGCGAGTTGGAAGGTCGCCCCCGCCCTCGCCGCCGGGAACACCTTCGTCGTCAAGCCGAGCGAGATCACCCCGCTGACCACGGTCGCCCTCATCGAGCTGCTGGTCGAGGCCGGTCTTCCCGAGGGTGTCGCCAACATCGTCACCGGGCCCGGCCACAGCGTCGGCGCCCGGCTCGCCGAGCACCCGGACGTCGACCTGGTGTCGTTCACCGGCGGACTCGTCAGCGGTACGAAGGTCGCGCAGGCCGCCGCCGTCACCGTGAAGAAGGTCGCCCTCGAACTCGGCGGCAAGAACCCCAACGTCGTCTTCGCCGACGCCTGCGCCACGGAGGAAGGGTTCGACACCGCCGTCGACCAGGCACTCAACGCCGCCTTCATCCACAGCGGGCAGGTCTGCTCCGCCGGCTCCCGGCTCATCATCGAGGAGTCCGTGCGCGAGCGCTTCGTCGCCGAACTGGCGCGGCGGGCCGAGCGGATCCGGCTCGGCCGCGGCACCGAGGACGGCGTCGAGTGCGGACCGCTGGTCTCCGCCGACCAGCGCGAGAAGACCGAGTCGTACGTCGCCGCCGCGCTCGCCGAGGGCGCGGTGCTGCGAGCCGGCGGTGCCCGCCCCGAGCCGTCCGCCGAGCGGCCCGCCACCGGCTACTTCTACGAGCCGACCGTCCTCGACCAGTGCCACCGCGACATGCGGGTCGTCCGGGAAGAGGTGTTCGGCCCGGTCCTGACCGTCGAGACCTTCCGCACGGAGGACGAGGCCGTCGCGCTCGCCAACGACACGGAGTACGGGCTCGCGGGCGGCGTCTGGACCGCCGACGCGGGGCGCGCCCGGCGCGTCGCCGGCCGGCTGCGGCACGGCACCGTCTGGATCAACGACTTCCACCCCTACCTCCCGCAGGCGGAGTGGGGCGGCTTCGGTAAGAGCGGTGTGGGGCGCGAACTCGGGCCCGCGGGGCTCGCCGAGTACCGCGAGACCAAGCACGTCTACCAGAACCTCGCGCCGAAGCCCGTCCGGTGGTTCGCGGGCTGACCCCCGCCCCGTACCACCTTCGACTCGCCGGACTCCCCACCGCACAAGGCACCTTGGAGCGCCACGCCATGCCTGAACACGCCATGCCCGAAGAACAGAACACGTACGACTACGTCGTCATAGGCGGCGGCACCGCCGGATCGGTCATCGCCTCCCGGCTCACCGAGAACCCGGACGTCACCGTCGCCGTCATCGAGGGCGGCCCGAGCGACGTCGGCCGCGAGGACGTCCTGACCCTGCGGCGCTGGATGGGCCTGCTCGGCGGGGAGCTGGACTACGACTACCCCACGACCGAGCAGCCGCGCGGCAACTCGCACATCCGGCACAGCCGCGCCCGGGTCCTCGGCGGATGCTCCTCGCACAACACCCTCATCGCGTTCAAGCCGCTGCCGTCC
This sequence comes from Streptomyces sp. NPDC058697, assembly GCF_042715345.1. Classification (NCBI taxonomy): domain Bacteria; kingdom Bacillati; phylum Actinomycetota; class Actinomycetes; order Kitasatosporales; family Streptomycetaceae; genus Streptomyces; species Streptomyces sp. NPDC058697. The sequence goes on from NZ_JBHXSU010000015.1 coordinate 196,282, forward strand.
GACTGGGACGAGTGGGAGGCGGCGGGCGCCAAGGGCTGGGGCGCGGTGCCGATGGAGGCGTACTTCCCGCGGCTGCGCAACAACATCGTGCCGGTGGACGAGAAGGACCGGAACGCCATCGCCCGCGACTTCGTCGACGCCGCGCAGGCGGCACTCGAAGTGCCGCGCGTGGAGGGCTTCAACAAGCAGCCGTTCACCGAGGGCGTCGGCTTCTTCGACCTCGCGTACCACCCGGAGAACAACAAGCGGTCGAGCGCGTCCGTCGCCTACCTGCATCCGTTCATGGACGAACGCCCCAACCTCCACATCCTCCTGGAGACCTGGGCGTACCGGCTGGAGCTCGAAGGGACGCGCGCCCGCGGTGTGCACGTACGCACCAAGGACGGCGAGGAAGTCCTCGTCAGGGCCAGGAACGAAGTCCTGCTGTGCGCCGGCGCCGTCGACTCGCCGAGGCTGCTCATGCACTCCGGCATCGGGCCGCGCCAGGACCTCGAAGCGCTCGGCATCCCCGTCGTCCACGACCTGCCGGGCGTCGGCGAGAACCTGCTGGACCACCCGGAGTCGGTCATCGTCTGGGAGACGGACGGGTCGATCCCCGAGAACTCCGCGATGGATTCCGACGCGGGCCTGTTCGTGCGGCGCGACCCCGAACACGCGGGCCCGGACCTGATGTTCCACTTCTACCAGGTCCCCTTCACGGACAACCCGGAGCGCATCGGCTACGAACGCCCCGCGCACGGCGTCTCGATGACCCCGAACATCCCCAAGCCGCGCAGCCGAGGCCGTCTGTACCTGACGAGCGCCGATCCGGCCGAGAAGCCCGCCCTCGACTTCCGCTACTTCACGGACGAGGACGACTACGACGGCCGCACCCTCGTCGACGGCATCAGGATCGCCCGCGAGATCGCCAAGTCGGAGCCTCTCGCGCACTGGCTCAAGCGCGAGGTGTGCCCCGGACCGGACATCACCGGAGACGAGGAACTCGGCGTGTACGCCCGGTCGGTGGCCCACACCGTGTACCACCCGGCGGGCACCTGCCGTATGGGCGCCTCCGACGACCAACTGGCCGTCGTCGACCCCGAGTTGCGCATCCGTGGCCTCGAAGGCATCCGGATCGCCGACGCGTCGGTCTTCCCGACCATGCCCGCCGTGAACCCGATGATCGGGGTGCTCATGGTCGGCGAGAAGTGCGTGGACCTGCTGGGAGGCGGTGCGTGATGAGCAGTACGTCAACCGATGTTCAGGATGCCGCCTTCGAGAGCGCGGGTGCCGGGCACGGCAGTGCCGAGCGCACGGGCACCGCCCCCGTCTTCGCCGTCGAGGGCCTCTGGAAGGTCTTCGGCCCCAAGGCCGACCGCGTCCCCGCCGACCCCGAGCTCGCGGCCCTCAGCCCGGCCGAACTCCGCTCCCGTACCGGCTGCACGGCCGCCGTCCGGGACGTGAGCTTCGACGTGCGCAAGGGCGAGGTCTTCGTCGTCATGGGCCTGTCCGGCTCGGGCAAGTCCACGCTCGTACGCTGCCTGACCCGGCTCATCGAGCCGACGGCCGGCTCGATCGTCATCGACGGCGAGGACGTCCGCGCGATGGACAAGGCCCGGCTGCGCGAACTGCGCCGCCACCGCGCCGCGATGGTCTTCCAGCACTTCGGCCTCCTGCCGCACCGGACCGTGCTCGACAACGTCGCGTACGGGCTGGAAGTCCAGGGCGTCGGCAAGCGCGAGCGCCGCGAGAAGGCCCAGGAGGTCGTCACCAAGGTCGGCCTCGAAGGCATGGAGCAGCGGCGGCCCGGCCAGCTCTCCGGCGGCCAGCAGCAGCGCGTCGGACTGGCGCGGGCGCTGGCCGTGGACCCCGAGGTCCTGCTGTTCGACGAGCCGTTCAGCGCGCTCGACCCGCTGATCCGGCGCGACATGCAGGAGGAGGTCGTCCGGCTCCACCACGAGGAGGGCCGCACGATGGTCTTCATCACCCACGACCTGAACGAGGCCCTGCGCCTGGGCGACCGCATCGCCCTCATGCGCGACGGCCGCGTCGTCCAGCTCGGCACGCCCGAGGAGATCGTGGGCTCGCCCGCCGACGACTACGTACGCGAGTTCGTACGGGACGTGCCGCGCGAGCAGGTCATGACGGTACGGCGGGCCATGCGGGCCGCGTCCGCGCAGGAGGCGGGCGAGGGTCCGGCCCTCGCGCCCCAGGCCACGGTCTCCGAGGCCATCGAGGCGGTCGCGCGCACCGGCCAGACCGCCCGCGTGGTGGACCGGGGGCGCTGCCTCGGCGTCGTCGACTCGGACGCGCTGCTGGGGGTGGTGGCGGGGACGGGTGGACAGTTCGCCGGGCCGGCCACCGATGCGACCACCGATGCGACCACCGATGCGGCCGACGGCTCGGCCGGTCCGAGTGCCGGTTCGGCCGCCGATGAGGCGACCGGCGAGGCCGCTGGTTCGGGCGCCGGGACGGGTGCCGGTTCGCGTGCCGGTTCGGGGCCGGGTGCCGGTTCGGCCGCGCCCGCTCGCGGCAAGGGCGACGGCACCGCCGCGCCCACTCGCGAGGGGGCGGCCTGATGGCCACGATCACCGCCGCCGCTCCCCGGAGCGGCCTCCCCGGCCTCCTCAAGCACCCCGCCACCGGCAAGCTCCTGCTGCTCGCCGTCGCGGCGGCGGTCCTCGTCCCGCTGGCCGACGCCCGCTGGGCGAGCGGCAGTTGGCCGGGCGCCCTCACCGTCGACCTCTCCGAACCCCTCGGAAAGACCAGCGACTGGGTCATCGACAACCGCGACAGCCACCCGCTGTTCCTCTACTTCTTCGGGTACGTCTCCAACGCGGTCGTCCTCTCCGTACGCGCCGTCTACCTCGTCCTGCTCGCCGCCGGCTGGGCGGGCGTCACGGCCGCGGCGGCACTGGTCGCCTGGCGGGTCGCGGGGGTACGGCTGGCGCTCGGCACGGGCGCCGCGTTCCTGGCCTGCGGGCTGCTCGGCATGTGGATCCCCACCATGCAGACGCTCGCGCTGATGGTGGTCGCGGTCCTCGCATCTGTCGTGCTCGGTGTGTTCCTCGGCCTCGCGGCCGGGCTCTCCGACCGTACGTACCGCGCGCTGCGCCCCGTACTCGACACCATGCAGGTGTTCCCGGCCTACGCGTACCTCCTGCCGGTCGTCCTCGTCTTCGGCATGGGTGTGCCGGCCGCGGTACTCGCCACCGTCGTGTACGCGGCCCCGCCGATGGCCCGGCTCACCGCGCTCGGCCTGCGCGGCGCCGACGCCGGGGTGATGGAGGCCGTCGAGTCCCTGGGCACCACGGCCAGGCAGCGGCTCCTCACGGCCCGCATACCGCTCGCCCGCAAGGAACTCCTCCTCGGCCTCAACCAGACGATCATGATGGCCCTGTCCATGGCCGTCATCGCGTCCGTCATCGGCGCGGCCGGCCTCGGTGACCGCGTCTACCAGGCGCTCGCCTCGGTCGACGTGGGCGCGGCGCTCGCCGCCGGCATCCCGATCGTGCTGCTCGCGGTCGTCCTCGACCGGGTGACGGGCGCGGCGGGATCCGTGACTTCGGCGGGGACGGGGGACGGGCTCGGAGAGCGGGCGTCCCGCCCGACCGGCTGGGCCTACGCCGCCGTCGCGGCCCTCGCCGTCGCGGTCGCCGGTCGCCTCACCGACCGTCTCGACTGGCCCGAGGCCTGGCTCGTGAACATCGCCGAGCCCGTCAACCGGGCCGTCGACTGGATGACGGACCACCTCTACTCCGGCGTCCCCTACGTGGGTGGCACCGCCGACTGGGCGGGCCACTTCACCACCTGGGTCCTGGACCCCATGCGGGACGGCCTGCAGTGGCTGCCCTGGTGGTCGGTCCTGCTGATCGTCGCCGCGCTCGCCTGGCTGATCGGCACCTGGCGCACCGCGCTCACCGCCGTCCTCGCGATGGCCGCGATCGGCGTGCTCGGCGTGTGGGGACCGTCCCTCGACACGCTGTCGCAGGTCCTCGCGGCGGTGGCGGTCACCCTGGTCCTGGGCTTCGCGACCGGCATCGCGGCGGCCAGGAGCGAGCGCTGCGAACGCCTGCTGCGCCCCTTCCTGGACGTCTTCCAGACGATGCCGCAGTTCGTCTACCTCATCCCCGTCGTCGCGCTCTTCGGCGTGGGCCGCGCCCCGGCGGTCGCCGCCGCGGTCGTCTACGCCCTGCCTGCCGTCGTCCGCATCACCACGCAGGGCCTGCGCCAGGTCGACCCGGCGGCCATGGAGTCCTCGCGCTCGATGGGCGCGACGGGCTGGCAGCAACTGCGCCAGGTCCAGCTGCCGTTGGCCCGTCCCGCCCTGCTGCTCGCGCTCAACCAGGGCGTCGTCCTCGTCCTCGCCGTCGTCATCATCGGCGGCCTGGTCGGCGGCGGAGCGCTCGGCTACGACGTCGTGTTCGGGCTCGCCCAGGGCGACCTGGCCACGGGTCTGGTGGCCGGCGCCGCGATCGTCTGCCTCGGCCTGATGCTCGACCGGGTGACCCAGCCGACGGACCGCCGTACGAAGAAGGGAGCCTGAGATGCGTACGCGCACACGTCGTAGGACCGGCACGACCGGCACGACTGGTACGACCGGTGGTACGCGCATGACGGGCGCTCTGGCCGTCGGCTGCTCCCTGCTGGTGCTGACGACGGCCGGCTGCGGAGCCGCCGACATGACCAAGCAGGCCTCGCCCTTCGCCAACGCGCAGGGGGCGAAGACCGTGACCCTGTCCGTGCAGTCGTGGGTCGGGGCGCAGGCCAACGTGGCCGTCGCGCAGTACCTGTTGGAGCACGAGCTGGGCTATCGCGTGGACACCGTCCAGGTCGACGAGGTCCCCGCGTGGGACGCGCTCAGCCAGGGCCGGGTCGATGCGATCCTGGAGGACTGGGGCCACCCCGAGCAGGAACAGCGGTATGTCAAGGACAAGAAGACGATCGTGAACGGCGGCGGCCTCGGCGTCACCGGGCACATCGGCTGGTTCGTACCGACGTACTTCGCCAAGCAGCACCCCGACGTGACCGACTGGAAGAACCTGAACAAATACGCCGACCAGCTCCGCACCCCCGAGAGCGGCGGCAAGGGGCAACTGCTCGACGGCTCACCCTCCTACGTCACGAACGACAAGGCGCTGGTGAAGAACCTGGACCTCGACCTCCAGGTGGTGTTCGCCGGTTCGGAGGCGGCCCAGATCACCCAGATGCGCCAGTTCGCCAAGGAGAAGAAGCCCTTCCTCACGTACTGGTACTCACCCCAGTGGCTCTTCAAGAAGGTCCCCATGACGGAGGTGAAGCTGCCCGCCTACAAGGAGGGCTGCGACGCCGACCCGGAGAAGGTCGCCTGCGCCTATCCGCACACCCCGCTGCAGAAGTACCTGAACACGGACTTCGCGAAGAGCGGCGGCAAGGCGGCGGCCTTCCTGAAGAACTTCAAGTGGACGACCGAGGACCAGAACGAGGTCTCCCTGATGATCGCCGACCAGAAGCTGACGCCCGAGGAGGCGGCGCGGAAGTGGGCCGAGGGCCATGAGTCCACGTGGCGGGCGTGGCTGCCCGAGTAGGTCACTGCCAGTAGGCCACCGCCGTACGGGCCGTCTGCGTATGGGCCGCCTGCCGTACGGGCCGTGCAAGTGGCCCTCCCTGTACGGGTGCCGGGTGTCTCCCTGACGAGGGCACCCGGCACTCCCGCATCCAGTGCCGCTACTTGTACTGCTACTCGTCCGTACTGCTACTTGTACTGCCCGGCCGTGTAGTGCCCGGCCACGAGACGGCAGGTCACGCCGAAGCGGTTCCAGGCGTTGATCACCGTGATGGCCGCGATCAGCTGGGTCAGCTCGGCCTCGTCGAACTGGCGGGCGGCGGCCTCGTACACCTCGTCCGGCACGAAGCCGTCGGTCAGGACCGTCACGGCCTCGGTGAGCGCGAGTGCCGCGAGCTCCTTCTCCGTGTAGAAGTGCCGTGACTCCTCCCACGCGCTGAGCTGGACGATCCGCTCGACGCTCTCGCCCGCCGCGAACGCGTCCTTCGTGTGCATGTCGAGGCAGAACGCGCAGTGGTTGAGCTGCGACGCGCGGATCTTCACCAGCTCAAGCAGCACCGGGTCGACGCCCTTCCGGGCGGCCGCGTCCAGCCTGACCATGGCCTTGTAGACCTCGGGGGCGAACTCGGTCCACTGGAGGCGGGGGGCGTGCTCGCGGGCGAGCGGGGTGTCGATCGAGGTGTCCGTGGTGGTGTCCGTAGTGGTGTCGGCGGGTGTGGTGTTCGTCGTCATGATCATGAGCCTACGCTCGGAGTAGCCCAGGAGTATGGTCCATTTCCATGGTGAAATCCTGGGCCACTTTCGGAGTGGATCTGCATCTCGACGTGACGCGTACCGGCTCCGGCCTGCGCAAAGGCCTGACGGACGCGCTGCGGGCCGCGGTGCGCGGCGGACGGCTCGCGCCCGGGACCCGGCTGCCGTCGTCGCGCTCCCTCGCCGCCGATCTGGGCATCGCGCGCAACACCGTCGCCGACGCGTACGCCGACCTCGTGGCCGAGGGCTGGCTCACCGCCCGGCAAGGCTCCGGCACGCGGGTCGCCGAGCGGGCGGTGGTGGCACCGGCCTCCGCCGCACCCCGGCCGCGTACGCCCGGCGGCCCGGCGTACGACCTCGTCCCCGGCACCCCCGACCTCGCCTCCTTCCCGCGCGCCGAGTGGCTCAAGGCTTCCCGCCGGGCCCTCGCGGCGGCCCCGTACGACGCCCTCGGATACGGGGACCCGCGCGGCCGCGTCGAACTGCGCACCGCGCTCGCGGGCTACCTCGCCCGGGCCCGCGGCGTACGCGCCGACCCCGAACGCATCCTCATCTGCTCCGGGTTCGCACACGGCCTGATGCTGCTCGGCGCGGTGCTGCGACAGCGGGCCGCCGGGGCGCTGGCGATGGAGTCGTACGGGCTCGACGTGCACTGGAATCTGGTGGAGCGGGCGGGGCTGCGATCGGCGACCCTGCCGTTCGACGAACTGGGCACGCGCACGGAGGAGTTGACCGGGGGCAAGGGTGCGTCTGTGGCGGCGGTGCTGCTGACGCCCGCCCATCAGTTCCCCATGGGTGTGCCCCTGCATCCCGACCGCCGGGCAGCCGTCGTCGACTGGGCGCGGCGGACGGGCGGGCTGATCCTGGAGGACGACTACGACGGAGAGTTCCGCTACGACCGGCAGCCCGTGGGCGCGCTCCAGGGCCTCGACCCCGACCACGTGGTGTACATGGGCACCGCCAGCAAGTCCCTGGCCCCCGGCCTGCGCCTCGGCTGGCTGGTCCTGCCGCCGGACCTGGCGGCCGAGATCGCGGCGGCGAAGGGCGACGCGGACTGGTCGTGCGGTGTTCCGGACCAGCTGACCCTGGCGGAGTTCATCACGTCGGGCGCGTACGACCGACATGTGCGCGCCTCCCGCCTCCGTTACCGCCGTCGTCGCGACCACCTCGTCTCCGCCCTGGCCGCCCACGCCCCGTCGGTCACGGCCACCGGCATCGCGGCCGGCCTCCACGCGGTACTCCAACTCCCGCCCGGCACCGAGCAGTCGGTCGTCCGCTCGGCGGTCTGGCAGGGCCTGGCGGTCCACGGCCTGACCCGCTACCGCCACCCGTCCGCCACGGCCCCACCCCTGGACGCCCTGGTCGTGGGGTACGGGACGCCCACGGACAGCGCATGGCCGGGAGCGCTGGAGGCGTTGATCAGGGCGCTGCCCTAGCGCTGCCCCAGCGCTGCCGTGCGGTGCGCCGCGCGAGACACGGCTGCGGGGCCGCGCGGGACACGGCCCCGCGAGGAATGGCCCGGCGAGGAATGGCCCGGCGAGGAACGGCCCTGCGAGGAACGGAGCCGACCTGCTGAGCCCTATGGCGAAACCGACTCCGACTCGTCCGCCTCCACCGGCGCCTCCCCGAAGCGGGCCAGCGCCAGCGCCCCGGCCACCGCCACGGCGAAGCCGAGTACGGCCAGCCAGGCCAGCCCCTCCCGCGTACGGTCGCCCAGCCACACCACGCCCACCACCGCGGGCCCGATGGTCTCTCCGATGACCATCCCCGCCGTGGCCGCCGTCACCGAGCCCCGCTGGAGCGCGGAGGTGAGAAGCAGGAACGCCGCGCCTCCGCCCAGCAGGAGGGCGTATGTCGCCGGGTTGGTGAAGAGCGCCGAGGGAGTGAGCCCGTCGATGAGCCGGACCGACACCTCGACCACCCCGAACCCGAACCCGGCACCCAGCCCGAGCGCGAGCGCCCGCCCCCGGTCGGGCAGCCGTCCGGCCAGCGCGCCGAGGAGCAGCACGACCACGGCGGTGCCGAGCATCGCGTACTTGAGCGCGGTGGACCCGGCTTGGTCGCCCTCTTCCCCCGACGCGAGACCGAGCATCGCGAGCCCCGCGCACACCACCCCGACCGCGCCCCATTCGAGCCCGCTGAGCCGCACATGGAGCAGCCAGGCCGCGACCACCGCCGTCACCGCGAGGCTCGCGGCGAGCGCCGCCCCCACCGTGTAGATCGGCAGCGACCGCAGGGCCGCGATCTGCAGCACGAACCCGACCCCGTCGAGCGCGAGCCCCGCGATGTACCGCCACTCGCGCAGGGCCCGCAACAACAGGGCGGCGTCCACACCGGAAGCCCCGCCGGAGGATCCGCCGGAAGTCCCGCCGGACGATCCGTCAGGGGAGTTTCCCGGGGAGCCGGAGCTCTCCGGTCCCCGTGCGGCCGCCCGCGCCGCGATCGCCTGCAACACCGTCGCCGTGCCGAAGCACACCGCCGCACCAAGGGCGCACACCATTCCAAAGAGCACAAAGCGACTGTAGGGGAGCGAGAGTTCGGGGGAGCCGCTTGTACAACCCACTCACTTGATCTTTAACCTGTCGGGGGCCGGACAACCGAGCCGGCCATGGACGAGCCCGCCGGACGGGCCCAACGGGGGAGAGAACATGGCGGACCAGCGCAGGAAACTGCGTTCGAGCACGGTCGTACTCGGCGGAATGGGCGTCCTCGCCGCGGCCCTCACCTCGTGCGGTTCCGACCCCGACCGCCGCTGCGTGGACCGCGACAGCTACGAGTACGTCAACGGCTACAAGGTCGTCGCGGACAAGAACTGCAAGTCGGGCTCCACCTCCTCCTCGTCCGGCAAGAACCGCAAGAGCAGCGGCAGCCGGACCGGCACGGTCGACGCCGCCTGGTACTACGACTCCGACGTCAGCGCCGGCTACGCCGACTACGGCACCTTCAGCCGAAGCGAGGCCGTGGACCGCGACGGCTTCGGCTGCTCAGGCTCAGGCAGCGGCGGCGGCTGACCCCGGCGAAGCCAGGAGAACCCAGGAGAACCCAGGAACTCCGAGCACTCCGAGCACTCCGAGAACCCCGAGCAACTCCGAGGAACCGGACCGTCGTCATGGAACGCCGCACCACGACCCCTCGCCCCGGCTGGCAGCAGACCGTCGAGGAACAGGGCCTCATCTACCCCCTCACCCGCCACCCGGACGACTCCCTGCGCCCGTACTGGGACGAGTCCGCGTACTACGTCTTCTCCCTCCCCGAGGTCGAGGCCCTGGAGGAGGTCGTCGAGGAACTCCACACGATGTGCCTCGCGGCGGCCGAGCACATCGTCACCGAGAACCGCCTCACCGACCTCGGCCTCACCGACCCCCGAGTTGCGGAGGCGGTCACCGAGGCCTGGCACCGCCGCGCCGAACTCCCCTCCCTGTACGGCCGTTTCGACCTCCGCCACGACGGAACGGGCCCGGCCAAGCTCCTTGAGTACAACGCCGACACCCCGACCTCACTCGTCGAGGCCGCCAGCCCCCAGTGGTTCTGGATGGAGGAACGCTTCCCCGGCGCCGACCAGTGGAACTCCCTCCACGAACGCCTCGTCGACGCCTGGAAGAATCAGTCCGCCCTCCTCCCGCCCGGCAACCCCCTCTACTTCGCACACTCCGCCGCCGATGAACTCGGCGAGGACCTGATGACCGTCGCCTATCTGAAGGAGACCGCGGAACAGGCCGGCCTCGACACCGCCTGGATCGCCATGGAGGAGATCGGCTGGGACCGCCTCTCCGGCCGCTTCGTCGACAAGCAACTCCGCTTCATCCGCAGCTGCTTCAAGCTCTACCCCTGGGAATGGCTCACCACCGACCGCTTCGCCCCGCACATCCTCGCCACCCTCGACAACGGCGGCGGCACGGGAACCACGATGTGGATCGAGCCTGCCTGGAAGATGCTGCTCAGCAACAAGGCCCTCCTCGCGATCCTCTGGGAGCTGTACCCGGACCACCCCAACCTCCTCCCCGCCTTCCTCGACGGCCCCCGCGAACTGGCCACCACCCGCGGATACGTGGCCAAGCCCCTGCTCGGCCGCGAGGGCGCCGGAGTCACGGTCCACGAACCGGGCTCCGCTCCCGTACTCCGCGAAGAACCCTGCTGCTACCAGGAGTTGGCACCCCTCCCCTCCTTCGACGGCAACCGCGTCGTCCTCGGAGCCTGGGTCGTCGAGAACGAGTCGGCAGGCCTCGGCATCCGCGAATCCTCCGGCCTGATCACGGACGAGTACGCCCGCTTCCTGCCACACGTGATCCTTTGACCCCTGGCTGCCCCCCCGGCTGCCCTCCCGGCACCGGGCCGGGGGCAGGAGAGGACAGAGCGGCCGGCTACACGCCCAGCACGTCCCGCAGTTGCGCGAGCCCCCAGTCCAGGTCCTCCTTACTGATCACCAGCGGAGGTGCGATCCGGACCGTGGACCCATGGGTGTCCTTGACCAGCACACCCCGGTCCATCAGCTTCTCGGAGATCTCCCGGCCCGTGCCGTACGCCGGGTCGATGTCGATTCCCGCCCAGAGCCCGCGCCCCCGCACCTGAGTGATCCGGCCCGAACCGGCCAACTGCCCCAGCTCCCGGTGCAGATGCTCGCCCAGCTCGGTGGCCCGCCGCTGGTACTCGCCCGACCGCAGCATCGCGATCACCTCCAGCGCCACCGCACAGGCCAGCGGATTCCCGCCGAACGTCGACCCGTGCTCACCCGGCCGGAACACTCCGAGCACCTCGCTCGACGACACCACCGCCGACACCGGCACGACCCCGCCCCCGAGCGCCTTGCCCAGCACATACATGTCCGGCACGACCCCCTCGTGCTCACACGCGAAGGTCCGCCCCGTCCGCCCGAGGCCCGACTGGATCTCGTCCGCCACGAACAGCACGTTCCGCTCACGCGTCAGCTCCCGTACGCCCGCGAGATAACCGGCCGGCGGCACCAGCACCCCCGCCTCGCCCTGAATGGGCTCCAGCAGCACGGCCACCGTGTTCTCCGTGACCGCCGCGCGCATCGCCGTCAGATCCCCGTACGGCACGATCTCGAAGCCCGGCGTGTACGGACCGAAGTCCGCCCGCGCCTCGGCATCCGTGGAGAAACTGATGATCGTCGTCGTACGCCCGTGGAAGTTGTTGCCCGCCACGACGACCTTCGCCCTCCCCTCGGGCACGCCCTTGACCCGGTACCCCCACTTTCGGGCGGTCTTCACCGCCGACTCGACCGCCTCCGCGCCCGTGTTCATCGGCAGCACCATCTCCATGCCGCACAACTCGGCCAGCCGCGTACAGAACTCGGCGAACCGGTCGTGGTGGAACGCCCGCGACGTCAACGTCACCCGCTCCAGCTGCGCCTTCGCCGCCTCGATCAGCCGCCTGTTGCCGTGACCGAAATTCAGCGCCGAATACCCGGCCAGCAGATCCAGATAGCGGCGCCCCTCGACATCCGTCATCCAGGCCCCGTCCGCCGTCGCCACGACGACCGGCAGCGGGTGGTAGGTGGGCGCGCTGTGCGCTTCGGCCGAGGCGATCAGTTCTTCGGTGGTGCTCACGGGGTCTCCGTTTCCGGCCGCACAAGGGCTCGTGACCTGCTTCTTTTCCCGCTTCTGTGCCAGAACTCCGGTTTCTGTGCCAGAACTCCGGTCCGGCTCCCGGCCAGCCGTCCGACTACGTGTGGCTCCTTTCCTATCGTCGCTCGCATGGTGGACGGGGGAACCCGACGAACCGGCGCGCCCGGTACGCTGATCCACGGGCCGTGACTGGCGCGCTGGGATGGGACCGACCATCGGGGAGCGGCCCATGAACTGTGTGCCGTGCGCCTGGGCCGAACCGTGAACGCCGAACGCCCACGTCCGGAGGCCGTCATGCCAGAGCCCCTCTCCAACGAATCCACCGCCTTCCGCAGCGCCCTCGAAGTGATCCGCGCCGTCGAGCCCCGCGTCGCCGACGCCATCGGGCAGGAAGTCGCCGACCAGCGCGAGATGCTCAAGCTGATCGCCTCCGAGAACTACGCCTCCCCGGCCACCCTCCTCGCGATGGGCAACTGGTTCAGCGACAAGTACGCCGAAGGCACCGTCGGCCGCCGCTTCTACGCCGGCTGCCGCAACGTGGACACCGTCGAGGCCCTCGCCGCCGAGCACGCCCGTGAGCTCTTCGGTGCCGAGCACGCCTACGCCCAGCCGCACTCCGGCATCGACGCCAACCTCGTCGCCTTCTGGGCCGTCCTCGCCGCCCGCGTCGAGGCACCCGCCCTCCAGAAGGCCGGCGTCCGCAACGTCAACGACCTCTCCGACGCCGACTGGGCCGAACTGCGCCAGGCCTTCGGCAACCAGCGCATGCTCGGCATGTCCCTGGACGCCGGCGGCCACCTCACCCACGGCTTCCGCCCGAACATCTCCGGCAAGATGTTCGACCAGCGCTCCTACGGCACCGACCCCGCCACCGGCCTCATCGACTACGAGGCCCTGCGCACCTCCGCCCGTGAGTTCAAGCCCCTGATCATCGTCGCCGGCTACTCCGCCTACCCCCGTCTCGTGAACTTCCGGATCATGCGGGAGATCGCCGACGAGGTCGGCGCCACGCTCATGGTCGACATGGCGCACTTCGCCGGTCTCGTCGCAGGCAAGGTCCTCACCGGTGACTTCGACCCGGTCCCGCACGCCCAGATCGTCACCACGACCACCCACAAGTCGCTGCGCGGTCCGCGCGGCGGCATGGTCCTGTGCGACTCCTCCCTCGCCGACCAGGTCGACCGCGGCTGCCCGATGGTTCTCGGCGGCCCCCTGCCGCACGTCATGGCCGCCAAGGCCGTCGCGCTCGCCGAGGCCCGCCGCCCCGAGTTCCGCGACTACGCCCAGGCCGTCGTCGACAACGCCCGCGCTCTCGCCGAGGGCCTGATGCGACGCGGCGCCACGCTGGTCACCGGCGGCACCGACAACCACCTCAACCTCATCGACGTCGCCTCCTCCTACGGCCTCACCGGCCGCCAGGCCGAGACCGCCCTGCTCGACTCGGGCATCGTCACCAACCGCAACGCCATCCCCGCCGACCCCAACGGCGCCTGGTACACCTCCGGCATCCGCATCGGCACCCCGGCGCTCACCACCCGTGGCCTCGGCGCCACCGAGATGGACGAGATCGCGGGCCTCATCGACCGCGTCCTCGCCACCACGGAGCCCGGCACCACCGCCAAGGGCGCCCCTTCCAAGGCCCAGCACGTCCTGGACCCGAAGATCGCCGACGAGATCTCCCACCGGGCGACCGACCTCCTGACCGGCTTCCCGCTCTACCCGGAGATCGACCTCGGCTGAGACCGCGGCTGAGGCGGCGGCTGAATCCGAGGGCGAGGGCGAGGGCGTGAACGAGGGCCCGGGCGCCGAGACCGAGAACCGACGACACCGGGTCCCGGCCGGAACCAGCTCACAAGCCGAACCAGCGGATTCACAAGCCGATTCAGAGGCCGGCTCACCAGTCGACCCACCAGCCGATCCACGAGCCGACCCACCAGTCGACCCTCAAGCCGGCTCACAAGTCGATCAACTCCTGTCGTGCACTCCCGCGGCGGCCCCGGCTCACGCCCGGCCGCCGCGCGGCGTATCAGCAGGGTGCCGCCGACGCCGAGGGAGAGCCCCGCCGCGAGCCCGGCTATTGCCAACCCCGAGCCGCCCGCGGAATCTGCCGTACCGCCTGTCACCCGCCCCGGACCGAACAACTCCCACGCCCCTCTCAGACATCCCTCAGTTCCTGCCGAGGACCCGCTTCCCGAACCCGCCGACGGCCCAACTGCCGCACTCCCGGCAACCGCCCGACGAACGGCCGCAGCCCCAGGGCCAGCACAGCCCCGGTCACCAGCCCAGGTATCGCCCACCACCAGTCGGTGCCGTCGTCCGGCGCCGTCGCCGAGGCATCCGTGGCCGCGCCGGACCGCTCCGTGGACCCGGGTTCCGGCGCGGGTGCGGCGGCGGCATCCTCCGTCGTCTCCCAGGGCGCCGGATAGATGGCTCCGGCGCCCTCGCCGGACGATTCGCCCAGCACGCCGAGCTTCTTCAACAGCGCGCGCACGGCGGCAGGTTGCTCGGCCCTGTGCCAGTGGCCGTTCATCGACTCCGGAACGTTGGCCGCCGTGTGTATCCAGACGTCCTTGGTGCGCGGTGTCTCCGGATAGACGCGGTCGACCCGCCAGGGCGACACGTCATGGAGCATCCAGGTGACGTTGATCTGCCGACCGCTGCCCACGCCCAGCCCGGGCGGTTCCTCGCGGGTGCCGCTGTCCGACGCTCCGAGGAGGCGCTGCAACTCCCCGTACTCCTCCTTCGAGGCGTACAGCGCCGCGCTCTGTCCGCTCTCCGGCGAGACCACCAGCACACTCGTCGGACCGCCGGCCGCCGCGGTGGGCGCGCACATCACCACCAGACCGAGCGCCATCGCCCACCCCGAGATCGCCGCCCATCCCCGGCTCCACGTCATCCGTGGGCTCCCCGTCACCCGTGCACGAACCCTGCGCATCCCGACACCCCCCAATCGGCCTCGGTGCGGTCCGCCCGCACCCGCGTGTCACTTCTGGTACACCGCTCGACCCGCCGGGGTTCCCACTCGTCACCGACCAAAATTTCGAGGAGCCCAGGCCACCTCGGTCTGCTCCGTCCCGGCCCACCCAGAACTGCCCCGGCCACCCAGACCTGCCCCGGTCCGCCCCGGTCCGCCCAGAACCGCCCCGGTCCACCCAGAACCGTCCCGCCCGGCCAACGGGCCCGCTAGTCCAGCGACTTCGCGATCTCCACCGCCCGCGCCCTGGACGCCACACCCTCCAGCCGGAGCGTCGTGTTGCCCCCGTGCATCCACAGCAGCGTCGGTCCCGCGGTCCGCTCGGAGCGGGTGAACTCGCCGTCCCCGTCCATCAGCCAGAGGCGCAGGAGGTGCGGGTCGGAAAACCACAGCGCCATACGCCCGACGGAGTCCGTGTCCTCGCCCAGCGGCACATACTCCGGTTGCTCCCGCACGAACTTGGCGAAGCCGGGACTCAGCACCGCCGGATACTCGTCCAGCCGGACCGTCCGCCCCTGCTCGCGCCAGCACAAGGTGATCAGGAACCGCCCCTTCGGCTCGCGGGTCACCGTCACCGCCTCCGGGGTTCCCAGGGCAGGGGGCGCGAGGGGCGCGAAGCCCGCCTGCCGTTCGGCCTCGGCAAGGCTGAGCGACGGGCCGCCGCAGCCGGGCACCCCGGCCCCCGGCGAAGGCGTCGCCGACGGGTCGTACCGCACCTCCACCCCGCCGAAGTCGAACCACTCGACGACCGCGGCGCGCACCGGAGGCGTGAGCACGAGGACTGTCAGCAGACCGCACAGCCCCGCGGCCAGCGCGCGCCGACGCGCCCGGGCCCATCGGCGCATCGCCCTCACCCGTTCCGAGAGGCCCGGTGGCTCAGCGACAGGGACCGGCACATGTTCGGCGAGTATCCGCTCCAGCACCCGCTCGACCATCGACTCACCGCCCACCGCCCCGGGCCGGTCCAGCGACCGCCCGAGCGCCCGCAGCTCCTCGGGCAACCGGGAGACACCCTGCCCGTGCCCATCACCTTGCCCCGGCCTGCGCCCATGCCCGTCCCCGCCGCCGCCCCCGGACTGGCCCCCGTACTGGCCCTCACCAGGTCCCCGGTCACCGGAGGCCCCCGTGCCCCCCGCCTCATGCGACTCATGCGACTCATCCGGCTCATGAGAGTCACCCACGCTCATCACCTCCTCCCCGCGTCCTCCGACCCCTTAGGCCGCCCAGGCCCGCCGCATCAGCCGAATCAGTGCCATCCTCCGAATCGCCCGAACCCTCCCGCCCCTCCCGCGGTTCGAACTCCGGCAGCAGTCTGCCGAGCTTCCGCAGGGCGCGGTTGAGCCGGGATTTCACCGTCCCCCGCGGCCAGCCCAGGGCCTGGGCGGTCTCCGACTCGTCCATCTCCAGCAGATAGCGGTAGGTGACGACCAGGCGGTGGTCCTCGCCCAGTCCTTCCAGGGCGGTCAGCAGGGCCGTCCGACGCTCGACCTCCAGGGCCGCGGCCGCCGGATCCGTCGATTCCGGTATCAGCGGCTCGGCCTCCACGAGGGCGGCCTCACGGCCGGCCAGCGTCCGCTGGCGCACCGCCGTCCGCACTGTGTTCCTCGTCTCATTGGCGACGATCGAGAGCAGCCACGGCTTGAACGCCGCGCCGTCCCGGAAGCGCCCCAAGGTGCAGTAGGCCTTGAAGAAGGCCTGCTGCACCACGTCCTCCGCGTCCGCACCCGCCCCCAGTGCCGCGGCCGCCCTGAGCGCGATGCCCGTATGGGCACGCACCAGCTCCGCATACGCCTCCGGCTCTCCGGCGCGCACGCGTGCGATCACCGCGGCCTCATCGACGATGCGGCCCCCCTCCCGCGTCCTCACGCTCTTGTTACACCGCCGGAGGCAGATCGGTTCCCACCCGTGGCACATCTGTTTCCGACCAGTTCCGGAACGGCCCCTGACACCTGAGAGAATGGTGAGTATGGCTTCAGACCGTCCTCGCGTGCTTTCTGGAATCCAGCCCACCGCCGGCTCGTTCCACCTCGGCAATTACCTCGGCGCCGTCCGTCAGTGGGTGGCCCTGCAGGAGTCCCACGACGCGTTCTACATGGTCGTCGACCTGCACGCGATCACCATTCCGCAGGACCCCGCGGACCTCCGCGCCAACACCCGGCTGGCCGCGGCCCAGCTGCTGGCCGCCGGTCTCGACCCGGAGCGCTGCACGCTCTTCGTCCAGAGCCATGTCCCCGAGCACGCACAGCTCGCCTGGGTCATGAACTGCCTCACCGGCTTCGGCGAGGCGTCCCGCATGACCCAGTTCAAGGACAAGTCCGCCAAGCAGGGCGCCGACCGCGCCTCGGTGGGCCTCTTCACGTACCCGATCCTGCAGGTCGCGGACATCCTGCTGTACCAGGCCAACGAGGTCCCGGTGGGTGAGGACCAGCGCCAGCACATCGAGCTGACGCGCGACCTCGCCGAGCGCTTCAACGGCCGCTTCGGTCAGACGTTCACCGTCCCGAAGCCGTACATCCTCAAGGAGACGGCGAAGATCTTCGATCTCCAGGACCCGGCGATCAAGATGAGCAAGTCGGCGTCGACTCCGAAGGGCCTGATCAACCTTCTCGACGAGCCGAAGGTCACCGCCAAGAAGGTCAAGAGCGCGGTCACCGACACGGACACGGTGATCAGGTACGACGTCGAGAACAAGCCCGGCGTCAGCAACCTGCTGACCATCTACTCCACCCTCACCGGGACCGGTATCGCGGAACTGGAGCAGAAGTACGTCGGCAAGGGCTACGGTGCGCTGAAGACCGACCTCGCCGAGGCCATGGTCGACTTCGTGACTCCGTTCCGGGAGCGTACGCAGCAGTATCTGGACGACCCGGAGACGCTCGACTCGATCCTGGCCAAGGGGGCCGAGAAGGCCCGCGCCGTCGCCGCGGAGACCCTCTCCCAGACGTACGACAGAGTGGGTTTCCTGCCGGCGAAACACTGACTGCCGGGACGACAACAACCGGGACAACAGCCAGTACGAGACCAGGACAACACCGGTACGACAACCGGAACGGGGCCGTACGGCCGTACAGTCGATAGCCGAACCGGCAGCAACCCCTGCCTGAGAAGTGCATAAACACGACGGAACATCAACACAACGACAGGAGACGACGTGGGGACCGTAACGATCGGTGTGTCGATCGCGGTCCCGGAGCCACACGGCAGCCTGCTCCAGGAGCGGCGCGCGGGCTTCGGCGACCCCGCGGCTTCCGGCATCCCCACGCACGTCACACTGCTGCCGCCGACCGAGGTCGACGACTCGGCGCTGCCCGCGATCGAGGCGCATCTCGTCGAGGTCGCGGCCGCCGGCCGGCCCTTCCTGATGCGCCTGTCGGGCACCGGAACCTTCCGTCCGCTGTCGCCCGTCGTGTTCGTGCAGGTCGTCGAGGGGGCCGAGGCCTGCACCTGGCTGCAGAAGCAGGTCAGGGACGCGTCCGGGCCCGTGGCGCGCGAGCTGCAGTTCCCGTACCACCCGCATGTGACGGTGGCGCACGGCATCGACGACGAGGCGATGGACCGGGCGTTCGAGGAGCTTGCGGAGTACGCGGCCGACTGGCCGTGCACCGGCTTCGCGCTCTACGAGCAGGGGGCCGACGGCGTGTGGCGCAGGCTGCGTGACTACGCCTTCGGAGGCGCGGTCGTACCGCCGCAGGCCGCCCGCGCGGAGCGGGGCCCGCTCCCGGCTCGCTGAGCGGACGACTCGCCGAGCGGACAGCCCACGGATGGGGCGGGCGGGGCATCGGACGACCAGGGGGATCATGCGCAGGATCGTGACGGGGCTCACTGTGCTCGGCCTCGCGCTGACCGGATGCGGTACGGAGGCAGACGGCGACGACGGCAAGTCGAAGGCAGCACCCTCGTCGTCCACCTCGGCCGCCGGTGGGACGTCCGGGCCGAGTTGGACGTACGACGAGATCCTCGACGACGAGAGCAAGCTGTCGGACGTGATCGCGACGGCCGACGACGACATCTGGGTCGCGGGCGCCGTCACGAACAGCGCGAATCCGTCGCGTGACGACGGGTATCTGCTCCGCTACGACGGCACGCGCTGGCAGCGGCAGCCGATGCCCGCCGCGCTTGGCTCCGCCGTCCACGAGGCCCGTTTCGACTCCCTGGGCCCGGACGGGTTCCTGCTGACGGCCTCACTGCCGACCCTGGCAGGGCCACGGACGGTCCGCTGGGACGGCACGCGCTGGACCGCGCTCCCGGAGCTGCCGGGCGGCGGACGGCTCGTCGACATGAAGGCCTTCGCGGCCGACGACGTCTGGGCCCTGAGCGGCGACTCGCAGATCCACCACTGGGACGGCACCCGGTGGAGCACCTCGACCCTGCCCGCCACCGTCGTCTCGCTCGACGGCGTCGCGGCCGACGACCTGTGGGCGGTCGGCCACCGTGACACGGGTGACGGCAGTGACGGCGGAGAGTTCACCCAGCCCGCGGCCGTGCACTGGGACGGCTCCTCCTGGCAGCTGACGGAGACCCCCGCCTACCGCTTCCCCGAGCCGGTGCCGCCCGAGCCGGGCGCCTCGATCGACGACGTCCTCGCGCTCGCGGCCGACGACGTCCGCGCGTACGGCATGCACAGCTTCAACCACGGCGAGGTCGAGGACGAACCCCAGGAGGAGGCCGTACGGCTGCGCTGGGACGGCTCCGACTGGGCCAAGACGCCCGACGCCGCCGGGGACTGCGCCGGGCGCGTCCCCATGGCGGTCGACGGCACGCGCGGGCTCTTCCTGGACGGCAACCGGTACGTCGGCACGGATGGTGCCTGTACGAAGATCACGCGGCCGCGGTTGCCCAGTGAGGGTGGGGTGCGGGCGGGGTCCCGGCAGTCGTTGTGGCTGTCGGCCGTGGAGGTTGTGCCGGGCACCGGTCGGGTTCTTGGGGTGGGGCACGTCCAGGTCAACCAGAGTGGCAATCCGATGAGCAAGTCCGTGATCGTGTCGCTCAAGAGGTAGCGCTCCGCGGGGGAGCGGGGGCAGTACTCGTAGTGCGGGCCGTGGGGGCTTGTCGCGCAGTTCCCCGCGCCCCTAGGGGGCGTCGCCCCCTAGATCGGCAGGCGGCGGAACACCGTTCGTGGTACGTGCCTCAGTGCCGACATGACCACCCGTAGTGCCCCGGGTACCCACACCGTCTCGGAGCGTCGGCGCAGGCCCGTCTCGATGGCTGTGGCGACCGCCTCGGGGGTCGTCGCGAGGGGGGCCTCCGGCAGGCCCGTCGTCATCCTGGTGCGGACGAAGCCGGGGCGTACGACCATCACGTGGACGCCCGTGCCGTGCAGGGCGTCGCCCAGGCCCTGGGCGAAGGCGTCTAGGCCCGCCTTGCTGGAGCCGTAGATGAAGTTGGCGCGGCGGGCGCGCTCGCCGGCCACCGAGGAGAGCACGACCAGAGAGCCGTGTCCCTGCGTCTGGAGGGCCCGCGCGCACACCAGGCCCGACGACACCGCGCCCGTGTAGTTGGTCTGCGCGACCCGGACCGCCGAGCCGGGCTCGTTCTCGTCGCGCGACTGGTCGCCCAGGACACCGAACGCGAGCAGTACGAGGTCGATGTCGCCCTCGGCGAAGACCTTGCCGAGCGCGGTCTCGTGGGCGTCGGGGTCGAGCGCGTCGAAGGCGACCGTACGGACGTCCGCGCCGAGGACGCGCAGGTCGGCGGCGGCCGTCTCCAGTGCGGGCGAGGGGCGGCCGGCGAGCCACACCGTGCGGGTACGGCGGGCGATCAGCCGCCGCGCGGTGGCCAGCGCGATCTCGGACGTGCCGCCGAGAATGAGCATGGACTGGGGGGCACCGAAGGCGTCCTTCATGAAACCGAACTCCTGTAGAGAGAGATCAGAGAGAGTGGGAAAACCGAACTCACCGAGCGGCTCGCCTCAGAGGCCGAGGCGGCGGGACAGGTCCGAGGTGAAGACGGAACGCGGGTCCAACTCCTCGCGCAGCGCCCGGAAATCGCCCAGCCGCGGGTACATCGCCGAGAGCAGTTCGGGCCGCAGCCGGGAGTCCTTGGCGAGATAGACACGCCCGGCGGCCGCGGTGACTTCCTCGTCCAGCTCGTCCAGGAAGCCGCCGAGCCCCGGCAGGTTCGCGGGGATGTCCAGGGCGAGGGTCCAGCCGGGCATCGGGAAGGACAGCCAGCCCGGATCGCCCTCCCCGAAGCGCTTCAGGACGGCGAGGAAGGAGGGGCAGCGGCGCTGCGAGATGCGGTGCACGATCCGGCGCAGGGCGTCCTCCTGGCCGTATCCGACGACGAACTGGTACTGCACGAAACCGCCGCGCCCGTAGACGCGGTTCCAGTGCGGCACGCCGTCGAGCGGGTGGAAGAAGGTGGAGATCCGCTGTAGTTCACCCCTGCGCGCGCGGGGCGCCCTGCGGTACCAGAGCTCGTTGAAGAGGCCGACCGTCGTCCGGCCGAGCAGCCCCTCGGGCATCCAGGCGGGGGCGGCGGGAAGACGGCCGGGACGGAACTCCAAAGGGGCTCTACGCGCGCGTGTGCGGTCCGCCAGCGCCTCCAGGGGAGCGTGGTCGCCCCGGGTGAGCACCGAGCGTCCCATCGACGCGCCGCGGGCCAGCAGATCGATCCAGGCGACCGAGTAGCGGTAGTGGTGGTCGGTCGCGGTGAGGCGGGCCATCAAGTCGTCCAGGTCCGTGGCGCGTTCCGTGTCGACCGACATCAACGAGGTCGCGACGGGCTGCAGCCGGACGGTGGCCGTGAGGATCACACCGGTCAGGCCCATACCGCCCGCCGTCGCGTCGAAGAGGGGCGTGCCGCGGCTCACCGTACGGATCTCGCCGTCCGCGGTCAGCAGTTCGAAGGAGAGCACATGGCGGGCGAACGAGCCGGACACATGGTGGTTCTTGCCGTGGATGTCCGCGCCGATCGCCCCGCCGACCGTCACATAGCGCGTCCCGGGCGACACGGGCACGAACCAGCCCAGTGGCAACAGGACTTCCATGAGGCGGTGCAAGGAGACGCCCGCGTCGCACAGCACGGTCCCGCCGTCGGCGTCGATCGCGTGGACGCGGTCCAGGCCCGTCATGTCGAACACGGCCCCGCCCGCGTTCTGCGCCGCGTCCCCGTACGCCCGTCCCAGGCCCCGTGGGATGCCCCCGCGGGCCCCGCACTCCCGGACGGCCGCCGCGGCCTCCTCGTACGAACCAGGGCGGATCAGACGGGCGGTGGTGGGGGCGGTGCGGCCCCACCCCGTGACGGAAACCGTGTCGGCAGGCATGCACGCGACCGTATCGCCCGAAAGTGACCTGTAGTTCTCTAACATCACCTCTCTCCCCGAAATGGGTGATTAATGGGATGTCGCTCAATATTGCCGGAGTTCCTGCCGTGTTGACGTGAACAGTGAGTCCACATGGACCACCACGACGACGTCCCCGACCTGGACCACCGGATCCTTACGGCCCTCCACGCCCGCGGTGCCGCTCCGGGCGTCGCCGCCGCCGCGCGGGCCCTGTCCCTGGCCGGCGAGCACGGCGCGCTGTGGCTCGCGGCGGGCCTCGCCGGAGCGGCCGTCGACCGGGAGCGGCGCGGTGCCTGGCTGCGCGGCACGGCCCTGACCGCGGGTGCGCACCTGGCCAGCATGGGCGTGAAACGGCTCGTACGCCGCCCACGCCCAGGACACGTCGAACCCCTGGTCCGCACCGCGGGCCGGCACTCCTTCCCCAGCTCGCACGCCACCTCCGCGACGGCCGCCGCCGTGGCCTTCGGAGCGCTCGGCGCGCGCGTGGTGCCCCCGCTGGCCGCCGCGATGTGCCTCTCCCGGCTGGTCGTCGGCGTCCACTACCCCTCCGACGTGGCCGCGGGCGCGGCACTGGGCGCGGTGACGGCCCGGCTCGGGGCCCGCTGGATGACCGGAGGCCGGGACCATGGCTGACACGGCCGTTCTGGAAAGCACTCACAAGAAGCACGAGAAACAGCCCGCCCGGGAGAAAAGTGGCCTCCTAAGAGGGCTGATCAGGACCGCCCGTCCGAAACAGTGGGTCAAAAACGTCCTCGTGGTCGCCGCCCCGGCCGCGGCCGGGGAACTCTTCTCGCGCCACGCGCTCACCCAGATCGCCCTCGTCTTCGTGCTGTTCACGGCCTGCGCCGCCGGCGTCTATCTGGTCAACGACGCCCGGGACGCCGACGCCGACCGCGCCCACCCGGTCAAGCGCCGCCGGCCGGTCGCCGCCGGACAGGTGCCCGTACCGGTCGCCTACTCCGTAGGGATCGCGCTCGCTGTAATCGCTCCGACGGCGGCCGCGTTCCTGTGCTCCCCGCTCACCTCGGCCCTGCTGACCGCCTACCTGGGCATGCAGTTCGCGTACTGCATCAGCCTCAAGCACGTCCTCGTGGTCGACCTCGTCGTGGTGACCACCGGGTTCCTGATGCGGGCCATGATCGGAGGGCTGGCGCTCGGCATTCCGCTGTCGCGCTGGTTCCTGATCACGACCGGCTTCGGCGCGCTGTTCATGGTCTCCGCGAAGCGCTACTCCGAAGCCGTGCAGATGGCAGGGAGAGCGGGCGCCACGCGCGCGTTGCTCACCGAATACACCACCGGCTACCTGCGTTTCGTCTGGCAGCTCGCGGCCTCGGTCGCCGTCCTCGGCTACTGCCTGTGGGCCCTGGAGGAGGGCGGCGTACCCCACACCAGCGTCCTGCCCTGGCGGCAGCTGTCGATGGTCGCCTTCATCCTCGCGGTCCTGAGATACGCGGTGTTCGCCGACCGCGGCACCGCCGGCGAACCCGAGGACGTCGTCCTGCGCGACCGCGCGCTCGCCCTCATCGGCGTGGTGTGGCTCGCGATGTACGGCCTGGCGGTGGCCAACTGGTGAGCCACGCACAGCGGCTGAAGGCCCCCGGGCCCCAGCCCCAGCCCCAGCCCCAGCCCCAGCCCCAGCCCCAGCCCCAGCCCCAGTCCATGTCGAGGTCGCGGGCCGGACGCCCCGGAGCCCAGGAGCTGCTCGGCTTCGCCGCCGTCGGGCTTCTCGCGTACGCCGCCGACCTCGCCCTCTTCGTCTGGCTGCGCGGCCCCGTCGGACTGGACCCGCTCACCGCCAAGGCCCTGTCGTTCGTGGCGGGCTGCTCGGTCGCGTACGCGGGCAACGCGCTCGGCACCTACCGCCACACGACGACGGGAGGCCTGCGCCGGTACGCGGTCTTCTTCGCGGTGAACATCGCGGGTGCCCTCGTCCAACTGCTGTGCATCCTCATCAGCCACTACGGCCTCGGTTTCACCTCCCCGCGCGCGGACACGGTGTCGGGTTCGGGAATCGGCATGGCGCTCGCCACTGTCCTGCGGTTTTGGGGTACCCGGACATTGGTTTTCCGAGGCGAGGGCAGAGTCGGATCATGGACTGGCTGAAAAAGCTCCCCGGCGTGGGCCCGTTGGTCACACGTCTGATGGCCACGCACGCGTGGCGCTCGTACGAACGGCTGGACCGGGTGAAGTGGACGCGGCTCGCCGCCGCGATGACCTTCATCAGCTTTGTCGCGCTGTTCCCGCTGATCACCGTCGCCGCCGCGATCGCCGCCGCGACGCTCGACAAGGACGGGCAGGAGAAGCTGCAGGAGAAGATCGCCGAGCAGGTGCCGGGCATCTCCGACCAGCTCGACATCGGAAGCCTCGTCGACAACGCCGGCACGGTCGGACTCATCGCGGGCGCGCTGCTGCTGTTCACCGGCATCGGCTGGGTCGGTTCGATGCGCGAGTGCCTGCGCGCGGTCTGGGAGCTGCCGGACGAGGAGGAGAACCCCTTCCTGAGCAAGCTCAAGGACGGCGGCGTACTCCTCGGCCTCGGCGGCGCCGTGCTCGTCACGCTCGCCGCCTCCACCGTCGCGTCGAGCGCGGTGGGCTGGACGGCCCGGCTGTTCGGCATTGACGAGGACGGCTGGGGCGGGGTGCTGCTGCAGACCGCGGCGTTCGCCGTGGCCGTCCTCGCCGACTTCCTGCTGCTTCTGTACGTCCTGACGCTGCTGCCCGGCGTCCAGCCCGCGCGGCGCCGCCTCGTCGTCGCCGCGCTCATCGGGGCGGCCGGGTTCGAGCTGCTGAAACTGCTGCTCAGCGGCTATATGCAGGGCGTCGCGTCGAAGAGCATGTACGGGGCGTTCGGGGTGCCCATCGCACTGCTCCTGTGGATCAACTTCACCTCGAAGCTGCTGTTGTACTGCGCCGCCTGGACAGCGACGGAGCACGAGGAGCCGGCCGGGTCCGAGGAGCCGGCCGAGCCCGACGAGTCCACCCCGGAGGGCGGACCGGCCGGGTCAGGCGGGTCCACCGGGTCCGGCGCGGTCACCGACTCCGGCGGATCCACCGGTGTCGGTAAATCCGCCGGCATCGGCAAGTCCGCCGGGGTCAGCGGCGGCGGCGCATCAGGTCGGGCAGCGGCCAGCGGCGGTTGATCACGAAGACTCCGGCCGCCAGGAGCACGAGGACGCCGCCCGTGATCGCCAGCGCGGTGCCGACACCGCCCGAACTCTCCGTCTCGGCAGAGGCGGCGACGGGCTTCGAGGAGGCCTTGCCGTCGCCCGAACCGCCCGCCTCGCCGGAGGCGTTCGCGCCCGGCTGCGCGCCCGTGTCCGCGCTCTTCGGCGGCACCAGCTCGCCCACCGGGTCGACCTTGCCGGACGCCTGGAAACCCCAGTCGAGGAGCTTCGCGGTCTCCTTGTAGACCTGGTCGTGCTCCTCCTTCTCGGGGTTCATGACCGTGACGAGCAGCACCTTGCCGTCGCGCTCGGCGACACCCGTGAAGGTCGAACCGGCGTTCGTGGTGTTGCCGTTCTTCACACCTGCGATGCCCTTGTAGGGGTCGAGGCCGTAGTTACCGGTGAGCAGCCGGTTGGTGTTCTGGATCTCGAAGGACTCGCGGGTCGTCTTGCCCTTCTTGTTCTTCTTGGTCTCGCCGGGGAACTTCGCGCGGACCGTCGAGCAGTACTCCCGGAAGTCCTTCTTCTGCAGGCCGGAGCGGGCGAAAAGGGTCAGGTCGTACGCCGACGACACCTGCCCCTTCTCGTCGTACCCGTCCGGGCTGACCACGGTCGTGTCGAGGGCCTGGAGCTCCTCCGCGTGCGCGTTCATGTCCTTGACGGTCTGGTCGACACCCTTGTTCATCGCGGACAGGACGTGGACCGCGTCGTTGCCGGAGCGAAGGAAGACGCCGAGCCACAGGTCGTGGACCGTGTACGTCTCGTCCTCCTTTATGCCCACCATGCTGGAGCCCGAGCCGATGCCCGCCAGGTCGGACGGCACGACCTTGTGCTTCTCCGTCTTCGGGAACTTCGGCAGCAGGGTGTCCGCGAACAGCATCTTCAGCGTGCTCGCCGGAGGCAGCCGCCAGTGCGCGTTGTGCGAGGCGAGGACATCGCCCGACTCGGCGTCCGCGACGATCCAGGAACGGGCGCTCAGGTCCTTCGGGAGGACCGGGGCGCCAGTGCCCAGATTCGCCTGGGTGCCGGACCGGCCGAGCTGGGCGCCGCCCACGGTCGACATGTTCGCCGGGGGCGTGGCCGACGGGCTGGTCGACGATTTGCCCGACGGCGAGGTCGACGTCGACGGAGTCGCCGACGGTGTCGAAGAGGGTTTGTCGTCCGCGAGGGCCGGCGCGGTGGCGGTCGCGGTGAGCGCGAGCGAGAACGACAACAGGGTGGCGGAGGTGACCAGCAAGGAGGACTTGGCGGTCTTTTTCATGGCGGGCACGGTCGAGAACGTACATGGCGAGGGGCGGGAAGTCGCGCGGCCCTCCTCACCGTGGCTCGTACCGTTGCGGTCCTTACCGCTGTGGCCCTCCCCACCCCGGGCGCCGGTGCCGTTTGACGGCGGCGATACTGAACCCATGAAGCTCAGCCGTCCCGTCTCCTGGTTCCTGCTCGCCTTCGGAGTGTGGAGCTGGGTCATCTGGATCACTTTCGTCAAGAACCTGTGGAAGGACGGGAGTGGGCTCGCGTTCGACGACGCGGGCGATCCGACCGGGTACTTCTGGGTGCACCTGACGCTCGCCGTTGTCTCCTTTGTCTTGGGGACGGTCGTCGGGGGCATCGGGTTGCGCGGTGTTCGAGCCTTGCGTCACACGTCATAACGGGGAGTCTCCGCGTGATCATCGTGTTCCTGGTCCTGGTCCTGGCCGTGTTCGGCGGTCTGCACTGGTACGTGTGGCGTCGGATGGTGCGTGACACGACGGCGCGGCCGGGAACGGCCCGTCGGGTGGGCACGGCCCTGATCGTCGGCGGTCCGCTGCTCATGTTCGCGGCGATCGCGTCCGAGCGCGGCGGGGCACCGTTCTGGCTGCAGCAGGTGCTGGCCTGGCCGGGGTTCCTGTGGATGGCCTTCTCGCTCTATCTCCTGCTGGCGCTGCTGGTGGGGGAGGTCGTACGGCCGTTGCTCCGGCGGGTGCTGGAACGGCGTGCGACGCCCACGGTCGAGCCGGTGGGCGTACGCGAGGGCGCACCCGTCCGCGCGCGAGTTCCCGACCTGGAGGCCCAGTCCCCTTCCCGAGCCGAGCCCTCCTCCGAGCCCTCCTCTGAAGCCGAAGCCGAAGCCGAAATCGACGCCGCAGCCGGGTCCGAAACCAAGGCCGGGGCCGAGGCGAAGCCCGAGCGCGACGAGAAGCCGGAGCCCGCGGCCACCCCGGCCACCGGTCCCTCGCGCCGCCTCTTCGTCTCGCGCGTGGTCGGCGGCGCCGCTGCCGCCGCGGCCGTGGGGACTGTCGGATACGGGACGTACGGCGTCCTGCGCGGGCCCAAGGTGAAGCGGGTGACCGTGCCCCTCGCCAAACTCCCCAGGTCGGCTCACGGATACCGGATCGCCGTTGTCAGCGATGTGCACCTCGGGCCCGTACTGGGGCGTGGGTTCGCGCAGAAGGTGGTCGACACGATCAACTCGACGCAGCCCGACCTCATCGCGGTCGTGGGAGACCTCGTCGACGGCAGTGTGAAGGATCTCGGGCCGGCGGCCGCGCCCCTCGCCCAGCTGAAGGCACGGCACGGTTCGTTCTTCGTCACGGGCAATCACGAGTACTTCTCCGGGGCCGAGGAGTGGGTCGCGCGCGTGCGGGAGTTGGGGCTGCGCCCGCTGGAGAACGCCCGTACGGAACTGGCCGATTTCGATCTCGCCGGAGTCAACGACGTGGCCGGTGAGGACGAGGGGCAGGGACCCGACTTCGTCAAGGCGCTCGGGGACCGGGACCGGTCGCGGGCATGTGTGTTGCTGGCACACCAGCCGGTGCAGATCCATGACGCCGTCGACCATGGCGTGGATCTTCAGCTCTCGGGGCACACGCACGGCGGCCAGCTGTGGCCCGGCAGCCTCATAGCGGATCAGGTCAATCCGACCCTCGCAGGCCTGGAGCGGTACGGGGACACGCAGTTGTACGTGTCGCGGGGCGCCGGTGCCTGGGGGCCGCCCACGCGAGTGGGCGCGCCGTCGGACATCACCGTCGTGGAGCTGGCTTCCAGGCAGGCCTGAGGCGCACACGTCCCGCCCGGGAGCGAGCTGTGAAAGCGGCCGGAAACCATCGCTTGGTCAGCTTTCTCCCAACACTCCCCATAAGCCTTCCGCCGCCCGAAACCCCTGTGGTTGAGTGCCTCGCGCCACCAGGGAGTGGCATGAGGAGCCACTGGGGGAGTGGCGGGATCGAGCCACAGGACAGTGGCTCCAGGAGGGGCGCCGATGCGATCGGTTCGCATACGGATTCTCGCGGTGGTTCTGGTGCTGGTCGCCGTGGGTGTGGGCGGATGGCAGCTGCTGCCGACGGGCGGCGGCGGGGCCATCACCGTCGGTACGACGGACGCGGTGACGGCCCTCGATCCGGCGGGCGCCTACGACGCCGGATCCTGGGACCTGTTCAGCAACGTATTCCAGTCGCTGTTGACCTTCGCGCCGGGCGGCGCGGACCCCGTGCCCGACGCCGCCAGGAGCTGCGGATTCGTGGGTACGGGCCTGACCACGTACCGGTGCACGCTGAAGGACGGCATCACGTTTCCCAGCGGGCACAGGATGACCGCCGAGGACGTGAAGTTCTCCTTCGACCGGGTCAGGTCCATCGACTCGGCCGTGGGACCGGCCCCGTTGTTCGACACGCTGGGGTCGGTGGACGCGGAAGGGCTCACCGTCACCTTCCATCTGTCGTCGCCGGACGCCACGTTCCCGTTCAAGGTCGCCACCGGCGCCGGTTCGATCGTCGACCGCACCCGCTACTCCGGGCACTCGCTGCGTACCGGCAACGGGGTCGACGGCTCGGGACCGTACACACTGAAGACGTACACGAAGGATCAGCGGGCCGTTCTGACGCCGAACTCACGCTATCGGGGGGCGGCGCAGACCAAGGGTGAATCCGCCGTCGTGCGCTACTACGCGACCCCCGGGAAACTCGACGCCGCCTGGAAGGCCAAGAAGGTGGACGTCGTCGCGCGCACGCTGCCGCCGAAGGTGCTTGCGGGTCTTTCGCCGAGCGATCCCGGCCATCGCGTCACGGAGGCGGCCGGCGCCGAGACCCGCAATCTGTACCTCAATGTGAGGGCCGGATCACCGCTCCACGACCGCCGGGTACGGCAGGCGCTGGCCCTGCTGGTCGACCGCGACGAGCTGGCCACCACGACGTACCAGGGCACCGTGGATCCGCTCTACTCGCTGATCCCCGCGGGCATCACCGGGCACACGGCCTCCTTCTTCGACGCCTACCCGAAACCCGATCCCGCGCGGGCGAAGACGCTGCTCGCCGCCGCCGGGGTGAAGACACCCGTGCGCTTCACCTACGGCTACGCGAAGGGCAGGGACGCGGCCGGCGCGGAAGCCGCCGAGCTCAAACGGCAGCTGGAGCGGGGCGGACTGTTCCAGGTGACGCTCAAGGGCTACGAGTGGACCGACTTCCAGAAGCGGTACGCGGACGGTGAGCTGGACGCGTACGCCGTCGGCTGGGTCGCCGACTTCCCCGACCCGGACAACTTCACCGCGCCGCTGGTCGGCACCGGCGGCAGCATGAAGAACGGCTACAGCAGCAAGGACGTGGACCGGCGGATTCAGGACAGTCGGCAGTACGCGGACCGCGGCCGTACCGAGGGTGACTTCCGGGTGGTCCAGGACGACGTCGCCCGCGATGTTCCGCTCGTTCCGCTGTGGCAGCGCAAGGATTACGTACTGAGCAGCGAGGCCGTGGGTGGCGGACAGTACCTCTCGGACGGCACCGGGGTCTTCCGGCTGTGGAGTCTCGACCGGATCTGACGCGTTCGCGCGGGGTTGACGATTGCGTCAGTGACGCGATGGGCTCACCCCACGCAGCACCTTGTGACGAAGGTGTGCGTGGGGTGAGGAGCAAACGTGTTGAGACGCAACTCCTTCCGGCTGCCCCGGCATCCGGCTTCGGTCGGGCTCGCCCGGCGCCGGGTGCGTGACCATCTGTCGAACTGGGGGCACAGCAAGGGGGAGCAGGCCTTCGAGGACGTCGTGCTGCTCGTGTCCGAGCTCGCGACCAACGCGGTACGCCACGGGCCGCTGCTGGAGCGGGAGTTCGAGGTCGCCGTCACCGTACTCGCGGACGGTTCCTGCCTCATCGAGGTCTCCGACGAGAGCCCCGTCCAGCCCCGCCTGCGGGTGGTCGGAGAGTACGACGAGGAGTCCGGCCGAGGCCTGACCCTGGTCGAACACCTCACAACCGCCTGGGGAGTATGGAGCCGAGGAAGATACGGCAAGACGGTATGGGCCCTGGTCCCGGCGGCGTAGCGCCTTGCGGAGGACGAAGGACAGGGGCGCAGCCCCGTCCTTCAGGGGCGCGGGGAACTGCGCGACAAGCCCCCACCGGCCCGCAGCCCACAACGCACCGCAAGCCCCCCACACACACAAATCAACCGCAAGTCTTCGCAGGCAACGTAACCGTCACCGCCAGCCCCTCCCCCGGAGCCGTCCGCACCTCCACCTCACCCCCATGGGCCACGACCACCCCCTGAACGATGGCCATGCCGAGCCCACTCCCCGCACCCCCACCCGCCCGGAAGAACCGGTCGAAAATCCGCGAGGCGTCATCCTCGTCAAGACCGGGCCCCTCGTCGGCGACACAGAGCCGGACGACCCCGTCGACCCGCTCCAGACCGAGCGTGACAGCGACATCCGCCGGCGTGTGCGTCCGTACGTTCGCCACGAGGTTGCCCAGGATCTGACGCAGGCCCGACTCGTCGGCGTGTATCAGCAGGGCCCCGTCGGCGCCCACGGACACCGGCCGCTCGGGCTGCTGGGCCCGCAGGTCCTCGGCCGCGTCCCGCACGAGACGGCTCAGGTCGACGTTCTTGAAGCGCAGTTCGGGCTGCTGGTCGAGGCGGGCCAGGGTGAGCAGCTCGTCGACCAGGCGGGCCATGCGGTCGGCCTCACCGGTCATCCGGTCCCAGGCCCGCTTGCGCTCACCCGGCTCGCGCAGCATGCCCTTGTCGTACAGCTGGAGGTAGCCGCGGATCGCCGACAGCGGCGTCCGCAGTTCGTGGGAGGCGTCCGCGACGAAGCGGCGCAGCTGCGTGGCGCTCCGCTCGCGGGTGCGGTACGCCGACTCGACCTGGTGGAGCATCGAGTTGAGGGCGAGCCGCAGCTGCTCGACCTCCTGGGTCGGGTGGTGGCTGGAGGGCACGCGCCGGGCCAGATCCCCCTCGGCGATCGCCGACGACGTCTCGACCATGTCCTCCAGGGGCCGCAGCCGGCGGCTCACGCTGAGCATGGTCAGTACGGCGAGGAGCGCCAGCAGCAGGGCACCGAAGGTCAGATCGAGCTTGAGGGCCTTGGCCATGCCCTTGTGCAGGGCGTCCGTCGAGGTGGCCAGCAGGATGGTCGTGCCGTCCGTGAGGGAGACACCTATGACCCGGAACGGGGCGCCGTTCACGCTCACGTCCCGCGGCTCTGCGTCACCGGTGAGGGACCGGGGGTCGTCCACGGCCTCGGCCAGCGCCCGCTGGTTGTCCGTCGGTTCGAAGGAGCCGATCGTGAGGGTGTGTCCCGTCGTGTCGACCAGGGCGAAGAGGGAGTCCGAGTTCGGCGGCCCCTGCGATTCCGGGATCTTCCCGTCGCGGACGAAGGCCAGCGCGCTCATCGAGTCGATCTGCCGCGCGGTGATCTGCGTACTCCCCAGTGAGTCCCGGGTCTTGAGCAACTCCGAGTCGACCTGGTCCAGGAGGTAGTACTGCATGCCCATCAGGCTGACCGCCGTCGCCACGATGATGCCGAGCGCCAGCAGCGCCACGTTGGCCAGCGTCAGCTTGCCGCGCAGCGAGTGGATGCCATGGCTGTGGTGGCGCCGGAAGATCATGCGAGCCCGTATCCGACGCCCCGGCGTGTCGTGATCACCGGGGCGCCGAGGGCGTCGAGTTTGCGCCGCAGATAGCTGATGTACGTCTCGACGACGGTCGACTCGGCCGAGTGCTCGTACTGCCAGACGTGGCGCAGGAGTTGCTCCTTGGGGACGATCCGGCCGCCGTTGCGCACAAGGAAGCGCAGGAGCGCGTACTCGGTGGGGGTGAGCTCGACCGAGCGTCCCGCGCAGTGCACCGAGTACGTCGTCTCGTCCAGCTCCAGGTCTCCGTAGCGCAGGGGCGGGCGCTCGGGGAGGACGTCGGCCGGGCGGGTGCGGCGCAGGACCGCGGTGATGCGGGCGATCACCTCGTCGATGTTGAACGGCTTGGTGATGTAGTCGTCGCCGAAGGCGAGCGCGCCGACGATCTCGGTGGGCGCGTCCCGCGCGGTCAGGAACACCAGGGCCAGGTCGGGTTGTTTCGCGCGCAGTTCGCGGCCCAGCGCACGGCCGTCGCCGTCCGGAAGCATCACGTCGAGGAGCGCGGCGTCCGGGCGGGTGCGCTCGGCCAGCGTCAGCGCCTGGCGCACGGTCCCTGCCGTCATCACCTCGAAGCGGTGGTAGCGCAGAGCGATGGCCAGGACGTCCGCGATGCTCGGTTCGTCCTCGACGACCAGGACGGTCGCCCCCTCGTGAACGGTCATGTCCCCAGTATCGGCGCGGGCACTGACAACGGGGCCGGGTCGTGCTTTGGAGTTCCTTGTGAGTCATGGCCGAGTCGTGTCCACGGGTGCGCGCCACCCCGATGCTGAGCCGCAGGACCTGGGGGACCGACCGACGACCGACTAAGGAGCGTTGAGGCGTGACGACATTGGCACGGTGGTGCTATCGGCACCGGCTGGTGGTCCTGTTGTTGTGGGTGGGGGCGCTGTTGGGGCTCGGCTTCGCGGGATCTGCCGCGGGCACGAACTACGCGGACACCTTCACCCTTCCGAACACGGACTCCACGCGCGCGTACGACCTGATGGAGAAGGCCTTCCCGGAGCGTTCGGGCGACACCGACACGGTGGTGTGGAAGGTCGACGACGGATCCGTACGGGACGATTCCGTACGCTCCCGGATCGAGCCCGCCCTGGAGGAGATCGGGCGCATGAAGGGCGTCGGCGACGTCAGCAGCCCGTACGCCGCCCAGGGGGCCACCCAGATCAGCGAGAACGGGCGGATCGCCTACGCCCAGGTGACCTTCACCGAGCAGGCGAACGGCGTCCCCAAGGAACTGGTCCAGGACGTCGTCGACACGTCGCAGGACGCCGAACGCGCCGGTCTCCAGGTGGAGCTGGGCGGCCAGGCGATCACCCGGATCCAGGAACCGCCCACCGGTATCGCCGAGATGGTCGGCATCCTGGCCGCGGCGGTCGTCCTCTTCCTCGCCTTCGGCTCGCTCTTCGCGATGCTGCTGCCGCTCGTCGTCGCGATCGCGGCCCTCGGCACCGGCCTGATGGCGACCTCACTGCTCAGCCATGTCACCGACGTACCCGAAGTGGCCCCACTGCTGGGCTCGTTGATCGGTCTCGGCGTGGGCATCGACTACGCGCTGTTCATCGTGACGCGGCACCGGCGGGGCATCCTGCGCGGCATGAAGCCCGAGGAGGCCGCCGTCACGGCGCTCAACACCTCGGGCCGTGCCGTGCTGTTCGCGGGCGG
Source organism: Streptomyces sp. NPDC058697 (assembly GCF_042715345.1). Classification (NCBI taxonomy): domain Bacteria; kingdom Bacillati; phylum Actinomycetota; class Actinomycetes; order Kitasatosporales; family Streptomycetaceae; genus Streptomyces; species Streptomyces sp. NPDC058697. Next base: position 230,104 of record NZ_JBHXSU010000015.1, read on the forward strand.
CACGGTGTGCATCGCGCTCGCCGGCATGCTCGTGATGAACATGCGCTTCCTGGACGGTGTGGTCGTCGCGACCTCGCTCACCGCCGTGCTCAGCGTCCTCGCCGCGACCACCCTGCTGCCCGCGCTCCTCGGCATGCTCGGCATGCGCGTCCTCAGCCGCAAGCAGCGCCGCAGGCTCGCCGCGACGGGACCGGAGCCGGCCGAGGCGAGCGGCCTCGCGGCCCGCTGGTCCTCGTACGTGCAGAAGCGGCCGCGCTCGATCGCCGCCGGGGCACTGGTCGTGATGGTGATCCTCGCGCTGCCCGTCCTGTCGATCCGGCTCGGCGCCACCGACCAGGGCAACCACAAGGACTCGACGACGACACGCCAGGCGTACGACCTGCTCGCCGAGGGCTTCGGGCCCGGCTTCAACGGCCCGCTCCAGGTCGTCGTGGACGGCGGTGACGCGGACGCGCTCGTGTCGACGATCCGGTCGACGGAGGGCGTCGCCCAGGTCGCCGCCGCGCCGCCCTCCCAGGGCGTCACGGTGATCCAGGTCGTGCCCACCACGTCACCGCAGTCCGAGAAGACGGACCAGCTGATCGACCGGCTGCGGGACGACGTGATCCCGGAGTCCGGAACCGAGGCCCATGTGGGCGGAGTGACCGCCGTCTTCAAGGACTTCGCGGCCGTCACGGGGGACCGGCTGCCGTACTTCGTCGCGGCGATCATCACGCTCGGCTTCCTGCTGCTGATGGTGGCCTTCCGCTCCCTGGTGGTGCCGCTGACAGCGGCCCTGATGAACCTCATCGCGGCCGCCGCGTCCTTCGGAGTGCTCGTCGCGATCTTCCAGTGGGGCTGGGGCACGGAACTCCTCGGCATCGGCAAGGAGGGGCCGATCACCGCCTTCCTGCCGGTCATCATGCTGTCGCTGCTCTTCGGGCTCTCGATGGACTACCAGGTGTTCCTGGTGAGCCGCATGCACGAGGAATGGGTGCACACCAAGGACAACGCGCGGGCGGTCCGGGTCGGCCTCGCCGAGACCAGCCGGGTCATCAACTGCGCGGCCCTGATCATGATCTGCGTCTTCTCCGCGTTCGTCCTCAGCGGCGACATGGAGGGCGCGATGGCGGGCATCGGGCTCGCGGCGGCGGTCGCACTGGACGCGTTCATCCTGCGTACGGCGCTGGTGCCGGCCGCGATGCACCTCCTGGGGAACTCCAACTGGTGGCTGCCCGCCGGCCTGGAGAAGCGGCTGCCGCATCTGGCGGTCGAGCCCCGCGAGGAGGAGGTTTCCGAGCCCCACGCGCGCGTGCCCGACGACGCCGACGGCGGTTCGACCGTGATCCACGGCTTCGTCCGCACCCCGGACGGCGCACCGGTCGAGGGCGCCGCGCTGACCCTGCTCTCCAAGGGCGGCCGTCAGCTCGACCGGGTGACGTCCCTGGCCGACGGCTCGTACATCGTCTCGGTGCCCTCCGCGGGCTCGTACCTGCTGGCCGTGACGGCCGCCGAGCACCCCTCCCGCGCCCGGCACGTGATGGTCGGCGCCGAGCCCCTGGTGTACGACGTGGAGCTGGCCGAGGACGAGGTGGACGCCGTGAACTGACCGCGCGGGGGCGCTATTTCGCGGACTTCTTGGCGGGGTCGGGCAGTGCGTTCGTCATCCCCGGCAGGAAGTCCGTGAACAGCCCGTGAACCTCACGGACCAGGGGCCGCAGCACCCGGAAACGGGCCAGCGAGATGCCGAGCGAGGTGAGACGGGCACCTCGTTCGGCGAGGCGGTAACTGCGCTCGCGGCCCTCCGTACGGTCGAAGATCCAGTACAGGACGAGCCCCATCTGGGAGAGCCACAGCAACTCGGGGAGCACCTCCCGCAGTTCCTCCGGGATCTTCGCCTTGGAGCCCGCCAGGACCTCCCGGCAGACCCCGATGGCCTCCACGCGCGCGTGCTCCGACTCGGCGGAGAACGGGCTGAGCGGGCTGTCCGGATCGGCCGCGTTCTTGAAGAACTGCACCGCGAACTCGTGGTACGGCGTCGCCACGTCCAGCCACGCCTTCAGCACCCCGGCGATCCGGGCCTCCAGATCCTTCTCCTGGTCCATGACCTCGCGGACCGCCGCCCGGTGCTCGGCGGCGAGCCGGTCGTAGAAGCCCTGGATCAGGTGTTCCTTGCCGGCGAAGTAGTAGTACGCGTTGCCTACGGAGACCCCGGCCTCCTTGGCGATGGCCCGCATCGTCGTCTTCTCGTAGCCCCGCTCCTGGAACAGGCGCATCGCCGTCTCCAGGATCAGGGCCCGGGTCTGCTCGCTCTTGGCGGGCGTTCGGGACGGCCGGGCGGGGCCCTCCGGCTCCGCGGGGCCGTCCGGACGACTGGCGCTGTCTTTCGCTGCTGGCACGGGAGAGAGCCTAACGAGGCGCGCAGGTGTCGCTGTCGCAGGCGGGTGCGTCGTAGGTCCAGCCCGTGGCCGGGGAGTACTGCCATCCGTCGGCCCCGTAGTACGCGCTCCCGCCCCAGGCGCCGTGCCTGCGCGCCCACTGGCCCTCACGCCACTTGGCGGCGGCCAGGACCGCGCCGCGCGCGAGCCGCGCCCCGGCCGGGGTGCTGAACCGGTGGGCCGTCGGGCGGTGCTCGGCCAGTGCCCACAGGGTGACGATCCAGGCGGCGGTGCCCCGGTAGACCTGGCCCGAGTCGCCGATCACGGTGATCTCGTCGAGCGTCGCCGCGTGGTCGAGCCCCGGGAAGCGCCGCATGGCGGCCTCCGAGCCGGCGGGCACCAGCTCCAGCGGCACCAACTGGCGCTGCCGTACGAGCCAGTCGCGGACGAAGGCGCAGAGCGAGCACTGCGCGTCGTACAGGACGGTGAGCCCGCGGACCGGGACGCGCGCGGCGTCCCGGTCCGGGGTGGCGGCGGTGGCCATCGCGGTCACGCCCCGACCGCCGGGGCGACCCAGTCCTGCGGCGGCACGGGCGGCTGCTGCTCGCGCTCCATGAGGCCCCGGCGCCGGATCTTGTTGAGGACGTACACATTGCCCAGGTGCATGGCGCCGAGCACCAGGAGCACCACGCCGAGCTTCGTCGACAGGGCCTCGAAGACCCCACGGGCGTCGGCGATTTCCTCGTCCTGGCTCAGATAGAGGGCCACGAAGCCCAGGTTCACCAGGTAGAAGCCCACCACCAGCAGGTGGTTGACGGCGTCCGCGAGCTTCTCGTTCCCGTGCAGCACATCCGCCAGAAAGATCCGCCCGTTCTGGCTGAGCGTCCGTGCCACCCAGATCGTCAGCGCCACGCTGACCAGCAGATATATGACATACGCGACGACCGTGAGGTCCATGTCCCCACCCCTTCCCGTCTTCTTGAACGCGTTCAAAACGCGCTGTCGAGGAAGAATGTAGACCTGTTTTTGAACGTGTTCAAGTCGGTTGCGGGGCATGCGGATGTGACGTGCGGCTCAGGCCGCGAGGGGGTGGGGAGGGGCCCTGGGGGGCCTACTGGGTGGCTGGGCGCTCGGTCGGTGCCGCGCGCGGCGCTCAGCCGGTGCGTGCCAGCTCCGGCCGCTTGCCGTAGTCCGTGAAGCCGATGACGTTGCCCCAGGGGTCGGCGATCTCGACCGTCCAGCCGGTGGCCACCGGGAAAGGCTCGTCCAGGGGCTGGATCCCGGCCGCGCTCAGCGCCCGCGCCGTCACCCGGGCGTCCCGCACCTCCAGCCACACGCGGCACGCCGGCCAGGACGGCCCCCGCTGTCCGAGCTCCTCGTCCACGCGCAGCAGCACGCCCGGAGTCTCGTTCCCGACCTTCAGCAGGGCGATCCCGGCCTCGTCCAGGCGGAAGGCCACCGGAAACCCGGCCCGTCCGTAGAAGCCCAGCGCCTCGTCGAGGTTCCCGACGGGCAGCAGCACGTTGTCGAAACCGAGCAGTTCGTACGACTCGTCACCTGACATACCGTCAGAATAGGTCGCCGTCCGCTCAGGGCGACGGAACCGGCTGCGGCGTCGCGCGCGTGGCGAGCAGCCGCAACGCCCTGTCCGTCGCGGAGCCGGGCTCCGCCGTGTACGTGACCAGCGTCTGGCCGGGATCGGAGGGCAGCGGCAGCGACTCGTAGTGCAGCCAAAGCTCGCCCATGTCCGGGTGGGTGATGTGCTTCACGCCGTAGCACAGGCCCCGTACGTGCTGCTGGTCCCAGCAGCGGCGGAACAGCGCGCTCTGCGCCAGCAGGTCGGTGATCAGTGCGCCGAGGGCGGGATCGCCGGGGTGCCGGCCCACGTCGGCGCGGAGCGTCGCCGCCATGTACTCGCCGCCCGCCTCCCATTCCGGATACAGCGACCTGGACCGCTCCTCGTGCAGGAAGTACAGCCGGGCCAGATTCCGCTCACGCGGCTCCATCGCGGCGAAGTCGTACGAGATCCGCCCGCCGAGCGTGTTCCAGGCCAGGACGTCCATGGCCGCGCTGCACACATACGCGGGCACGTCCTCCATGGCGTCCAACAGCAGCCGGATGCCCTGCCGCACCTGCTGCGAGGCCGTCGTGGTCCCCGTCGTCGGCGTCCTGCGTCCGGGAAGGGTGAGGTCCCGCAGGTAGGCGTACTCGGAGTCGGTCAGCCGCAGCGCGCGGGCGACGGAGTCCAGGACGGAGTCCGAGATGTTGGGCGTACGGCCCTGCTCGATGCGTGTGTAGTAGTCCACGCTGATCCCCGCCAGCTGGGCGGCCTCCTCGCGCCGCAGGCCCGGCACCCGTCTGCGGTTGACCCCCGCCGGGAGCCCCAGCTCGGCCGGGTCGAGAGCGGCACGCCGGGCCTTGAGGAACGCGCTGATGTCGGGTTCGGGACGCGTGACCATGCTCCGAGTATCGCCCAGCCGGATCCATCGCCGCGCACGGTTCCTCCTGCGCCGGTTCCTGGTACTGCCAGACCCAGGCTGGACCGGGCCTGGTCCGGATGTCCGGCGGGAGGGAGGGTCGAAACGTATCCACACAGCCATGTGAAGCCCAAGGAGGCTCGACCCCTATGCAGCGCAGGATTCTGGGCGGCACCGGCATCTCGGTCAGCGAGTACGCGCTCGGCGCGATGATGTTCGGGGAGATCGGCAACCCCGACCACGAGGATTCCGTACGGATCATCCACGCGGCCCTGGAAGCGGGCATCAACTTCGTGGACACCGCCGACATCTACAGCACCGGCGAGTCCGAGGAGATCGTCGGCAAGGCCCTCAAGGGGCGCCGCGAGGAGGTCGTCCTCGCCACCAAGTTCCGGCTGCCCATGGGCGACGAGCCCAACCTGGCGGGAGGCTCGCGCCGCTACATCATGCGCGCGGTCGAGGACAGCCTGCGGCGCCTGGACACCGACTACATCGACCTCTACCAGATGCACCGCCCCGACCCGCTCACGGACATCGACGAGACCCTGTCCGCCCTGTCCGACCTCGTACGGTCCGGAAAGGTACGGGTCGTGGGCTCCTCCTCCTTCCCGGCCGACCAGATCGTGGAGGCCCAGTGGACGGCCGAGCGGCGCGGCCACGTCCGGTTCCGTACCGAGCAGCCGCCCTACTCGATCCTGGCCCGCGGGGCGGAGGGCAGCATCCTGCCGGCGGCCCAGCGCTACGGCATGGGCACGCTGACCTGGGGCCCGCTCAGTGCCGGCTGGCTCTCCGGCCGTGACCTCGCGGCCAGCGGGCGTGCCAAGCTGGAGGGCTTCAAGTTCGACCCGGCCCTGCCCGGCAACGCGGCCAAGCTCGCCGCGGTCGCCGACCTCAAGAAGGTCGCCGCCGACGCCGGTCTCCCGCTCCCGCATCTGGCCCTGGCCTTCGTGCGCGCCCACCCGGGCGTCACCTCGGCCATCATCGGCCCGCGCACGATGGACCAGCTCACCGACCTGCTGGCGGGCGCCGACGTCACCCTCGACGACGCGATCCTGGACCGCATCGACGAGATCGTTCCGCCCGGCACGGACCTGAACCGGGCCGACAACTACTTCGTCGAGCAGCCCGCGTTGACGGACCCGTCGCTGCGCCGCCGCGGGTAGCGAGGATGGTACGGCCAGCAGTGGACTGTACGGCCAGCAGTGGACGGTACGGTCCGCTGCGGACGGTACTGCCCGCGGTGCGGCGGGGCCCCGAAACCGGGGCCCCGCCGCCTGGTTCTCCCCCGCGGTGACTGATTGTCAGTGGCGCCTCGTACTGTCGACGGCATGGGAATGGTGACGTTCGTTGACGAGACGACAAGCGGGGACCGCGGCGTTGGCTGGGGGCTGGAGATCGCCGAGGAGCGGCTCGCACTGCGCGAGTTGATCCGTCGGCGGGTCTTTCAGGAGGTCGCCGAGTTCAACGCGCGTACGCCGGAGGTGTTCCAGGGACTCGTGCAGCCCAAGGACACCGAGCGCGTGCTGAACGGGTACGCGTTGCGGACGCCCCGGCGGATAGACCCCGAGGCGCAGACCGAGCTGGCGCTCAAGGCCTTCGCGGGGAACGGCTTCCTGGTCCTGGTGGGGGACCGGCAGCTCACCGACCTCGACGAGGAGATCGAGCTTGCGCTCGGCACCGAGGTCACGTTCCTGAAGCTCGTCGCGCTGGTGGGTGGCTGATGACGTCGATGCGATCGCACAAGCAGAAGATCCGCAACCAGATCGCCGCGGGGAACATGGGCAGACTCGCCGACGAGGCGCTGAAGGCCGCTGTCGCCAACCACGGCTTCTGGGGTGACGACTGGAGCGAGCTCTTCGACACCCTGCGCAACCTCCCCATGGAGGAGCGTCGCCGGCTCGCCCACGCGCTCATCGAGCGCTTCCAGTCGCTCGGCAAGGAGTCGGAGACCCGGCAGAAGGTGCTGACGCTGCTCGGCGTCGTCGCCCGTGACCTGCCCGACGACTGCTTCCTCCCCACCGAGCGGCTGGCGGAGCTCGAATCGCTCGGTGCCCGGCACTCCTACTGGCACGCCACGCGCCTCGACCTCCTGGCCGAGGCGGAGCTCGCGACCGGCCGACAGCTCGCGCCGGCCGTCGTGGCCGTCTTCCGTCGTACGGCCCTGGTCGCCTACCGCTCGGAGCACCTCGTGGAGCTGGTCAGGAAGCTCACCACCCCTGTCCTCAACGTCGGCGAGGCATGGGCCGATCACGCCATGGAGCAGCTCACCGGCCCGGACGACCCCTGGCACGCCCTGCTCGTCCACGCGCTCACGGCCACCGCCTCCAAGCCCAGTGCCAAGTGGGACAAGCAGGCCCAGGCCCTCATCGACACCCTCGGAGCGGACCGGGTCGCGCGGACCCTGCTGTCCTGGCTCGCTCTCGTCGGCCGCCCGCGCACCATCCCGCTGGAACGCCAGACGTACGAGCCGGACGTCAACAACGCCTTCGACCCCTACAACGCCAACGCCCTGCGGGGCCTCGCCTGGCTGCTGTCCCTCCTGCCGCCGCACCCCGACACGGCCCGGGCGCTGGGCACGCTCGTCGAGACCTCCCTCAAGAAGGTCGCCGGAATCGGCCCGCGCAACCCGAAGGTCGCCAACGCCGGCGTCATCGCGCTCTCCCGCGTCGACAGCGAGGCCGCCCTCGCCGAACTGGCCCGCCTGGCCACGCGGGTGACGTACAAGAACACGGCGAAGCTGCTCGACGGAGCGCTGGAGGCGCGCGCCACCGCGCTCGGCCTGAGCCGCGAGGAGATCGAGGAGCTCGCCGTCCCGGCGTACGGTCTCACCGAGGTGGGGCGTGCCCGGCACCTACTCGGGGACGTCACCGCCCTCATCGAGGTCCACGGCACCAAGTCCGTGCTCGGCTGGCGCAACGCGGCCGGCAAGGAGGTCAAGAGCGTGCCCGCCGCCGTGAAGCGGGACCACGCCGACGAGTTCAAGGAACTCAAGGCGGCCGCCAAGGACATCGACAAGATGCTCTCGGCACAGGCGGAGCGGCTCGACCGCCAGTTCCTGGCCCGGCGCACCTGGGCGTACGACGCCTGGCGCGAGCGTTACATCGACCACCCGCTGGTCGGCACCCTCGCCAGGCGCCTCCTGTGGACGGTCGACGGCAGACCGGTCGGGTTCGCCGACGGCGAGCTGCGCACACTCACCGACGACCCGGTGACCACGGGTTCGGAGGTCGAGCTCTGGCACCCGGTCGGGCGCGAACCCGCCGAGGTCGTCGCCTGGCGCGACTGGCTGGAGCGGCACGAGATCACCCAGCCGTTCAAGCAGGCCCACCGCGAGGTGTACCTGCTCACCGACGCCGAGCGCGCCACGGGCACGTACTCGAACCGTTTCGCGGCGCACGTGCTGCGGCAGCACCAGTTCAACTCGCTGGCCGCGATCAGGGGTTGGCGCAACAAGCTCCGGCTGTGCGTCGACGACTCGGCCCCGCCGGCCGTCCGGGAGCTGCCCCAGTGGGGCCTGCGTGCCGAGTACTGGATCGAGGGCGACGGCGAGGAGTACGACGAGGACACCACGGAGTCCGGCAGCTATCTGCGGCTGCGCACCGACCAGGTCCGCTTCTACCCGATCGACGCCCCGGAGAACTCGGCGCACTGCTACGGCGGCGAGTACAGCATGTGGCTGCAGGACGGGCAGGACCCGGTCGAGCCGCTGCCCCTCACCGAGATCCCACCCCTCGCCCTCTCCGAAGTCCTGCGCGACGTCGACCTGTTCGTGGGCGTCGCGAGCGTCGGCAACGACCCGACCTGGCAGGACGGCGGCCCCGGCGGCCGCTTCCAGGAGTACTGGTCGGGGTACAGCTTCGGCGAGCTGAACCAGAGCGCCGAGACCCGCCGGGCACTCCTCGACCGCCTGATCCCCCGGCTCGCGATAGCCGACCGCTGCACCCTGGAGGGCCGTTTCCTGCATGTGAAGGGCGAGCGTCACACGTACAAGATCCACCTCGGCTCGGGCAACATTCTCATGACCCCGAACGACCAGTACCTGTGCATCGTGCCGAAGTCCGCGGCGACGCCCCAGGCCGGCTACCTCCCCTACGAGGGAGACCGCACCCTCGCCGTCATCCTCAGCAAGGCGATGATGCTGGCCAAGGACACCGAGATCACGGACCCGACGATCCTCAGCCAGCTGTAGCCGGTATCGGTACGTCGAACGCCGCCCCCGCTATCCGCAGGACGTACGGCAGTTCGGGGTTCCGGTCCGTCGGGTTGAGGGAGTAGACGAGGAGGCGGCGGAGGTCACGGGTGGCGAAGGTGCCGCTCGTGTAGCCGGGGACGTGCCCGCTCTTGCCCCAGACGACCGTGCCGTCGGGGAACTCGGTGCGCTGGAGCCCGCCGTAGCTGAACTGCGTGTCGCCGCTCGCCGCGGCGGGCATCCGGAAGAGGTCCTTCTGCTGGGCCGGAGGGAGGAGGCGACCGCGGTACAGGGCCGTGAAGAAGCGGGCCAGATCGGGGGCGTTGGAGATCATGCCGCCCTCCGCCCACCCGTACGGGTTCTGGACGCTCACGTCCTTGAGCTCGCCGGAGCCCGGCACCGCCACGAGGCCGCGGGTGTGGGGCGCCGGGATCGACGAGTCGTCGAGGGCCGGGACGTACGTGTCACGTAGCCGAAGGGGTTTGAGTATCCGGGAGCGGACCTCGGAGCCGTACGCGTGTCCGGTCACCTGCTCGATGATCAGCCCCGCGATGAAGTAGTTGATGCCGTTGTAGCGCGTGGCTCTGCCCGGTTCCGTCGGTTCTCCGCAGGCCAGTGAGGCGTCCACTGCCTCGCGCGGTGACATGTCCTCCGTGGCGCAGGTCATGATCTGCAGCCCGCTGGTGTGGCTGAGCAACTGGCCCACGGTGACGGGGTAGTAGCCGGGTGGCAGCAAGCCCGGCACCAGCTCCTGCACGGTGTCGCCCAAGGTCAGCCGTCCCTCGGCGGCCAGTTGGAGCAGTACGGTCGAGGTGAAGATCTTCGTGACGCTGCCGATCCTGAAGTGCGCGTCGGCGGCCGGCACGGACGGACCGGCCGTACCCGACCAGCGGCCGTCCGTCCCGGACATCCGGATCAGCCCGCCCGTCACGTTCTCATCGGGCAGCCCGGCGAGCGCCGCCCGCAACGCCTCCTTGTCGAGCCCTCGGCCACTGTTGCCGAGCCCCCGGTCACCACGGACCACACCGTGCCCGGAGCCCGCGGCCACCGCAGGCACGGCCCCCGCCACCAGCAGGGCCGCCACTGCTCCGGCGGCGGCCGCCGTCCTCCAACGCTTCTTGCGCCCAAGTAAGTTCGCCATGCACACCAGCCTCGCGCCACACATGCGCCGCCTCCATAGGGAGGATCCCGGACGCGCCCCTGACGTCACCCTGAGCCTGCCCCTGCCCGGCACGGGACCTGTCATGGAGGCTTCAGTACTCTTCAGGCTGATTGCGGGAGGGGGAGCCGGTGGGCCGCGTGCGAATTGCCTTCGGGCTGCTGGTGGTTGTCGTCGGCACGGTCTGGCTGCTGGGCGGGGGGTCGGCGGTCCGCTCGGGCGGACGGTGGGCACTGTCGGCGCTGCCGTATGTGTTGGTCGCACTCGGACTGCTGCTGGTCCTGCGAGCGGCGGTGCCGAGAGGACTGCTTGCCGCGCCGCTCGTTCTCATCGCCGGCGGCGGACTGTGGGCGGCTTACAACGCGGGGTACTTGGGGGAGGCGAGCGCGGGCAGGGTGTGGCCTGGCGTCGTGATCGCACTGGGGGCAGCGCTCGCGCTCGGCGTGCGGCCCCGGCCCGCGGTCGTGGAGGACGAACTGCCGTTCAGGCTCTATCGGAGCATTGTGCTTCCGGTGCGTAAGCGCGTCGCAACGGAGACCGTGCCATTGCAGAACGTGGCGGTGAGTTCGTGGTTCGGGGACGCGCGGATAGATCTCTCGGGAGCTCAGTTCACCAGTGACCCTGAGCCCGACGGGGGGTACAAGGTGCTGGAGGTCGATGTCATGGTCTGCTTCGGCAGGGTCGAACTCGTCCTGCCGTCGCGCTGCGCGGTTGTGCGCGGCAATGTGGAGAACACTCTGGCCGTTCACTACGCCGACCGCGTCGCCGTGTACGCGGACACAGACACCTATCGCACATTGGTGGGTGAGGAAATGCCTCGCCGAGTGCTGCTCAATGTTCTGGGGCTAGGCGGATCCGTTGCCATTCGTTCCTTGTGAGGCAGTGGTGTCTGCGCTTACTGGGGCATCCACAGTGTGGTCCATGACTTCGCGCTTGAGGCTGGCGTGAGTATCGAGCCGACTGTCGTCCTGGGCTATGAATTCCGAGATCAGCTCGTTCACCTGCACGAAGTCCGATGCGTTGGTTTCCGGCTTGTAGTGGAACGCTTTGACCAGGTCGAACCGGTGCAGATCGAAGACTGCGCACAGCAGCACCGCGTGGTGGAGCGCCGCGGCGACAGCGCCGCGGTAGGCGAGTGCAGCCATGACAGCGGGAAGTACGGGCAGCAATGACCAGGCATCGAGTCGGAGTATCAGCGGCAGGGTGGCCACCGTGCAGATTGCCAGCGAGACACAGAGGGAGGCGGTCGAGGCGATGACATCCATCTGTTGGGTTACGGCGCCGTTGAGCCTTTCGGACACGAAAGGATAGATCCGTGGGTACGTGCGCATCATGTCCAGCCCGTAGCGGTCCCCCGAGAGACGCTCCGCCCGCAGCAGGGCGTTGCCGAGCTCGGTGGCCATCAACTCGCCGTGCTTGTCCCGCCATTCATTGTCTGGCAGTTCCAGCTCGCGGACCTCGGTCGGATACCTGTTCCGGATGCGCTGCGCCTGTTTCATCCGGCGTTGCTGTTTTGCGGTTTCCTTGGCTTCCGACGCCAGCATGTGCAATGGACGGGCCACGGTCGCCTGTGCGGTGGTGCTGACGGCGGTGCCCGGTTTGGCGAATTCGAGAGTAGCGATCGCACGGTTTCTGCGGCGGCGGTGGCGTTCGGTTGCGGCACCGCGCAGAGGCGCCAAAGGGGACGGACGAGTCCAGTAGCCTTCGAGGAGCTGGACCAGTGCGGCTTCGAAGGGGCGCAGAATCACCCCGCCCACGAAGATGAAAAAGGTCCCTAGGGCCAAGGCTGCCGCATCCCGCTTCTCCGGGAGCACGGCGCCGAAGTCCACGTGTGCGTCGGGGTCGTACAGGTGCGCGCGCACGAGGGTGGCAACGACGCCGATCACCAGGACACTCGGCAGAATGCTCAGGAGGCTGAACCGCGCCCCGCCCAGGACCTTGCCGCCCGCCTCGATAAGACCCTTCAACATTTACGACTCGTCCCCTACGTGGAGAAGCGTTTCATGTGGTGCTGCATACCGGGACCCGGGCAGTTCGGCGCGCTTCGACCGGTGCGGACGGGAGGCTGACCGGGGCAGCTGACGCAGACCCAGATGATCTTGCCGAGGGAGAGGTCAGCCAGTTCCATACCGGGCAGGATCTGCTGCGTGTCCATGGTTGTTCCGCACGCGCACTCAGGAAGGGGATCCGCCACCTCGTCCTCAATGAGAGAGGGGTGGGCGCACCCGTCGGCGGAGCATACGTAGACGTACCAGCCGGGCTCCGGAGGCCGTGTTTGAAAGTAGGGAGCTTGGTCGGCAACCGACACCCACCACAGAACAAGCAGCCGCAGCCCCAGCCGCGTACGACCAGGTCTTCCCCGCGCCATGACCACCCCCACCCCACGTAGGTGGAACGAGTATGCCGCCAAGTCCCTTGTACGCACAGCATGTACGCGACGAAGGCCCCGCCCCCGGTAGTCCGGGGAGCAGGGCCTTCGGCAACGTACGGCCGTGGAGGTCAGAACCGACGAGTGATCAGTGCCCTCTTCACTTCCTGGATCGCCTTCGTTACCTCGATGCCTCGGGGGCAGGCGTCCGTGCAGTTGAATGTGGTGCGGCAGCGCCAGACGCCGTCCTTGTCGTTCAGGATTTCGAGGCGCTGTTCGCCCGCTTCGTCACGGCTGTCGAAGATGAAGCGGTGGGCGTTCACGATCGCGGCCGGGCCGAAGTACTGGCCGTCGTTCCAGAAGACCGGGCAGGAGGACGTGCAGGCCGCGCAGAGGATGCACTTCGTGGTGTCGTCGAAGCGCTCGCGGTCCTCCGCCGTCTGGAGGCGTTCCCGGGTCGGCTCGTTCGTGTCCTTCGTGATGAGGAAGGGCATGACGTCGCGGTATGCCTGGAAGAACGGCTCCATGTCCACGACCAGGTCCTTCAGGACCGTCAGGCCCTTGATGGGCTCGACCGTGATCGGCTTCTCGGGGTTGATGTCCTTGATCAGCGTCTTGCAGGCAAGGCGGTTCCTGCCGTTGATCCGCATCGCGTCCGAGCCGCAGATGCCGTGCGCGCAGGACCGGCGGAACGTGAGCGTGCCGTCCAGGTCCCACTTGATCTTGTGCAGCGCGTCCAGGACGCGCTCCTTCGGGTCGATCTCCAGCTGGAAGTCTTCCCAGACCGCCTCCGCCGAGACCTCGGAGTTGAAGCGGCGGATGCGGAACGTGGCGGTGATGTACGGGGTGTCGGCGAAGCCGGCCTCCGGCGCGCCGGCGCTGTCCGCCTTGTCCAGGGTGGGGGTAGCCATCAGTACTTACGCTCCATCGGCTGGTAGCGGGTCTGGACGACCGGCTTGTAGTCGAGACGGATGGACTCGGTGCCGTCGTCGCCGACCTCGCGGTACGCCATGGTGTGGCGCATGAAGTTGACGTCGTCGCGGTTCGGGTAGTCCTCGCGGTAGTGACCGCCGCGGGACTCCTTGCGGGCGAGGGCGGAGACCGCCATGACCTCGGCCAGGTCCAGGAGGTTGCCGAGCTCGACGGCCTCCAGCAGGTCGGTGTTGAACCGCTTGCCCTTGTCCTGGATCGAGACGTTCCGGTACCGCTCGCGCAGCTCCGCGATCTTCTCCACGGCCGTCTTGATCGTCTGCTCGGTGCGGAACACCATGACGTTGGCGTCCATGCACTCCTGCAGCTCGCGGCGGATGTCCGCCACGCGCTCGTTGCCCGTGGACGACCGCAGCCGCTCGATCTGCTCGACGACCAGGGAGGCCGGGTCCTCGGGCAGCTCTACGTGCGAGGCGACCTTCGAGGAGTACTCCGCCGCGGCGATACCCGAGCGGCGCCCGAACACGTTGATGTCCAGGAGGGAGTTCGTGCCCAGGCGGTTCGCGCCGTGGACGGACACGCAGGCGACCTCGCCGGCCGCGTACAGGCCCGGGACGACCGTGGTGTTGTCCGACAGGACCTCACCCTCGACGTTCGTCGGGATGCCGCCCATCGCGTAGTGCGCGGTGGGCTGGATCGGGATCGGGTCCGTGTAGGGCTCGATGCCCAGGTAGGTACGGGCGAACTCGGTGATGTCCGGGAGCTTGGCGTCCAGCTGCTCCGGCGGGAGGTGCGTGAGGTCGAGGTAGACGTGGTCGGCCTCGGGACCGCAGCCCCGGCCCTCACGGATCTCCGTGTAGATGGACCTCGAAACCACGTCTCGCGACGCCAGGTCCTTCATCACCGGCGCGTACTTCTCCATGAAGCGCTCGCCGTCCTTGTTGCGGAGGATGCCGCCCTCACCGCGGGCGCCCTCCGTCAGCAGGATGCCCATGCGCCAGATGCCGGTCGGGTGGAACTGGAAGAACTCCATGTCCTCCAGCGGCAGTCCGCGACGGTAGACCGCCGCCTGTCCGTCACCCGTCAGCGTGTGCGCGTTCGACGTCACCTTGAAGAACTTGCCGGTGCCGCCGGACGCGTAGATCACGGCCTTCGCCTGGAAGACGTGGATCTCACCGGTCGCCAGTTCGTACGCGACGACACCGGCCGAGTGCTTGACGCCGTCGACCTCGGTGATGAGCTGGTCGAGGACGTAGAACTCGTTGAAGAACTCCACGCCCTCCTTCACGCAGTTCTGGTACAGCGTCTGGAGGATCATGTGGCCGGTGCGGTCGGCCGCGTAGCAGGACCGGCGGACCGGGGCCTCGCCGTGGTTGCGGCTGTGACCGCCGAAGCGGCGCTGGTCGATGGTGCCGTTCGGGGTGCGGTTGAACGGCAGGCCCATCTTCTCCAGGTCGAGGACCGCGTCGATGGCCTCCTTCGCCAGGATCTCGGCGGCGTCCTGGTCGACCAGGTAGTCACCGCCCTTGACCGTGTCGAAGGTGTGCCACTCCCAGTTGTCCTCCTCCACGTTGGCCAGCGCGGCGGCCATGCCGCCCTGCGCGGCGCCCGTGTGGGAGCGGGTGGGGTAGAGCTTCGTGAGCACGGCGGTACGGCTGCGCTTCGTCGCTTCGATCGCGGCGCGCATGCCGGCGCCGCCCGCGCCGACGATGACTGTGTCGTACTTGTGGATCTTCATGATTCTCGTAGCCCCGGATCTAGCGGATGTTCGGGTCGAAGGTGAAGATCACCAGCGTGCCCAGCAGGATGGTGAACACCGTGGCCGTGTAGAGCAGGCCCTTGAGCCACAGCCGGGTGTTCGCGCGCTCCGCGTAGTCGTTGATGACCGTACGCAGGCCGTTGGCGCCGTGCAGCATCGCCAGCCACAGCATCAGCAGGTCCCACGTCTGCCAGAACGGGGACGCCCAGCGGCCCGCCACGAAGGCGAAGCCGATCTTGGAGACTCCGCCGTCGAGGACGAGCTGGATCAGCAGGTGGCCGATGACGAGGACGACGAGGACGATGCCGGACAGACGCATGAAGAGCCATGCGGCCATCTCGAAGTTGCCACGGGTGGACTTCGGGGTCTTCTTCGTCCGCTTGCGCGGGGCCTCGATCAGGGGCGCCGGGTTGTCGACGCCGTAGAGGGACTCGCCCTCGACGGGGCCGATGCCGGAGGCGGCGGTCTTCTCAGTGGTGGACATTGTTGGCGTCAGCTCCCGAAGACTTCACGAGCGGCGTGGCCGAGTACGGGGTACAGGGCCCCGACCATCAGCACGACCCAGATGCCGACCACGGTCCAGAGCATCTGCTTCTGGTACCGCGGTCCCTTCGACCAGAAGTCGACGGCGATCACACGCAGGCCGTTGAGCGCGTGGAAGAGGATGGCGGCGACGAGGCCGTACTCCAGCAGCGCGACGATCGGCGTCTTGTAGGTGGCTACGACCTTGTCGTAGTCCTCGGGGGAGACACGGACAAGAGCGGTGTCCAGCACGTGTACGAACAGGAAGAAGAAGATGAGGACGCCGGTGACTCGATGAGCCACCCATGACCACATTCCTTCCCGGCCGCGGTACAGCGTTCCAGCCGGCACGGAAGAACCCTCCGGGAGCGGGGATTGGGGCCGCGCCGGCTTCTGTGTCGGACGGGCCCGGCCGGGTACGGTCCACCGGCCCTGGCCATCGTAGCGACGTGTTGTCGGAACGTTTACGGCGGGCCTACCGATGTGATCGAACCGGCAGTCATATGGGACACGGACGGGCTACTCCGTAGGTGGGGCGGGGCGGCTACGGGGGTGGGGCTTTGTGTGGTTTGCCGGGTGCGGGTTGGTTGTGGCTGGTCGCGCAGTTCCCCGCGCCCCTAAAAGATTGCGCAGTTCCCCGCGCCCCCAAGAGGGCCTGCGCGCTGTTCCCCGCGCCCCCAGGAAGGCCTGCGCGCTGTTCCCCGTGCCCCGAAAACGACTGCGCCGACCCCCGCGCCCCCATAAAGAGACCTGCGCCGATCCCGCGCCCCCAAAAAAGACCTGCGCCGTTCCCCGCGCCCCCCAAGAGGCGGCGGCGCCCCCGCGCCCCTGCGGACTTCCCCGCGCCCCCAAGGGGCCGGTCCCCGTGCCCCCGGACGTGTCGTTACGAGACCGCGCAGTTTCCCGCCGGTCTGAAGGACCTGGTGAGGCGGCCTCTTGCCAGGCGGCGGAGTTCTTCTGCTGTGAGGGTTCGTTCCTCGTCGGGATCGTTTGTCAATCGTGATCGGATTCCGGCCAGGACCTGGTCGAGGGACTCCTCGGGGGTCGTGCCGTCCAGGCAGATGACGAAGACGTGGCCGAAACGGCTCTCGTAGGCGGCGTGGGCGGCGCTCAGGGCGGTGTGGGCCGCGGAGTACGCGCCGTCCGGGAGGAGCGTGAGCGATTCGCAGGCCAGGGCCTCGGCGAGATCGCCGGGGGTCAGGTCGTACGCCGCCTCGTCGGCCGCGGCCAGCAGGGCGTCCAGGTCGGGGTACGGACGGTGGGCGGCGACCCGGCGGGCCCAGCGGTGGCTGCCGCAGCAGGCGAGGAGGGCGCGCTCGGCCTCGTCGGCGGGCATGCCGTTGAACCCGTCCAGACCGGTGGGACGGGTTCCGGTGGGGTCCGGCGCCGAGCGGGTCTGCCCCGGCAGTTCCGAGGGTCCTGAGGGCCCTGAGGGCTCGGGGGACTCCGAGGGCTCCGAGGGCTCCGACGGGTCGGTCAGGTCGGACCGGGCGGACGGGGCCGGAATGGCGACCGACTGGCCGGGGAGGCGGGAAGGACGGTGCGCGGGCAGCGTGGGTTCCTCGGCGGTTCGGTGACGCTCGGATGTGCGCCACGCGTGGTTCGGCAGGGGGTCAAGTGAGAGATGTGTCATCACGCTATCGAGGAGTGACGTGACCTGTCCGACGGATGCCCGAATATCACCCGTAAGAGAGAGTTTAAGAACGGGCGGTGGACGGCGGCCCCGGGTGACGGGGCCTAGGTTCACAGTGAAGGCACAGCGTACGAGAGTGATCGCAGGAGGGTGAGTGGTCTGTGGTGAACGGGCGTGGGCGCAGGGCTTCGCGGTCTCTGCCGGGCGGCAGGAGGACTCTGTTGGTCGGTGCGGGCGTGGCGGTCGCGGCGGGTGCCGCGCTGACCGTCGGGCTCTGGCCGAGCGGTGACTCCGGCTCGCCCTCGTCCCAGCGGCCCTCCGGCGGGAGATCCGCCCTGGCGCCGACACCGTCCACTTCGCCCACTCCGTCACCCAGTCGGACGTATCCGCTGTCGAAGACTCCGCGGACCATCCCGGCCGTACGGGAGCACACCCCGGCGCGCGGGCCCGGCTGGCGTCCCGGGAAGGGCGGGCGGGTCGTCGTGGGCGACGACGCGCTCGCGGACGAGGGGCGGCTGCTCGCCGGGGAGCTGGGCCTGGCCTACGCGGACTCCGGCGGAGCGCGGGCCGGTGACGTGGAGCTGGGCCTCACCGACGAGGACGCGAACGCCGAGTCGTACACGCTGACCGTGAAGGACGGGCGGGTGCGGATCAGCGGGACGGCCGAGGCGGGCGTCTTCTACGGCACGCGCACGCTCAAGCAGGAGGTGCGCGCCGGCGGCACGGCACCCGAGGGAGTCGTACGGGACTCGCCGGCCAAGCCGCAGCGCGGGTTCATGCTGGACATCGCGCGCAAGCACTTCACGGCCGGGTGGATCGAGGCCCGGATCCGTGAGCTGGGGGAGCTGAAGTACAACCAGCTCGGGCTGCACTTCTCCGACGACCAGGGCTTCCGGATCGCCTCCGACTCGCACCCCGAGGTCGTGTCGAAGCAGCATCTGTCGAAGGCGGAGGTGCGGCGCATCCTCGCGCTCGCGGCGAGCCGGCACATCACCGTCGTGCCCGAGATCGACTCGCCCGGCCACCTGGGCGCGGTGCTCGCCGCCCACCCGGACCTCCAGCTCCGCAACGTGCGGGGGGTGGTCTCGCAGGGCTCGCTCGACATCTCAAAGCCCGCGTCCGCGAAGATCGTGGACGACCTGCTGAACGAGTACGCGGGTCTCTTCCCCGGGCGGTACTGGCATCTCGGCGCCGACGAGTACCGGGCGCTGACGGTGTCGAACCCGGCGGCCTCGTATCCGCAGCTGGCCGCCGCCGCGAAGGACAAGTACGGCTCGGGTGCCGGGATCGCGGACCTCGCGACCGGGTGGCTCAACGACCGGGCCGACGTGATGCGCGGGCACGACCGGACCCCGCGGGCCTGGAACGACGGGTTCTTCGCCGGGGGCACCGTGCAGGCCGACGACGACATCCAGGTCGCGTACTGGACGGGCAAGGAGATCGGCGCGCGGCAGCCGGCCGAGTACCTGCGCGCCGGGCGCGAGGTCGTCAACTACAACGACGAGTACCTGTACTACGTGCTCGGGCAGCCCAACGCCTTCGTCTACCCGACCGGGCAGCGCATCTACGAGCAGTGGACCCCGCTGGTCGTGCGCGGCACGACGCCGGTGCCGCGGGAGTACGACGACCAGATCCTCGGCGGCTACTTCGCCGTCTGGTGCGATCTCTCGGCGTCGCAGACGCAGGACCAGGTCGCGGCGGGGATCCGGATGCCGCTGCGGGCGCTGACACAGAAGCTGTGGGATCCGCGGAAGCCGGCGATGTCGTGGGCGGAGTTCAAGGGGCTCGCGGGGGAGCTGGGCTGACGCTACGGATGACACGGGCGGTACGGGCGGTACGGATGGGGCCGGCGGTGCGTACGGGACGGTCGTGTCGCGTGGACGTCAACACCCAGGTGACGGTATGCAGGACGAAAAGGCCTGGCCTGGATCACGCGCCGGGGTGGTGTAGTTGCGGCGGCTTGCCCGTTTCGGTGGCGAACTGCCGTGCGTGTGTGGTGTATTCACGCTGGCCGAACCGATACACCGGGGGAGCGGGATGGGCTACTGGGGATATTTCGTCGTAGGCAGGAGCGAGCAGCCGCTCGCGGAACTGGAGGCGCTGGCGGGCGCGACGGGTCTGACGCTGCACCAGACGGCGGACGACGGCTGGCAGGTGTGGGAGTACCCGAACGCTCCCGACGACCCTGCCAAGGGTGACGTCGGCAACATGAACGACCTGGCCGAGGAGACGGGCGCGCCCGCGCTCTTCGGGTACGTGATGGACAGCGACTGCGTGGTCGTCGAGGCGGCCGCGCCCGAGAGCGGGTCCTGGACGACCTGCCTGGACAGGGACGCGATGGCCGGGTACCTCGGCGGCAACGAGGACGGGCTGGCCGTCGACGACTTCTTCCTCGAACCGCACGACGCCGTCGGACGGGCCGTCGCCTGGGCCGCCGAATCGGGGCGTCCCGTGCCCGAGGAACCCCTCCTCGACGTGCTCACCGCGGACGCCGATCCGTCGGCCGAGATGCTTTTCTTCCGATTTCTGGACCGGCTCGGCGTTGTCCCCATGTAGATTTCGGCCAACTCGCAGTGTGACGTTCCGGCCACAGTGCACGCAGTAAGGGGAAGTGCGGGCTCCGTTACCAGAGGCGGCCCCACCGAGGGAGGCGTGATGAGCCTGGTGGAACTGATCGCTCAGGCCGATGAGCGTGGTCTTGCGGCGAGCGGTCTGGCGTGTCTGGACCGGTGCGTGCCGCTGTTGGGCGGCGACGACGAGATTCTGCGGCCGTTGTGGGCGAGCCTTGCCGAGAGTGAGGGGTGGGGTGAGGACCAGGGGTGGGGTGAGGACTGGGGGGAGCGGGTCGAGCAGGCGCGCGCCAAGCTCGACCTGTCCGGTGTCCCGGAGGGCGGGGTGTTCGGTGAGGGGGAGGCCGTTGTGCTCGCGCACCGGATGCTCGGTGCCGTTCCTGTGGACCGTGCCGCCGGGAGTCTTCGTGAGTGGGCGGACGCCTGCTCTGTCGCGGCGCTCCAGATTCACCGGCTCCTCGATGCCGCGAGCGACGGTGCGTCTTCGGTGACGGCTCGGCGTGAGGGGCGTACGCAGGACATGTCGCCCCTTGTCGCGGCCGAGTTGCGGCGCCAGGTCGCCATCCTGGAGTTGTTGTCCGCCCATGGGCCGGCGGGGCTTCGTCAGGCGCTGGCGCTGTCGACGGAGGGGCGGCGCGTGCTGCGCGCGGTCGTCTCGCGGCGGGCGCGCGGGCGCGTCTGAGGGTTCCTCGCCCCCGCCGCCCCTACCCGTCCCATCCCTGGGGGCTCCGCCCCCAGACCCCCGCATCGCGCTCCGCGCTCGTCCTCAAACGCCGGACGGGCTGGGTTGTGTGTGCGGGTTCGTTGTGGCTTGTCGCGCAGTTCCCCGCGCCCCTAAAGGCCTAAAAGCCTAGGGGCGCGGGGAACTGCGCAGTCTTTTGGGGGTTCGGGGGCGTAGCCCCTGAGT
>NZ_JBHXSU010000016.1:0-118326 GCF_042715345.1 Streptomyces sp. NPDC058697
GCGCAGTTCCCCGCGCCCCTGAAAAGCGGGGCTGCGCCCCTGGCTTTTCGTCTTTTAGGGGCGCGGGGAACTGCGCGACCAGCCCCCACCGGGCCCGCAGCAAACACACAACACGAACCCCGCAACCCAACAAACACTCAGACCGTCTCAGCCGCCTTCGGCGTCGAAGCGCCCCGCAGCGGGACCTCCTTCACGAACACCGCCGCGACAAGGGCGACGACCGCGACGACCGCCCCGAGGAGGAACGCCGAGTGCGTCCCGGCGGACACCGCGTGCTGGTACGCCTCACGCGCAGCGACCGGCAGCTTCGCGAGGCTCGCCGCGTCCAGCTGGGCCGACTGTTCGGTGACCTTCGAGCCCAGCGCCCCGGCCCGCTCGGCCATCACGTCCTGGACCCGGTTGTTGAAGAGCGCGCCCATGATCGCGACCCCGAAGGACGACCCGAGCGTACGGAACAGCGTGGTGGTGGACGACGCGACGCCCATGTCCTTCATCTCGACGCTGTTCTGCGAGACCAGCATGGTGATCTGCATCAGGCAGCCCATGCCCGCACCGACCACGGCCATGTACACCCCGGACGTCAGTCGCGACGTATCCGTGTCCATCAGGGACAGCAGGTACAGCCCGACGGCCATCAGCGCGCTGCCCACGATCGGGAAGGCCTTGTAGTGACCGGTGTTGGTGGTGACCCGCCCGGCGACCATCGAGGTGACGAGCATCGCGCCCAGCATCGGCAGCAGCAGCAAACCGGAGTTGGTCGCGGACGCGCCCTGCACGGACTGCTGGTAGAGCGGCAGGAAAAGCACCGCGCCGAACATCACGAACCCGGCGATGAAGCCGATGACGGACATCAGCGAGAAGTTGCCGCTCCGGAAGATGTGCAGCGGCACGACCGGCGCGGCGGCCTTGGTCTGCCAGAACAGGAACCCGACGAGCGACGCGACCCCGATCCCTATCAGCTCCATGATCATGGCGGAGCCCCAGGCGTACTCGGTCCCGCCCCAGGTGGTGACCAGCACGATCGCGGTGATGCCCACGGTGAGCAGCCCGGCCCCGAGGTAGTCGATCCGCGCCTGCGCCCGCTTCCTGGGCAGATGCAGTACGGCGCTGATGGCGATCAGCGCGACGACACCGAGCGGCAGGTTGATGTAGAAGGACCAGCGCCAGCCCCAGTGGTCGGTGATGGTGCCGCCGACCAGCGGTCCGCCGATCATGGCGAGGGCCATCACGCCGGCCATCATGCCCTGGTACTTGCCGCGTTCCCGCGGCGGAATCAGGTCCCCGATGATCGCCATGACGCCGACCATCAGACCGCCGGCGCCGAGCCCCTGGATCGCCCGGAACCCGATGAGCTGACCCATGTCCTGGGCCATGCCGCTCAGGGCGGACCCGATCAGGAAGAGCACGATCGAGGTCATGAAGACGCCCTTGCGCCCGTACATGTCGCCGAGCTTGCCCCAGATCGGGGTGGAGGCGGCGGTCGCGAGCGTGTAGGCCGTGACGACCCACGACAGGTGTTCGAGCCCGCCCAGTTCTCCCACGATGGTCGGCATGGCAGTGCCGACGATCATGTTGTCGAGCATCGCGAGGAGCATCGCGATCATGAGCGCGAGCAGGACGACCCGTACGCTCCTGGGCTGCTTGCCCCCGGACTCGGCCGCCCCCTGTTCCGCTCCTGGTCCCGCCCCCGCTTCCGCCACTGCCTCGGCTGCGTCAGCCGCCTTGGTGTCCGCCACTGTCCCCACTCCCCTGGGTACTGCACTGCCGCTTATTTGCACTTACTTGCCGACCGGCTAGTTGACTACACTGGGGAAAAGTAGACCCGTAACTAGCCGGGCGTCAAGTAAGTTTTTCTTTACCTTACGGCGAGCACCTACGACACGTAGGGACGACAAGGACGAGGAGCAGCCACGATGGACGGCAGCAGGCAGCGGCGGCGTGGGGACACCCGTCAGCGCATCCAGGACGTGGCCGTCGAACTCTTCGCCGAGCAGGGGTACGAGAAGACGTCACTGCGGGAGATCGCCGAACGGCTGGACGTCACGAAGGCGGCGCTGTACTACCACTTCAAGACCAAGGAAGACATCCTCATCAGCCTCTTCCAGGACCTGACGAGGCCGATGGACGAGCTGATCGAGTGGGGCAAGGGGCAGCCGCACACCCTGGAGACCAAGCAGGAGCTGCTGCGCCGCTACAGCGAGGCGCTCACCAACGCCGCCCCCCTCTTCCGCTTCATGCAGGAGAACCAGGCGACGATCCGTGAGCTGAGCATCGGCGAGTCCTTCAAGGACCGCATGCTCGGGATGCTGGACATCATCAAGGAGCCGGACGCCGCGCTGACGGACCAGGTCCGGTGCGTGAGCGCGCTGTTCACGATGCACGCCGGGATGTTCGCCCTCAAGGACATGGAAGGCGACCCCGAGGACAAGCGGAAGGCCGTCCTTGAGGTCGCCATCGATCTGGTCACGCAGGCGCACGGCGGCGCGTCCGGGTCACTCTGAGGCCCGGACTCCCAGGCCAGAAGCCGGGGGCCCGAGGGCCCGAGGCCTCTTAGAGGCTCACGCCCTTGGTGCGCAGGAAGGCAACCGGGTCGACCGCCGAGCCGTAGCTCGCCTTCGTACGGATCTCGAAGTGCAGGTGCGGCCCGCTGGAGTTGCCGGTGTTGCCGGACAGGGCGATGCGCTGGCCGGTCTTCACTATCTGGCCGGGCTTCACGTCCACGCGGGACAGGTGCGCGTACTGCGAGTACGTACCGTTGCCGTGCTTGATCACGACGGCGTTGCCGTACGCGGGTCCGTCGCCGGCGCCGTTGCCGCCGGCCTTCACCACGGTGCCGCCGTGCGCGGCGACGACCTGCGTGCCGGAGGCGACGGCGAAGTCCTGGCCGGAGTGGGTGGACGACCAGAGGTTGCCGGCCTGGGCGAACTTCGCGGAGAGCTTGTACTTCTTGACGGGGTCGACCCAGGAGGCGGCCTTCTTGGCCGCGACCGGCTTGGCGGCGGCCTTCTTGGCGGCCGTCTTGCTCTTGGCCTTCGTCTGAGCGGCGGCCTTGGCCTGCGCGGCGGCCTGCTGCTGCACCGAGACGGCGGCGGAGTCCGGCAGCGCGACGGCGCTCGCCTTGGTGTCGGCGGCGACCGCGACCCCGGCTCCGAGCGCGGCCGAGGCGCCCAGGCCGAGGGCCATGGCGGCGGCCCGGACGCGGAGCTTGGGCGTGCCGGGAAGGTGGGACGTGATGCGCTGCGACATGGGGACTACCTCCAGGGGGACGGACATCAGCACACCCGGCGCGCTGTCGGCGCACCGGGCGAGGCATCCCTTGGTAACCCGCGCCCCCGTCATCCCACAAAGGCCCCATCTACGACCTCAAGTCGTACTTGACACTGAAACTTCCGACTCCTTGACAAGAAGAACGTCTGGGACGAAATCCTCCGCCTTTTCTACGGGAAGTCGGGTTTACGCCCACTTCAGAGCCATCTGCCCCGGCCCCGGAGCCATGGGTCCGGGCCCGCGCCGCACGGCCCCCGACCCCGTCACCACCCCCGGGCCAAAGGTCCTTTTTGCCCGTTTCCACTCCACCACTACTCGCCCTAGTACCGGACAAATCGCCTGTGCGTCATGTCACCGGAGGGCATGATCCAGGGGCCTGGGAATGTGGCGGGGGCTACACCAGGGCCCAGGTGGTTCGCCTACGCTCGGTGCATGGTCGACGCCGGAGTGCTCGGGGCCCGTATCGCGTCCAGCGCGGCCGCACCGCTCGTGAAGAGACTCTTCGTGAAGGACCAGCCGGGGGACGGCCGGGCCGGGGGAACAGCCGGTGACCACCGAGGAGGCCACGGCGGTCACCCACGCCCTCGCGCACTCACTCGCCTCCCTCGGGACCCTCACGATCCAGGACAGGGGCCTCCGGGCGGTGACAGTTCAGTGACACGCGGCGACAGAACGGTGACAAAAGAGGCCACAACCAACCCCCGGGTCCCCTGGTCTCACCTGGTGTGGGGCGGACGGCAGTTGACCTTGCCGGAAGCACCGCCCGACACGGACTCACGGATTCACAGACACACCAAACTGGGGGAACAGAAATGAAGCTCGTCCGTCACGCAGCCGCCGTCGCCGTCGTCGTCACCGGTGGTGCCCTCGCCCTCGCGGCGCCCGCCTCCGCGTCGGCCTCCGCGCCCACGGCGCCCAGGTCGGCTGCCGTCGCGGCCCCGTCGGAGGCCCCGGTCGCGAAGTACAACGGCGCCTGCGGCACCGGTCACAAGGTGATCGACTCCGCCAACATGGAGAACCTCGGCACCACCTTCCTCACCTACAACAAGACGACCGGCGAGAACTGCGTGGTCACCGTCCGCACCAAGCCCGGGGCGGCCGTGAAGATGTTCGCCCGGCTCAGCTCGAAGACCGGCGGAACCGCCACCGACAGCGGCCGGTTCACGACGTACGCGGGGCCCGTCTACATCGAGGCCCCCGGCGAGTGCGTCACGTGGGAGGGCGGCATCACCACGTACTCCACGAAGGGGACCGGCCACTGCGGCTGATCCACGGCCGGACGCCCGGCCGGCGATCCCCGGCCGGGCGCAAGCCCGACAAGCAGCCGCACACTTTCGAAGCGCGTCCCCGGCCGCAGACCCCCTAGCCGCACAGCGGCAGCGCCCCGAACACATGCTCGCGCCAGAGCCCCCGCGACACCTCCTCCGGGTACGGAGCCACCGCGGGCTTCGCGTCGAAGATCCGCACCGACCGCTGCTCGACGTCGTACGCGGACCACCCCGGGCCCTCCCCCGCCGCGAACCCCGTCCAGGAGGCGCGGACCAGCCGCGACAACTCCTCGGCCTCGGCGGGCGGTTCCTCCCCGAGCAGCAGCGCGGGCAGGCCCTCGCCGAGGTTGCCGAACACCAGCGGCACATCGAGCCCGTGGCAGGCGCCCAGCATCCCGCCCATGCCCGGCGCCTTCCAGACCAGCTCGTAGACGTGCGCGCGACCGCCGCCCGCGATCTGCGCCTCGGCCAGCCGGAGCGAGGGCATGCGGAACAGCCAGTCGGACTGGACGAGTTCGTAGAGCTCCTCGGCGCTCGCGGCCGGGAACGCGGCACGGTAGGCATCGCCACCCGCCGCACCACCCGCCGCACCGCCCGCGGCACCGCCCGGTCCGAACGTCCGCAGTGCGACGGCAGCCTGATCCTCCGTCACCTCACCGGTCAGTCCCCGGAGCAGCATCATCAGCCGGAACTCGTCACGGGTGTGGCCGGCCACGAGTTCGACGTCCCGTCCCGCACCGGAGGCCAGCGCCTCCCAGGGGGCGGCCGGCAGCACGTCGCCGTCGACGACCGGCGCGACCGGGATCAGCGCATGGGCCGTCGGCCCCCACCGCTCCGCGAACGCCCCGCCCTTCGCGCCGACCGCGTCCGCCACCGCGGGCAGCCGTCGCGGGGCCACCGCCCCCATCTCCTCCACCGTCGGCCGCACGCCCAGCTCCGCGGCGAACTCCCGGGCGATGTCGGCGGCGAGCTCGGGCGAGAAGAACGTACCGGGCACGCTCTGCGCGACGGCCCGGCCGAAGAGCCCTGCCGCGCGAGGCATGGTGAGCAGCGCGGCCAGCGAACCCGCGCCCGCCGACTGCCCGACGACCGTGACCCGGCCCGGATCACCGCCGAAGGCACGGATGTTGTCCCGCACCCACTCCAGCGCGGCGACCTGGTCGAGCAGGCCCCGGTTGGCGGGCGCTCCCTCGATGTGCCCGAACCCCTCGATGCCGACCCGGTAGTTGAGCGTCACCACGACGACGGCACCCTCCCGCGCCAGCCGGCCACCGTCGTACTCGGGCAGGCCCGACATCCCGATGACGTACGCGCCGCCGTGCATCCACACGATCACCGGCAGCCCCGCACCGGGGTCCGGGTCGGGCGTCCAGACGTTGAGGGTCAGCCAGTCCCCCTCGTCCACCGCGTCGCCGGACACCAGCGCGTCCATGCCGAACGCGGCGGACTGCGGAGGCGGTGTCCCGTACGCCACCGTCTTCCGTACGCCGTCCCAGCTCCGCACGGGCACCGGCGCCCCGAACCGCAGTGCGCCGACGGGTGGTTCGGCGAACGGAATCCCCTTGAACACCGCCGATCCCGACGCCTCTCCGGCTCCCCGCACCACACCTGCCGTCGTACGGACCTCGGGTTCGTCGGCACCCATCACGGCTCCCTCTGCAGACAGTTCGGCCATCGCGGATCATCCCGTCGAACCGGACGCCAGGGCCACCGGTTTTTGGTGTCTCAAGATCCACTGACAGGGCCGACCTCGGCCACTAGGCTGGTTCGGCCGAGCCCCAAAGGGGCGCGGGGAACTGCGCGACCAGCCACGACGGACCCGCAGTCGACGGACCATGCCCGGGGGAACTCCATGGAACCAGCAACCGTCGGAGTCCGCCTGGCATCCACCGTGGCCACGCCGCTGATCAGGAAGCTCTTCACGCCGGAAGGGCCGGGCGCCGGGCTCGTCGACAAGCCCGTACGCATCGCGTCCCGCCTCTCCTTCAGGGGCGAGCAGCGCACACTCGGCGAGAAGGACGTCACCAGGCTCGCCGCCGAGCTGGTCAGGCGGGCCCTGAAGGACGCCGACGAACGCCCCATACCCGCCGACGAGGCGCAACCCGTCGTCCACGCCCTGGCCGACACCC
Organism: Streptomyces sp. NPDC058697; assembly: GCF_042715345.1. NCBI lineage: Bacteria > Bacillati > Actinomycetota > Actinomycetes > Kitasatosporales > Streptomycetaceae > Streptomyces > Streptomyces sp. NPDC058697. The sequence continues at coordinate 6,665 of NZ_JBHXSU010000016.1, forward strand.
TCCGTGCCCTCGGCGACATCACCATGACCGACGCCCAGGCCGTGGCGCTCGGCCATTCGGGCCTCGCACTCCATCTCCGCCATGCCGCCGGAAGCCCCGACCGGGACCTCGACTTCGACGCGACCCTCTTCTACGAGCGGCTCCTGGACACGGCCTGTCTGCACATCCTGCACTTCTTCACCCAGCGCTCGACGTTCGTCGCCCGGACGCTCGTCGAGCAGACCCGCCGACAGTCCGAACTCATCGCCAAGGTCGACGAGTTGATCGCCCGCACGCCGCGTCCCGGCGACGGGGACGGGGCGTTCGAGCGGCGGTATCTCGCGTACGTCGCCACGAAGCACAGCAAGCTGACGATCTACGGCATCGACCTCGCCAACACACCGAACCGCTGGCAGCTCGACGCCGCCTACATGACCCTGCAGGCGGTGCGCCGCTCCGCGGACGGGGAGTCGGCCGACTACGGAGACGCGTACCTCGCCTCGCCCGGTACCCCGCTGCCCGCCGAGGAGGCGCTCGCGGACCACGACCTGGTGCTGCTGCGCGGAGTGGCGGGCTCGGGCAAGACGACCCTCGTCCAATGGCTCGCGGTGACGGCGGCGCGGGCCGAGCGCGGGGACCGTATCCCCTTCGTCCTTCCGCTGCGTACGCTCATCCGCCGCGCCGACGGACTGCCGGCGCCCGCCGACTTCCTGGCGGCCGTGCGCGTCCCGTTCCACGGCACGGCCCCGGACGCCTGGGCGGACCGGGTCCTGGCCGCGGGCCGCGGGCTCCTCCTCGTCGACGGCATCGACGAGATCCCCGAGCGCGACCGCGAGCGGACGAGGACCTGGCTGCGGGACCTCCTCGACGCGTATCCCGGCAACCAGTGGCTGGTCACCTCCCGTCCCTCCGCCGTGGGCGAGGACTGGCTCACCCCGGACGGATTCACCGAACTGCTCCTGACTGCCATGAGCCGCGCCGACGTCACCGCCTTCATCCGGCGCTGGCACACGGCGGCCGCCGCCGACGCCCAGGACACGGAACTCCTCGCCTCGTACGAGCACTCGCTCCTGGAGGCCGTCAGGGTCAAACAGGACCTCGGCCGCCTCGCCACCAACCCCCTGATGTGCGGGCTGATCTGTGCCCTGCACCGCGACCGGCGCGGCTATCTCCCGCACGGACGCCAGGAGTTGTACGACGCGGCCCTCTCCGCACTCCTCTCGCGCCGCGACCAGGAACGGTCGATGCGGCCCGACCACATCCAGCTCAGCGAACTCCCGCAGATCCAGCTGCTCCAGCGGCTGGCCTACTGGATGATCCGCAACAACCAGGCGGAGATGGACCGCGAACGGGCCGAGCGCATCATCGCCGACGCGCTGCCCTCGCTCCCCGCGGTGGCGAGCCAGGGCGACGCGCCCGCGATCTACCGCCATCTGCTGATCCGCAGCGGGCTGCTCCGCGAACCCTCGGTGGGGACCGTCGAGTTCGTCCACCGCACCTTCCAGGACTACCTCGGCGCGAAGGCGGCGGTGGAGGACGGCGACTTCGGGCTCCTCGTCCGCAACGCCGCCGACTCCCAGTGGTCCGACGTGATCCGCATGGCCGTCGCCCACGCCCGTCCGCGCGAACGGGCCCAGCTCCTGCGCGACCTGACCGGCTCCGCCGAAGGCGTCGAGGGCGCCGCGGGCACCCGCATCCGCCTCCTCGCCCTGGCCGGCCTCGAACACGCCACGGAACTCGACCCGCAGGTCCGGGCCGACGTGGAGGAACAGGCGGCCACACTCATTCCGCCCCGTACGACGGACGAGGCCAAGGATCTGGCCTCGGCCGGCCCGCTGGTCCTGGAACTGCTGCCCGGGCCGGAGGGCCTCTCCGACGCGGAGGCGCGGGCCGTCGTCATCACCGCGTCCCTCATCGGCGGCGACGCGGCCATCCCGGCCCTGGCCCGCTTCCGCACCCACCCGGCCGTGTCGGTACGCGCCCAACTCAGCTGGAGCTGGGACCGGTTCGACTCCGACCGGTACGCGGCCGACGTCATCGCCCACCTGCCCGAGGACGGGCTCTACTTCACCGCCCGTTCGGCGGCCCAGTTGCGCACCCTGCGTTCGTTCGGCGGCCGTCCCCACCTCCAGCTCGTCGGAGACTTCGAGGATGCGGAGCTGCACGCCTGCCTCGATCCGGACACGACTCGCCTGCTCGTCGTCCGGGACAACAACAGGCTGCGCGACCTGAACGTCCTCGCACCCCTGCGCCGGCTGCTGCGACTCGCCGTCAGCGGCAGTCCGCACGTCGAGGACCTCACGCCGCTGAGCGAATTGCCGCTGGAACATCTGTCGTTGGACTACATGCCGGGCCTGGAAAGGCCGGATGTGCTGGCGCCGCTCTCGGCCTCGGCCACCCTGCGCGAACTCGACACCGGAGTACCGCTCCAGGGCGAATCCCTCGATGTCGCACTCCCGGACCTGCCGCTGGCCTCTCTGCGATTCACCAAGAATGCCCTCCAGTTCACCGGACTGCGCGGCCTGCGCCATATGCGCTCGGTGAAAACACTGGCCCTGGGCACCCTCTTCGAACCGCTCACCCCCGAGGACTACGAAGAGGTCGCCCTGCTCCCCGAACTCGAGGAATTGCACCTCAAGTGGGCCACCCTCCCGTGGGACGAAGGCCCTGTCCTGCCGGGCATTAAGCGGCTCCGGTTCCACAAATTCACCGGAAACGAAGATCTCACGGCGGTATCGGCTCTGTTTCCGGGGCTGCAGTCGGTCGCATTCGCGCTGGCCCAGGATACGGCGGAGGTCCCGGAACACACCCGCGCCCTCTTCCCGGGCATCCACACCGTGACGAGGACGTACACCACTCTCTAGCCCAACCCCACCTGGGCACCCTACAGTTACCGACGAGTAATCTCTTCGCTTCCCTGTGGCCTCACACGCACATGAGCATGCACCACGACCCATGTCCGCAGCGCTCCGACGCGAGAGGAACCCCCCATCCCATGACAGGAAGAAGCTGGCAGCGCCTCATTGGCGTGACCGCCGCCGCCACCGCCGTGACCGCGGCCCTGGCGATCCCTGCCACCGCCGCGACCCCGGCCGCCGCCCCCGCCGCGGCCACCACCGTCGCGACCGCCGCCTCTGCCGCCGCCGCGGCGGACGTGGACTACGACACCTGGCAGAAGGACTGCCGGGCCGTCATGGCCGAGGCGCTGCCCTATCTGAAGGACCGCATCGCCGACGCGTCCGCCGGCGAGAAGCAGGCCATCGTCTTCGACATCGACAACACCACGCTGGAGACCGACTTCGGCTTCAGCTACCCGTCGCCGGCCAACGCGCCCGTCCTCGACGTCGCCAAGTACGCCCAGGACCGCGGCGTCGCCCTGTTCTTCGTCACGGCCCGCCCGGACATCATCAAGTCGGTGACGGAGTACAACCTCAAGCACGTCGGCTACAAGGTCTCGGGCCTGTACGTACGCAACTTCATCGACCTGTTCAGGAACGTGGCCGAGTACAAGACGGCCCAGCGCACGGCCATCGAGGCCAAGGGCTACACGATCATCGCGAACATCGGCAACAGCGCCACCGACCTGTCGGGCGGGCACGCCGAGAAGACGTACAAGCTGCCGGACTACAACGGCCAGCTGTCGTAACCGAACCACGGCCGGGCACGACGAAGGGGCCGGTGCCTTGTCGGCACCGGCCCCTTCGGTCGTTCTCAGGTCTCAGCCTCAGTCTCGGACGGAACCCCTGGGGGTCACGCCTCCTTGCTCAGGTTGGGACCGGCACCGCCGGCGGCCTGCTCGATCGGCGGGACGTCCGGCAGCGCGGACTTCTCCTCGCCGCGGAAGGTGAAGATCTTGTTCTCACCCTCGCCCTCGGTGTCCACGACCACGATGTGACCGGGGCGCAGCTCGCCGAAGAGGATCTTCTCGGAGAGCGTGTCCTCGATCTCGCGCTGGATGGTGCGACGCAGCGGACGCGCACCCAGCACCTGGTCGTAACCCTTGGTGGACAGCAGCTCCTTGGCGGACTGGGAGAGCTCGATGCCCATGTCCCGGTCCTTGAGGCGCTCGTCGACCTTGCCGATCATCAGGTCGACGATCTTGAGGATGTCTTCCTGGGTCAGCTGCGGGAAGACGACCACGTCGTCGACGCGGTTGAGGAACTCGGGCCGGAAGTGCTGCTTCAGCTCGTCCGAGACCTTGTTCTTCATGCGCTCGTAGTTGGTCTTCTTGTCGCCCGAGGCCGCGAAGCCCAGGTTGAAGCCCTTGGAGATGTCCCGGGTGCCGAGGTTGGTCGTCATGATGATGACCGTGTTCTTGAAGTCCACGACCCGGCCCTGGGAGTCGGTCAGGCGACCGTCCTCCAGGATCTGCAGCAGCGAGTTGAAGATGTCCGGGTGGGCCTTCTCGACCTCGTCGAAGAGGACGACGGAGAACGGCTTGCGGCGGACCTTCTCGGTCAGCTGGCCGCCCTCTTCATAGCCCACGTAACCGGGGGGCGAACCGAAGAGACGCGAGACCGTGTGCTTCTCGCTGAACTCCGACATGTCGAGGGAGATCAGCGCGTCCTCGTCACCGAAGAGGAACTCGGCCAGAGCCTTGGAGAGTTCCGTCTTACCGACACCGGAGGGGCCCGCGAAGATGAACGAACCACCGGGACGCTTCGGGTCCTTCAGACCGGCGCGCGTACGACGGATCGCCTTGGAGAGCGCCTTGACGGCGTCGACCTGGCCGATGACCCGCTTGTGGAGCTCGTCCTCCATGCGCAGCAGGCGCGAGGACTCCTCCTCGGTCAGCTTGAAGACCGGGATGCCGGTGGCGGTCGCGAGGACCTCGGCGATCAGCTCGCCGTCGACCTCGGCCACGACGTCCATGTCGCCGGCCTTCCACTCCTTCTCCCGCTTGGCCTTCGCGGCGAGGAGCTGCTTCTCCTTGTCACGGAGAGAGGCGGCCTTCTCGAAGTCCTGCGAGTCGATCGCGGACTCCTTGTCACGACGGACTCCGGCGATCTTCTCGTCGAACTCGCGGAGGTCCGGCGGCGCGGTCATCCGGCGGATGCGCATCCGGGAGCCGGCCTCGTCGATCAGGTCGATCGCCTTGTCCGGCAGGAAGCGGTCCGAGATGTACCGGTCGGCGAGCGTCGCCGCCTGCACCAGGGCCTCGTCCGTGATGGACACGCGGTGGTGGGCTTCGTAACGGTCGCGCAGACCCTTGAGGATCTCGATGGTGTGCGGCAGCGACGGCTCCGCGACCTGGATGGGCTGGAAGCGGCGCTCCAGCGCGGCGTCCTTCTCCAGGTGCTTGCGGTACTCGTCGAGCGTCGTGGCACCGATCGTCTGCAGCTCGCCACGGGCCAGCATCGGCTTCAGGATGCTCGCGGCGTCGATGGCGCCCTCGGCGGCACCGGCACCGACCAGCGTGTGCAGCTCGTCGATGAACAGGATGATGTCGCCGCGGGTGCGGATCTCCTTGAGGACCTTCTTCAGGCGCTCCTCGAAGTCACCGCGGTAGCGGGAGCCGGCGACCAGGGCGCCGAGGTCCAGGGTGTAGAGGTGCTTGTCCTTGAGGGTCTCGGGCACCTCGCCCTTGACGATGGCCTGGGCGAGACCTTCGACGACGGCGGTCTTGCCGACGCCGGGCTCACCGATCAGGACCGGGTTGTTCTTCGTACGGCGGGACAGCACCTGCATGACCCGCTCGATCTCCTTCTCGCGCCCGATGACCGGGTCGAGCTTGGACTCACGAGCGGCCTGGGTGAGGTTCCGGCCGAACTGGTCGAGGACCAGGGACGTCGAGGGCGTGCCCTCGGCAGGACCGCCACTGGCGCCGGCGGTCTCCTTGCCCTGGTAACCGGAGAGCAGCTGGATGACCTGCTGCCGCACCCGGTTGAGATCTGCGCCCAGCTTGACCAGGACCTGGGCGGCGACGCCCTCGCCCTCGCGGATCAGGCCGAGCAGGATGTGCTCCGTGCCGATGTAGTTGTGGCCCAGCTGAAGGGCCTCGCGGAGCGACAGCTCCAGGACCTTCTTGGCACGGGGGGTGAAGGGGATGTGCCCGGACGGGGCCTGCTGGCCCTGCCCGATGATCTCCTCCACCTGCTGGCGGACCGCCTCGAGCGAAATCCCGAGGCTCTCCAGGGCCTTAGCGGCGACACCCTCACCCTCGTGGATCAGGCCCAGGAGGATGTGCTCGGTGCCGATGTAGTTGTGGTTGAGCATCCGGGCTTCTTCCTGAGCCAGGACGACAACCCGCCGCGCGCGGTCGGTGAACCTCTCGAACATCGTTAATCGCTCCTCAGAGCGGTCAGGCAGTAAGGGGACGCTCCCCTCCCTGTCCTTCCGCAGCTTAGTCCCGCAAGCGGGGACCGCTCATTCCAACTGCCGACACCGTCCTTGGCCTCCTGACCCCGAACGCCGACATCTGCTCCAACCTGATGGTGCGAGACGATGTTCCCGCAGGCCAGGCAGATACCCCCACCATCTGTACGCCGATGGCGAACGTGAGATGCCCGAGCCATGCGTGTCGCCCCTCCCACTAGGGATGTCTTACCCGTACGCACTGACACTCCATGCCGAACGCACCGGTTCCCTCCGCTATGGGCGAACATCCTTGCGCCGCGGACCGCTGCGGAGCGCCCACTTTTCGGACACTCTGCGCACACGCGAAGCCACCCAGCGTAACTCGAACGCGGCTGTGGCGGTTGGCCTTGCATGGTCTTCACGGTCCCTTCTCCCCGCCGGCCCCTCGACACGAGTCACCCGAGCGACTCGGGCCACCCGAGCCACGCGAGTCGCGCGGTCCGGCATTGGTACGAGAACGAACTGGGCTGGCCGACCGTGCCCGGCACTCCCGTGGACCTGCCGACGGGGCTGCGTTTCGACGTACTGGACGCACCGGTGGAGGCGGGGTACGCGGCGCTGCGGCATCTGCGGCCGGGCTCTCCGGTGGCCGTGCGGGCGGACCGGATGCGGATTCTGGTGGCAGCGGGAAGCGCGGACGAGCTGCCGGGGCTGCTCGACTGGCTGGAGTGGGGGGCTCTCGCGCTGGATCTCAGGGCGATCGGCGAGGGCGGGCACATCGAGGCACCGCTGCCGCCCGGCACCTTCACGCTCGGCACTTCGGCGCCCGTTGCTTCGGCGCTCGGCACTTTGGCGCCCGTTACTCCGGCGCCCGGCACACCGCGACTTGCGGGGACCCCCGTACCTGTCCCCGCGCATACGTCTGCGGATACCGCTGTGGACGACTCGCAGGGGGCCGCTGTCTGGCTGCGACCCCCTGAGCCTGGCTGCGAGGTGGAGCCGTCGCTGCCGACGCTGTCGGCGCTCGGTGGGGGCGTTGGGGGCGCCCCCGATCTCGTACGACTCGTGGACACGATGGCGACGGAATGCCATCGCATCCGGCTGCGCCGTTCCTGTGCTCAGCCTTTGGCCATGTCGTAGGCCTCTGCTCAGCCGTTGGCCTTCTCGTAAGCCTCACGAATGGACGCCGGAACGCGACCGCGGTCATTGACCTCGTAGCCGTTCTCCTTCGCCCACGCGCGGATCTGAGCGGTGTCCTGGCTGCCACCGGAAGCGGCGCGCGCCTTTCCACGGCTCCCCGAGGCGCGGCCTCCGGTACGACGACCGCCCTTGACGTACGGCTCGAGAAGTCCACGGAGCTTGTCCGCATTGGCAGTCGTGAGATCGATCTCGTACGTCTTGCCGTCCAACGCGAACGTCACGGTCTCGTCCGCCTCGCCGCCGTCGAGGTCGTCGACAAGAAGGACCTGAACCTTCTGTGCCACCGGATTTCCTTTCATCGATATCTTCAGGGACGGGGTCCGCGGCGGCCGCCGCTGTTTCACGTCCCTGTTATATGCACTACTGCAGTACGTCGGAAAGCAAACCGCTTTTGCTGGAAAAACACAAACCCCTGGCAGAGACCGACGGACCCGGGAAGACCGGAAACGTGCGCGTTTCGGACATAGGGCCCGCGGGCAAGGGCCGCCGGGCTAGTGGCGGGAGTATGCCGCGGGTATTACGGGGTGGCGATCACAGATGCAGAAGCATCCGGCTGTTGCCCAAGGTGTTCGGTTTCACTCGTTCGAGACCGAGGAACTCGGCCACGCCCTCGTCATAGGAACGCAACAGCTCGGCGTAGACATCGGTGTCCACAGGTGTCTCACCGATCTCCACGAAGCCGTGCTTCGCGAAGAAGTCGACTTCGAAGGTCAGGCAGAATACGCGGCGAACACCGAGCCAGCGGGCGGTGTCCAGCAACTTCCCCAGCAACTGATGTCCGACGCCGGCGCCCTTCATCGAGCCGTCCACGGCGAGAGTGCGGACTTCCGCGAGGTCTTCCCACATGACGTGCAGAGCGCCGCAGCCCACGACCTCCGTGGTTGAACCGGAGTCGTGTTCCGCGACCCAGAACTCCTGGATGTCCTCGTAAAGCGTCACCGTCGCTTTGTCGAGCAGGATGCCGCCGCGGACGTAGGCGTCGAGGAGACGTCGAACCGCCGGGACATCGCTGGTCCTGGCCCGGCGGACGGTGAGGGCTTTAGTGGCGGCTTCGGGCTGCTCTGCTGGCATGAGCGGACGTTATCGCCCGGTCTCGCCCCCGGCGGCGGCGGGGTTCTCGCCGACGGGGTTCTCCGCTTCCGGGTTCTCCGCGGCCGGGTTCTCGACTGCCAGGTTCTCGGCTACCGGGTTCTCGACTGCCGGGTTCTCGACTGCCGGGTTCTCCGCCGTCGGGTTCTGTGGCGCGGGGGTTTCCTCGGGGCCTTGGACCATACGCACGGCATCGCGCAGTGCTTCACGCTGTTCCGGGGACATCATGCCGAAGAAGGCGACGAGAGCGGCGGCCGGGTTGTCGCTCTGGGTCCAGGCTTCGTTCATCAGTGCCGCCGCGTAGGCGGCGCGGGTGGAGACCGCCTCATATCGATAGGCCCGGCCTTCGGCTTCGCGACGCACCCAGCCCTTCTGATGGAGATTGTCCAAAACGGTCATCACCGTCGTGTAGGCGATGGACCGCTCCTGCTGAAGGTCTTCCAGGACTTCCCGAACGGTCACCGGGCGGTTCCACTTCCACACCCGCGTCATGACCGCGTCTTCGAGTTCTCCCAATGGGCGAGGCACAGCTCAGAACAATAGGGGGAGATGTCGCCAATCACGCGGTGGACGTGGCTTTGGATGACAAACAGCAACAAAAAGGGCGTACGACTCGAAAAGCTGATGAGTCGTACGCCACGGGGTGGACGCCGTCCGGCGCCCGGGTGGGGCTCAGGCGCCGGTGTCGCGGGAGGCCTGGCGGGTGCTCTCGGCGCGGGCGAGGGCCGCGTCGACGACCGCGTCCTCCTTGGCCTTGTTGGCGCCGCCCTGGGTCTTCACGATCGTCACGATCAGACCGGTGAAGAACACGGCCATCACTACCGGGGGCACGAGCGCGGAGACGTAGTCCATGCCGTCCAGAGTAGCCAGGGGCCGTGGGGGGTGCGGGGTGGGGGTGGCGCGGGCCGCCCCCACGGTGCGGCTAGACCGCGGCGAGCTGCTGCGGTGCGTTCGCGGGCGGGGCGGCCGGTTTGCGCCTCGGGGGGAAGACCTCGCCGGGGGTGGGGATGGGGCGGTCGCGGCGCGGGGACTGCGGCTTGGGCTGTGGGGAGGCCGGCTTCTCGGCGGGCTTTTCCGCGGGCTTCCTGCCGGGTTCCTCGGTGGCGGCGGCGAGGCCGCCAGGGAGGGCCGTCAGACGGGTGCGCGCACGACTGCGGGAGGCCGGGACCGCACGGAGGGCGAGACGCAGGCGTACGTCCTGCTCCGCGAGGTCGTGGCAGCGGTCGAGGAGGACCGCCGCGACGGGGTTGCCGCGCAGGGCGCGCAGCGCGGCGAGGTCGTCCGGGACCGGGTGATAGCCGACCACGAGGGCCTCCTCAAGGAGCGTCAGATAGCCGGCCGCCGTGCCGGGGAGCGCGGCGCGGTAGCGGGCGAGGTCGGCCAGCAGGAAGGCGCGCAGCCGGGCGCCCTCGCGGGCCGCCTCGTCGACTGCCTCCGCCAGGCGGAGGCAGTCCTGGACGTCCTCGGCCGAGGCGGGGCGGGGGTGGAGGGCGAGAGCGAGCGCACGTCGGAGCACACGCAGCTCCTCCGCACCGAACGCCATGCCGCCGCGGGATCCATAGGGCGTGGGCATGCTCGCGACGATACGCGCTAATCAGACAAAATCCGTAGATCGGGTGCCGGTGTGGCGTGGCTTCGCCGCGCCGTGATTACGGGGGTGCCACCGAGGGTGCGTGGGGACGTGCGGGCGGGTGGGGGCTGGGCGCGCAGTTCCCCGCGCCCCTGGGTGGGTGCGACCGGGGGACGCGCGTTGCCTGCGGGTCGTCCTGGGTTGCTCGCGCAGTTCCCCGCGCCCCTTTGGGGCGTCTAGGTGCGGGACACGTTTCTTTCGTAGACCAGGCGGAGGCCGATCAATGTCAGCCAGGGTTCGTGTTCGTCGATGACCGAGGATTCGCCGAGGACCATGGGGGCGAGGCCGCCGGTGGCGATGACCGTGACGTCGTCGGGGTCGTCGGCGAGTTCTCGGGCCATGCGGTTGACGACGCCGTCGACCTGGCCCGCGAAGCCGTAGATGATGCCCGACTGCATGGCCTCGACGGTGTTCTTGCCGATGACCGTGCGGGGGCGGGCGATCTCGATCTTGCGGAGCTGGGCGCCGCGGACGCCGAGTGCCTCGACGGAGATCTCGATGCCGGGGGCGATGACGCCGCCGGCGTACTCCCCGCGCGCGGAGACCGCGTCGAACGTCGTCGCCGTGCCGAAGTCGACGACGATGGCAGGGCCGCCGTAGAGCTCGACGGCCGCGACCGCGTTGATGATGCGGTCGGCGCCGACCTCCTTGGGGTTGTCCATCAGGATCGGGACGCCCGTCTTGATGCCCGGTTCGACGAGGACGGCGGGTACGTCGCCGTAGTAGCGGCGGGTCACCTCGCGCAGCTCGTGCAGGACCGAGGGGACGGTCGAGCAGATGGCGATGCCGTCGATGCCGTCGCCCAGCTCGTCGCCGAGGAGCGGGTGCATGCCCATCAGGCCCTGGAGGAGTACGGCCAGCTCGTCCGCGGTGCGGCGGGCGTCCGTGGAGATGCGCCAGTGCTCGACGATGTCCTCGCCGTCGAAGAGGCCGAGGACGGTGTGCGTGTTGCCTACGTCGATCGTGAGCAGCATGTCTACTCGGCCTCGCTCGTCGTCGACGCGTCGGAGACCTCGGACGTCCGCGAGACCTCGGACGCCTCGGAGGCCTCGCGCAGGTCGAGGCCGATGTCGAGGATGGGCGAGGAGTGCGTGAGGGCGCCCACCGCGAGGAAGTCGACGCCCGTCTTCGCGTACGTCGGGGCGGTGTCCAGGGTGAGGCGGCCCGAGGCCTCCAGGAGTGCGCGGCCGCCGACGATCGCGACTGCCTCCTCGCACTCGCCGGGCGTGAAGTTGTCGAGGAGGATCAGGTCGGCGCCCGCGTCCACGACCTCGCGGAGCTGGTCCAGGGTGTCGACCTCGACCTCGATCGGCACGTCCGGGAAGGTCTCCCGTACGGCCTTGAAGGCCTGGGCGACGCCGCCCGCGGCGACCACGTGGTTGTCCTTGACGAGGGCCGCGTCCGAGAGGGACATGCGGTGGTTGACTCCGCCGCCCATGCGGACCGCGAACTTCTCCAGGGAGCGCAGTCCCGGCGTCGTCTTGCGGGTGTCGCGCACGCGCGTGCCGGTGCCCTCCAGAACGTCCGCCCACGCGCGCGTGGCCGTCGCGATGCCAGAGAGCCGGCACAGGAGGTTCAGGGCGCTGCGCTCGGCCGTCAGCAGGTCGCGGGTTCGGGTCATGACGCTCAGGAGCTGCTGGCCGGCCTCGACGCGGTCGCCGTCGTCGACGTGCCGCTCGACCTCGAACTCGTCCGTGCAGACCACGGAGACGACCGCCTCGGCGACCCTGAGGCCCGCGACGACACCGGCCTCGCGGGCGGTGAAGTCGGCGGTGGCGACGGCCTCCTCGGGGATGGTCGCGACCGTGGTCACGTCCACGCCGTGGTCGAGGTCCTCCTCGATGGCCAGATGGGCGATGTCCTCGATCTCTACGGGGTCGAGCCCGGCGTCGGCGAGGAGCTGCGCGAGGGCGGGGTCGAGCCCGCACTCGGCGTACTCCAGGGGATCGACGTCGTACTCCCCTGCGGCGCCGCAGCCGCAGCCGTCGCCGCAGCCACCGCCGGTGAGGAGGGGAAGGTCGGGGGTGCTCACTTCTGTCACTGCTCCTGGGGACGGGACTGCTGTGTCGGGGGGAAGTCTGGGGTGTCGGTGGTGTGTACGGCGAGTGTCCGGTCGGGATTCAGCCGCACGACGATGTGGCGCCGCCAGTTCGTGTCGTCCCGTTCACCTTTGTCCTCCCGCCAGTGGCAGCCGCGGGTCTCCTCGCGCAGCCGGGCGGCGGAGACGAGGACGCGGGCCACGCACAGGAGGTTGGTGGCCTCCCAGGTGTCGACGCCGGGCTCGGCCGTCTTGCCGTACACGTCGAGGGCGTCGCGGGCTTCGGTGTGCAGCTGCTGGATGCGCTCGGCCGCGGTCTCCAGGGAGGCGGCCGAGCGCAGGACCCCGGCGCCGTCGGTCATGATCCGCTGGATCGCGAAGCGTGCCTCGGGGGCGAGCAGCGGATGGGCGGGCCTGTCCGGGTGGGCCACGGGGGCGGGCACGCGCGCGTGGAGGCTGTTCTCCTCGTGGCCGCCCACGATGTCGGCGGCGATGCGCTCGGCGTAGACCAGGCCCTCCAGGAGGGAGTTGGAGGCGAGCCGGTTGGCGCCGTGGACGCCGGTGCAGGCGACCTCGCCGCACGCGTACAGGCCGGGGACGGTCGTACGGCCCCGGGAGTCCGTACGGACGCCTCCGGAGGCGTAGTGGGCGGCCGGGGCGACCGGGACGGGCTCGGTGACCGGGTCGATGCCGTGGGCGCGGCAGGCGGCGAGGATCGTCGGGAAGCGGTGCTCCCACATGTGGGCGCCGAAGTGCCGGGCGTCCAGGTACATGTGCTCGGCGTCCTGCTCCTGCATGCGCCGCATGATGCCCTTGGCGACGATGTCGCGGGGGGCGAGCTCGGCCAGTTCGTGCTGGCCTGCCATGAAGCGCACGCCGCCCGCGTCGACCAGGTGGGCGCCCTCGCCGCGGACCGCCTCGGAGACCAGGGGCTGCTGGCCCTCGGCGTCCGCGCCGAGGAACAGCACGGTCGGGTGGAACTGCACGAACTCCAGGTCGCTGACCTCGGCGCCGGCGCGCAGCGCGAGCGCCACGCCGTCGCCGGTGGAGACGGAGGGATTGGTGGTCGCCGAGAAGACCTGGCCCATGCCGCCGGTCGCGAGGACCACGGCGGGCGCGTGGACGGCTCCCACGCCGTCGTGCTGGCCCTCTCCCATGACGTGCAGGGTCACGCCCGCGGTGCGTCCGTCGGCGTCCGTGAGGAGGTCCAGGACGAGCGCGTTCTCGACCGTACGCAGTCCACGCGCGCGTACTGCCTCGACGAGGGCCCGGGAGATCTCGGCGCCGGTGGCGTCGCCGCCCGCGTGGGCGATGCGGCGGCGGTGGTGGCCGCCCTCGCGGGTCAGCTCCAGGACGCCCCCTTCGGACTCGTCGAAGTGGGCGCCGGTCTCGATGAGCCGGCGTACGGCGTCGGGGCCCTCGGTGACGAGGATGCGGACGGCTTCCTCGTCGCACAGTCCCGCGCCCGCGACCAGGGTGTCGTCGAGGTGCTGCTCCGGGGTGTCGCCCTCGCCGAGGGCCGCGGCTATGCCGCCCTGGGCCCAGCGGGTGGAGCCGTCGTCGAGGCTGGCCTTGGTGACGACGACGGTGCGCAGGCCGGCGGCGTCGCAGCGCAGGGCCGCGGTGAGTCCGGCGACTCCAGAACCGACGACCACGACGTCGGCGGCGACAGACCAGCCAGGGGCGGGCGCGTACAGACGTATGCCTGTGCTGGTCACGAGGCGGCTCCGAAGGTCAGAGGAATGTTGTCGATCAGCCGGGTGGTCCCGACCCTGGCGGCGACGGCGAGGACCGCCTCACCGGTGTGGTCGTCCGGGATCTCGGTGAAGTCGGACGGATCGACCAGCGCGAGGTAGTCCAGCGCGAGCGGCGGCTTGAGGCGGGCCGCGTCGTCGAGGACGAGGCGGGCGGCGGCGCGGACCGCGGCGGGGCCGCCGGGGGCCGCCTTGGCGACGGCGTGCGTGTCGGCCGCGGCGCGGGACTCGCCGATGGCGCTGAGGGCCTCGGCACGCGCGTGCGTGGCGGGCACTTCACGGGCACGCGCGCGCAGGGCCTCCTGGGCGGCGTGCCGGTCGCTGCCCGCGAACAGGGCCTGGGACAGCGCGAGTGCGGTGCGGCGCTCGGTGGCCGACAGATAGCGGTTGCGGCTGGACAGGGCCAGGCCGTCCGCCTCGCGCACCGTCGGGACGCCGACGATCTCCATGCCGAAGTTCAGGTCTCGCACCATGCGGCGGATCAGGGCGAGCTGCTGGGCGTCCTTCTGCCCGAACAGCGCCACGTCGGGGCGGGTGAGGTGCAGCAGTTTGGCGACGACGGTGAGCATGCCGTCGAAGTGCCCGGGACGGGTCGCCCCCTCCAGGCGCCCGCCCATGGGGCCGGCGCTGATGCGGACCTGGGGTTCGCCGCCCGGGTAGACCTCGTCCACGGAGGGGGCGAACACGACGTCCGCGCCCGCCAGTCCGGCGATCTTGACGTCGGCGTCCAGGGTGCGCGGGTAGCGGTCGAGGTCCTCGCCCGCGCCGAACTGGAGGGGGTTCACGAAGACGGTGACGACGACCTCGCCGTCGCCCGCGATCCCACGGGCCGTGCGGATCAGCGTCGCGTGGCCCTCGTGCAGGGCGCCCATGGTCATCACGACGGCACGGCGGCCGGTGCGCACGCGCGCGTGGAGCTCGTCGGCGGTGCGCAGCACGGTGGTGGTCATCGGGTCGCTCCGTTCTCGGCACCTGCGCGCGTCATCGGGCGTCTCCTTCGGGCCCGTCGGGTCCGTTCGTTCCGCCGGGTCCGTTCGTTCCGTCGGTCCCGTTCGGGCCGTCGGGGCCGCCCGTTCCGCCCGGCCCGGCGGTCCCGGCCGTCCCGTTGGCGAGTACTCCGAGGAGGTCCTCGGCGAGTTCCGGCTTGAGCAGGCCGTGGGCGAGGGCCCGGTCGGCGGTCGCGCGGGCCATCGCCAGATAGCCGGCGACGGTCTGCGGCGCGTGCTTGCGCAACTCGGCGACGTGCGCGGCGACCGTGCCCGCGTCACCGCGCGCCACCGGTCCCGTGAGGGCCGCGTCGCCCGACCTCAGTGCGTTGTCCAGGGCGGCGCCCAGCAGCGGGCCCAGCATCCGGTCCGGGGCCTCGACGCCCGCCGCGCGCAGCAGCTCCATGGACTCGGCGACCAGCGTCACCAGGTGGTTGGCGCCGAGCGCGAGGGCCGCGTGGTAGAGCGGCCGGGAGGCCTCGGCGATCCACTCGGGCTCACCGCCCATCTCGATGACCAGGGCCTCGGCGGCCAGACGCAGCTCCTCGGGCGCGGTGACCCCGAAGGAGCACCCGGCAAGGCGCTGCACGTCCACCGGAGTGCCGGTGAACGTCATCGCGGGGTGCAGCGCGAGCGGCAGCGCACCGGCGCGCAGCATGGGGTCCAGGACCCTCGTGCCGTACCGCCCGGAGGTGTGCACGACGAGCTGTCCCGGCCGTACGGCACCGGTCTCGGCGAGGCCCTCGGCCAGTCCCGGCAGGGCGTCGTCCGGGACGGTCAGGAGCACCAGGTCGGCCCGGTCCAGGACCTGCCCGGGGGTCACCAGCGGCACGTCGGGCAGCAGCTCCGCCGCTCGTCGCCGGGAGGCGTCGGAGACTCCGGAGGCGGCCACCGGGCGGTGTCCGGCGAGCTGCAGCGACGCGGCCAGGGCGGGGCCCACGCGACCGGTGCCGACCACACCGACGGTGAGCCGCGCGGGGCGGTCCTTGGGGTCTGGCTGGGGGAATGTACTCACTCGACGGCGGCCTTCCGTTCCAGTCCGCTCGGGGTACCGGACGATTTCTCGTCATGTTAACGCGATTGGTCCGAGGGCCGTTTTTCTGTCCACAGGCTGTGGGGAATTCGCATGCCCGGCCGCCTGGGTGTCCTGCATGATCCGGGCATGGGCGATACGGCGGAGCATTCGGTGGAACAGGCGGCGGAACCGGCGGCGGAGCGGGCGGCGGAGCGGGCAGCCGAGCAGGCGGCGGACGGTTCGGCGGGGCAGGGCGCGGAAGAGACGGCCGAGCAGCGGCGCGAGCGGCGCACGGTCGCCTGGCGAGGGGCGCGGCGGGTGCTGTGGCGGCCCGGTTTCCGCTCCACGGTCGGTGAGCTGCTGACCCGGCTGACGGACGCGGCACCCGACGTGTACGACCTGGACAGGCCGGTGGACATGTACGGCGACGGGATCGTCGAAACCCTGGAGGAGCGGGTCGCGGCCCTGCTCGGCAAGGAGGCCGCCGCCTTCTTCCCCTCGGGCACCATGGCCCAGCAGGTCGCACTGCGCTGCTGGGCGGGCCGTACGGGGAATACCACGGTGGCGATGCATCCCCTCTCCCACCCGGAGGTCCACGAACGGCATTCCCTGAGCACGGTCAGCAACCTGCGGACCGTCCATCCGACACGCGAGCCGCGGATGCCCTCCGCCGAGGAGGTACGCGACCTGGACGAGCCCTTCGGGACGCTGTTCCTGGAACTGCCCCTCAGGGAGGCCGGTTTCGTCCTGCCGTCCTGGGAGGAACTGGTCGACGTCACGGACGCGGCACGCGAACGCGACGCTGTCGTGCACCTCGACGGGGCCCGCCTGTGGGAGTGCACCACCCGCCTCGGCCACTCCCTGGACGAGATCGCGGACCTCGCGGACAGCGTCTACGTGTCCTTCTACAAGTCGCTCGACGGATTCGGCGGCGCCGCCCTCGCGGGCCCGAAGACACTCGTCGACGAGGCGAAGGCCTGGCGCCACCGCTACGGAGGGCAGATCCTCCAGCAGTTCCCCACCGCCCTGTCCGCGCTGATCGGCCTGGAGAAGGAGCTGCCCCGGCTCCCGGAGTACGTGGCCCACGCGCGCGTGGTCGCCGCGGCGCTGCGCGAGGGGTTCGCCGCGGCCGGGGTGCCCTGGGCCCGGGTCCACCCCGAGGAGCCGCACACCCACCAGTTCCAGGTCTGGCTGCCGTACGACGCCGATGTCCTCACCGACACGGGGACGCTGCAGGCCGAGGAGACGAGGACCGGCCTGTTCCCGCAGGTCTGGCAGCGGGGCGGCCCCGATCTGGCGTTCACCGAGGTCACGGTGGCCGCGCCGGGCCTGGAGTGGACCGCGGAGGACGTCCGAGCGGCGGTCGCCGACTTCGTGTCGCGGCTCCCGCGCTGACCGGGCCGATGTCGTGGCACGGCTCCCGCGCCGACCACCTGGACCGGCGCCACCGCCTGGGCCGGCGCCTGAGAAGTCGGCGCCCTCGGTGGGCCTCAGTGCCCAAGCAGCCGGGTCAGTGCCGCCCGGATCCGGCCCCGGGCCGGACGTGCGGTCAGGGCCGCGCGGAACCGGCGGTGGTCGGCGAGTTCGCGCATGGCCTGCCAGTCATGGGTGCCGGGGGCCGGCGGGGTCGGGTCGCCGTGCTGCCGGGCGCGGTAGGTGTCGAGGAGGTACTGCTGGGTGATGCTCATGGCGGATCGCCTCTTCGGGACTGGGTACGGACGTGAACTCCGTGGGCCCCGCGGTTGCCCCGGTTCTGTGATCCCAGCTTGCGCGCGCCCGGCCGGGGCGTCGCGTCGATTGACCGGCGTCGTCAATCGACGGCCGCGTTGTCAGTGGCGGGGTGCACCATGAGGTCATGAGCGTGACCATCGACATTTCCGGGCTCCGCAGGGAGCGGGTGGCCGTCGTGCCCTCGCCCCTGGCCGAGCTCTGCATGGCGCTGCACGCACTGGCCGAGCCGGGGCACCATCCCGGGCTGCAGGGCTGGGCGACCGGGGTGACCGCACGGCTCGACCCGCATCTGGCGGACCGGATGTGCGAGGCCGACTTCCTGTGGCGGACGACCTTCTCGGACCTGTTCCTGCCGTATGCGGGGGTGGGCGGCGGCACCGCGCTCCCCGGCGCCACTCTGGCCGAGGACCTGGACCTGCTCGACAAACTGACGGACGACCAGTTCGTGGACGCGGCCCTCGAATTCACCTGCGCCCTGCCGTACGACGCACAGGGCGCGGGCGCGCTCACCCATGCCGGGGCCCGTCGGCGCGCGCTGGAGCTGGCCGCCGCGCGCGGACCCCGGCCGGCGGAGTTCACCGCGCGGCTGCTGGAGGACCCGCCCAGGATCCGCGCCTGGCTGCGCCAGTTCCTGGAGGACTGCGACGAGGCCTTCTTCGCCGAGACCTGGTCCCGGCTGCGCCACCAGCTCGCGGCGGACGCCCGCCACAAGACGGACCTGCTCAGACGCAAGGGCCTGGCCGAGGCGCTGGCTTCGGTGTCGCCCGCGGTGGCGCTCGACGAGGCGGCCGGCCGCGTCACCGTCGACAAGCTGGGCAGCGGCCACACCACGGTCCGGGACAGCAGCCTGCTGCTGGTGCCGACGAGCCTCGGCTGGCCCCACCTCATGGTGCTGCACCGGTACGGCTGGCAGCCGGTGCTGCACTATCCGGTCGGCTCCCCCGAGCTGGCGGCCCCGCCCTCCGTCGAGCAGCTGACCCTGAGGATGACGGCCCTGTCCCACCCGGTGCGGATGCGCCTGTGCCGCAGTCTGGCCCGCAGCGCCTTCACCACGAGCGAGCTGGCCCAGACGCACGGCATGACCCCGCCCGAGATATCCCGGCACCTGAGTGTCCTGAAGAAGGCGGGCCTGCTCACCACCCGCCGCCGCGGACGGTACGTCCTGCACCAGCTGGACGTCACGATGGTGGCCCGGCTGGGCAGCGACTTCCTGGAGGGCATCCTGCGCTGAGCCGCGCCTTCCGGCGGCGGATCAGTCGAAGCGGATGTGCCTGGCGCTCGTCCAGGACCGTCGCAGCCGGCCCCGCAGGGCACTGTCCTTGTTCGGCGCGAGGGTCAGGCCCGCCAGGACCGCGATGCGGTCGGCCGTCCTGGCGACCGTCGTGTGGTCGGTCCACAGGTGCTCGGCGAACTCCGGTTCGCGCAGCCGCTCCAGGCAGTGGTCGAGCTGCTGGACCGCCCAGCTCTCCCTGCGAAGCGGGGCGTCCTTGCCGGCGACGTACCGGAGGAGATGCCCGAAGCCGCGCTCGCGCAGCCGCCTCAGGACGGTCTCGCGCTCGGCGAGGAGCGTGAAGTGGCGTACGTCGTGCCCCTTTTCGCGCAGCAGCCCGACGGTCTCGTCGAAGTAGCCGAAGTCGGTGACCGTCATGGGCGCGATGACGACTCCGTCGTGCTTGGTGAGGGCGAGGTCGAGCACCTCGACCACGCCCTGCCGCCAGGAGGCCAAGTCCTGGAAGTTCCCGCGCAGTTCGGGCGGCAGCATGCGGCGCAGACCGAAGCCGGCGTGCTCGGGATCGCAGACGACGCTGCCGGGCAGCCGCCGCTGGAGCTCGTACGCGGTCTGTGACTTACCGCCCCCGAAAGGGCCGTTGATCCACACAAGCATGCGCAGACCCTAGTGGCCGCCGATTACACCCCGGTCACGTACGGCCCGGCCCCTGCCCGGCTTCCGGACGCCTCACCGCCCGCCGCCTCAGCCCTGTCCCCCGCTCCCGCCCCCGGCCCGCACCAGACCCGTCTCGTACGCGAGGACGACGACCTGGACGCGGTCGCGCAGGCCCAGCTTGGTGAGGATGCGGCCCACATGGGTCTTGACCGTCGCCTCGGAGAGGACGAGCCGGGCCGCGATCTCGCCGTTCGACAGCCCCTGCGCGACCAGGATCATCACCTCGCGCTCACGCCCGGTGAGCCGCTCCAGCTCCTTGTGCTGGGTCTCCTTGCCGGCGTTGGGCAGCATCGGCGCGAACCGGTCGAGCAGGCGCCGGGTGGTGGAGGGCGCGACCACCGCGTCCCCGCTGTGCACGGAGCGGATCGCGGCGAGGAGTTCGCCCGGCGGCACGTCCTTGAGCATGAAGCCGGAGGCGCCGGCCTTGAGTCCCGAGAAGGCGTACTCGTCGAGGTCGAAGGTGGTCAGGATCAGCACCTTGGGCGGGTTCGCGTCCTGACAGATGCGGCGGGTGGTCTCCACGCCGTCCAGCTTCGGCATGCGTACGTCCATGAGCACCACGTCGACCTCGGTCGCGCGCAGCACCTGGAGGGCCTCGACGCCGTCGCCCGCCTCCGCCACGACCTCCATGTCCGGCTGGGCGGCGAGCACCATCCGGAACCCGGTGCGCAGCAGCACCTGGTCGTCGACGAGCATCACGCGGATCGGCATGGGAAGGTCCTCCGGTCGGTTCGTGGAGCTGAAGCGTGCACGTGTCAGTGGGCCGGCTTGAGCGGAAGCAGGGCGCTGATGCGAAAACCGCCGCCGGGCCGCGGTCCGGCGTCCAGGGTGCCGCCGACCATACCGACGCGCTCGCGCATCCCGATCAGGCCGTGGCCCCGGCCGTCGGCGCCGCCCTCCTCGTACAGCTCGTGCGGGGCGCCCTTGCCGTCGTCCTCGACCAGCAGGCCGAGGCCGTCGTCGAAGTAGACCAGTCGCACGCTCGCCCCCGTGTTCGGCCCCCCGTGCTTGCGGGTGTTGGTGAGGGCCTCCTGCACGATGCGGTAGGCCGTGAGCTCCACGCCGCTGGGCAGGGGGCGCGGGGTCCCCTCGATCTTGAAGTCGACGGGGAGGCCGGAGCTGCGGCACTGCTCCACGAGGTCGTCGAGCTGCTCCACGTCGGGCTGCGGTACGTACTCGCCGGACTCCTGGTGTTCGCCGGTGCGCAGTACGCCGAGGAGGCGGCGCATCTCGGCGAGGGCCTGCCTGCCCGTCCCGGAGATGGTCTCCAGGGCCTTCTTGGCCTGGTCGGGAGCGGAGTCGAGGACGTATGCCGCGCCGTCGGCCTGGACCACCATCACCGAGACGTTGTGCGCGACCACGTCGTGCAGCTCGCGGGCGATCCGGGCGCGCTCGGCGGCGACGGCGACCTTGGCCTGTGCCTCGCGCTCCTTTTCGAGCCGGGCGGCCCGCTCCTCCAGCTGCGCGAAGTAGGCGCGGCGGGTGCGCAGGGAGTCGCCGAGCACCCAGGCGAGGGCGAACGGGACCATCTGGAAGACCACTATCGCCACGTGGCCCGCGCCGCTCGTGTTCCCGTCCGGCCAGCGCAGCTGCGAGAGGGGCGCCGCGAACAGACCGGCGGTCAGGGCGAGCCGGGAGGCCCAGCGCGTGCCGTTCGACGCCACGGTGTAGGTGATCACCAGAAGCGCGAAGTCGGCCGGCACGACCGACATGTCCAGTGCCAGCTGTGCCACGCCGACGGCGACGGCCAGCAGCAGCATCTTCTCGGGCATACGCCTGCGCAGCGCGATCACCAGGCAGAGGAGCAGGGTGACCGGGATGGCGACGGCCGGGACGTCGGTCCCGGCGGCCTCCTGGTCGGCGGTTCCGCCCACGACAGAGATCCCGAGCAGGACGACGGCCCAGAAGCTGTCGACCCACATCGGGTGCCTGCGGAGAAAGTCATAGAGGCGCTGCACGTAACCCAGCGTAGGGAAGCGTGCTGTGTGCAGGGGTCAACCGGAGGGTCGATCCGTAACCGGTGCTCGTACTCCCCAAGGTGGAGGCCACACTCGACTCGGCGCTTAACCTGACGCGGTGGAAGCGGTCGGGAGCAGTGGTGAGCGCAGTGATGTGTGACCGGGCGGACGCGGTGCGCGGGTGGCGCCCGGCGACCGAGGAGGCGCTGTACGGGCCCTCCGGTTTCTATCGCCGTCCCGAGGGGCCCGCGGGCCATTTCCGCACCTCGGTGCACGCGTCACCGCTGTTCGCGGGGGCCGTGGCCAGGCTCTTGTGCCTCGTCGACGAGGCGCTGGACCACCCCGCCGAACTCGCCCTCGTCGACATGGGCGCGGGCCGCGGCGAGCTGGTGTCCGGCGTCCTGAAGGCCCTCCCCGCCGAAGTGGCCTCCCGCGCGCGTGGGTACGCCGTGGAACGGGCCGCCCGCCCCGCCGGACTCGATCACCGTATCGAGTGGCTCCCGGAGCCCCCGCCGGACGTCACGGGCCTCCTGTTCGCCAACGAGTGGCTCGACAACGTGCCCCTGGACGTGGCCGAGGTGGACGCGGAGGGCACGGCACGGCTCGTTCTCGTACGGGAGGACGGGACGGAGTCCCTTGGGGATCCGGTGGCCGGGGCGGAGGCGGAGTGGCTGGCGAGGTGGTGGCCGCTCACCGGCCCTCCGGACGGCCGACTCCTGCTCCCCGACGCTCCAGGCAGCCCGCTGCCGCGCCCTGAAGCTCCCGGCGGCCCGTTCCCGGCCGAGGACGTCCGCCCGCCCGCAGAGGGCCTCCAGGGCCCGGGAGGCGGCAGCCGAGTCCCCGCCGAAGGCCTCCGCGCGGAGATCGGGCTCCCCAGGGACGCCGCCTGGGCCGCCGCCGTGGCCTCCCTCGGCCGGGGTCTCGCCGTGGCCGTGGACTACGCGCACTTCGCGGGGGCCCGCCCGCCCTTCGGAACGCTGACCGGGTTCAGGGAGGGCAGGGAGACCGCACCCGTGCCCGACGGCTCCTGTGACATCACCGCGCATGTGGCGCTGGACGCGTGCGCACGGCCCGGAGCGCGGCTGCTGAGCCAGCGGGAGGCACTGGGCGCCCTCGGCGTGAGCGGGGAGCGGCCGTCCCTGGCCCTGGCCTCCACGGACCCGACGGCGTACGTACGGGCTCTCGCGGGCGCGGGTGAGGCCGCCGAGCTGACCGCGCGGGGCGGGCTCGGCGACTTCGGGTGGCTGCTGCAGCCGGTAGGAATTCCGGACCCGCTCCCCGGCGGCGAACAGCCCTCTACGTAGAGCGCGGTTTCCTGGAGGGCCGGCCCGCCCCCGTTCCACGGTCCTACTTGTCGATGTCCCCGACCACGAAGAACAGCGACCCCAGGATCGCCACCATGTCCGCCACCAGCGTGCCCGGGAGCAGCTCCGCCAGCGCCTGGATGTTGTTGTACGAGGCCGAGCGCAGCTTCAGCCGGTACGGGGTCTTCTCGCCCTTGCTGACCAGGTAGTAGCCGTTGATGCCGAGCGGGTTCTCGGTCCAGGCGTACGTGTGGCCCTCGGGGGCCTTCAGGACCTTCGGGAGCCGCTGGTTGATGGGACCCGGGGGCAGCTCCGCGAGCCGGTCCAGACAGGCGTCGGCGAGGTCGAGCGCGACGTGGGTCTGCTCCAGGAGGCACTCGAAGCGGGCCAGACAGTCGCCCTCCTGGCGCGTGACGACCTTCAGGGTGTCCTGGAGTTCCCCGTACGCGAGATACGGCTCGTCCCGGCGCAGGTCGAAGTCGACGCCGGAGGCGCGGGCGATGGGCCCGCTCACTCCGTAGGCGTGCACGGCCTCCTTGGAGAGGACGCCCACATCCCTCGTACGACCGCGGAAGATCTCGTTGCCGAGGACCAGGTCGTCGAAGCGGTCCATGCGGGAGCGCACTCCGGAGACGGACGCACGCGCGCGTGTGGTCCATCCTGCGGGCATGTCTTCCTTGAGGCCGCCGACCCGGTTGAACATGTAGTGCATGCGCCCGCCGGAGATCTCCTCCATGACGTGCTGGAGTTCCTCGCGCTCGGTGAAGGCGTAGAAGATCGGCGTGATCCCGCCCAGCTCCAGGGGGTACGACCCCAGGAACATCAGGTGGTTCAGGACCCGGTTCAGCTCCGCGAGCAGCGTGCGCGTCCACACCGCGCGCTCGGGCACCTCCATGCCGAGCATCCGCTCCACACCGAGGACCACACCCAGCTCGTTCGAGAAGGCGGAGAGCCAGTCGTGGCGGTTGGCCAGCATGATGATCTGGCGGTAGTCGCGCGCCTCGAAGAGCTTCTCGGCGCCGCGGTGCATATAGCCGATCACCGGCTCCGCGTGCTGGATCCGCTCACCGTCGAGGACGAGCCGCAGCCGCAGCACCCCATGTGTGGACGGGTGCTGGGGCCCGATGTTGAGCACCATGTCGGTGCTCTCCGCGGCGCCGCCGATGCCGACCATGGTCTCGGTGGGACCCGTCGTAGGAGTCATGGGAACAGTGTCGCGTACGTACGCTTGCGGCATGGAGACGGGGACCTCGGAAAACGCGGGGCGGACAGCGGGGCAGGCGGCGGGCGAGCCGGTGTGGATCGGGCTCCCGCCGGGGCTGCTGAGAATGCGACGGCTGCTGCTGGTGGTGTGGCTGGGGCTGCTGACCGTCGGTACGGGCCTGCTGCTCGGCCTGCTCGCCGGGCCCGGCTGGGCTGCCTTCGCCCTGCTGCCGCTCGCGGTGCTGCTGTGGGGCTGGCCGATGCTGGGCCGCAACTGGCGGTCCTGGCGGTACGCCGAGCGCGCGGACGACCTGCTGATCAGCCGGGGTGTGCTGTGGCAGGAGGAGACCGTCGTGCCGTACGGGCGGATGCAGTTGGTCGAGGTCACCTCCGGCCCCGTCGAGCGGCACTTCGGGCTGGCCAGTGTGCAGCTGCACACGGCGGCCGCGGCGACGGACGCCCGCATTCCGGGGCTGGACCCCGCCGAGGCGGAACGATTGCGCGACCGGCTCACCGAGCTGGGCGAAGCCCGATCGGCGGGCCTGTGACGACGCCGGGCGCCTCCGAGGACGTACGGGACGAGCCCCGGCCCGTACCGCAGGAGGCATCCGCACCGGAGGCGGCGCCCGTACCGCAGGAGGCGCCCGTGCCGGGCGAGGTGTCCGACGACGGGCGGAAGGACACGACCGGGCCGCCCGAGCGGCGGCTGCACCCCGTGACGCCGCTGCGGCGCGCGTGGGCGCCCGTCGCCGTGATCGCCGGCTGGGCCGTGCACGACCCCGACCAGGCACAGCGGCAGCTGACCCGGCTCACCACGATGACACTGACGGCCGTCCTGATCGCAGCCGTCCTGGGGGCCGCCCTCTACGGCTTTCTGAGCTGGTGGTTCACACACTTCGCGGTGACCGACACCGAACTGCGCATCCGTACGGGCCTGGTGTTCCGGCGCACCGCGCACATCCGGCTCGAACGGCTCCAGGCGGTCGACGTCACCCAGCCGCTGCTGGCCCGCGTGGCCGGCGTCGCCAAACTCAAACTCGACGTCGTCGGCACCGACAAGAAGGACGAGCTGGCCTATCTGGGCCAGGAGGAGGCCCGGATACTGCGGGCCGAACTGCTCGCCCGGGCCGCCGGATTCGCACCCGAGACGGCACACGAGGTGGGCGAGGCACCGGTCCAGCGGCTGCTCCACGTGCCGGCCGGTGTCCTCGCCGTGTCGCTCGTCCTGACCGGCGCCACCTGGGGAACCCTGGCCGCCGCGCTCGTCGTACCGCCGCTGCTGTGGTTCGCCACCCACAGCGTGTGGACGGTCCTCGCGACGGCGCTTCCGCTGCTCGGCGCGGCCGGCGCGAGCAGTGTGGGACGGTTCGTCGGCGAGTACGACTGGACCGTGGGCGAGTCCCCGGACGGGCTCCGCATCGACCACGGGCTCCTCGACCGTGCGCACGAGACGGTGCCGCCCGGACGCGTCCAGACCGTACGCATCGTCGAACCGCTGCTCTGGCGGCGGCGCGGGTGGGTCCGGGTCGAGCTGGACGTGGCGGGGTCGTCCAACTCCGTGCTGGTGCCGGTCGCTCCGCGCGAGGTCGCCGACGCGGTCGTCGCGCGCGTGCTGCCGGGGGTGACCGTGCCCACCTCACTGGCGCGGCCGCCGCGCCGGGCGGGCTGGTGCGTGCCGTTCTGGTGGCGGGGTTACGGACTCGCTGTCACCGACAGCGTCTTCGTGGCCCGGCACGGGCTGCTGCGCCGCAGCATCGCGCTCGTGCCGCACGCCAAGGTGCAGAGCGTGCGCCTGGAACAGGGGCCGTGGCAGCGCCGCAAGGGGCTGGCCGACGTCCGCGTGGACACCGGCGCCAACAAGACCGTGACGGCCCGGCTGCGGGACACCTCCGAGGCCGCGGAGCTGCTGTACGGACAGGCGGACCGCTCGCGCACGGGTCGGCGGGAGGCCCGGCCGGACCGGTGGATGGCCTGAGAGCCTGGCTGTTACTGGCGGCCGTTGCTGGCCCATGGGGAGCGAACGGCGTGAGGGCAGTGGCGGGTTGCCACTGCCCTCATCACATACGCGAACGGTCGGGGCCCGGGGCCCAGGTGGGTCCGAGCGGTCCTGCCCGTCCTCCCCGTCCTACGAAACCGCGCTCCGCAGTTCCACCAGGTCGATCTGCTCCGTCTCGTCGTGCGCGGTCAGGTCGATGACCTGGCCGACACCGCGGGACTCCTCGCTCACCGGCTTGAACTCGGACTCGGACTCGGCCTTGTGGAGCGCGAGCGCCTCCTGGCCCACCACGTCGGCGAGGTCCTCGTTCTGTACGGCCTCCAGCGCCTCGTCGCCCTTCTGCGTACCGAAGAAGTCGAACCCGCCCTCCACGGAGGGGCGTCGCGCGGGCGAGGCCGGCGCGACCGCGACGGCCGTGGGCACGGTGAAGTGCCCGGCGGGCCGTGCGGCGGGGGTGAGGGCGGCCGCGCTCGTCGGGGAGTGGGTCGTCGCCCCGGTCTCGGGCCGCCGCCGCACACGGGCCACTTCGGACGGGGTGGGCCGCGCGAGGGCAGTGCCCGGCGACGGCTCGGGGGCGGGCGCCGTACGCGTCGCCGTGGACTGCAGGGGCGTCACGTCGATCGCCGCGGACCGCTTGGGAGCCGTGGTCGTGTCGGTCGCGGTGGACCGCTGGGGCGTCACATCGGTCGCGGTGGCCTGCGCGTGCGGCCGTACGGTGTCGGCGGGTTGCGTGCGTTGCGTGGCCCGGGCGGGCCGCGCGGATGTCGGTGCGGTCGCGGCGGCCGTGCGCTCATGACCGCCGACCGCCTCGGACTTCCCCCGCGTCTCGCCCTCCTGCCCGGCGTCACCCTTGGCGGGGGCACCGGTCACGGTGCTGCCGGCCGCGGACGCGCCCTTGGCGGAGCCGTTCGGGGAACCGTTCGGCCGGGGCGCCCGCTTGCCGGGGCCTCCCGGTGAGGGCGAGCCCTTGGGGCCACCGCCCTTCGTGGTGGCCCGCTTGACCGGGCCGGCCTTGGCGGAGGGGTTCGGGGCCGGGGTGTCCTGGACGGGGCCGTCCACCGCGGTCTCGTCCTGAACCGAACCGTCCTCGGCGGAGGCGGAGGCGGAGACGGAGGCGGAATCGGCGTCGGAGCCGGCCGCCTCGGGGACGGTGTCCTCAGGCTCGGTCTTGGTCTCGGACTCGGGCTCAGACTTGGCCTCGGTCCCGGACTCGGACTCGGACTCGGCCGCAGAGGAGTCGTCCGTCACCGCATCCGTCGTGGAGTCGGCCGTAGCCGAACCGTCCTCCGCCGTCACGTGCTCGGCAGGCGTGCCGTCCTCTGACACGTCGTCCGCGGAGTCGCCCGCAGAACCCGCGCCCTCGGTCGCATCGGCCTCATCAGTCACATCGGCCGTATCGGTCGTATCGGCCGTATCGACGACCGCACGCTTCGCGAGCCGGTCCAGCGCCGCGTTGGCCTTCACGTAGAGGACCGAGGCCGCCGCGGACGCCGCGAGGGCGGCCTGGACCGTCGCCGCGGTCGCCTCGGGAACCGCGTCCTGGGCGGAGGCGGATGCCGTCTCGTCCGTATCCGGCGATATCGAAGCCGCCGCGGGCAATGCCGCCCGGTCCGGAGCGGTCGCCTCTATCTCAAGGAGCCGGCGGCCCTCCAGCGCGGTGGCACGCTCGGTCTCCGCCGTGGCGTATCGCCGCAGCAGCGCGGCGTGTTCGTTGCGCAGCCCCTGCAGCTCGGCGCGCTTCGAACGGAGCCGCTGCTCAAGCTTGGTGCGCAGCTCGCGCGACTCGTCGAGATCGGTCTCCAGTTCGGCGGCCCGCTCTTCGTGACGCCACTCGTCGCTCGCCCGCGCGCGCGTGAGGTCCGCGACCCGTTTGCCCGCCGCCGCGTCCCAGCGGCGCATGACGACCGCGCCCGCGACAGCCGTCACCGCGGCACCCGCGGCGAGCCCTCGGAGCACCAACGTTTCGGAGAACAGCCATGGCCCCGCGGCGCAGACGGCGGAGACGCCTGCGATCGCCGAGGGGGGCAACAGCCGGTGCAGAGGTGGGGAATGGCGGTGACGTCCTCGTGGCATGGCCAGAAACTTACCGCGCGTAGGCGAATCGTGGTGCCCCGCGGGGCAAAAACACAGCCACACCGAGACCTTCTCACCGCACCATCACCGGGCAATCTCCGCACCGGCCGCTCGAAGACCACGACTTCGGTCCCTCATCGGCCGCCCCAACTGCCACTGCGCGGCCCCTGTTTCTTGATCGACCTTCTCCCGAATCGACCCTTCTCCTGCGGATTGCGGAATTCCGAGTGGGAAAGAATGCCGACCGGGAAAAGACCGTCAGCGGTCGCTCATCTGTCGCTCAGCCGTCCGCCGATCCACTGCAGGGTCGCCGGGATCTCGCGCCGCCAGGTGTTGAAGTTGTGTCCTCCGCTGTCGAGGATGATCGACGAGATCCGGGTCGGCTTCTTCGCCTGCACCAGGTCGATGAACCGCAGCGTCTCCTGGTAGTTGCTCTCGCCGTTCCTGCTGCTGCTGACGAGCAGTGAGGTGTCGGGCGCGGGCCTGTGCTTGAGGTACCACATCAGGTCGGCGCGGTTCTTCAACTCCTCGTCCCCGTGGAAGAGATCGCCCGTCGTGGGGTCGCTCGGCGCCCTGTAGTAGGGGGAAAGGCCCGCCCCGGCGGCGTATGTCTCCGGGTGGTGCATCGCGAGCTTCAGCGCGCAGTATCCGCCCGTGGAATCGCCGACGATTCCCCAGCTCCCGGGCTTTTTGCCCACCCTGTAGTGGTGCGATACCGCGTCGGGCAGGTCCTTGGCGAAGAACGACTCGGTCTTCGGGCCGCGGGGAACGTCCACGCATTCCGTGTCGCGGGGCGGCGCGACGGTGGGCCGCATCATGACCAGGATCATCGGCTGCATCGTGCCGTTCTTCGCCAGCCGGTGGGCGGTCTGCGGATAGTGCAGGCCCTTGATGAGCGCCTCGGCGGTGCCCGGATAGCCGGTCAGTACGACAGTCGCCGGGAACGTACGGGTGCGGTACTGCGGCTGGAAGTACTCCGGCGGCAGATAGACGTACGCGGGAGAGGCGATATGGGTCCGCCGGCCCACGATGTCGACCTTCTGGATCTGCCCGCCGATCTGCGGCCGGGTCCCGCCGGAGACGTTTACCTGTCGTGTGTCGACCACCTGGAGCGGGCCGTTCGCGCCTCCGGCGTCATGGTCGACGACGATGCCCTGGCCCGACTCCCGGCCGAGGAGGTCGGCCCAGCTGGCGTAGAACCCGAAAGCCTGGTTGGCGCCGAGGCCGACCGACGCGAAGATCGCGACCTGGGTGGCCAGCAGGAGGCCGATCCGCCCGGACACGGCACGCCAGTTGCGACGCGCGAGCCGCGGCCACCACCACACCGTGCCGACGAACAGCAGCACGGCGAAGAGGACCGCGAATGCCAGCAACTTGTTGCTCGTGAGACCCATGGGCTGTTCCTGCCTGCGCTTTCCGGCCGGTGACGGGCGCCGCTTCCTTCACGGCGCCTTGCCCCGGTCTTTCCTTGCCCTTTGAAACGGTTTTCCGATGGGGAGTGAACCTGTCTCCCCAAGACACCGTCCTAGAGGGCGCAATGTCGCCGGATGCCGGATTGGCACCGGATTCAAGGTCTCTCGCGGAACTACGGGATGCGATGTCTGTCAGGATAGATGGGGAAATGTCGGGCGAGGTTCCGGCTCGAACGGGCCGACTGCGGGGCGTACTCCGCGGTCCGCGCCCGGAGGCCGTTCCCGCCCTGGTCGCCAGGGCCTGCACGCTCGTAGGGCTTCTGGACATCGCGGCGGGTGTCTTCCCGCGCTTCCGCAACAGCCGTATGCACACGCTCGCCGAGGTGCTGCCGGGCGCGTTCGGTCCGTTCGCGGCCGCCCTGTCCCTCAGCGCGGGCGTCCTGCTGCTGCTCCTCGCCCACGGTCTGCGCCGCCGCAAGCGGCGGGCGTGGCGGGCCGCGGTGATCCTGCTCCCGGCGGGCGCCCTCGCCCAGTTCACCTACCGGCACTCGCTCATCGGGGTCCTCATCTCGCTGGCGCTGCTCGCCCCGCTGCTGCGCCACCGGAGCGAGTTCGAGGCACTGCCCGACCCGCGCAGCCGCTGGCGGGCACTCGCCAACTTCGTCCTGATGGGCGCGGGTTCACTCCTCCTCGGCCTGGTCATCGTCAGCGCCCACCCCGACCGGATGGTCGGCAATCCGAGCCTCGCGGACCGCATCAGCCATGTGCTGTACGGCCTGTTCGGCTTCCAGGGGCCGGTCGACTACCAGGGCAACACGTCCTGGACGGTGGCCTTCTCCCTCGGCGCGCTCGGCCTGCTGACCGCCGTGACCACCATCTACCTGGCCTTCCGCCCCGAACACCCGGCCGCGCGACTGACGGAGGACGACGAGACACGGCTGCGCGCCCTGCTGGACAAGCACGGCGGCCGCGACTCGCTCGGCCACTTCGCGCTCCGCCGCGACAAGGCGGTCGTCTTCTCGCCGAGCGGCAAGGCGGCGGTGACGTACCGCGTCGTCTCCGGAGTGATGCTCGCCAGCGGCGACCCGATCGGCGACGTCGAGGCCTGGCCCGGCGCGATCGAACGCTTCATGGACGAGGCGAAGGCCCACTCCTGGACGCCCGCCGTCATGGGCTGCTCCGAGACGGGCGGCGAGGTCTGGACCCGCGAGACCGGCCTCGACGCCCTCGAACTGGGCGACGAGGCGGTGGTGAAGGTCGCGGATTTCTCCCTGGCCGGACGCGCGATGCGGAACGTACGCCAGATGGTGAAGCGCATCGAGCGAGCCGGTTACGAGACCCGCGTACGGCGCATCCGTGACCTGAGCGAGGGCGAGCTGGACCGGATCCGGCGTGCCGCGGAGGCCTGGCGCGGCACGGACACCGAGCGCGGCTTCTCCATGGCGCTCGGCCGCATCGGCGACCCGGAGGACGGCGACTGTCTCATCGCGACGGCCCACAAGGAAGACACCGATCCGGGCCCATACGGCGACCTGAAGGCCGTACTCCACTTCGTCCCCTGGGGCACCGACGGGGTCTCCCTGGACCTCATGCGCCGCGACCGCTCGGCGGACCCCGGCATGAACGAACTCCTCATCGTGGCGGCCCTCCAAGCGGCCCCCCGTCTGGGCATCACCCGCGTCTCCCTGAACTTCGCGATGTTCCGCGCGGCCCTGGCCCGTGGCGAGAAGATCGGCGCCGGCCCCGTCCTGCGGGCCTGGCGCGGTCTGCTGGTGTTCCTCTCCCGCTGGTTCCAGATCGAGTCGCTGTACAAGTTCAACGCGAAGTTCCGCCCCTACTGGGAGCCCCGTTTCGTCGTCTACCGCTCCTCCCGCGACCTCCCCCGCATCGGCTTCGCCGCCATGCAGGCCGAGGGCTTCGTGAACCTCGCCCTCCCCCGCCTCCTGCGCCGCCGCGCCCCGGCCCCGCGCCCCTGCGCCCACGCCGTGACGAAACGAGACGCACGAGCGGCGTAACCGCCTCCGCGCCCCGCCCCCACACCACAAACCCCGACCGCCACGCGACGCCCACCCCCGCGCCGCGCGGCGGTCGGTTCGCTGTGCCCCGTCAGGGGCGCGGGGAACTGCGCGACCAGCCCACCACGGCCGGCAGCCGAGAACGGAACCTGCGGGAGCGCCCCCACCACACCAAGGGCGACCAACCGCTCACCGTCGGGGGCCTACGCTGGGGACATGAGCAAAAGGAGCGGGCGCAGCCAAGTCGCGGGCCTCCCGGAGTGGGACCGCTGCGCGGTCATGGGCGTCGTGAACGTGACCCCCGATTCCTTCTCGGACGGCGGCCACTGGTTCGACACGACCGCCGCCGTCAAGCACGGCCTCGACCTGGTCGCGGAAGGCGCGGACCTGGTCGACGTGGGCGGCGAGTCCACCCGCCCCGGCGCCGCGCGCGTCGACGAGGCGGAGGAGCTCAAGCGCGTCATCCCGGTCGTCCGGGGCCTCGCCTCGGAGGGCGTCACCGTCTCGGTCGACACGATGCGCGCCTCCGTGGCCGAGCGCTCGCTCGCCGCGGGCGCCGTCCTCGTCAACGACGTGAGCGGCGGCCTCGCCGACCCGGAGATGATCCCGGCCGTCGCCGCCGCGGGCGCCCCCTTCGTGGTCATGCACTGGCGCGGCTTCCTCCAGGGCAGCACCGTACGAGGGTCGTACGTGGACGTCGTCGCCGAAGTCGTCGCCGAGCTCCACACGCGCGTGGAGGCCGTTCTGGCCGGCGGCGTCGCCGCGGACCGCATAGTCGTCGACCCGGGCCTCGGCTTCTCCAAGGAGGCCGAGCACGACCTGATCCTCCTCGCCCACCTCGACCGTCTCCGGGAGCTCGGGCACCCCGTGCTGGTGGCCGCCTCCCGCAAGCGGTTCCTGGGCCGCGTACTGGCGGGCCCCGAGGGCGCGCCGCCCCCCGCCCGGGAGCGGGACGCCGCCACCGCGGCCGTCTCCGCGCTCGCCGCCCACCAGGGCGCGTGGGCCGTCCGCGTCCACGAGGTACGGGCCACTGCCGACGCCGTCCGGGTCGCCCGGGCCGTGGAGGGCGCCCGGACCGCAGAGGGAGACCGGTGAGCGCCCCCCACACGGACGTCGAGCAGGTCGAACTCGCCAACACCGCCTTCTACGAGGCGATGGAGCGGGGCGACTTCGAGGAGCTGTCGTCGATCTGGCTGACCCCGTCCGACCTGGGCCACGACGAGGAGTACCACGACCCCGCACAGGCCGGTGAGATCTCCTGCGTCCACCCCGGCTGGCCCGTGCTCAACGGCCGCGGCGAGGTCCTGAGGTCGTACGCGCTGATCATGGCGAACACCGAGTACATCCAGTTCTTCCTGACCGACGTGCATGTTTCGGTGACCGGCGACACCGCCCTGGTGACCTGCACGGAGAACATCCTCAGCGGCGGCCCGTCGCCCGAGGACAGCGACGAACTCGGCCCGCTCGTGGGCCAGCTCGTCGTCGCCACGAATGTGTTCCGCCGCACACCCGAGGGCTGGAAACTCTGGTCGCACCACGCCTCACCCGTACTGGCCGAATCCGGCGAGGAAGAAGACGACGAGTCGCCCGCTTGAGTGGGTAGGGGCCAAGCAGAGGTTGAGATCACCGGCCCCGGGGTATGCGCGGCTACCAGCCCGTTAGTCGTCGCGTTCCCCCAGGAAAACACTCGATGAACCCTCCTTGCCCCCGCGCGGGGCGAGCCCCCTGCGGGGGAGCGCTGTCAGTGCTCGCAGGTAGATTCGAATGTGGCTGGTGTTGCCGACCGCACTCGGGAGAGCCCGCCGTTACCGACGACAGCAGGAGTGATTCGCGTGGATCGTGTCGCGCTGCGCGGCCTCAGGGCCCGTGGGCACCACGGTGTCTTTCCCAAGGAACGCGAAGAGGGCCAGACCTTCATCGTGGATCTCACGCTGGGCCTGGACACCCGGCCTGCCGCGGCCGACGACGACCTCACGAAGACCGTGCACTACGGCATCGTGGCGGAGGAGGTCGTGGCCGTCGTCCAGGGCGAGGCGGTGAACCTCATCGAGACGCTCGCCGAGCGCATCGCACAGACGTGCCTCAAGCACGAAGGCGTCCAGGAGGTCGAGGTGTGCGTCCACAAGCCGGACGCCCCGATCACGGTCCCCTTCGACGACGTGACCGTCACCATCATCCGGAGCCGAGTATGACCGCGTTCACCGAGGGCCAGAGCGACCCGACCGTCCAGCCGGTGCCCGCCTCCGTGGTGGAGCGCGTGGACGCCGCCGACACGACCCTGCAGAACCCCAGGCGCGCCGTGATCTCCCTCGGCTCGAACCTCGGCAACCGTCTGGAGACCCTCCAGGGCGCCATCGACGCCCTGGAGGACACCCCGGGCGTCCGCATCAAGGCGGTCTCTCCGGTCTACGAGACGGAGCCGTGGGGCGTGGCCCCGGGCAGCCAGCCGACGTACTTCAACGCGGTGATCGTGCTGAAGACGACCCTGCCGCCCTCCTCGCTCCTGGAGCGGGCCCACGCGGTCGAGGAGGCCTTCCACCGCGTCCGGGACGAGCGCTGGGGCCCCCGCACGATCGACGTCGACATCGTGGCGTACGCGGACGTGGTCTCCGACGACCCGGTCCTGACCCTGCCCCACCCCCGGGCCCACGAGCGCGCCTTCGTCCTCGCGCCCTGGTACGACGTGGAACCCGAGGCCCAGCTCCCCGGCCGCGGCCCCGTGGCGCACCTGCTGGCCGGCGTCCCCAGGGAAGGTGTCGCGCCCCGCGCCGACCTGGAACTCCAGCTGCCCGAGTAGTCGTTAAGGTCGAGACGCACACAGGCGGGCCGATCGAAGGGGCAATGTGAAAGAGCTGCGCATCAGGACGCTGGCCGCGGTGTTCTTGGTCGCCGGGTTGCTGTCCTGGGCGGGTGCCCGCCTGTGGAACTCGGTCGGGACACTCCCCCGGGTTCCGCTGGCCGCCCCCATCGTCCTCGCTCTGATCGCCGTCGTGCTCCTGGCCACGGCGCTCTCCCTGCGGGCCCGTCTCAAGGCCCAGCGCGAGCGCCGCCCCGACGCGAAGGGCGTCGACCCCATGATGGCGGCCCGAGCGGTCGTTTTCGGCCAGGCCAGCGCCCTCGTGGCCGCCCTCGTCGCCGGTATGTACGGCGGCACGGGCGTCTTCCTCCTGGAGTCCCTCGACATCCCCGCCCGCCGCGACCAGGCCATCTACGCCGGCTTCTCCGTCCTCGCCGGCATCGCCGTCATAGCAGCCGCCTTCTTCCTGGAGCGCGTCTGCAAACTCCCGGAGGACGACGACACGAACGGCGGCACGGCCCGAGCAACGTAACGGGGCGCAGCCCCGTAGTTCCAGGGGCGCGGGGAACTGCGCGCCCGGCCACAACGAACCCGCACGTACCGCGAAGCGTTCCCGTGAGGGAAAACGTCCCGCGAAGCGACCCGCCGCGCTCAGCGAGCCATGATGAGGCTCATCGCCTCGTTCCGGGTCGCGGCATCCCGCAGCTGCCCCCGAACGGCCGACGTTATGGTCTTCGCCCCCGGCTTGCGAATCCCCCGCATCGACATGCACATGTGCTCGCACTCGACCACCACGATCACGCCACGCGGCTCCAGGATCTCCATCAGCGATTCGGCGATCTGCGTGGTGAGTCGTTCCTGAACCTGCGGCCGCCGGGCGTAGACGTCCACGAGCCGGGCCAGCTTGGACAGCCCCGTGATCTTGCCGTTCGTGCTCGGGATGTACCCGACGTGCGCGACACCCCTGAACGGCACCAGATGGTGCTCACACGTCGAGAACACCTCGATGTCCTTGACCAGGATCATCTCGTCGTGGCCGAGATCGAACGTCGTCGTCAGGACGTCCTCGGGCGTCTGCCACAACCCCGCGAAGATCTCCTTGTACGCCCGGGCCACCCGCCCCGGCGTCTCCCGCAGCCCCTCACGGTCCGGGTCCTCACCGACCGCGATCAGCAGCTCTCGTACGGCGTTCTCGGCGCGCTTCTCGTCGAATTCGCCGATCGTGCCCTCGCCGTCCAGCGTCACGGGATCGGTCATCTCGTGCCTCGTTCCTGAGCCTGCGACGCGTACGGATCACGCGTCTCATGTTCGGGCATACAACGATGCCGCGCCCCCCAGGCTAAGACCTGAGGGGCGCGGCATTCGTTCCGGGCCAGGTGAGACGTGTCGCACCCGAGCCTGGATCAGCTCTCGGAACGGTCCTCGGGGGCCGACTCGGTCACCGGGAGCGCCTCGGTGGAGGCACTGGTGCTCGCGGTGATCGCGGGGCTGGCGCCGTTCGTCCCGTTCGTCAGTGACAGCTCCCTGGGGGAGAGCACCGGCGGGCGGGTGGACGGCGTGCGCCGGGAGGAACCGGTCCACGCGGGGCGGGCCGGACGCTTGACGAGGGGAGCGAAGACCTCGGCGATCTGCTCCTTGCTCAGCGTCTCCTTCTCCAGCAGCTGGAGAACCAGCGCATCGAGGACGTCACGGTTCTCGACCAGGATCTCCCAGGCCTCGTTGTGCGCGTTCTCGATGAGCTTCTTGACCTCTTCGTCGACGAGCGCGGCGACCTCTTCCGAGTAGTCGCGCGGGTGCGACATCTCCCGGCCCAGGAAGGGCTCGGTGTTGTCGCCGCCGAACTTGATCGCGCCGAGACGCTCGGTCATGCCGTACTGCGTGACCATCGCGCGGGCCGTGGCAGTGGCCTTCTCGATGTCGTTCGCGGCACCCGTGGTCGGGTCGTGGAAGACGAGCTCCTCGGCCGCGCGCCCGCCCAGCATGTATGCCAGCTGGTCGAGCATTTCGTTGCGGGTCGTGGAGTACTTGTCCTCGTCGGGCAGGACCATCGTGTAGCCCAGAGCACGGCCTCTGGAGAGGATCGTGATCTTGTGGACCGGGTCGGAGTTCGGAGACGCCGCCGCGACCAGGGCGTGTCCGCCCTCGTGGTACGCGGTGATCTTCTTCTCCTTGTCCGACATGATCCGGGTCCGCTTCTGCGGGCCCGCGACCACACGGTCGATCGCCTCGTCGAGCATGTTGTTGTCGATGAGCTTCAGGTTGCTGCGTGCGGTGAGCAGCGCGGCTTCGTTCAGCACGTTCGACAGGTCGGCGCCCGTGAAGCCGGGCGTCCGCCGGGCAACCGCGCCCAGGTCGACGTCCGGAGCGACCGGCTTGCCCTTCTGGTGGACCTTGAGGATCTCCAGACGGCCCTGCATGTCCGGGCGGTCGACCGCGATCTGGCGGTCGAAGCGGCCGGGGCGCAGGAGGGCCGGGTCGAGGATGTCAGGACGGTTCGTGGCGGCGATGAGAATCACACCGCCCTTGACGTCGAAGCCGTCCATCTCGACGAGCAGCTGGTTCAGCGTCTGCTCGCGCTCGTCGTGACCGCCGCCGAGGCCGGCGCCGCGATGGCGGCCGACCGCGTCGATCTCGTCGACGAAGACGATCGCCGGGGCGTTCGCCTTGGCCTGCTCGAACAGGTCACGGACTCGCGAGGCACCGACACCGACGAACATCTCGACGAAGTCGGAACCGGAGATCGAGTAGAACGGGACGCCCGCCTCACCCGCGACAGCACGCGCGAGCAGCGTCTTGCCCGTACCGGGAGGCCCGTAGAGGAGCACGCCCTTGGGGATCTTCGCCCCGACGGCCTGGAACTTCGCCGGCTCCTGGAGGAACTCCTTGATCTCGTGGAGCTCCTCGACCGCCTCGTCCGAGCCCGCCACATCGGCGAACGTCGTCTTCGGGGTGTCCTTGGTGATGAGCTTCGCCTTGGACTTCCCGAAGTTCATGACCCGGGAGCCGCCGCCCTGCATCTGATTCATCAGGAACAGGAAGACGACAACGATGAGGACGAAGGGGAGCAGGGACAGCAGGATGCCGACGAAAGCGTTCTGCTTGGTCGGCGAGACCGTGTAGCCGTCCGGAATCTGCTTGTTCTGGTACTTGTCCTGGAGGGTGGTGGCCAGGGCCACGCCCTGGTCGCCGATGTAGCTCGCCTGGATCTTCGAGCTGCCCTCGACCTTTGTACCGTCCTTGAGCTCGATCTTGATGACCTGCTCGTCGCCGGTGGTGAGCTTGGCCTGCTGGACCTTGTTGTCATTGATCGCCTGGACGACCTGGCCTGTGTCCACCGTCTTGTAGCCACCGGACGAGCCGACGACCTGCATCAACACGACCACGGCAAGGACGGCCAGCACGATCCACATGACCGGCCCACGGAAGTATCGCTTCACGTCCATCCATACGGAGCGATGCCGCCCCGTCCCTCCTGCCATAGTGAGTTTGATAAGACTGTTCTTCGGACGGTACCTCAGCATTGTCACCCGAAGCTGCGCGGTCCGGCTGACAAACCCGTCTACGCATGCTCCAACGGCGCGAAACCCGCTGGGGTTCCCGGACGTCCTACAGGGGTTGGACCCCTGTCAGTGGGACGCCGTCCCTCCAGGGTGCCTCAGCCGCCGTATACGTGAGGCGCGAGCGTACCGACGAACGGCAGGTTCCGGTACTTCTCCGCGTAGTCGAGGCCGTAGCCGATGACGAACTCGTTGGGAATGTCGAAGCCGACCCACTCCACTTCGATCGCGACCTTCGCGGCCTCCGGCTTGCGCAGCAGCGTGCACACCTTGAGGGAAGCGGGCTCACGGGAGCCGAGGTTGGAGATCAGCCAGGAGAGTGTGAGCCCGGAGTCGATGATGTCCTCGACGATCAGGACGTGCTTGCCCTTGATGTCGGTGTCGAGGTCCTTGAGGATCCGCACCACTCCGGAGGACTGGGTGCCCGCCCCGTACGAGGACACCGCCATCCAGTCCATGGTGACGGGGGTGGACAGGGCCCGGGCCAGGTCCGCCATGACCATCACGGCGCCCTTGAGGACACCGACGATCAGCAGGTCCTTGCCCGCGTACTCCGCGTCGATCTTCGCGGCCAGCTCGCCCAGCTTCGCGTCGATCTCTTCCTTGGTGATGAGCACCGACTTGAGGTCGGTGCCCAGGTCTTTCGCGTCCACCCGCATCACTTTCGGTCGTCCCACCGGCTGCTTCCCGGCCCTCCCCGAAGAGGAGCCGCTCCCCGAAGGGGTTGCCCTCCGGGGCGGGTCGCTCCCCGAAGGGGAACCCTTTTTCAGCCTTGCCGAATCACCAGTCTGCCACCCTGCCGCTGGGCGACGACTTTGCCCGGGAGGTTGATGGCTCCCTGGCCGCGCCAGCCGGTGATCAGCCGGTCGACCTCTTCGATGTGCCGGGCGAACAGCGAACCGGCGGGCGCCCCGGCCTCGATGGCGGCGCGACGCAGGATGCGGCGGCGCACGGCGGGCGGCAGGGCGTACAGCTTGGCGCACTCCAGGAGGCCCGTGGCGTCGCGCACGGACGCCTCGGCCTGACCCGCCCACGCGTCGAGCGCGTCGGCGTCGTCACGGGACAGCTGGGCCGTACGGGCGAGTGCCTCGACGACGCCCTTGCCGAGCGCCTTCTCCAGGGCGGGCAGTCCCTCGTGGCGCAGCCGGGAACGGGTGTACGCCGGATCCGCGTTGTGGGGGTCGTCCCACACGGGCAGGGACTGGACCATGCAGGCCTTGCGGGCGGTCTGCCGGTCGAGGTGCAGGAAGGGGCGGCGGTAGCGGCGGGCGGCTCCCGGCCCTCCGGAGACGGCGGCCATTCCGGACAGGGAACGGATGCCGGAGCCGCGGGCCAGGCCGAGCAGGACGGTTTCGGCTTGGTCGTCGCGGGTGTGGCCGAGCAGGACCGCGGCGGCGCCGTGGCGCTCGGCGGCGGCGTCCAGGGCGCCGTAGCGGGCGTCGCGGGCCGCGGCCTCGGGTCCGCCGTCCCTGCCGACGCTGACGGCCACGGACTCGACGGGGGCCAGGCCGAGTTCGCCCAAGCGCAGCACCACCTCCGCGGCACGCAGGTCGGAGCCGGGCTGCAGGCCGTGGTCGACGGTGACACCGCCGGCGCGGATGCCGAGTTTGGGGGCTTCGAAGGCGAGGGCGGAGGCGAGCGCCATGGAGTCCGCGCCGCCGGAGCACGCGACGAGCACGAGCGGCGGGGGCGGCTGCTCGTGCGAAGTGCCGGGGGAGCCGAGGGAGGCAGCGGGGGCGGAGGGGGCGTCAGGGGAGGGCGTGTGGTCGGTGAGGACGTCATGGAGCACGCGGCGGACCGCCAGGCGTATCGCCGCGACCGCAGGATGGGGACCCATGTCCGGTTCCCTTCATGAAATTGTCGGGGGGTGAGCCCGAGGTTCGGTCACTCAGAGTGTGTAGATGGTGACAGAACCGGGCCGTTCCCCGAGCATTGCACGCCTACCCATCGCTCACGGTCCCTCGGACGGGTGATTGGAGGGGCGTTCACCTGCCGTCGGCCGGATTCGATTCACGACTCTGCCTTACGGTGCACCCGCGCGACCCAGTCCGCCGGTTTGGCGATCTCCGACTTGGTGGGGAGCGTGTTCGGTGAGGTCCACACCCGGTTGAAGCCGTCCATGCCGACCTCGTCCACGACCGCGCGTACGAATCGCTCCCCGTCGCGGTACTGGCGCAGTTTGGCGTCGAGGCCCAGGAGCTTGCGCAGGGCCAGGTCGAGGCGGGAGGCGCCGCGGGCGCGCCGCTGCTGGAACTTCTCGCGGATCTCGGCGACGGACGGGACGACGGCGGGGCCGACGCCGTCCATCACGAAGTCGGCGTGTCCCTCCAGGAGGGACATCACGGCGGTCAGCCGGCCGAGGATCTCGCGCTGGGCCGGGGTCTGCACGATCTCGACGATGGAGCGCTGGTCGTCGCCCTCCTCGCCCTCGGGGCGGCCGCCCGCGAGGGACTGGGCCGCCTCGCGGATGCGCTCCAGAACGGTCATGGGGTCGACCTCGGTCTCTCCCAAGAAAGACTGGATTTCGCCCTCAAGGTGGTCACGCAGCCAGGGCACGGCCGTGAACTGCGTGCGGTGGGTCTCCTCGTGGAGGCAGACCCAGAGCCGGAAGTCGTGGGGCTGGACGTCGAGTTCGCGCTCCACGTGCACGATGTTCGGCGCGACCAGGAGGAGCCTGCCCCCGCCGTTCTCGCCGGCCGGGAGTTCGCGGGTGGCCGGGGCGAAGGTC
Organism: Streptomyces sp. NPDC058697; assembly: GCF_042715345.1. Taxonomy (NCBI): domain Bacteria; kingdom Bacillati; phylum Actinomycetota; class Actinomycetes; order Kitasatosporales; family Streptomycetaceae; genus Streptomyces; species Streptomyces sp. NPDC058697. Next base: position 47,372 of record NZ_JBHXSU010000016.1, read on the forward strand.
TCGTACTGGCCGAGGACCCGGGAGGAGAGGAAGGACAGCAGCATGCCCAGCTCGACGCCGGTGACCTTGCCGCCGACGGCGCCCAGGACGGCTCCGCCGGGGGTGCTGCCGCGACGTTCCTGCATCTTGTCGAGCAGCGGTTTGAGCAGTTCCCGGAACCCGGCGACGTTCGCCCGGACCCAGCCCGGGCGGTCGACGACGAGGATGGGGGTGTCGTGGAGGTCGTCGCCACCCATCCGCGTGAAGCCGCGGACGTGCTCCTCCGAGGCCTTTGCGTGCCGGCGCAGCTCTGCGACGACGGCCCTGGCCTCGTCGCGGCTCACTTCTGGGCCCGGCCTTACGAGCCGGGTCGCGGTCGCCACCGCGAGATTCCAGTCGACCATCTCCGCACCACCGATGCTCGTCATGCAGTCAACCGTACGTGAGCGCTGCCGCTTGGGGCAGGGAGTGGGACGGTGGGGCTGTACGGCAGTACCTCGGCTGCGGGCCGTCCGTGGCTGGGCGCGCAGTTCCCCGCGCCCCTGTCGGCGCCCCTGCGGGGCTCGCCGACAGCGGCGCTCTCAGCTGCAGCCGCAGGTCGCCAGTGTCGATGCCAGGGTGTCCAGGCCCTTCTGGGTGGCTGTGGGCTCTGTGGGTGGGTCGGAGGCTGTCAGGAAGGCGAAGGCCAGGAGGTGGCCGTCCGTGTCCACGACAGTGCCCGCCAGGGTGTGTACGCCGGTCAGGGTGCCCGTCTTGGCGCGTACGAGGCCGGTGCCGGGCTGGCCGGCGTAGCGCCCGCTGAGGGTGCCGGTGAAGCCGGCCACGGGGAGGCCCGTGAGGGCGGCGCGGAGCTCGGGGTGGGCCGGGTCGGCGGCCTTGGCCAGCAGGGCGGTGAGCAGGTCGGCGGTGAGCTTGTCGGCGCGGTCCAGGCCGCTGCCGTCGGCGAACTGCGCGCCCTTGAGAGGCAGTCCGAGCTTCTTCAGCTGCTTGCGGACGGCGGCGCCGCCGCCCTTGAAGCTCGCCGGTTCGTCCGCGGCGACGGCCGTCTGGCGGGCCAGGGCCTCGGCGATGTCGTTGTCGCTGTTGGTCAGCATGCGTTCGACCAGGGCGGACAGGGGCGGGGACTGCACCGTGGCGAGGGCCTTGGCGCGGTCGGTCGCCTTGGCGGGCACGGGGTCCGTGGTCTTGATGCCGCGGGCCTTCAGCAGGTCCGCGAACTTCTTCGCCGCGTCGGCCGCCGGTTCCTCGGTGCGCTTCGCGGTGCCGCTGGAGGTGTCGTCGAGACGGCCCTCGTCGGCCATCAGGGCGGTCACCCGGGCCACATTGGTGTTGTCGAGCCCGATCGGGTGCACGTCGGGGCCCTCGTACAGCGAGGTGTCGTACGAGAGGGTCACCTCGCCGGTCTTGCGGTCCTTGAGGGCTCGGGCGGTTTCGTCGGCGAGGGTGCGCAGGCTCGCGTTGCCCTCCGCGTCCTTGCGGGCGGTCAGTGTGGGGTCGCCGCCGCCGACGAGGACGACCTTCTTGGTGTCGGGTTCGAGGACCGTACGGGTCGCGATGCGGTGGTCGGCGCCCGCCGCGGAGAGGGCCGCGACGGCCGTGGCGATCTTCGTCGTGGACGCCGGGGTCAGCGCGTCGCCCGCGCCCTTGCCGTACAGGCGCTTTCCGGTGGCCAGGTCGACGACGGCGGCCGCGCGTTCGGAGCCCAGCGCGGCGTTGTCGAGGAGCGGGCCGAGGACGTCGGCGAGGGCCTTCTCCGTGGGGGACGGACCGGCGCCGACGGAACCGCCGAGTCCGGTGAGCACGGACGCGGCGCTGGGGGCGGGCGCCGGCGCCTTTCCGGACGTACCGGACACATGACCGTGATCTGCGCCACCTGCGCGCCCCTGCGATGCGGCCCAGTCGCGCTCCGCCGTACGCTGACCGGTGGAGTCCCAGGGCCCGGCCGCAGTGACCACGGTGGCCGCCACGACGAGTCCGAGGGTGGCGGCGCCCGCCGTGAACTGCGCGGTCGACGGCTGCGTGACCAGCGGCTTCACGGCTCCTGCGGCCCGGACGAGCGGTGGCTTCACGGCTCCCACGGCCCGTACGAGTTGCGGTCTCACGGACCGCGCGACCCGCACCACATGCGGTCTCGCGGCCCGCCAAGCCTTCAGCTCTGGCACGACCACCAGCCCCTTTCGCGATCACACACCTGCGTGAGGGACACTTAACCACCAGAACTATGTGCTGATCATGGAGGAGCCACCGGTGGAGTTCGACGTCACGATCGAGATTCCGAAGGGTTCACGGAACAAGTACGAGGTGGACCACGAGACCGGTCGGATCCGTCTGGACCGTCGCCTCTTCACCTCGACCAGTTACCCGGCCGACTACGGCTTCGTCGAGAACACCCTCGGCGAGGACGGCGACCCGCTGGACGCGCTGGTCATCCTGGACGAGCCGACCTTCCCGGGCTGTCTCATCCAGTGCCGCACGATCGGCATGTTCCGTATGACGGACGAGGCCGGCGGCGACGACAAGCTGCTGTGCGTGCCCGCGCACGACCCTCGCGTGGAGCACCTGCGGGACATCCACCACGTGTCGGAGTTCGACCGTCTGGAGATCCAGCACTTCTTCGAGGTCTACAAGGACCTGGAGCCCGGCAAGTCCGTCGAGGGCGCCAACTGGGTGGGCCGTACGGACGCCGAGGCCGAGATCGAGCGGTCCTACAAGCGGTTCAAGGAGACGGGCGGTCACTGACCCCCCGTGGCCTGAGGGCCGCGTGACCCCGACCGGGTCGCGCGGCCCCTTTGTCTGTCGGTGCGCATACTGAGGCGTACCGGATGTGCGATTCAGGAGTCGTGGGTGACCGAGCCGGAGGCGGAAGACCGTAAGCCGCAGTCGGACGAGGCGAGGAGTGCGTTCGTCCCGCCCGCCGGTGTGGTGGCGCAGCCCGTGCCGGTCGAGGAGGAGTCATCGACGACATCGGAGTTCGCGCTTCCCAAGGGGCTGGACGTCCCGCAGGTGCCCGCCGCCGATTCTGAGGGGTCGGCGTTCAGCACGCCGAGGACGTACAGCGCCAAGCACGCGCCGCTCGCCTTCACCCCGCCCACCGGCATACCGCGGGTCGATCTCACCAAGGACGTTCCCTGGCAGGACCGGATGCGCACGATGCTGCGCATGCCCGTCGCCGAGCGGCCCGTCCCCGAGACCGTGCAGAAGACGGAGGACGAGGGTCCGGCCGTCCCGCGCGTGCTCGACCTGACCCTGCGTATCGGCGAGTTGCTGCTCGCGGGCGGCGAGGGCGCCGAGGACGTGGAGGCGGCGATGTTCGCCGTCTGCCGCTCGTACGGCCTGGACCGCTGCGAGCCGGGCGTCACCTTCACACTGTTGTCCATCTCGTACCAGCCGTCGCTGGTCGAGGATCCGGTGACCGCGTCGCGGACCGTACGGCGCCGGGGCACCGACTACACGCGTCTGGCGGCCGTCTACCAGCTCGTCGACGACATCAGCGACGAGCAGATCGATGTCTCTCTGGAGGAGTCCTACCGGCGGCTCGCGGAGATCCGCCGCAACCGGCACCCGTACAGCGGCTGGCTGCTGACCTTGGCCACCGGGGGCCTCGCGGGCGCGGCCTCCGTGCTCGTCGGCGGTGACGCGATCGTGTTCGTCGCGGCCGCCGTCGGCGCGATGCTGGGCGACCGGCTGGCGTGGCTGTGCGCGGGGCGCGGGCTGCCGGAGTTCTACCAGTTCACCGTGGCCGCGATGCCGGCCGCCGCGATGGGTGCCGCTCTGACGATCGCGCACGTCGACGTGCGGGCGTCCGCGGTGATCACCGGTGGGCTCTTCGCGCTGCTGCCCGGACGTGCGCTGGTGGCGGGCGTGCAGGACGGGCTGACCGGCTACTACATCACCGCGGCGGCCCGGCTCCTGGAAGTCATGTACTTCTACGTCGGCATCGTCATCGGCGTCCTGGTGGTCCTGTACTTCGGCGTGAAGCTGGGCGCGGAGCTCAATCCGGACGCGGCCCTGCAGTCCTCCAACCGGCCGGGGTGGCAGATCGCCGCGTCGATGCTCCTGACGCTCTGCTTCGCGGTGCTGCTCCAGCAGGAACGTTCCACTGTGCTGATCGTGACGCTCAACGGGGGCGTGGCGTGGAGCGTGTACGGGGCCATGCACTACGTGGGCGAGATCTCGCCCGTCGCCTCCACGGCCGCGGCGGCCGGGCTCGTAGGGCTGTTCGGGCAGCTGCTGTCGCGCTATCGGTTCGCTTCGGCGCTGCCCTACACCACTGCGGCGATCGGGCCCCTGTTGCCGGGGTCGGCCACGTATTTCGGGCTGCTGGCGATCGCTCAGAACGATGTCGACGAGGGGCTGGTGTCGCTGACGAAGGCGGCCGCCCTTGCTATGGCCATCGCCATCGGGGTGAATCTGGGGTCCGAGATTTCCCGGCTGTTCATGCGGTTGCCTGGTGCGTCCGCCGGGGCGCGGAGGGCGGCGAAGAGGACCCGCGGGTTCTGAGGTGCGGGTCCTCTTGGGGCGGCTTTGGATCCGGGTGGCTGATGTCCCGTGGCCGGGTGCGGGGGCGTTGTGGCTGGTCGCGCAGTTCCCCGCACCCCTGGAGGGGCGTCAGTTCTGCGGGTAGTTCTGGCCGTACGGGTAGCCCTGGTTCTGGTTCTGGTCCTGGGGGTACGGGGGCTGGGGGTACTGCTGCTGGTTCTGGGGCGGGTAGTTCTGGGGGTACTGCTGGGCGTACTGGCCCTGGTCCTGGGGGTAGCCGCCGTAGTTCTGGTCGTAGCCCTGGTCCGGGGTGTAGGGCTGCTGTTGGTACTGCTGGTTCTGGCCGCCGTTGCCGTGGTTGCCGTAGTAGTCGTCGTGGCCGGTCGGGCCGTTCTGGCCGGTCTCGTGGGCCGGGGGGATGCGGCGGAGCTGGGTCGTCCGGTCGTCCATGGCCTGCGGCGCCGGGGGCTGCTGCTGCGGGTTCTTCTTGGACTTGCTGCGGGCCCGCATGAACTCGATGATGATCGGGACCACCGAGATGAAGACGATCAGCAGCAGGATCGGCTCGATGTTCTTCTTCACGAAGTCGATCTGGCCGAGCCAGGAGCCGAGCAGTGTGACGCCCGCGCCCCAGAGGATGCCGCCGACCACGTTGAAGATCAGGAACGAGCGGTACTTCATGCCGCTGACACCGGCGATGATCGGCGTGAACGTACGCACGATGGGCACGAAGCGGGCCAGGACCAGGGACTTGGGGCCGTACTTCTCGAAGAACTCGTGGGCCTTGACCACGTTCTCCTGTTTGAAGAGGCGCGAATCCGGCCGGGTGAAGAGCGACGGCCCCACCTTCTTGCCGAACATGTAGCCCACCTGGTCGCCGACGATCGCGGCGATGCAGATCAGGACGACGGCGGCCCACAGCGGGAAGTCCAGCTGGTTCGACGTGATCAGCAGACCCGCCGTGAACAGCAGCGAGTCACCCGGCAGGAAGAAGCCGATGAGCAGGCCGGACTCGGCGAAGACGATCAGGAGCAGGCCCCAGATGCCGAACGAGTCCAGTAGGTAGTCCGGATCCAACCAGCTTGGGCCGAGGGCAAGCGTCGTCGTCACGATTCCGGACTCCTGAGGGTGGTGGATATGCGGCAGGCGAGGGTGTGGCCGACCAAAGTTATCAACGCAGCATGAAGGGTCCAGGTTCCACCGGCTCTTACAGGATGCACTGTGCCCCGACTGGGACAAAGCTGTGAGCCATGGGAATCGAAGAATACGGCGGCGGTCAGGGACCCCAGCCCGACGTACTGGTCGTGACGACGAACGATGTGCCCGGCTACCGGGTCGAGCAGGTCATCGGTGAGGTCTTCGGGCTGACCGTGCGCTCCAGGCATCTGGGCAGCCAGATCGGCGCGGGTCTGAAGTCGATGATCGGCGGCGAGCTGAAGGGCCTCACCAAGACACTGGTGGAGACCCGCAACCAGGCGATGGAACGGCTCGTCGAGCAGGCAAGCGCGCGCGGCGCCAACGGTGTGCTGGCGTTCCGCTTCGACGTGACCGAGGCGTCGGACGTCGGGACGGAGGTGTGCGCGTACGGCACGGCCGTGGTGATGGTCAAGGAGTAGCGCGGCGGCGGTACGGGGGTAAGGGGCGCCCACCATTGCGAACGCCCCTTACCGCCCTCCACCGGCAGGCACTCACCGATCGCCTCGGCCCTCCTGCCGCCCGCGCCGTCAGGCCTCGTGCCGAGCCGCGTTCGCCGTGATCGCGTCCCTCAGGTGTTCGGCGAGCCCCGGGCGCATGGAGTCGTAGAACTCCTTGAACCGCTCGTCCGACACGTACATCTCGCCGAGGCCCCGGTGGATCTCGTACGAGCAGTCGTAGAACCACTGGCCGATGTGCTGCCGGTGTTCCTCGGCCATGTCCATGGCCCGCTCCCCCGTGGCGGGCTCGCCGGCCTCCATGAGGGCGTCGTAGCGTTCGCCCCAGGAGGCGACCTCGGCCTGCATGCGCTTCCAGTCGTCCTTGGTGTAACGGGCGGCGCGGCGCTGCGACTCCGCGTACGCCTCGGTGCCGCCCCAGCGGCGCTCGGCCTCCTCCGCGTGTTCCTCGGGGTCCTTGTCGCCGAAGACCTCGAACTTCTCCTCGGGTGTGAGGTTGATGCCCATCGTGCGTGCCTCCATGGCGTGCTCCACGGCCGTGGCCATCTTCTGCAGCTTCTCGATCCGGGCGGTCAGCAGTTCGTGCTGGCGGCGCAGGTGCGCGCGCGGGTCCGTCTCCGGGTCGTCGAGCAGGGCCCCGACCTCGTCGAGCGGAAAGCCCAGCTCCCGGTAGAACAGGATCTGCTGCAGCCGGTCGAGGTCCTCGTCGCCGTAGCGCCGGTGGCCCGCGTGACTGCGCTCGCTCGGTACGAGCAGCCCGATCTCGTCGTAGTGGTGCAGCGTCCGCACCGTCACCCCGGCGAAACCGGCGACCTGTCCCACGGAGTAGCTCATCGTCTCCGCTCCCTCCTTTTCGGTACGCACCTCAGGCTGAGGCCTCACGTCACGTGAGGTGCAAGCCGGAATCCATCGGCCGAATCCGCCCGGCCCGAATCCACCTGGTGCCATGCCGGTTTTACCCGCTTATGACGAGGTGGTGGCCCACCATGGAAGCCCGACCCCACCGACCGGAGGACCCATGCCGCTGCACACCGGCCCCAAGCAGCCCGACGAGCGTCCCGCGACCGTCAACCCCTTCTACGGGCAGGCGAATCCGGTCGGCGGCATGACCGAGGCCCCGCCCAAGCACCGGCTGCCGGACGGGCCGCTGCCGCCCTCCACCGCGTATCAGCTGGTGCACGACGAGCTGATGCTGGACGGCAACTCCCGCCTGAACCTCGCCACCTTCGTCACCACCTGGATGGAACCGCAGGCCCGGGTGCTGATGGACGAGTGCAGCGACAAGAACATGATCGACAAGGACGAGTACCCGCGCACGGCCGAGCTGGAGCGGCGGTGTGTGGCGATGCTCGCCGATCTGTGGAACGCGCCGGATCCGTCCGCCGCCGTGGGCTGTTCGACGACGGGGTCCAGCGAGGCGTGCATGCTCGCGGGCATGGCGCTCAAGCGGCGCTGGACCAAGCGCAACGCGGACCGGTATCCGGGAGCCCGCCCCAATCTCGTCATGGGCGTCAACGTCCAGGTCTGCTGGGACAAGTTCTGCAACTTCTGGGAGGTCGAGCCGCGCCTGGTGCCCATGGAGGGCGACCGGTTCCACCTCGACCCGCAGGCCGCCGCCGAACTCTGCGACGAGAACACCATCGGCGTCGTCGGCATCCTCGGTTCCACCTTCGACGGGTCGTACGAGCCGATCGCCGAACTCTGCGCCGCCCTGGACGAGTTGCAGTCGCGCACGGGTCTGGACATCCCCGTCCACGTCGACGGCGCGTCCGGCGCTATGGTCGCTCCCTTCCTCGACGAGGACCTGGTCTGGGACTTCCGGCTGCCGCGCGTCTCCTCCATCAACACCTCGGGGCACAAGTACGGCCTGGTCTACCCGGGTGTCGGCTGGGCGCTGTGGCGCTCGGCCGACGAGTTGCCGGAGGAGCTGGTCTTCCGGGTCAACTACCTGGGCGGTGACATGCCGACCTTCGCGCTCAACTTCTCCCGGCCGGGGGCGCAGGTCGTGGCGCAGTACTACACCTTCCTTCGGCTGGGCCGCGAGGGCTACCGGGCTGTTCAGCAGACGACGCGGGACGTCGCCCTGGGGCTCGCCGAGCGGATCGAGGCGCTCGGCGACTTCCGTCTCCTCACCCGGGGCGACCAGTTGCCGGTGTTCGCTTTCACAACGTCTCCGGACATCACCGCGTACGACGTCTTCGACGTGTCCCGGCGCATGCGGGAGCGTGGCTGGCTGCTGCCGGCGTACACCTTCCCCGAGAACCGTGAGGACCTGTCCGTGCTGCGGGTGGTGTGCCGCAACGGGTTCTCGTCCGACCTCGCCGAGCTGTTCGTGGAGGACCTGGGCCGTCTGCTGCCCGAACTGCGGCAGCAGTCGCATCCGCAGACGCGGGACAAGGGGGCGGCGACCGGCTTCCACCACTGAGCGGGCCTTTCTCCGGTCAGTCGCCGTCCCCCAGTTCGAACCGGTGCCAGTGGATGCCGTCGGCGGATATCCGGAAGGACCCTGCACCGAAGCTGTCCGCCCACAGGTAGCCCAGCGGTGTCGCGGTGACGGAGCCCGAGAAGCCTCGCCCGCCGCTGCCCCGCTGGAAGGTGCCGCCGCCGTCGGTACTGCGCCAGACGCCGTCCTCGCCGTGGACGGTGAGGCTGCCGTCGGCGGCGACCACCAGGTCGCCGAGGCTGGAGCGGGGCTCCGCCCCCTTGCGGTGCCTCCAGACGCGCTGCCAGGTGTGGCCGGCGTCGGTGCTGCGGTGGATGGCCCGCAGGCCGTTCTTCACGGTGTCGTCCTCGGGCAACTGGCCCGTCTCCAGGGCATACAGCGTGCCGTCCGCCTCTGTCACGCGCACATGTGATGCCCGGTCGGCGCCCGGGAGCGGGGCCCTCCTCCATGTGCGCCCCCGGTCCTCACTGGCGGCCAGCACGGGCCGGGCCGTTCGCGGGTCGTCGGCCGCGGCGAAGAGCACGTCTGTCCCCTCTGACGGGTTCACGTCTGACGGGTTCGCGTCTGACGGGTTCGCGGCTCCGCCCCTGAGGGCGACCTCCCCCGCCGGGCTCACCACCCCTTCCAGCGGCGGCTGCGTGGCCAGCACGCGGAACTCGCCCGTGTCGGGCAGAACGACGAGCAGCCGGGACCGCTCGCAGTAGCTGTTGTCGTCCAGCACCTTCACGCAGTCCTGGACCAGAGCGCCTCCCTCGGGCACCACCGGGATCGTCCCCGAGGGTTTCTCCGAGCCCGTCCGCCAGGTGCGGCCGCCGTCGGGCGTGAACCAGGTCCGGTACGTCGGCGGCCAGACGCCCTCGGTGATCAGCGCGCGGCCTGGGCCCAGTCCGGTGAGCCCGACGGTGATACCGAGATCGCCCGTCACGTCCGGCAGCGGCGAGCGCACCGGGCGCCAGGCGTCCGCTCCCCTGTCCAGCACGGCCACGCTCTGCCGGCAGCGCTTCTCCCCGCACTGCGCGAAGAGCGCGAAGCCGCTGCCGTCCGCCGCGAAGCCGACGCCGGAGGGGTTCCCCGGCAGCCCGGGTGCCGACGGGATCCGGGGAGGCGTCACCCCGGATCCCGCCGGATCGGCCGCGGCGCCCGAGGACCCGGCCGACGAGGCCCCGGCGGGCGAAGACCTCGCGGCCCCCGCCGCACCGCCCCCTCCCGGCTCGGCCTCGGCGCACGCCCCCAGCAACGCCGACACCCCGAGCACCGCGGCCAGAACCGCGGCGGCCCTCCTCCTCAGCCCCGACCACCCCATGGAATCCCCCGATCAGCGACGAACCGATGCCCCGCCGCGCTCCTCGCGCAGCGTCTGCTTCTGGTACACCGCTCGCCGCGATCGGGTTCCCACTTCGTCCCGGCGACTTCGCCGCGGGGGTGACCGACCCGCGCCGGGACCGGCCCGTACCGACGCCTGGCCCGTACTCACACCCGGCCCGTACTCACGCCCGGCCCGCCCCGGCAGCCACCCCGTACCAGCCCCCGCCCGGAGCCCCTACTTGCTCAGCGCCCCGAACCTCCGTACCGCCAGCGGGAAGAACACTGCGACCAGGGCCAGCGGCCAGAGCACCGCCAGCAGTTGGGCGTGTTCCGCCGCCCAGGACGTGCTCACGGCGCCGCCCTCGTTGCCGAAGAGGTCACGGACCGCGGTGGCCGTCGCCGACATGGGGTTCCACTCGACGGTCGCCCCCAGCCAGCCCGGCATGGACTCGGGGGTGGCGAAGGCGTTGGACAGGAAGCTCACCGGCCAGACCAGGATCTGCACGGTGGCCACCAGTTCGGGCCTGCCCGCGACCATGGCCAGGTAAATGCCCATCCACAGCATCGCGAACCGCAGCAGGAGCAGCAGGCCGAGCGCGCCCAGGAAGGCCGCGAACGAACCGTGCCAGGTCCAGCCGACCGCGAGCCCGACGCCGACGAGGACCACCAGGGAGAGGGCCGACTGCAGCATGTCCGCGGCCGAACGGCCCACGAGGACGGAGCCGCCGGTCATGGGCATCGACCGGAACCGGTCGATCACGCCCTTGTTGAGGTCCTGGGTGACCGCGACCATCGTGGCGTCCAGGCCGAAGGCCATGGTCAGCGCGAACATGCCCGGCACCAGGTACTCGCGGTAGTCGCCCGAGACGCCGCTGCCGCCGCCCATCAGATAGCCGAACATCAGCAGCAGCATCACGGGGAACGCCAGCCCCACGAAAACCTGGACGGGTTGGCGTGCCCAGTGGGCGAGTTCGCGCCGGGTCATGGTCCAGGAGTCGGTGACGGCCCAGCTCAACGACGTACTCACGCGGCCTCCTCGGTCTTGCCGGTCAGGTGCAGGAAGACCTCGTCCAGGGTCGGCCGGCGCAGCGCGATGTCCTCGGCCTCTATCCCGGCCTCCTCCAGGGCACGTACGGCCCCGGCGAGGGCCGTCATGCGGTCGGTGACCGGGGCGCTGAGGAGGCGCCGGTCGGTGTCCACGGAGAGGGTGGCCTTGTCGAAGGGCAACAGGGCCACGGCGGCGCCCAGTTGGCCCGCGTCGTGCAGTACGACGTCGATCCGGTCGCCGCCCGTCTTCGCCTTCAGCTCGTCCGCCGTGCCGTCCGCGATGACCTGGCCCCGGTCGACGACGGAGATACGGTCGGCGAGCTGGTCCGCCTCCTCCAGGTACTGCGTGGTGAGCAGCACGGTCGTGCCGCCGCCGACCAGGGAGCGCACCGCGTCCCACACCTCCGCGCGGCCTCGCGGGTCGAGGCCCGTCGTCGGCTCGTCCAGGAAGAGCACCTCCGGTTCGGTGATGAGTGAGGCGGCGAGGTCGAGCCGGCGCCGCATGCCTCCGCTGTACTGCTTGACCGCCTTGCGGCCCGTGTCCGCCAGGCCGAACCGCTCCAGGAGCTCGTCGGCCCGCACGCGCGCGTGGCGGGCACCCAGGTGGTAGAGGCGGCCGAACATCTCCAGGTTCTGCCGTCCGCCGAGCTCCTCGTCGAGCGCCGCGTGCTGGCCGAGCAGTCCGATCCGGAAGCGCACCTCGTGCGCGTCGGTCCGCACGTCGTGCCCCGCCACCTCGACGCGGCCCTCGTCGGGCCGCAGCAGGGTGGCCAGAATGCGGACCAGGGTCGTCTTGCCCGCGCCGTTCGGCCCGAGCACTCCGTGCACCGTGCCGCGCCCGACGCTCAGGTCGAGCCCGTCCAGCGCGTGCTTGTCTCCGTACCTCTTCCGTACGCCCTCGACGACGATCACGTCGGTCATCGGGCTCCCTTCACCTTCGAGTAATCAAACTTGACTACCAGCGTGCCGGTGAACCGTATGCCCGTCCGGGCACTTAGTCAAACTTGATTAGCGAAATTTCTCCGAGCCCGCTGTCCGATTCCGCCGAGCGCGCCTCGCCCCGCTCAGCGCGCGTCCCCCGGATGGGGCTCCCCCGTCGCGTACGGGTTCTCGTCGTCGTCCGCCAGCACCCCCACGAACGGGTCCCCCTCGCCGGAGAAGACGTACGCGCCGCCCCTGATCCGCTCGATCAGGCCGCGGGTCCACTGGGCGCCGGTGTCCGCGGAGGTGACCCAGTAGTTCATGATCTCGCCGATGTGGCCCAGCTGTTCGGGCCCTTCTTCGGGGGTGTAGTACTCGGTGACGCCCTTGCGCCACTCCTCGATGGACCGCACCCGTTCCTCAAGCAGTTCGAGGACCTCCTCGCGGTCCAGGTCGACCATGAGGCCGAGCGCCGCGGTGAGCACGTCCGGCTTCTGGTCGTACGCGGTGAGGTACTGGCGCAGCAGTGTGAGGTACTCCCCGGTGCCCGCCTCCGTGATCTCGTACTCCGTGCGCGGCGGGCCGCCGGCCGTGGAGGGCGCGATCTCGTGGGCGAGCAGCAGTCCCTGCTTCGCCATCTGCTTGAGCGCGTGGTAGATCGAGCCCGGCTTGGCGTTGGACCACTCGTGCGCGCCCCAGTACTCCAGGTCGTTGCGCACCTGGTAGCCGTGGGCCCGGCCGTGCTGGCGCACTGCGCCGAGCACGAGGAGACGGATCGCTGACATGGAGCCAGCGTATGGCCCGTCTCCCCTGGGCCGGGCGGCACCTCACCCCAAGGCCCCACCCCCAGGCCCCGCCCCCGAGCCCTCTCAGGACTCACCCCCAGGAGGCGCCCTGCTGCTGCGCGACCAGCTCGAAGGCGGTCCTGCCGTCCAGGGACTCGCGGATGACGTCGGCGTGGCCGGCGTGCCGGGCCATCTCCGCGATCAGACGGAGCATCACCCAGCGCATGGACACGGCCTCGTCGTCCGGGAACCAGGGCTCGTCGGGCAGCGGGAAGGTGTCGTTCAGGCTGGGCACGGACCGGATGAAGTCCTCGGTCTGCCCGGCGATCTTGTCCCACTGGGCGAGCATCGACTCGACGGTCTCGTCGCCGACGAGCCGGAAGCTGTCGCCCCAGTTCTCCTCGGAGCGCTGGATGTCGGGCGCCACCTGCCGGGCCCGCGAGAGCCAGCCCTGCTCGGTCTCGGCGACGTGCTTGAGCAGCCCGGAGAGCGAGAGTTCGCTGGCGCTCGGGCGGGTCGCGGCCTGCTCGTCGGTCAGGCCGAGCAACGTGCGGCGGATGCCCCCGCGCTGCTCGTCCAGGAAGGCGAGCAGCGCCCCGCGCTCGTCGCCATGGGCCTCCGCGTGCACGTGCATGACCATGAGTGGCCGCCTCTCATCGGGTCCTCTTGCCTGCTGACATCAACCAAGTTACGGACCCTTGCGGACAACTTCTGTCCTCAACGAGAACCGGCTCCGGGCGGAATTCCGGGACTCTGGGACTCCGGGACTCCGGGCGGAAGACCGGGACTCTTCAGACCCGCGTGCCCTCCACGACCGGCGCGGCCCCGTGCCGTCGCTTGCGCTGCGTGTACGTACTGACCGCCCGCCACAGGTCCCGGCGGTCGACCTCGGGCCACAACGTGTCGGTGAAGTGGAGTTCGCTGTAACTGAGGTGCCAGGGAAGGAAGTTGGAGATCCGGTGTTCCCCGCCCGTGCGCCACAGCAGGTCGACCTCCGGAAGGTGCGGGTGCGGCAGGTGGGCGGCGAGGAGGCGTTCGTCGATGTGGTCCGGGTCCAGCTCGCCCGCCGCGGCCGCGCGGGCCAGCCCCGCCGCGGCCTGGACGAGTTCGGCGCGGCCTCCGTAGTTGACGCACAGCGTGAGCGTCAGCCCGGTCCGGTGGCGGCTGTCGCGCGCGCTCTGCCGCAGCGCGTCGGCCAGGTCGACCGGAAGCCCCTCGGGACTGCCCGCCCAGCGCAGCCGGACGTCGAGGGAGCGCAGGTCCGAGTCGCGCAGGGTCTCGTGCATGGTGCGGAACAGCCGGGCGACCTCGCTCGCGTCGCGCCGCCAGTTCTCGGTGGAGAACGCGTAGAGCGTCAGGTGGCTCAGACCGAGCTCCAGCGCCCCGTGGACGACATCACGGGTGGCGTCCGAGCCGACGCGGTGGCCCTCGCTGCGGGGCAGTCCCTGCTGGGCGGCCCAGCGGCCGTTGCCGTCCATGATGACGCCCACGTGCCGGGGCAGCCGCTCCGCGGGGATGTCCGGCGCGCACTCCCCGCTCGGGTGGGGGCGGGGCGGCACCGGCGGAAGGAACGCCGGATCGGCCTCGCGCCTGGGCTCGGGCAGGGTCACCGCGGGCTCGGCCGGCTGCACGAGCGCGGCCCGGCGCCAGGCGCGTACGGCACGGACACGGGCGGGGGCGAGCAGCCGCAGCCGTACCGCCGGGGACAGTTCGGCGGTGCGGTGCAGCAGCGCGGGGCCGAGCCGGCGGGCGGTGCGGACGCGGGCCCGGAAGATGTCGGTGGAGGTGCGGAGCAGGACGGCCATCCCCGGATGCACCCCCCGCTGCAGCGCGGGCTGTTCCAGCCAGTCGTGGGCCTGTTCCGTCAGGCCGGTGATCAGTGCCTCGACGGGCGGTGTCCAGCGGCGGGCGAGGAGGTCGGCCTCGGGGACCCCATGGGCCGCGAGGGCCTCCTCGGGGAGCGTCAGGATGCCGCGGCCGAGGTCGGACGCCAGATCGGTGAGCGTGTCGGTGAGGTAGAGGCCGTCGAGGAAGGCGGGCATCGCCTCCAGGTGCTCCTGGCGGACCGTGGTGGGAACTCCGGCCCGGGTCAGGAGAGTCAGGCACCACATCGCCCACGGGGTGTTCTCCGCCTGGGTGCGCAGGCTCCAGTCGCGCCAGGTCTGGGGACGGCGGCCCGAGGCGTCCTCGCGCAGGGCGGTGAAGACGGGCGTCAACGTCTCGACGTCGAGTTGCCACGTTCGGATGGTGTCCGCGAGCGCGCGGCGGACCGGATCCCCACGGTCCCGGCCGTCACCCCCGGGCCCGCGGGAAAGCCCCGCGCGGGAGGGCCGCGCGGGCGACGGTCCCACGGGCGAGGACCCCGGCTCCGACAGCTCCGCGCGCAGGGCGTCCACCCAGGCCTGCAGCCTCGCGGCGCGCTCGGCCGGGCTGCCCTCCCCGTCGTCGACGAGGGCGTCGGTCGTCACGGCCGCCGCGTACATCGCCCAGCACGCGGGGCGCAGCGCGGCCGGCATCAGCTGCATGACGGAGTACTCGACGGAGCGGGAGGACCTCACCAGCCGTCGGCAGGACGCGTAGGCGGCGGCGATGTCGGGGGCGGAGTCCGACGCGGGGTCGGGGGCGGCGGGCTGAGGGAGAACGGGGGACAAGGAGCCCTTCTTTCACAGCCGTCACGTCTCACGTCACGCCTGGCGATAGGTCGGAAATGCGGTCGCCGTCGGCCCGGAACGGCCCACGGACCGGCCTGGTGCGGCACTCTCTCAACGACCCTGCACGGCCCTCGGAACGGCCTGGTGCGCCACCCGACGGTTGCGCCCTTCCTACCGGGCCCGTCGCCGCGCCGCGCGGGCTCGGCGACCTTCTCGCCCGATCGTGGTACGCCGCCGGGGCGGAGAACGGACATGGGTTAGGTTCCGTAGGCGATCGGTCACGAACAGTGACGCACCGTCAACACAGGGCGCCAGCCCGGGATGTGAGCCAGGCATGAGCGATTCCGTGGACGCGATCGTCGTGGGGGCCGGCCCGGTCGGCTGCGCCGCCGCGCACGCGTTGGCCGACCGCGGTGCCCGGGTCGTGGTGGTCGAGCGCATGGAGCGGGGACCCGCCTCGCCGTTCGCCGTGGAATGGCTGCATCCGACCGCCGCCGATGTGCTGCTGCGCTGGGGCCTCAGGCTTCCGGAGGGCGGTCACGTCCGGGGTACGGGCGTCAGCATGCACCTGGCCGACGAGGGGCACGAGCCGGTCGTGGTGCCGTACCGGCGGGGCATGCGGGCGGTGTCCATGCCCCACGCGGAGCTGGTGGACGCGCTGCGGGACAGCGTCGTGGAACGGCCCGGGGTGGAGGTGCTCACCTGCGCCCGGGTCACCTCGGCGACACCGGACGGCACGGTCCGGCTGACCCGGGACGGGCAGGAGACGCGGCTGCGCGCCGATCTCGTGGTGGCGGCGGACGGCCGCTCCTCCGGCGTGCGGCGCGCGCTGTTCGGGCACACCCCGCAGACCGTCGTGTCGCACTCGGCCGGTGTCGTGCTCGAAGGACCGGGGCTGCCGGTCTACGAGTTCTTCCAGGTCGCGAGCGAGGTGCCCGGGCACGGTGTGGCCATCTACTCCATCGCTCCCGACACGATCCGGGTGGTCCTCGACGTACCCCCGACGCATCCGCGACCGCCGGCGCTGCACGCGTATCTGCACCGTCATTTCGTGCCGCTGATGCCCGAGGTGCTGCGGCGGCCGCTGGCCGATGCCCTGGCGGCGGGCCGGCTGACGTGGTCCGCGACCGGTTTTCGCCCCCGTGTGCACTACGGGCAGGGCAGGATCGCGCTGGTCGGCGACGCGGTCGGGCACATCCACCCGATCCTCGCGGCCGGCACGACCCTCGGCATCCAGGACGCCCTGAGCCTGGCCGCGCACGGCTCGGCCGAGGCGTACGCCCGGGAGCACGCGGGAGCGGGAGCGGCGACCGGGCGGGTGGCGATGGCGCTCTACCGTCTGCTGAGCCGTCAGGAGCCGGGCACCGCGCAGACGGCGAGGATGGCCGTCGACCAGCTGCGCCTCAGCCCCGCGCTCCGCGACGCGGTCGGGGACCTCCTCACCGGTGACGAGCCCGGCGCGGCCCATCTGCCGGTCGTGACGGCGTTCTCCACGATGCTCGGCATCCCGGCGCAGGACATCGCCGCCGCGTACGGGCCGGACGCCTACCTGCTGAGCCGCCGCTGAGGCGTGCCGTGCGCGCCGCTCGCCCCGTGTCCCCGAAACACGGCACGGGGCGCCCTCGCCGAAGCCGGCAGGGGCGCCCCGTAACGGAGTTGGCAGGTCAGAACGGGAAGAAGCTGCGCCCGTGCTGGACCGAGATCCACTTCTGGGTGGTGAAGGCGCCGACCGTCGACTCGCCGTTCAGCCGGCCGATGCCCGAGGACTTCTCGCCGCCGAAGTCGACCAGCGGCTCGTCGTGCACGGTGCCGTCGTTCACGTGGAACATGCCCGTGTCGATCTGCCTGGCGAAGGAGACACCGCGCTCGACGTCGGCGGTGTGCACGGCACCGCTCAGCCCGTACGGGGTGTCGTTGACGATCCGCACGGCCTCCTCCTCGCCGTCGAACGGGACGAGGAGCGCCACGGGTCCGAAGATCTCCTGGCGGAGGATGTCGGAGTCGGCGGGCAGGCCGGTCAGCACGGACGGCTCGACGAGGTTGTCGGTGACGGTGCCGTGCACGAGGGCGGTGGCGCCCTCGGCGATCGCCTGGGTCACGACGCCCGAGACGGAGTCCGCCTGCGAGGAGTTGATGAGCGGGCCGATGACGGTCCCCGGGTCGTTCGGGTCGCCGACCTTGAGCGTCTTCACCTTGGCGACGAACTTCTCGGTGAACTCGGCCTCGATCGAGCGGTCCACGAGGACACGGTTCGCGGCCATGCAGACCTGGCCCTGGTGCACGTACCGGCTGAAGACCGCGGCGTCCACGGCGTAGTCGATGTCCGCGTCGTCCAGGACCACCAGCGCGCTGTTGCCGCCGAGTTCGAGGACGGAGCGCTTGAAGTTCGCGGCGCAGACGGTGGCGACGTGGCGGCCGACCTTGTCGGAGCCGGTGAAGGAGATGACCTTCGGGACCGGGTGCTCGATGAAGGCGTCGCCTATCTCCGCGATGTCGGTGATCACGACGTTGAGCAGACCGGCCGGCAGACCCGCGTCCTCGAAGATCTTCGCGACCAGGGAACCGCCCACGATCGGGGTGTTCTGGTGCGGCTTGAGGACCACGCCGTTGCCGAGGGCCAGGGCGGGCGCGACGGACTTCAGCGACAGCAGGAACGGGAAGTTGAAGGGGCTGATCACACCGACGACGCCGACCGGGACGAGGTAGAGGCGGTTCTCCTTGCCGTCGACCGGCGAGGGGATGATCCTGCCCTCGGGGCGCAGCGCCAGGTTGACCGACTCGCGCAGGAACTCCTTGACGAGGTGCAGTTCGAAGCCGGCCTTCAGATGCGTGCCGCCGAGCTCCGCGATGATCACCTCGGCGATCTCCTGCTCGCGCTCCTCGATGATCCGCAGGGCCTTCTCGAACACCGCACGACGCGCGTACGGGTTCGTCGCGGCCCATTCCTTCTGGGCGCGGGCGGCGGCCCGGTAGGCCTGATCCACCTCGTCGACCGTGGCTATCGTGATCGACGCGAGCTTCTCACCGTCGTACGGGTTGAAGTCGATGATGTCCCAGGAGCCGGTACCGGGACGCCACTCGCCGTCGATGTACTGCTGAGCCAGGTCGGTGAAGTAGGACGACATGTGATCCCTCAATCCCTTGCTGCCGCAGCAGACACCCGAACGATCATCTTCACGGTCTGATCACACGTCATCGTACTGGTGTCGCACGGCAGTTGGAGAGCGGATTCAGGAGAGCTGCAGCAGACCCCTGAGCAAGTCACGGCTCTCGTCGGGACCAGGGCTGTCCTGCTGGAGCTCCTTCATCGCCTTCTCGTACTGGGTGACGTCCTCGCGCTTGTCCAGATACAGCGCGCTGGTGAGCTGCTCCAGGTATACGACGTCGGACAGGTCGGACTCGGGGAAGCTGAGCACCGTGAAGGCCCCGCTCTCGCCCGCGTGCCCGCCGAAGCTGAACGGCATGACCTGCAGCCGCACGTTGGGACGCTGGGAGATGTCGATGAGGTGCTGGAGCTGACCCCGCATCACCTCCCGGTCGCCGTACGGGCGTCGCAGCGCGGCCTCGTCGAGTACGACGTGGAAGTCCGGGGCGCTCTCCGACACCAGGTACTTCTGGCGCTCAAGGCGCAGCGCCACGCGCCGCTCGATGTCCGCCTCGCTCGCGCCCTTCATGCCCCGGGCCACGACCGCGTGCGCGTACGCCTCGGTCTGCAGCAGGCCGTGCACGAACTGGACCTCGTAGGAGCGGATCAGGGACGCGGCGCCCTCCAGGCCGACGTAGGTCGGGAACCAGCTGGGCAGGACGTCCGAGTAACTGTGCCACCAGCCCGCGACGTTGGCCTCCTTGGCGAGGGAGAGCAGGGAGGCGCGCTCCGCCTCGTCGGCGATCCCGTAGAGCGTCAGCAGATCCTCGACGTCTCTCGTCTTGAAGCTCACCCGGCCCAACTCCATACGGCTGATCTTCGATTCGGAGGCGCGGATCGAGTAGCCGGCCTTTTCCCTGGTGACGCCGCGCGACTCGCGCAGCCGCCTCAGGTGTGAGCCGAGCAGCATGCGCCGTACCACCGATCCCGACTCCTGCGCGCTCACGTTCGTCCGCCTCCCCAACCCGTCTTCAAGGGCCGCAGTCTGCCACTAATTCACTCCAAGCAGTACTCGTTCGATTACAGAAACGGCAAGGTTTCAGCGGGGACACACAGGATTCGGCAAGGAGAAGACAAGCCAGACACAAAAAAGCGGCGCGAAGGCCCCGGAAAAAATGACCAAGAAGCGGTATGGGAAGGTCCAATTCGGGCACGTGCACGTGCATCTGCCCTTGCATCTGCCGAACGCATTCGGAACGATGGTCTCGCGCCACCGCTGCATCGCAACGACCGCGAACCCCGGGAGTGCCTCGCATGGGGACGAATGGATCGACCATGCTCGAGCCGTTACGGCAGGGGCTTCCGCCACTGGACCCCGCGTCCGTGTCCAACGCCGCCTCCTGCGCCCTGCCGCCCCGCTACGAAGCGGTGCGCGACGCGCGGCAGTTCACCCGCCGCACGCTGGACCAGTGGGACATCGGCAACCGCTTCGACGACGTCTGTCTGGTGGTCTCGGAACTCGTCACCAACGCGCTGCGGCACGCCCTGCCCGCGGACACTCCACGCCCCTGCGACCAGGACGCGCCCGTGCGGCTGCACCTGATGCGGTGGACCGAGAGACTCGTGTGCGCGGTGCGCGACCCCAGTCACGACAGCCCGGTCGCGGGCGACTCCGAGGACTTCTCGGCGGAGTCGGGCCGCGGGCTGTTCCTGGTCGACTCGTTCGCCGACGGCTGGGGATGGCACCCGCTCGCCGGCACGCTCAACGGCAAGGTCGTCTGGGCGCTGTTCCGGCTGGGCCCTTCCGCATGAGGAACCGCGGCGCTTTTTCGCGCCGCGGTTCTACGCGCGTTACCGGCCGTCTACGGTCCGTGAACATCCCCGAATAGGGTGAGTTGCCCCCGCCGGCCGACTGCAGGCCTGCTCCCGGCGGCCGACTGCGGCCCGCCCTCAGCCCGCGATCAGGTGGTCGAACTCGCCGTCCTTGATGCCCAGGAGCATCGCCTCGATCTCGGCGGGCGTGTAGATGAGGGCGGGGCCGTCGGGGAAGTTCGAGTTGCGCACCGCCACCTCGCCGCCCGGCAGCCGGGCGAACTCCACGCAGGAGCCCTGCGAGTTGCTGTGCCTGCTCTTCTGCCAGGCCGCTCCGCGCAGCTCCGTGGCAGCCATGCCGTTGTACACGTCGTGGTCCACAGGTCGCTCCCCGGTGGTGCATTGGCGTCTGTTGCCAGTGATGCAGTGTTGGTCAACTGCCCGGATCATAGCCGCTCTTCACATGCAGTTGCATGAGCAGATGCACGTGCACGGGGGGTGGTCCTACGATTACATGTTTGACGGTCCCACGGGCCGAATCGTTCCAACGCCTTCCCCCGCATAAGTAAGGGACGCGTACCGGGCCCTTTGTGTTCCGAAACGGCCGTACCCCGCGCCCCACAGGGGCGCGGGGAACTGCGCGACCAGCCACGGACGGCCCGCAGCCGAAGCGCTTCCGGCGTCGGGCTCAGCGCGACGAATACGGAAGCAAAGCCATCTCGCGTGCGTTCTTGATCGCGCGGGCCAGCATGCGCTGCTGCTGGGCGGTCACCCGAGTGACCCGCCGGCTGCGGATCTTGCCCCGGTCGGAGATGAACCTCCGCAGCAGGTCCGTGTCCTTGTAGTCGATGTACGTGATCTTCACCGTGCCCAGCGGATTGGGGCGCGGCGACGGCTTGCGGTCGGGCTTGCGGGGCATGGTCAGACCTCCAGGAGGGAGTCGAAGGCGGGCGGGAGCTGTTTCCAGGCGGTGCGGCCGGCGGCGTACTCCGCGTCCGTCAGCAGGCAGGACTCCAGGAGCAGTTCGAGTCCGTCGCGGTCCAGGCCAGGTGACGTGAAGACGAGGTGCTGGCAGCAGTCGCCGTGCTCCGGGTGCCAGTCGAGCGCGGCGGCGGCACGGCGTACCGGCGGCACCAGTTCCCAGGCCGCGTCGGGCAGGGAGGCCAGCCAGGGTCCGGCGTTCTCCACGCACAGGGCGCCTCCCGCGGCGTCCCAGTGCAGCAGCGTGTCGGGCCGGTCCGCGAGCCAGAACCGCCCGCGGCTGCGCGCCGCCGCACAGCACAGATCCTCCAGCGCCGCGTACAGCCGCTCCGGGTGGAACGGCCGCCGCCGGTGCCATACGAGCGTGGCGACCCCGCACTCGTCCGCCTCGGCCGGCAGCAACGCGCAGGCCGGATGCTGCGCGGCGGCGGCCGCCTCCACGTCGAACCCGCCGAACGCGGCTTCCGCGAGCGGGGACCGCCCGGGGGCCGGGTCCGCCGAGGCGAGCCCCGCCGGTCCTGCCGGTCCCGTGAGGCCCGGCCCCTCGGCCGATCGCCTCTCGAACCACGACTCCCAGTCGCTGCCGTCTCTGCCCGGCAGGTCGCCGCCCGGCAAGTCACCGCCCGGGAGGTCGCCGTCGCCTATCGGGACCTGGCGGGCCGTCGGGTGGAGTTGGGCCAGGAGGGCGCGGTCCTCGTCGTCGGCGTCCTCCGATGTGGCGAGGGCCAGGACGGGCGCGTACTCCAACTGGCGGGCGAAGGTGTCGGCGACCGTGCGCTGGTCGGTGGTGGCGGCGGCGAGGCCCGCCTCGGCGAGGTCGTCGCCGTTGCCGAGGTAGGGCAGCACCAGGGCGGGGTCGACCGCCGTGATGACCCCGGTCAGGCGGAGGTCCGCGCTCTCCATCGCCTCCGCCACCACCTCCGCCATCGCCTTCGGCTCGACCGAGTCCCAGAGCTCGACGACCGCGAGCCGGGTCAGCCCGTCATCCGCGAGGCGCTCCAGCTCGGGGACCAGGTCCTCGCGCAGGGCGCAGCACGCGCAGTCGTTGACGAGGGGCGCCTCACCGGCGGAGACGATTCCGGTGCGGTCGCGAACGGTGCGAACCACCGTGCCCTGTACGGCCGTTGCCAGGTCGTGGTGGAGCGCCACCGACCCGGGCACCTCGGCGAGCAGCCGGTCCACGGCCGCCCGCCGGGCATCGGCGTGCAGCCCGCCCACGATGGCGACGGACAGCATCACCGCTCCCCGCGCCGGTCGTCGTGCTCGCCGACACGTCGGCCGTCGCGCCTGCCGAACCGTCGCTCGAAGCGCTCCACGCGGCCGGCCGTGTCCATGACCCGGGCCGTCCCCGTGTAGAAGGGGTGGCTCACGTTCGAGATCTCGACGTCGACGACCGGGTAGGTGTTGCCGTCCTCCCACTCGATCGTCTTCCCGCCTGCCCCGGCGACGAGGGTCGAGCGGGTCAGGAAGGCGTGGTTCGCGGCCCGGTCCCGGAAGACGACGGGACCGTACGCCGGGTGGATTTCCTCGCGCATGAGGCTCAGCGCTCCTCTCGGAAGTCGACGTGCCGGCCGGCGACGGGGTCGTACTTGCGCAGGGTCATCCGGTCGGGGTCGTTACGGCGGTTCTTGCGGGTGACGTACGTGTAGCCGGTCCCGGCCGTGGACCGGAGCTTGATGACCGGACGGAGTTCGTTGCGTGCCATGTGGCTAGTATATGAAAACGGATCCCATTATCGATAACGAGAAATCAGAGAGGTACGTCACTCACATGTCCGCGCACTGCATGCTGACCGGGGCCCAGCCGGGCTTCGGGAACTCCATCTCCCACTCGCACCGGCGCACGTCCCGCCGCTTCGACCCCAACATCCAGAGCAAGCGCTACTGGCTGCCGGGCGAGGGCCGGTACGTACGGCTGCGGCTGAGCACGAAGGGCATCAAGACGGTCGACGTCATCGGTGTCGAGGCCGCCGTGGCCCGGATCCGGGCCCGTGGGGTGAGGGTCTGATGGCCAAGAAGAGCAAGATCGCGAAGAACGGGAAGCGGCAGGAGACCGTCGCCCGGTACGCCGAGCGACGGGCCGAGCTGAAGGAGATCATCCGCAGGCCGTCCTCGACGGACGCCGAACGGTCCGCCGCCCGGCGCGAGTTGGAGCGGCAGCCGCGGGATGCGAGCGCCACGCGCGTACGCAACCGGGACAGTGTGGACGGGCGTCCGCGCGGCTACCTGCGGAGGTTCGGGCTCTCCCGGGTGAACCTGCGGGAGCAGGCGCACAAGGGGTTCCTGCCGGGGGTCCGGAAGTCCTCCTGGTAGCGGAGTAGCGGACTCCGGCGGAGGCGCCGACGCTCCCCCGGTGCCGGGCGGGCGTGCTTCGTGTCCTGCGGGCGTGCTTCCCGAGGTGCCGGGCGAGGGGCCTGGTAGCTTGCTGGCGGTCGTTCCCGGTTGCATCGGCGCCACCGGCGGTACCCGTCGGGTACCGGCGACTCGTCCGGCCAGACCCTTGGGGGCTTCAGTGACTTCGGCGACCATCTCGCGCGGGCAGACGCGGATCGCGGCCGCGGCGGTGGGGCTGGCGGCCGCGCTCGTCCTGACGACCGGCTGCAGCGGTGACGACGGCGGGAGCGACGACTCCCCCTCCTCCACCGGCACGGCGTCGACCGGGTCGGCCGACGCCGACACCGGTGGCGGAACCGGTGGTTCCGGCGGTTCCGGTGATTCCGGTGGGAGCAAGGGCAAGGTCGGGGCGCTGGAGGGCAGCTGGCTGGCCACCAAGAGCGGCAAGGCCGTGGCGCTGGTGATCACCGGCGAGGAGGCCGGGCTGTTCTCGACGGGCGGGTCCGTGTGCAGTGGCACCGCCGGTGAGACCTCGGGCATGCGCATGATCGAGCTGAAGTGCTCCGACGGGAACAAGGACCGGACCGAGGGCATGGTCGACTCGGTCGACTCCACGACCCTCAAGGTCACGTGGGAGGGCTTCGGCGAGGAAACGTATACGAAGGCGGAGGGCGGGAAGATGCCGTCCGGGCTGCCTACGGCGAGTCTGGGGTCCTGACGGGCCGGGTTCGGGGTTCTGAAGGCCCGAGTCCGGGGTCCTGACGGCACGGTTCGCGTCGCGCGGGTTCATCTCGCGTTGACTCATGTCTCGTCGGTTCGCTTCAGCGGGTCGCGGAATCCTTCGGGTTTCGCGGCCCGTCCGGCTTTTCGGGGGCCGTTCCGTCGAGCGTCATGGGCGGTACGGCCGTGTCGAGGGCCTCGGAGAGCTCGGTGAGGGTGTCGAGGACGAGGGTCGCGGTGTTGCGCAGGACCTTGTCGGTGTCCTCCGTCTCCCAGGCGTCCAACGCCTCGCGCACCGCGTCCCAGGTGGGAACCCGGCGCTCGCGGATGGCCTTCGCGCCCTTGTGGGTCGACTCGCGCAGGGCGTCGGCGAAGCGGGCGGCGGGCGGCACGGGGGTCGCGCCGCGTTCCGGGAGGTGGGCCTCCAGGAGCATGGCCACGCGGCCCAGTTGGGCGAGCGCGTCTTCGGCGTCGTCGGCCGCGGTGCGGGAGAGGCCGCGGTGGCGGACCGGTTCGGCAGTGGCGCGGGCCACCGCCGCGTGCCAGGCCGCGCGGGCGGTACGGGCGGTGAGCAGGGCTCCGCGGACGTCCGGGGCGTTGCTCGCGGACGGGTCCGCGTACGAGCCGAAGACCGCGGCCGCGTACGGGCCCTGCGCGGCCAGCCAGTCCGCGAGGCGGGTGCGCAGGCGCGGGGTCTCCCAGGCCGGGTACACGGCGTACGCCAGCATCGCGAGGAATCCGCCCATGAGGGTGAGCAGGACGCGTTCGGGCACGGTCTGGGTCCACTCCTCGCCGCCCATGCCGAGGAGGAAGACGACGTACGCGGCGATGCAGGCCTGGGTCGCGAACTGGCCCGTGCGCATGAGGAGGTACATGAGGGCGGCGCTCGCCACGGCGAGTGTGCCGGACTGGAGCGTGCCGGGGGTTGCCGCCTGTACCACGCCTGTGGCCACGGCCACGCCGATGACCGTGCCGGCCAGGCGGGCCACGGCCCGGCTGTAGGTCTGGGAGAAGTCCGGGCGCATGACCATGACCGAGGTCAGTGGGGCCCAGTAGCCGTGGCCCAGGGGGAGCAAGGTGCCGAGGATGTAGCCGGTGGCCGCCACTGCGGAGACGCGGGTGGCGTGGCGGGTGATGGGGGAACCCCGGTGGAGCTCGCTGCGCATGGCTTTGAGGGCTTTGGGGATGAGGGCGAGGAAGGTGGGGCGGCGCCTTGGGGGGTGGTGGGGGGCTGTTCTCGGGCGGGTGCGGGTCGGTTGTGGCTGGTCGCGCAGTTCCCCGCGCCCCTTTGGGGCGCCCCCCTGCAGGGCGCTTTCCTGCGGGGCTCCCCCCGCCGTTTCCACCACGTCCTGGAGGAGGGTGTTGAGGCGGGTCATCGCTCGGTAGGGGGCGCCGGTGAGGATGCTGCCGGTGTCCGGGGTGCGGAAGGTGGCGAGGGCTGCGGGTGGGACGGAGACGGGCTCGCCGTGGCGGATGGCGTGGGCGGCGGCGTCGAGGAGGGCTGCTGCGGAGGCGAGGAGTTCGCGGACGCGGTCGCGGGCCGGGCCCTCGGCCGGGACGCCCATCGCGGGGTCGGCGAGGGAGGCTAGGACCGGGCGGATGCGTTCGGCGATGCCTCGGGCGCCGTGGAGTTCGGCGGGGCGGCGGCGGGCCTGGCGCGGGGTGACGGCGGCCGCGTTGCGCGCCTCCATCAGGGGCTGCGGGTCGAAGGACGCGACCGGGTCGTGCCGCAGCCGGCGCGCGTAGTCGGCCTCGGCGGCCAGGGCGTCGGCGAGCGCGTCACGGTGGGCACCCCAGCGTCGTACGGGGAACAGGACGATCAGCGCCGCCTGCACCAGGCCGCCCACGATCATCATCGCGGCGTGGCCCGCGGCCTGGGCGACGGAGGTCGGCAGAGTGACCGTCACCAGCATGATCGCCACGTTCGAGGAGGCGATCAGGCCGATGGTCGGGCCCGCGGCCCAGCTCATCCCGGCGGCGAAGGCCCACACCACGAGCAGCGCGAGGAAGAGCGGCTCCTTGGAGATCGTGAGGTAGCCGAGGAACGTGGACACGGCAAGGCTCGTACCGGAGGCGATGGCCAGTTCGGGGCGGGGGCGCCAGCTGCGCTGGAACGTCGCGATGGCCGCCTGGAACGCCCCGAAGGCCGAACTCGCGGCGGCTGCCGGGCCGAAGAGCCACAGGCTCAGCGCGATCACGATCGCGAGTCCCGCCGCCCCGCGCACCGCGATGAGCGGTTCGAGCCGCTTCTTCTCGACGGCGATGCCGGAGCGAGCAGTGTCCTTCAGCGCCCGTCGCCAGCTCACCGCGCCAGCGTACGCCGCGGGATGGCCGATACCCGTGACCGATACCGATGGCCGATGACCGATGACCGATGACCGATGACCGATGATCTACGAGCACCGCCATGCACCGGAAGTCCCCGCAAGCCGGACCCAGAAGCAGGTCCCGGAAGTCAGAGGTAAGCCATGCGCACCCGACCGATAGCCGTCTCCGCACTCACCGCCCTCGTGGCGGCCCTCACCCTGACCGCATGCGGCGACGGCGGCAGCGGTGACAAGGGGGGCAAGGGGAGCAAGGGGGACAAGAAAGCCGACAGCTCGGCGTCCTCCGCCGGCTCCACCGCTTGCAAGGCCGACCAGGTCGGGCAGGAGGTCGCCGCGAGCGAGGCCCCGGCCGCCGGTGACACCGGGAGCGTCTCCGTCACCCTCACCAACCGCTCCGGCGGCGACTGCACCCTGGAGGGCTTCCCCCGCGTCGACCTCACCGCGGGCGGGACCACCTGGTCCCTCACCCCGGAGGACTCCGCGAAGCCGGAGAAGCTGACCCTCAAGCCGGACGAGACCACCGCCTTCACGATCACGTACGTACGAGGACCCGCGGGCGACGCGACAAAGGGTGCCGCCGTGCAGACCGCGAAGTTCGGCCTGCCCGGCGCGGGCGCCGACCTGTCCTTCCCCTGGAAGTACGGCGAGGTCGCGCTGCGGAGCGAGAGCGAGCCGGACGCCTCCGTGGGCCCGTTCTCACGCGCCGGCGACTGAGTCACCGGACCCGGGCACCGGACGCGACGCGGGGCACGGGCCCTGAACCACCGCCCCGGATCCGTCCGGGTCACCGCAGTGGCGGCCGTGCCCTCACCTGGGCGCGGTCCGCCGCGGCGGCTCCTTCCTCCCAGCCGGCCGCGTCGTTCACCCCGCGCAGCCTGGTCGTGACGGTCGCCGGGAACATCCGCTCGGTCTCGTCCGTGACCGCCACGTCCCGGGCCGCCAGAACCGGCAGCAACTCCCCCTCGGAAGCGGTCACCTGCCCCTCCGCCGCCTCCGCCAGCCGGTCGCCGATGCGATGGGCGTACGCGGCGAGGAAGGACTGCCGGAAGGACTTCGTACGCTTCCTGCCGCCCGCCCGCTGTGCCGCCTCCGCCTTCGTCATCGCGGCGGTGGCCTGCACGAGGAGCGAGGTGTAGAGGAGTTCGACGGCCTCCAGGTCGGGTTCGAAGCCGACGACGGTCGAGAAGCCGAGGGCCTCGTTCCAGACCGCCCGGCAGCGGTTGGCGCCGGACACCGCGTCCAGGAGTACCGCCTTGGCCGTCTCGTAGGGCGGGTCGACGCCGATGCGGCAGGCGCCGGGCGCGTCCTTGGCGTGCGTACGGGCCGCCAGCAGCGCCTCGTCGATGCTGTGCCGCGCCATCAGCTCCTGTGCCTTGGCGCTGAGCGCCTCCGCCTCCTCCGGGAACCCGGTCGCCTCGGCCTTGGCGAGCAGGGCACGGATGCGGGTGAGCATGCGGGAGTCCTTCGGGGCGCCGGCCGTCCCCTTGGGCGCGTCCACGTCCAGCGGCTCGATGGAGGGCAGGCGGAGCAACAGCCGGTACAGCCCCAGGACGGCGGTGGCGTACGAGAAGCGGTCGGTGCGGGGTTCGGGGCGGGGTGGCGCCTTCGTCCCGGCCGTCTCGGCGGTCAGCTCTTCGAGCTGTGCCGTCCAGCGCGGGCCGCGCGGCTGTCGGTTCCGGCCGCTCTCGCCGAGGATCAGCGCCGACACCAGGCGTACGTGTGTGTCGTCCAGCTCGCGGCGCACGATCCGTACGACATCGGCGGGCTGCCAGCCGCGCCGCCAGGCCCCCTCGACGAACTCCTCGCCGCGGCGGGTCAGTTCGGCGTCGGACGCGGGGTCGGAGGCGAGGAGCGAGGCACCGGTGTCGAGGGCCGCGTCGGAATCGGCGTAGAGGGCGGCCTCGAAGGCGCGCTCCACGGTGCTGGGCGTACTGCTCATTCCTCGATCGTGTCACGCGTCGGAGTGGGGGCGGCCCTGGCCCCGGGCGCCTCCGAGCAGGCGACGGCCGGGTGTCAACTCGGGGTTGACACTCGCCCACTGTCAACCTACGGTTGACACATGACCACGAATCCACGTGCCACCACCTCCGTACGCCTCGACGATCTGATCGAGGCCATCAAGAAGGTTCACGAAGACGCTCTCGACCAGCTCCAGGACGCGGTGATCGCGGCGGACCACCTCGGCGACGTGGCCGACCATCTGATCGGTCACTTCGTGGACCAGGCACGGCGATCGGGCGCGTCCTGGACGGACATCGGCAAGAGCATGGGCGTCACCCGGCAGGCGGCCCAGAAGCGGTTCGTGCCGAAGGCGGAGTCGGACCTCGACCCCAGCCAGGGCTTCAGCCGCTACACACCACGGGCCAGGAACGTGGTGATCGTCTCCCAGAACGAGGCCAAGAACGCGGGCAACGACCTGATCCGCACCGAGCACCTGATCCTCGGTCTGGTCACCGAGCCGGAGGGCCTCGGGGCGAAGGCGATCACCGCGCAGGGCATCACCCTGGACGCCGTGCGCGAGGCCGCGACCGCCGCACTCCCGCCGAGCGCCGACGACGTACCCGCGCTCATCCCCTTCGACAGCAACGCCAAGAAGTCCCTCGAACTCACCTTCCGCGAGGCCCTCCGGCTCGGCCACAACTACATCGGCACGGAGCACATCCTGCTCGCGCTGCTTGAGCACGAGGCCGGTGCGGGTCTCCTCAGCGGACTCGGCGTCGACAAGGCGGCGGCCGAGGCGAACATCGCGGAGGCGCTGGAGAAGGTGCGGGAGTCCCTCCAGGAGGGCTGACCGGACCCGACAGGGAAGAGTGGCGGCCCCTCCGGGGGGCGACCGGCCGCGCCCCGTACCTGGCGGCCGGTCTCTCCGGGGGGCGACCGGCCGCGCCCTGTACCCGGCGCCGGGCACGGCCCTGAACTGCGGGACTCGTGGTTCGGGGCCGTTGTCAGACCCTCCTGCGAGACTCGAAGGCATGACCGACCGGTGGGCTCTCGCGCCGGCCGAGGACGGCGGCGCCGAACTCGCCCCCCTCGGCCTCGACGGGCTGCCCGCGGGACCGGTCCTGAGGGAGCCGGATCTCGCCGAGTCCGTACGGTCCCGGCCGGACGTCACGCGCTGGGTGTGGCGGTCGACGGCCGAGGTCTATCCGCGGCTGCGCGAAGCGGGCGTCCGCGTGGAGCGGTGTTACGACATGGAGGCCGCCGAGACCCTCCTCCTCGGCCACGAGGGACGGCTCGGCGAGCCCCACTCGGCGGCGGCCGCCCTGGCGAGGCTGCGCGGCGGTCCCGTACCGCCCGATCCCCCGCAGCGTTCCGCCGAGCCCGGTTCGCAGTCCTCCCTCTTCGAGCCCCGCCCCGTCCACGTACCGCTGGAACAGCTCATCGAGGTGTACGGGGACCAGCAGCGAAGACACGACAAGGCCGCGCACCCCGGGCGGATGCGGCTGCTGACGGCCGCCGAGTCGGCGGGCATGCTCGTGGCGACGGAGATGAACGCGTCCGGGCTGCCGTGGAGCGCGGACGTGCACCGGGACGTGCTGCACGAACTGCTCGGCGAGCGGTACACGGGAGGGGGCGAGCCGCGCCGCCTGGCCGAGCTGACGGACGAGGTGTCGGCCGCGTTCGGGAGACGGGTGCGGCCCGATCTGCCCGCGGACGTCGTCAAGGCCTTCGGACAGGCCGGGATCAAGATCAGATCGACTCGGCGCTGGGAGATCGAGTCGATCGACCACCCGGCCGTGAAGCCGCTCGTCGAGTACAAGAAGCTGTACCGCATCTGGGTCGCGCACGGCTGGTCGTGGCTCCAGGACTGGGTGCGGGACGGGCGGTTCAGACCGGAGTACCTGCCGGGCGGGACGGTCACCGGGCGCTGGGTGACCAACGGCGGGGGCGCGCTGCAGATCCCCAAGGTCATACGCAGGGCCGCGGTCGCCGACCCCGGCTGGCGGCTCGTCGTCGCGGACGCCGACCAGATGGAGCCGCGGGTGCTGGCCGCGATCTCCCGCGACCCCGGCCTGATGGAGGTCGCCGGGCGGGAGAGCGACCTCTACCAGTCCGTGTCCGACCGCGCCTTCTCCGGCGACCGCGCACAGGCCAAGCTCGCCGTGCTCGGCGCGGTCTACGGCCAGACCTCCGGCGACGGCCTCAAGAACCTCGCCCTGCTGCGCCGCCGCTTCCCCAAGGCGGTGGCGTACGTGGACGACGCGGCGCGGGAGGGCGAGGAGGGGCGGCTCGTGCGGACCTGGCTGGGACGGACGTGCCCGCCGGCGGCCGGGTCGGACTCCTCAGGGGAGGAGGCGGGGATTCCGGAGAGCGAGCAGGCCGGAGGCGGGGGCGTGCCGGGCGAGGGCGCCGAAGCCGGGGACGCCCAGGACTGGGTGCCGGGGTACGCCTCCACCAACTCCCGTGCCCGGGGCCGCTTCGCGCGCAACTTCGTCGTGCAGGGCAGCGCCGCCGACTGGACCCTCCTCGTCCTCGCCGCACTCCGCCGCACCTGCCGGGACATGGCGGCCGAGCTGGTCTTCTTCCAGCACGACGAGGTGATGGTGCACTGTCCGGCGGCGGAGGCCGACACGGTGGTCGAGGCCATCCGGGAGGCCGCGGAGCTGGCGGGGCGGCTGACGTTCGGGGAGACGCCGGTGCGGTTTCCGTTCACGACGGCGGTGGTGGAGTGTTACGCGGACGCGAAGTGAGGTGAGGTGAGGTGAGCGGGCCAAGTGGGAGCGCTCCCCGCCTGTTCGTGGTGAGCTTCGCTCAACTTCCGCGCACGGAAGGTCCGTTGAGACGGACCAGCAGCAGCTCCCGCAGTTCGTCGGTCACCGTGCTGTCGGTGCCGTCCAGGTCGTCGAGGGCCAGTTCCCACTGCTCGTACGCCTCGTCGGTGCGGCCCGCCGACCGGTGCAGGAGGCCCTGCTGGTGCCGGGCGAGACCGGCGGTGTAGTGGTCGGCGCGCTGTTCGGCGCGGGCCAGCAGAAGGGCGCACTCGCGGGCGGCCCGCTCGGTGTGGTCGAGGCCGCGCAGCGCACGGACGAGACCGAGGCGGGTCTGCGAGCCGCTCTGCCAGTCGACCCCGTCCGAGACGCTCAGGGCACGGTCGAAGTGCTCCAGCGCACGGGCCGGTTCGCCGAGCGTGAGGTGGGCGTACCCGATGTTGCAGTGCCCGGACTCGCGGACCCGGGAGTCGCCCATGGTCTCGCCGATCGCGAGGCTCCGCTCGTGCCACTCGATGGCGGCGCGCGGGTCGGAGTGCTCGTGGAGGTTGCCGAGGTTGCTGTAGGCGACGGCCTCGCCGTCCGGGTCGCCCAGCTCCCGTGCCAGCTCCAGGCTTTCCCGCAGGGCGAGTTCGCACTCGACGTACCGGCCCAGGCTTTCCAGCAGCAGCCCGCGGTTGCTGAGGCAGCGCTGGATGCGCGAGACGACGCCGAGGCCGCGCCAGCGGGTGAGGGCCTGGTCGGTCAGGACGAGCGCCTTGCCCGCCTGACCCTGCATGAAGTGGAGGCCCGCCAGGTCGGAGAGCGCGATCGCCTCGGCGGCGTCGTCCCCGAGCCGCCGCGCCACCGTCAGCGCCCGCCGCCCGAGCACCGCCAGTTCGCGCAGCCGGCCGCGGCGCTGCAGATAGGGGAAGAGGGCGCGTACGAGGACGGGGACCAGCGGGGACGCGGCGGCGCGGCCCTCGACGAGCGCGACGACGTTCGCCACCTCGCGGTCCCACCAGGCGACGGCCTCGGCGGCCGACGCGAACGGCTCCGCCTCACCGCCTCCGGCGCCCGCCCCCTCCGACTCGGCCGTCGTCACACCGAGCCGGTTGTCGCGGTCGGCACCGGAGGGGATCAGAGCCGGTACGCACCGACGGGCGGAGGCGATGTACCAGCGGAGGGCGATGTCGGTGGGGTCCGGGTCCGTGGGGCCGGAAGCGGTGGGGCCGGGGTCCGTTGGGGCGGGGGCCTCCCTCTCCATCGTCTCCCGGGCGGTCTCGCGGGCGAAGTCGCGTACGAGGTCGTGCGGGGTGTAGCGGCCGTACGTCGTCTCGTCGAGGAGGGCGACGTCGACGAGGCGGTCGAGGGCGGCCTCGGTGCGGCGTTCGCCGGTGCCCAGGAGCCGGGCGAGGAGCGGGACCCCGTACGTCGGCAGGTCGAGCGCGCCGATCCGGCGCAGGGCGAGGGCGGCGTCCCGGTCGGCCTCGCGGTCCGAGGCCCGCAGCGCGTCGAGGGCCACCGCGAGCGAGCGGCGCACGCTGAGGTCGTCGTATTCGAGGTGGTGCAACCGTTCGCCAGTGGCGGCCAGTTGACCTGCGAGCGCGTCCGGTGTGAGGACCTGGCGGGCGGCGAGCCGGGCCGCGACGATCCGCAGTGCGAGCGGCAGCCGTCCGGTGAGGCCGACGAGAGGGTGCGTACCGTCGAGGCCGTCCCGTCCGGAGACGGCCCGCAGCAGCTCGGCGCTCTCCTCGTCGGAGAGGGGGGCGAGCGGGAAGCGGGTCGCGCCGTCCAGCGCGGTGAGGGGCGAGCGGCTGGTGACGATCACCGCGCAGCCGGGGCCTGCGGGCAGCAGGGGGCGGACCTGGGCGGCGTTCACGGCGTCGTCGAGTACGAGCAGGGTGCGGGTGGGCGCCAGCAGTGAGCGGAGCAACGCGCTTGCCGCGTCCGGGTGTTCGGGGACGCCCCGGGGTTCCACGCCCAGGTCGCGGAGCAGCGCGGCGAGGGCCTGCCCGGCGGTGAGCGGCGGCACGCCGGGCGTGGCCCCGTGCAGCCGTACGTACAGCTGGCCGTCCGGGAACTCGGCCCGCAGCCCGTGCGCCACCCGCACACCGAGCGCGCTCTTCCCGACGCCCGCCATCCCACTGACCACGGCCACGCGGGGGTGCCCGGCCCCGGTCGCCACGAGTGCGGCGCGCAGGCCGCCGATGGTCTCGGCACGCCCCGTGAAACAGAGGGGGGCGGGAGGGAGTTGAGCGGGCCGGGGGACGGGAACGAGCGCGGGCGCCTTCGGCGCGGCCGGAGTCGCTGGAGTGGATGGAGCGGCTGGAGTGGATGGAGCGAGTGGGGCCGCCGAGTCTGCCGGGGAGAGCTGGGAGGCTTCCGCAGAGGGCGGGTGGTCGGCTCCGGGCTGATCCGTACGGCTGGAGGCCGACTCGGCGGACAGCGGGGCGGAGACACCATCGCCTCCGTCGAACTGCCGCCCGCCGGAAGCCACCGGGTCTGCCGGAGCGTCCGGGTCGGCTTCCCCAGAAGGCAGGTCGTCGGCCCCGCGCCGATCAGCACGGCTGGAGGCCGACTTGGCGGACAGCGGGACGGAGACGCCGTCACCTCCGGCGAACTGCCGCCCGCCGGAAGCCGCCGCGTCTGCCAGGGCGGCCGGGTCGGCTTCCCCAGAAGGCAGGCCGTCGGCCCCGCACCGATCAGCACGACCGGAGGCCGCCTCGGCGGACAGCGGGGCGGAGAAACCGTCACCTCCGTCGAACTGCCGCCCGGCGGAAGCCACTTCCTCGCCGGAAGCCGTTGCCTCGGCGGGAGCCGCTGCCCTGGCGGAAGGCGCTGCCCCGGTGGAAGGCGCTGCCTCGGCGGGAGCCGTTGCCCCGGCGGCATCGATCCCCGCAGCGGCGGACACCCCCGTGCCCAACCCCAGTCGCGTCTCCGTGCGCGTGCCCGTTCCTGTCGCTGCGTCCGCCCTTGAATCTGTCGGGGCCCCCGAATCCTCGTCCCGCAAAATCTCCAGGTGGGCCTCGCGGACCGTGAGGCCCGGTTCCACGCCTAGTTCGTGGATGAGGGTGCGGCGCAGGTCGCGGTGGACGGCGAGGGCCTCGGCCCGGCGGCCCGTCCGGTGGAGGACCATCATCAGCTGGCGGTGGAAGGCCTCGCGGAGGGGGAACTCCGCGACCAGCGCGGTCAGTTCGGGAGCGAGACCCGCGAGATCAGAGAGCCGTACGGCTCCGTCGGACACCCCGCGGGCCAGCTCCAGCTCCGCCTCGTACCGGCACTCCAGGGCGAACAGCCGTGCCTCCTCCAGCCGTTGGACGAGGGAGAGCCCGCCGAGGCCGGGAGGCATGCCCGTCAGCGGGGTGCCGCGCCACAGGCCGAGTGCCGCCACGGCCTCGGTCACGGCCCGTTCCCAGTCCCGCCGCGCGTGTGCCGCACGGGCGGCGCCGATCCGGGTCTCGAAGAGGCGTACGTCCAACTCGCCTTCAGATACGCGCAGTTGGTAGCCGGGCGGTACCGACCGCAGCCGGTCCGGGTCGTCCAGGAGGCGGCGCAGACGGGTCACGTGGTTCTGCAGCGACGCGTGCGCCGAGGCGGGCGGTGTCCCGCCCCACAGCGCGTCCTTGAGTACCTCGACGGAGACGACCCGGCCCGGTTCCAGCAGCAGAGCGGTGAGCAGTACCCGCCCCTTCGCGCTGCTCAACGGCCGTGGCACACCGTCCGCGTCGTACACGACGGTCGGCCCGAGAAGCCCGAACCGCAACCCGAGAGGCAACCCGGATCGCCGACCGGATCCCACTCCGGAACCCACTCCGGAACCCGGCTCGGGCGACGGTCCGCCCGGGCGGCCGGGCGATCGGCCGCGGCGCAGCCCGGCGCCCCGGTCCGACCGCTGTCCGCCGCCCACCTGTCCGCCTCTTCCCAACGGCGGCCGTCAACGGCCGGAATCCGCCGCTCCCGCCACCTCCCGGGCGAAACTCTGTGCCTCGCCACACCGTTCGCCCCATGTTAGCGATCGGTTGGCGTGGCCTGATTTGATCACCGTTCGGACCCGGTCGTTCCGGTACGCGGTTGGCGTCGTAGGTCGCCGCGGCTCGGGGGAGTGTCGCCGTAGCGACCGGGTCCGAGAGCACGTCGGCGGGATCCCGCTCAGACGACCGGCAGCCGCCCCAGGCGCGTGAGCCGCCAAACGGTCGCCCAGCGCATCGGCCGCCGTTCCCCCGCCGAAACCCTGAGCCCCTCCATGAAGCCGCCGAACCATGCCCGCAGCCCGCCAACAGAGCGTGTCCGCAGGAGAGTCAGCGCGATCCAGACCGCCAGGTGGACGGGGATCAGGGGGAACGGCAGCCGGCGCCGGACCAGCCAGACGCGGTTGCGGGCGGTGACGCGGTAGTAGATGGCGTGCCGTGCGGGTGAGGTCTTGGGGTGCTGGAGCAGCAGCTCGGGCTCGTACCGGATGGTCCACCCCGCGTCGGCGGCCCGCCACGCCAGGTCGGTCTCCTCGTGCGCGAAAAAGAACTCGGCCGGCCAGTCCCCGGTCTGCGTGAGCATCTCCATGGAGAGGGCGTGTCCGCCGCCGAGGAAGCCGGTGACCTCCCCGCCCCGCATCGGATCCTTGGCACCGAGCCGGGGCACGTGCCGCCGCTGGGTCTCGCCGTGCTCGTCGGCGATACGGAATCCGACGATGCCCAGGCGCGGATCGGCCGCGTACAGGTCCCGTACCCGCCGCAGGACGTCGGGGTCGACGAGGAGCCCGTCGTCGTCGAGGTCGACGACGACGTCCACGTCGCCGAACTCCCGCAGCCGGCTCAGCGCGACGTTCCGGCCGCCCGGGCAGCCGAGGTTCTCGTCGACCTCGATGGCGGTGACCTCGCCTGGCAGCCCCAGCCGGTCGGCGAACTCGGGCAGCGGACAGCCGTTCCCGACGATCACGATCCGGGTGGGCGCGACGTCCTGCTTGGCCACCGACGCGAGCAGCGCGTCGACCTCCTGGGGCCGTGTGCCCATCGTCACCACGGCCACCGCGATCCGCGGCTCCACCGGCACGGCGCCCACCCCCACCACTCGACCTCGTTCGACAACAAGGGGCGATGCTAGTCGTTCACGGTAAGGACTCTTTAAATACGCCGGTTCTCCCTGCGGCGTACGAACTTCAGCCCCGACCAGTCGTCCCCGAGCGCGGCGACCTTCACATCCACGACACCCAGGGGGAGGAAGAGCTCCCGCAGCCCGTTCTCGGTGATGTCGCTCACGTGGCCGGCGGCCTTCCTCGGCCAGGCGATCCAGAACATCGCGGAGTCGGCGAGCGCCTCGACAAGGCCAGGTCCCTCAGCGGCCAGGACGGCGGCCTCCCGGTAGAAGGCCAGGGTGACGTCCGCCCCCTCCGGCCCTCCTTCGGCGACCTCGCAGTCCTCGGGCAGCCCGGGGATCGCCCACCCCTCCCCCGGCGGGTGCAGCAACCGCACCCGCTGCCCGGCCTTGATCCCGATCTTCTTGGCCAGTGGCGTACGGGAGTACCCGCCGCTCGCCCCGCGCCCACCACTGGCCGCGCTCCCATCACCGGCCGCGCTCCCGCCACTCGCCCCGCTCACCGCGCCACCACCGTCCATGCGTCCATGAGTCCATGCGCTCACGCGCTCACGCGTCCATGGTTACTCGCGGTTCGCCGTCGTGCCGCTCATTGCCGTCCTGGCCCCGGTGGCAGGTAGCGTGTCCACGGCCGCTTCCCGAAGGAGCCCGCGACATGACCGTATCGATCTCCCTGCTCCTGATGGCGGTCGTCGCATTGGCGGCGGCGGTCGCGGCGCCCCGTGTCCTGACGCGTGCGGTCTGGCCCGACCGGGAGCCCGTGCTCGCGCTGTGGGTGTGGCAGTGCCTGGTCGCCACCGTGCTGCTCTGCTGTCTGACGTCACTGGTACTGAGTGCCTCGGCGGTCTTCCACACCGTCCGTGTCCATGTCTTCGCGCCCGCGCCGCCCAGGGTCACCGCGGCCTACGACCTGGCCGCCGCCCCGACCTGGACCACCGCGCTGACACTGCTGCTGGCCGGCGGTGCCGCCTGGACCACGGCCATGCTGGCGCGGGAAGTGACGGAGGCCCGCAGGCGGGGCCGGCTGCGCCGCGAGCACCTGCGCGAACGCGCCCCCGAGCTGCCGGCCGGGCTCAGCGACTCCCGCGGCCCGCTCCTCGTGCTGGAGGACGAGTACCCGGACGCCTGGTGGATGCCGGGCAGCCCGCCCCAGCTCGTCGTCACCACGGGCGCGCTGCAGCGCCTCACCGACCACCAGCTGGACGCCATCCAGGCCCATGAACTGGGTCACGCCCGGGCCCGCCACGACTGGCTCCTGCACCTCTCCCAGGCCCTGGCCTCCGGCTTCCCGGGCATCCCGCTCTTCACCCACTTCCGCGACCAGACCCACCGCCTGGTCGAGCTCTCCGCCGACGACACGGCCTCCCGCCGCTGCGGCCACCTCACCACGGCCCTCGCGCTGATCGAGCTGAACCAGCACCGGGGCGTCCTGTCCTGCGCCACTCCCCGCCCCCTCCTCCACCAGCGGGTGGAGCGCCTCCTGGACCCGCCGCCCCGCCTGCCCCGGACCCACCGCCGCGGTACGACGACGGCCGCCGCCCTCGCCCCGCTCATCCCGCTGCTCATCGCCTTCGGCCCGGCCCTGGCGACGCTCGGCTCCTAGGGCCTGTCTGACGCCCGCCCGCCCGGCGATTCCCTCCCCCGGCTCCGGCCGGGAGGTACCCCCGCGCGGGGTCAACTCTGCTTCTCCAGGCTCCACTTGAGGCCCCCGCCTGCCTCGGCCCGACGTCCGCTCCGAGCAACCCTGCAGCCTCGATTCTCATCTTCTTCTCAGGGACGAGAGAGATGCCCGGGTCACCTGGGGCAACCGAGGTGCCCGGGCGCAGGAGCCAACAGGAGGAGAAGGACGTTGATCCATGCCCGGCGCACATTGGTCGCCGCTGCGGCGTTGTTGGCGGTGGTGGTGGGGTCGCAAGGAGTGGCGCAGGCCCGGCCGGCCGCCGAACCCGCACCGCCCGCGGCCTCGGCCGACCCCGACGGCAGACTGCCGGCGGGCTGGCAGATCACCACGGCCAGATCCGGTCAGCAGCTGACCTGGCGTTCGGCCACACCGGTGCCGATGGGAGACGCCGCCGTCGAGTTCTACTCCGGCGGCCGGCTCCTGGGCCGACCGCTCGCAGCCAAGGACGGGCACACGTTCAGGCTCGCCCTCCAGGGCGTGGAGCTCGGACCGGCGAAGGACCTCCAGGTGCGGGCCGCCGGCCGCCGCCTCGACGAGGCCGGCATCGATGCGGACTCACGCCGGCGTTCCTCCAAGGCGCCGGTGAAGCCGTCGGCCCTGCCACCGGCCAACCCCGTGGACCCCGGCGTCCCCGGCCCGTACCGCACGGTCAGCGGCGAGTACGAGCTGAAGTCCGTGAAGCTGCCCGACTTCCCCGAACCGGTGGAGATGCGCGCGGCCGTGGTCGCACCGGCCGGCGCCCAGGGCGAGCGCCCGCTGGCCCTCTTCCTGCACGGCCGCCACCCCACCTGCTACACCGGGGGCCCGGACGGCGACTTCGTCGGTGACTGGCCCTGCCCCACCGACTCGAAGGCGATACCGAGCCACCGCGGCTATCTGCACGACCAGAAACTGCTGGCGTCCCAGGGCTATGTGACGGTGTCCATATCCGCCAACGGCGTCAACGGACAGGACTTCGCGGCGGAGGACGGCGGGGCACAGGCCCGCTCGTCCCTCGTACGCCAACATCTCGCCCGCTGGGCCAACTGGTCGGGCGCCGGACGGACTTCGGCACCGGAGATCGTACGGAAGGCGGCGCGGGCCGACCTGTCGCGCGTACTCCTCGTCGGTCACTCGCGGGGCGGCGAGGGCGTGAACCGGGCCGCGATGGACAGCCTCTCCAAGCCTCCCGCCGACAAGGACGGCTACCGGGGTCCGGTGCGCTGGAAGATCCGGGGGACCGTCCTGATCGGCCCCACCGTCTTCGGGCAGAACCCCGCTCCCGAGGTGCCGTCGATGACGATCCTGCCCGGCTGCGACGGCGATGTGTCCGATCTGCAGGGTGAGATCTACGTGGACGGAACCCGCGGTGTCAGCCGTGGTGCCGCCCTGCACAGCGCGGTCTACATGGTCGGCGCCAACCACAACTACTTCAACACCGAGTGGACGCCGGGCCAGGCCCAGGCACCCGCCAACGACGACTTCTGGAACGACGAGGAGTCGCCGGACGCGGTGTGCACACCGGGCACCGCGACTCGTCTGACCGCCAAGCAGCAACAGGCCGCAGGCTCCACGTACATAGCCGCCGCGGCCCGCGTGTTCGTCGCGGGCGACGACCGGGTCCGGCCACTGCTGGACGGCTCCGGCGTACGCGCGAAGTCCGCGGGTCCCGCGCGCGTCCTCACCCACGCCGTCGGTGCCCGTCGCGGCGGCGCGTTCCTGCCGGACCCCTCGGTGAAGGTGGACGGCGGCCGGCTGTGCGAGCAGATCGACCCCGATCCGGCGACGAGCTGCCTCAACCCCGACGAGCCCGGCGCGTCACCGCACTTCGCCGGCTGGGAGACCGACCGGGAACCGGGCCGCAACGCCGTGGCGCTCGACTGGTCGACGCCGGGTTCCGCGGTACGGGTGCAGCCGGAGCGACCGGTCTCGGTGACCGGGGCCAAGTCGCTGGCCCTGCGGGTCGTCGTGCCCCCGAACACCACCGGCACCCGCCTGGACGTGTCCCTCACGGACACCGCGGGCCGACGGGCCACGCTCGGCGACATCCGCCTCGACGGACTGCCGGGCACCGAGCGGACGACCTCGTACTGGGGCCAGGAGGTACGCGTACCGCTGACCGCCGCGACCGCGGCCGGGCTGGACCTCAAGCAGGTGAAGTCCCTTGAACTGACCCCCCGCAGCGGATCCGGAAAGGCGTGGCTGATCGACGCCTGGGGCTGGCGCTCCGGCCTGGCGGACGTACGGCCGGTCTCGCTCCCCCGCGTCGACATCGGCCGGCTGACCGCCGACGAGGGCGACTCCGGAGTCAAGACCTACCAGGTGCCGGTACAGCTCTCCGGGCAGGGCAGCGGACAGATCCGGCTCTTCGTCTCCGACCCCGAGACCCGTGAGACCACGTCCCGGGTGGTGACCGTGCGCCCCGGCGGCGACAGCATCGACGTGCCGGTCGACGTGCCCGGCAACACCCGCTACAGCTACGGCACGGCGTACAACGTGTTCGCGAAGGCCGTCCACGACACGGTGGTCGGCAACCACCTCGGCGGCGTGACCGTGAAGGACGACGACCCGATGCCCACGTTCAGCGTGACGCCGGTCCCGAGCCGGGTCACCGAGGGCCAGAGCCTGACGTGGCAGATCACCCAGTCCGCGGTCGCCGACACGGAGATCTGGATCGACTCCGCGTTCGCGCCGGTCGACGGCGCCGAACTGTCTACGACCGACGTCGACCCGGCCTGGCTCGACGAGACCACCGGTGAGTCCCCGACCCCGTCCCGGCCGCTGACCGGGCTGGGAGGGCTCTATCTGCCCCTCTCCATCCCCCAGGGCGAGGTGAGCACCGACGTGACGATTCCCGTCGTCGCGGACGGCGTGAGCGAGCCGGAGGAGTCGCTGCGGATCCGGCTGTCCCTCTGGACGGCTGACGGCGAACAGGTGGAGGGGCCGGTGCTCGACGGCACGGTGACGGACGCGCCGTAGCAGATCAGTAGTACCTCAGTAGCAGCTCAGTAGCGTCTCCGTACGGAACTGGACGCGGGGGCCCGGGAGTTCCGGGCCCCCGTTTCGCGCTCCCGGACTCCCTGGTCTCTCCGGACCCCCGGGTTCAGTCCGTGGGCCCGTGGGCCATGATGCGGCGCAGCTCCTCGCTGAAGTCGGCCGCTGTCGGCTCCAACAGCAGCGCCGCCAGGGGGATGTCCGCCCCCAGCCGTTCCCGGAGGGCCTCGATGACGCGCAGCACCTTGAAGGAATCCCCGCCCAGGTCGAAGAAGTCGTCGTCCCGGCCGACGGCGGGCACCTGGAGGACCTCGCACCACACCTCGGAGACGACGCTCTCCACATCCGGTTCCGCGCCGGCGGGCGCCCGGTGTACGGGCCGCGCGGGCGCGGGTTCGGCCGACCGCTTCGCCGCCCAGGTCTCCAGGAGACTCCGGTCGAGCTTGCCGTTCGGGGTCAGCGGCAGTTCGTCCGTCACCTCGATGGCCGACGGCACCATGTACGGCGGGAGCCAGGTCCGCAGAGCCTCGCGTACGGACGACGGCAGGCTGGCCGTTGCCACGCCCTTCTCGGGCACCACGAACGCGGCGAGACGCTTCTCGGCACCCGAGCCGTGCGCGACGACCGCCGCCTGCCCGACCCCCGTACAGCGTTTGGCGGTCTCCTCGATCTCGCCGGGCTCGATACGGATGCCCCGGATCTTCACCTGCCGGTCGGCGCGGCCGAGGAACTCCAGCACGCCGTCGGGACGCGCCCTGACCAGGTCGCCGGAACGGTAGAAGCGGCTGTCCGGGCTCACCGCGGGCACGTTCGGAAGACGCTCGGCGTCGAGAAAGCGCTCGGCGGTGAGTTCGGGCCGGTTGAAATAGCCGAGGGCGACGCCGGCGCCGCCGATGTAGAGCTCGCCGGTTTCCCCTTCGGCCACCGGAGCGCCCTTCTCGTCGAGGATCCACAGCTCGGTGTCCTGGATGGCGGGGCCGATGAGCACGGTGTCCAGGCCGGGATCGCGCGGCAGCACCCAGGCCGTGCAGTAGATCGTGCACTCACTGGGCCCGTAGATGTTGGTGAGCGAGGCGGTGGAGCGCGAGTGGAAGCGCCTGACCAGGTCGGGGCCGAGCACCTCGCCGCCGGTGAGCACCTGCCGCAGCCCGTCGTACCGTTCGGCGGGATCGCGGGTCAGCAGGAAGAGTTCGAGCTGGGACACGCCGAAGTAGACCGTCGTGATCCCCTGGTCGCGTATCAGCTCCGCGAGATGGTCCGCGTCGCGATGGCGGCCCGGGGCCGCGAGGACGACGGTGGCGCCGGCGAGCAACGGCCAGTACAGCTCGCCGAGATGCATGTCGAACGTGCACACCGTGTGGTGGATCATCCGGTCGCGCTCGTCCATGCGGTGCGTGGTCTGCAGGGCCGTGATCCGTGAGACGAGAGCACGGTGGCTGATCAGCGAGGCCTTGGGACGGCCGGTGGAGCCGGAGGTGTGGATGACGGCGACGGGGTCGTCCGCGGACGCGTCCCCCCGTACGTCCCCTCGTACGGCTTCGGGCGTCGGCGCGTACGTGGCGCACTCCTCGTCCGTCAGGACGACCAGGTCCGACAGGCCGGGTACGTCCGAGAAGCGGTCGCGCAGGGCCGAGTCGGTGAGCACGGCCCGGGGCGCGCAGTCCTGGACGGACCGCAGGATGCGCCGCGGCGGGTCGTCCACGCCGAGTGCCGCGTGGGCGGCGCCCGCGAACATGGCGCCCAGCACGGCCACCACGAACTCGACGGAGCGCTCGTGGTGGATCACGACGCGGTCGCCGGCCCGTACGCCGTGCGCGCGAAGGGCACCGGCGGTTCGTAGAACCCGTTCCCTCAGCTCGCCCATGGTGAGGACGGTCGCGCCGGAGACGATCGCGGGGAGTGCGGGATCGCGCTCCCACCGTTCGAGCAGGAGTGCGTCGAGCCGGTGGTCCGCATCGGTCGACGGGCGGTCGGCGGAGGCCTGGACGGTCGTCATGGAGGTCAACCTCGGTCGGTCCGGATGCGGAGGCTAGGACTGTTGTGCCGCGAACTGGTCGAGATTGCCGGCAAAGGCGTCCACCACCAGGGCGGGGCTCTCCGTCAGGAGCATGTGTCCGCCCGGCAGCCAGACACTGCGGGTGTTCTCGCTGAACAGGGCCCAGTCGGCGGTCCGTTCCTCGGGACACAGCGGGTCCTCGTCCCCGAACACGGTCAGGAGCGGACACCGCAGAAGGGGGTCGGGGCCGGACGAGTAGTCCTCGACGGCACGGATGTCCGCCACGATCGTCGGCAGCACCAGCTTGAGCATCTGCTCGTTGGCGGCGAGCCGTTCCGGGACTCCGCCGAACCCGTCGAGGATCGCCAGTACGTCGTCGGTGTCGTCCGTGTCGCGCAGCAACCGGCGCTCGGGATCGGGCTTCTCGGTCACCGCCCACTGCGAGACGGCCACCATTCCGGCGACGCGGACGCTGTCGTCCCGCTGCAGCGCGCGTACGGCTTCCAGGCCGACGATCGCCCCGAAGCACACCCCGACGACGACCAGCGGGGCGGTGCCGGGCAGGGAACGTGCCGTGGCCACGACGTCGTCGACCAGACCGGGCAGCTCCGGAACGCTCTCCCGGATACGCGTCTCCCTGCCGGGCAGCCGGGCCGTGGCCACCAGCCAGTCGGCCGGCGCGTGCTCCGCGAAGCCCTGGCCGCTCGCCGCGCCGGCTCCGGCGTGCGGAACGATCAGCACGCGTATCGAGGCGTCCTGCGGGTCGGCGCCCCTGAGGGCGAAGGTCTTTGCCGACAACGTTCTGTCACTCTCCATGGTTGGTCCTCGATACCTGGTGTCCGGCCTGACGCCCGTCGTGCCCTTGGGTTTCCGTGCGGGTCCCGCTCTCAGCTCGTCGTGACGAATTCGGCGAGCGCCTGTGCCAGATAGCCGGGGTCCCGGGCCCCGACGAGTTCCCGGGCGGAGTGCATGGACAGGCCGGGCACGCCCACGTCGACCGTCGTCACGCCCAGGCGGGCCGCGGTGATCGGCCCGATCGAAGTACCGCAGGGCATGGCGTTGTTGGACACGAACCGCTGCAACGGCACCCCGGCCCGCTCGCACGCGGCCGCGAACGCGGCGAGCCCGGTGCCGTCGGTGGCGTACCGCTGGTTGACGTTGACCTTCACCACGGGTCCGCCGTTGGGCAGCGGGTGGTTGTCCGGGTCGTGCCGCTCGCTGTAGTTGGGGTGGACCGCGTGGGACATGTCGGCCGAGACGCAGAGCGCGCCCGCCAGCGCCCGCGACCAGTCCTCGCCGCTGCCGCCGCGGGCGGACACTGAGCGGTTCAGTACGCGTTCCAGGAGCGGGCTCTGGGCACCGGTCTCGGAGCCGCTGCCGACCTCCTCGTGGTCGAAGGCGGCCAGCACCGGAACCCGGAACGACTCGGCACCGGCGTCCTTCGCCCAGGCCTCGGTCGCCGCCGTCAGCGCGGTGACCCCCGCGTGCACGGACACCAGGTTGTCCAGGCGCGACGACACCAGGAACTCGCGCTCCGCGCCCAGGTGTGCGGGTGCCTGGATGTCGTGCAGCATCAGGTCCCAGCCGAGGATCTCGGTGGGTTCCAGATCCGCCTCGTACGCGATCCGGCGCAGCAGCGCGCCCTGTTCGGGTCTGCCGAGGGACCAGATCGGCTGGGTCTGGCGCTGCCGGTCCAGGGCCATGGACTCGTTGACCGAGCGGTCGAGATGGATGGCCAACTGCGGTACGCGGAACAGCGGTTCGTCGACCTTGACGAGGGTGGAGCTGCCGTCGCGCAGCGTGAGACGCCCCGAGATGCCCAGGTCCCGGTCGAGCCAGGTGTTGAGCGGGACGCCTCC
Organism: Streptomyces sp. NPDC058697; assembly: GCF_042715345.1. Classification (NCBI taxonomy): domain Bacteria; kingdom Bacillati; phylum Actinomycetota; class Actinomycetes; order Kitasatosporales; family Streptomycetaceae; genus Streptomyces; species Streptomyces sp. NPDC058697. The sequence goes on from NZ_JBHXSU010000016.1 coordinate 92,180, forward strand.
GTAGATCTCCACGGCGACCTGCCGCCACCCCGCGGAACCGGTGTCGGGCCTCGGCTTGACCCGCAGGTTGGGCGAGTCGGTGTGCGCGCCGACGATCCGGAAGGGGGTGTGGGCGGGCGCGCCCTCGGGGACGTACCAGGCGATGAGCGCACCGCCGCGGGCGACGAAACAGCCGCCGCTGCGCCCCGTCCACTCCTCGGTCTCGCTCAGCTCCGTGAAGCCCGCCTTCTCCAGGCGGCGCGCTGCCTGGGACACGGCGTGGTAGGGCGAGGAGCTGCCCTGGAGGAAGGCGAGCAGGTCCTCGGTGTGGCTGGGGTCGGTGGCCAGGGTCATTCGGCGTCCGCCTTCCGGGGCGTTGTGTGCGTGTCGAGCAGTGCGGCGACCGGACGGTCGGGCCGCGCGCACAAGTCTCCGATCACCGAGACGTACTCGGCGAGCAGTTCTTCGGCCGATTCCCGATCCCAGAGATCGGCCGAATACTCAAGGAAGGTCCGGTAGCCGAGGCCCGGATCACGGCGCGGCGCGAGGCCGAAGACGAGTTCTGCCCGGGCGACCGGCGGGGCCACGTCCTCCACTTCGACGTCGAGGCCGGGGATCTCGATGTCGGAGTCGGCGTAGTTCTGGAAGGCGAGGCCGTTCGGCACCCGGTCGGGGACCTCGGTGGCCCCCGCGTCGCGCATCGCCTGGAGGATGCGGGCGGTGGGCAGCACGTTCGCCATGATGCCGAGGGCGCCCGCGCCGGTGCGGGTCACCAGTTCGGCGACCGTCTCGGCCGGGTCGATCCGCACCCGGACCAGGACGGCCGTGGAGACCACCGACACGAGCGACTCGCAGTCCAGGTCCTCGCGGTTGGCGTACGGGACGCTGAGCAGGACGTCCCGCTCCCCGGAGAGCCGGGCGAGGTGGATGCCGAGCGCGGCGGCCGCCACCGCGAACGGGGTCACGTGCCGGTCGGCCGCCAACTTCTCCATGGCCGCGCGGAGTTCACCGGAAGCGGTCCCGCGTGCCGTGCCGCCGTCGCCGCTCAACCGCTCGGGCCTGGGCCGGTCGGTCGGGGTGTCCAGCCGGCACGGCACCCCCGCCAGATAGTCGGCGCAGTGCGCGGCCCGCCGGTCCTCGGCCGCCGGGTCCTTCGCCTCCAGCTGACGGCGGGCGTAGTGCGTGGCCTGGACCGGGGGCGCGTCGAGTGCGTGCGCGGTACCGGACGCTGCCGCCGTGTAGAGCTCGGCCAGCTCCGCCAGGAGCACGGAGTGGGCCCAGCCGTCGGCGCAGATGTGGTGCATGACGAACATCAGCACCCACTCGTCGCGCTCGACCCGCAGCAGCCTCAGCCGGGGCAGCGTCGGGCGGGTGAGGTCGACGGGCGCCGCGGCCATCGCCCGGCACACCTTGTCGACCCGGGCGGCACGTTTCCCGGGTTCGAGCCGGGTGAGGTCGTCGATCTGCAGCCGCAGCGGGGGCGCGGCGACCACCTCCTGCCACCAGACGCCATCGCCGGCCCCCGATCCGGCTCCGGCTCCGGCTCCCGATCCGGCCCCGCCTCCCGATCCGGCCCCGGCCCCTGCTCCGGCCCCAGCCCCGTCTGCGGGCCCGGCCCCGTCTGCGGCCTCCCGCACGAAGCGGGTACGCAACGAGTGGTGGCGCTCGATCAGTTCGGCGAGGGCCGCGCGCAGGGCGTCCGGGTCCAGGGCGCCCCGGAAGCGGATCCTGGTCGGCACGTTCCAGACCTGCGCCTGGGGAACGGCGTAGTGACCGGCGATCATCCGGTTCTGCTGGTCGCTCGCGGGGGCGCGGTCCACGACCTCGGCGTCGACGGAAGGGGCTGCGGGCTCCCGTGGTCCGCCGCCGAGTTGACGTGCCATCGCGCCCAGGGTCGCGTCCGCGAAGAAGTCCGCAAGGGCGATGTCCACGTGCAGCGCGTCGCGTACGCGGTTGACGAGCCTGATCGCCGCGATCGAATTGCCGCTGAGATCGAAGAAGTTGGAGTCGTCGGACACGTCGTCGACGTCGAGGACCGACTTCCAGACGGTACGGAGTGTCTCCAGGACGGAGGGGGCGGAGGAGGAGAGTTCCGATGGGGCGGGCGCGGTCACGTCCGCGGCCTTCGGCCGAACCGCGGTGTCCCGCACCAGCGCCGCACTGCCCGACACCATGGCGCCCAGGATCCTGTCGAGGTCGCCCAGACAGCCCCGTACCGTCGCCGCGTCGAAGAGATCGGCGTCGTAGCGGATGCGCAGCCGCAGCCCCGAACCGGTGCGGACGGCCATCAACCCCATCTCCAGCGGCGCCGATTCGGAGCCGCCGTCGACCGCTTCGGCGTACAGCCCCGGCAGCCGGATCCCGGCCAGCGGAGCGGTGTCCAGGTCCGCGGAGACGGTGATCAGCGGGCGCGGGTTGCCGGGGTCGGGGTTGACGGCGGCGAGGAGGGCGTCCAGGTCGACGTGTTGATGGGCGTCCGCCGCGAACAGGGCGTCCCGGGTTGCCCGCACGGCTTCGGTCAGCGGTGTCGACTCCGTCAGCGTGGCCCGCAGCGGAAGAAGCGCGACATGGAATCCCACCGTGCCGGCGGTCTCCGGGGTGCGCCGCCCGAAGGTCGAGCCCACGACGAACTCGTCCTGGCCCGAGCGTTCGCGCAGCACCAGCTGCCAGGCGGTGAGGAGCGTGGCGAAGAGCGTGACGCCCTGCCGGCCGCTCCACTCCCGCAGTGCCGCCGTGCGGGAGCCGTCGAGCCGGATCTCGGCGGCGGCCCCGCTGCCCGCCACTCGACGGCCGCGCGGGCGCCGGGTGGGCAGCGCGGGCACCGGAGGCAGCGGGTCGAGGTAGCGCCGCCACCACTCCAGATCGGCCGGGTCCCGATCGGGTCCGGCGGCCCCGACCGTGCTGCCCGCGGGCGCCGCGAACCGCGCGGGGCGCCCCTCGACCGCGGCCTTGTACAGCTCCTCCAGGTCGGCCGCGAGGATTCCGGCCGAGTGCGCGTCGGTGATGATGTGGTGCAGCCCGAGTACGAGCACATGGTCGTCGTCGGCGAGCGTCAGGAGCCGTGGGCTGAACAGCGGGCCCTCGGCAAGGTCGTACGGCCGCGAGCTCTCTTCCCGCAGCACGGCGGCGACGACGGCGTCGTGCTCCTGCCCCCGGGCGTCGGTCACCCGCAACGGAACGCGCATGCCGTGCCGTACGACCTGCAGTACCGTCTCGTCGCCACCGCCCGGGCGGAACACGGTCCGCAGCCCGGCATGCCGCTCGACCAGCCCGTCCACCGCGGCGGCGAGCGCCTCCCTGTCCAGCGGGCCGCGCAGCCGTACGGCCTGGATCTCGTTGTACGCGGCCGGGTCGCCGATCAGTTGGGAGGCGAGCCAGATCCGGCGCTGGGCGTCGGTCGCGGGCGCGGAGACATCGTTGCCAGGAGGCCTGGCCGCAGGCCCGGCCTCCTGGTGACGCTCGCGCAGCGTGTCGAGGTGTTCGAGCCCGGAGCGCATCAGGTCGGCGGGCATGCCGAAGTCGACGAGGGCGGCGATCTCGTCGACGCCCGCCTCGTACAGCGCGTCCACCACGGGCGCGCAGGTCTCCGGCGTACCGATCAGGGCTCGCTCGTCGCAGTACCCGTCGTACGCCCGGCGGAAGAGGTACTCCAGGTCCTCCTCGCTCGCCGTGGCCACGTCCCGCGGATCGCCGCCCGGCGTGCCCAGCGCGCCCAACGCGCCCAGTGCGCTCGCCGCGGAGCGCATCTGCAGCGAGGAGCGCAGATAGCGGGTCATCGGCTCCAGCGCCTGGGCGCGCGCCGTCGCGTGGTCGTCGCCGAGGTAGGTGTGCAGGAGGACGGTCACCCGGCCGGTGCCGGGGTCGAGACCGTGCTGCTCGCGGGCCTTGCGGTAGTAGCCGATGTTCTCGGCGAGTTCGGCGACCGTCTGGCTCATCAGGTTGGTGACGATGCCCAGACCGCGCCGCGCCGCCTCCTCGTACGACTCACGCCGCCCCGAGGTCGCGAGGAACATGGGCGGCATGTCCTGCACCGGACGCGGATGGATACGTACCGCGGTCTCCCCGCCGTCCCCGGTCCGCCGCGACAGCGTGCCGCCGCTCCACAGGGTCCGTACGTCGTCGAGATGGGCGAAGCCGATCTCCTTGCGGCGGGCGAAGCGGTCGGGGTGGAGGGCGAAGTCCTGCGCGTGCCAGCCGGTGGCACAGCCGATGCCGACGCGGCCGCCGGAGAGGTTGTCGACGACCGACCACTCCTCGGCGATCCGGACGGGGTCGTGCAGCGGCAGTACGACGGAACCCGCGTTCAGCCGGATCCGGTCGGTCTCGCGGGCCAGCGCTGCCGCGAGCACGGACGGGTTGGGGAAGAGGCCGCCGAAGGAGTGGAAGTGCCGCTCCGGCACCCAGAGGGAACTGAAGCCCCGCTCGTCGGCGAAGCGGGCCGACTCCATGATCTGGTCGTAGGCGTCGGAGGGGCGGGGTGAGTTGGGCCGGCCGTCCGCGTCTCCCTCCTTGCCCGCGGCGGGCTCCGCATCCGGGTAGTCGCCGAAGAAGTACAGGCCGAAGTCGGCGGCCGGGCGAGGGCGTGTCGCCTTCGGCCGCGGCTGCGAATGCGCGCCCAGGTCAGGGCTGGGGCTCGGGCGGGTCGTGGGGAAGAAGCCGCCCTCGCGCAGGGCTCGCAGGGAGTCCTTCACGGCGTCCGAGACGCGCTCGACGTCCGCGTCGGTGTGGGCGGTGGAGAGATAGAAGCTGCGCCACTCCCACACGTAGATGCCGCGCAACAGCAGGTGCTGGTAGAGCAGTTCCATGTCGGCCCGGTGCGTGAACCGGAACATGGACCCGAAGTGGCTGAGTTCCAGGGGGAATTCCTCGGCCCTGAAGAACTCGTTCAGGCCTTCGGCCAGCATGTCGGTGCGGGCGTTGAGCCGTTCCTGGAGGGCGGGACCCTCGGCGGCGAGATGGGTGAGGACCGCCTTGGCCGCCGCCATGGACAGCGGGTGCTGCATGTACGTACCGCCGAAGAAGGTGGTCTCGGTCTCCGGGCGGCTGTCGTCGCCATACCGCCAGAAGCCGCCGTCGACCCCGTCCAGGATGTCGGCGCGGCCCGCGATCGCGCCGACCGGGAAGCCGCTGCCGAGCGCCTTGCCGTAGGTGGCGAGGTCCGGGACGACGCCGAAGTGGTGCTGTGCGCCGCGCGGATGGGGGCGCAGGCCTGTGAGCATCTCGTCGAAGAGCAGCACGATTCCGCGGCGCCGCGTGAGATCGCGCAGTTCCCGCAGGAACGCGACGGGGCGCAGGGCGGGGTTGCGGCACTGGACCGGCTCGACGAGGACCGCCGCGATGGTGTCGCCGAGCGCGTCGACGGTGTCGAGGGCTTCCTGGCTGCCGTATTCGAGGACGATCAGCTCGGAGACGGCGCTGTGCGGGATGCCGTGCGAGACGGGTACGGCGTGGGTGCCGTCCGGTCCCGGGCGGCCCAGCACGGAGTCGATGTGGCCGTGGTACGAGCCGCGGAACATGACGACGCGATCGCGTCCGGTGGCGGCGCGGGCCAGCCGGATGGCGGCGGAGTTGGCCTCGGTGCCGGAACCCGCGAACGCCACGCGTTCCATGCCGGTCAAGTCAGCCAGCAACTGGGCGACTTCACCGGCCTCGACCGGCCGCGGGCCGAAGCGCAGGCCCCGCGCGAGGTGCTCCCGTACGGCCTCGGTGACGATCTCCGGCTCATGGCCGAGCAGCAGCGCGCCGAAGCCCATGGTGATGTCGGTGTACTCGTTGCCGTCCACGTCGGTCAGGCGCGCGCCCCGGGCCGAGCGGGCCGCGAGCGGGTACAGCGTCTCCTTCGTGGAGCGCCGGAACCCGACGACGGCCCGGCTGTCGGCAAGCACGGCACGCTGCCGCTGGGCCAACTCCTTTGATGTACGGGTCCGTTCGGCCAGCCGCCGTCCGAGCTCGACGGCGTGCGCCTGCTGACCTTCGCCGGCACCGGCACCGTCGCCGACCATGCCGGAGCCTTCGGGGAGGGTTACGCGGGGGCCGTGGAGGGTGGGTTGCGGGGCGGGTGTGGAGAGGGGGGCTGGTGCGGAGAGAGGGGCTGGTATGGAGGTGGGGGCGACGGGGGGCGGGGCTGCGGGGGCGGGTGCTGCCGAGACCGGGGCCTGGGCCGGAGCCGGAGCCGGGGCCTGAGGGTGGGTCGAGGTTGCTCCGGGCGGCCCCGCCGCCGAATGTCGCTTGGCCGCCGCGAGTTGCGCCGTGAGCTTCCGGGAGAGTTCCGCGGCCCGGTCCGCCGCCGTCGTACTCATCGGGCACGCTCGGCGCCGAGCAGGGCTATCGCCTCGGAGAGCTGCGTCAGCATGGCCGCCTGCGTCTCGGCGAGCAGATCGACCTGCCGACGGAGCTCGGCCACCTCGGAGCGGAGCTCGTACTCCGGGCCTGCGGGCGCCGGGCCCACAGGCGCCGGGCCCACGGGCGCCGGGGCGGTCGCAGCCAAGGGCGCCGGGGCAGAGGCAAAGGCAGGAGCGGCAGCAGCAGACGTAGAAGCAGGGGCAGGAGCAGGAGCGGCAGCAACAGACGGCGAAGCAAGGGCAGGGGCAGGCGCAGAAGCAGGAGCAGCAACAGCAGACGTAGAAGCAGGGGGCGCCGGGGCAGGCGTCGGCGCAGCCGCAGGCCCCGTGCCAACGTCGACCGGCGGCTGCCCACCCTCCGGCCCCGAAGCCGGCCGCCCCGCCCTCGCCGCGATCAGCCGGGCCGTGAGTTCAGGCGTGCCCGCCTCCTCAAGGATCTCCCGGACGGACGTCCGCACGCCGAACTCGCTCTCCAACTGCCGCAGCAGTCCGATGAGTTGCAGCGAGTCCGCGCCGAGGCCGACGAACGTCTGCCCGGCGCCGAGCTCGTCGGCTCGGTAACCGAGATGCCGGGCCGTGAGCTCCCGTACCCGTTCGAGTACTGCCTGTTCGGTCATGCCGTCCTCCACTGAACCTTCCCTTGCAGGTAATCGGTCCACTGCCGGACCGGGATGCGGTGGCGGGCCGGTCCAGTACGACCGGTGCTGGAACGGGTAGAGGGGCAGCGGGATCCGGCGTCCCCCGGAGCCGTCGAGGAGCGCCGCCCAGTCGAGGTCCACCCCGGCACAGTGCAGCCGGGCCGCCGCCGCCCACAGGCCGTCGATGTCCGCGCCCCCACGCCCCTGCGTCGGCACGCAGAGGGTCTCCGGTACGGCACGCCGGGCCATGCCGGTCAGCGGCGCACCGGGCCCGAGCTCGACCAGGACGGCCCTGGACGCGAGCGTGCGCAGCACGGCGTGGAAGTCCACGGTGTGCCGCGCCTGCCGTACGAGGTGTCCGGCGTCGGGCAGCCAGCCCACGGGATACGCCGTACCGTCCAGCCCACTGACGAACTCCACCTGTACGGGCCGGAGTTCGGCCTTGTCCGCGGCCGCGCGCAGCTCGTCGAGCATCGGGTCGAGCAGCGCCGTGTGGAAGGCGCGGTCGACGGGGAGCCGCTCGCCCGCCACATCGTGCTCGGCCAGCCACGCCCGGGCCGCCTCGACCGCGGCCGGCGGACCGGCCACGACGTGATGCGCGGGACCGTTGGACACCGCCAGTTCGAGGCGCCCGTACCGCCTCGCGTCGATGTCCCCGAGCAGCCGCCGTACGTGTTCCGGCGGGGCGAACACGGCCAGCATCGCGCCGGGTTCGGTGTCGTGCATGAGCCGGCCCCTGCGGCAGACGAGCCGCATGCCGTCCTCCGGCGACAGGGCTCCCGCGACGCACAGAGCCGCGTACTCGCCGACACTGTGCCCGGCGACGGCCGAAGGTCGCACACCGAACCCCTGCCAGAGCCGGGCCTGTGCCACTTGCAGGGCGAACAGCGCGGGCTGGGCGAAGTCGGTGTCCCACCGCTCAGGGCCCCGGCCACCGACGATCCGGTCGAGGAAGTCCAGTTCCCCGGTTTCCTCCTCATGGATGCGGGCGCACCGCGCCAGGACGTCGGCCACCACGGGGAAGCGGCCGGCGAGCGCCGCGGCCATTCCAGGCCGGCCGCCGCCCTGCCCGCTGAAGACGTACGCGGGTGTGACCGGGGCCGGGGTGTCCACGGTTCCGGTGCAGTAGGCGGCGGTGGCAGGCGCGGGGCGCCCCGGATCCGCCAGGAAGGCGTCGAGACCGCGGACGAGCCCTCCGACAAGGTTGTCGGCCGGGCCATCGACGGGTGTGCCTTCGAAGGGCGCTGTGGGGGCGGGCGCGGTGACGACAAGCCGGTGGCGCAGGTGCCGGCGCCCGAGCGCGGCCGTCGTGAGGAGGTCGGCCGGTGCCATGTCCGGGCGCCGCACCAGGGCGTCGCGGAAGGAACGGGCGTACTCCTCCAGGGCTTTGGGGCTGTGCGCGGAGAGCGGCAGGAGGGCGGGCACAGGGACGCCGTCGCCCCGGACCGTGCCAACGGGGGCAGGCGGGGCCTCTTCCAGGATCACATGGGCGTTGGTGCCTCCCATCCCGATGGAGTGCACACCCGCCCGCCGGGGCCCGTCACCCGGCAACGGCCACGGCACGGCACTCTGCGGGAGCGTGAACGGGCTTTCCTCGACGCCGAGTTGCGGGTTGGGCCGGGTCAGGTTCACCAGCGGCGGGACGACGCCGTGGCGCAGCACCAGGATCGCCTTGAGCAGCCCCGCGAGACCCGCCGCGCTGTCCAGGTGCCCGATGGCGGGCTTGGTGGACCCGAGCGCGCAGAAGCCCTTGCGGTCGGTGTGCCGCCGGAACGCCTCACTGAGCGCGGCGAATTCGATCGGATCACCCTTGTAGGTGCCGGTCCCGTGCGCCTCCAGATAGCCGATCGTCTCGGCCCCAACGCCGGCGCGGTGCAACGCGCCGAGCACGGCATCGCGCTGGCCCGCGACCCCCGGAGCGGCGAAACCCGCCTTGTCCGCACCGTCGTTGGTGACCGCGGAGCCCAGGATGACGGCGTGCACGGTGTCGCCGTCGGCGAGTGCGTTGGCCAGCGGCTTGAGGAGTACGGCGGCCACCCCGTTGCCGCCGACCGTGCCGTCCGCAGCGGCGTCGAAGGCCCGTACCGCACCGGACTTGGAGATCGTCGAGCCCTTCACATGGCGGTGCCCGGTGACCTGCGGCAGATGCAAGGCGGCCGACCCCACCACCATGAGGTCCGCGTCGCCCGCGAGCAGCGCCTGACAGGCCAGATGGACCGAGACGAGCCCGCTGGAACAGGCGGTCGCGACATTCACCGCCGGACCGTCGAGTCCGAGCCGGAACGCGGCCCGGTTGGCGGTGAAGTCCGGGTAGTTGCCGACCTGGATCTGCTTGACCGTGGTCCAGTCGTCGGCGCGGCCCGACTCGCCGATGTTGGACGCCAGATAGCTGTGCAGGGAGTAGAGCCGATAGCCGACGCTGGCGTAGACCCCGATCCGTACGCTCCCGGTCCGGCCGCTTCCGCCGCCCCTCTGGCTGCCGGCGTGGCCACCGTCCTCCAGCGCGTGGTGAGCGCACTCCAGGAACAGCCGCTGCTGGGGGTCGGTCAGGGTGGCCTCCCGCCCGCTCATCCCGAAGAACCCGGCGTCGAAGCCGTCGATGCCGTGCAGCAGCGCGCTCGCTCCGGTGAAGTCGGGGTCCCGGTAGAGCTCCTCGGGCAGGCCCGCGGCGGCGAACTCGGAGTCGGTGAAGGGCCGTACGTGGGACACGCCGGACCTGATGTCGTGCCAGTACTGCTCGGGTGTGTCAGCCCCCGGAAACCTCAGCGCCATCCCGATGACCGCCACGCGCGGGTCCTGCACCGCTCTCCCCCTTCCCGACCTTCCCGTCCTTCCCCTCCCGTTCCTCGCTCCCCGGCACGGTTTCCTGCGGTTCCGGCGGTTTCTGCGGTTCCTGGACTGGGCGCCCCCGCAGCACCCGGGCCACGTACACCAGGGCGAGGACGATGGCGGCGCCGTGCGCGACGCCGACGACCGACAGCGGTGTGAAGACGTCGAGGGCCGCGGCGACCACGATCATGCCGACGCCGAACCCGAGGTTCTCCACCGTGGCGGAGAGCCCGAAGGCGTGGGTGCGCAGGGGGTTCGGCAGGGTCTGCAGATGCGAGGTGTACGACACCTCGGTCAGGCCGTCGGCCGCGCCGGCCAGCAGCGCGATCAGCACCGTCGCGGCCCAGGGGAGCCCGGCGAAGGCCAGGATGAAGGTGCCCGACATGGCGATGGTGCCGAGCCCGAAGCCCAGGGCGCCGACCGAGCGTCCCGTCCGCTTGGTGTACCTCTGCAGTACCTGCTGGACGAGGACGTTGCCGAGCGCCCAGACGCACCAGAAGACGCTGACGAACACGGCCGGGTTGTCGGCGTCGAGTTCGGTGGAGTACACGGGCAGCGCCGCGTTGTGCGAGGAGGAGCCCAGCGCGTCGATCCCGCGCAGCGCCACCATCAGCCCGAGCACCGGAACCGCACCGAGCGCCACGAGAGCGGCGGGCACCCGCCGCCGCCCCGACCCATCGACGCCGTCTCCCCCTTGGCCGCCCTGGTTGTCCTCTTCATCCCTGCCGTCGTCGCTGTGGGCCGGGCCCATGGGCATCGGGAGGAAGAGGACGGTCAGGGCGCAGACGAGGAAGGTGGCCATGTCCACGAGGAAGGCGGCGGTGTAGCCGAGCAACGACACGACCACGCCCGACGAGGCGAACCCGGCCACCATCGCCATCGAACGCCCGCTGACCATCAGCGAGTTGGCCCAGGTGTGCCGCCCCTCGCCGACCATGTCCGGGATGGAGCTGCGCAGGGTGACCATGAACAGGGTGCCCGAGGCCCCGACGACCGCGGAGACGGCGAACAGCGTGCCCGTACGGAATCCGTCGGGAGCAAGCACCAGCAGGAGCAGCGCGGCAGCCTGGGCCACGTTGGCCCAGAACATGACGCCCTTCACGGACCAGCGGGCCAGGACGGCCGCGGCGGCGAGCCCCGCGACGAACCCCGCGGCGAGTCGTACGGCCATGAACACACCGACGGCCAGCGCCCGGTCCGTGACCGCGTAGACGTACAGGCTGAGCGCCACGACATTGAGGAAGGTGCCGTACGAGGAGATCGCGTAGCCGGTGACCAGGATCCGGTACCGGCGTTCCTGAAGCGCTGCCGTACCGGACGTCACGAACGAACCTGCGCCAGGACGTCCTCGTGCCGTACAGAGTCGGGCATGGCGGCATCCTTTGCGAACACATGGGCGAAGGGGCTCCGCGCACCATAGGCAACCGGGCCCGCAGTTCGCAGGCAGAAGCCCGAACTCATGATTTTTATACGGCAGTTGCGAAGCATGACGACTTCCGCGACGCACGGCAACAGTGCTCTCGGGGCAACGTTTTCTCAGGACGACTCCGGGCGGTACTCACACAGCCGGAGACGTGTGAACCTACCGCCCCGCCCGCTGCCGGAGTTCGCCGAGGATCTCGGGAATCGTGTCCGGGTCCTGTGCCGTCACAACCACCACGACCTCGTCCTCCGGGGAGGGCCACTCGGCGGCGATCCGTACGGCCGGGTGGTCCACGAGGCGGGACAGCAGCGCCGGGAGGTCACTGTCGGCGGGGACCGGGAGGAGGTGCATCGCCGCGGTGGTCACGAAGGGAGCGGGGGACGGCAGTTCGCCGTCCGCGAGGGTCTCGACGAGGGAGCGGTACGGCTGCGTGGCGCCGTTGGTGGCGAGCGGCACGAGATGGGAGTTGATCAGGTCGCCGCCGAGGCGTGCGCCGATCTCCAGGACGACGGGGCCCTCGGACGCGTAGCGCAGGTCCACGTGAAAGCCGCCGGCCTCTATGCCCACGGCGCGCACAGCGGCCTCGGCCGCCTCGCGCACCCGGGCGAGCCGCTCCGGGGTGAGCGCCGAGGGGACGACCGTGGTGGTGGTACGGAGTTCCCCAGGCGCCAGGTACTTGTCGGACACGGCGAGGGTCACCACCTCGCCGCCGTGCACGAGCCCGGAGACCGAGTGCTCGCTGCCGTCGACGAGTTCCTCGACCAGGAAGGAGTCGGAGTCCTCGTAGTTGAGGGACGTGAGCTTCATAAGCTCGTCCGGTTCCGTGTCCGCGTCGATCACGGCCGACCCGCGGCCCCCCGAGGAGTGGGCGAGCTTGAAGACGAGCGGAAGACCCAACTCCCCCACCGCGGCCTTCAGCTCGTCGGCCGTGGTCCCGCTGCGCCAGCGGGGGTTGAGGCCGTGCGGTTCGAGGGCCCGGCGCTGCGCGGCCTTGTCGAGGCACACCGCGGCCGCGGCGACCGAGGGACCGCGCAGACCGAGCGCCTCGGCGACCCTGGCGGCGACGTCCACGTACCGGTCGCCCCAGCACAGCACCGCCGCGGGTTCGTGCCCGCCGTCCCGTGCCTGTCGCAGGGCGCGGGCCGCCACATCCTCGGCGGACTCCGCCCGGCCGAAGGCGGCGACCCGGTCGTCGGGCAACCCGGTATGGCCAAGGCCGGTGTCGGAGTGGACGTACACGGCGAGACCCAGCTCCACCGCGGCATCGATCTCGGGCCGCCACTCCAGGGGTGAGCGGCGCAGGCCGAGATGGAGGACTGAACGGTCGGGGGACATGCGGGGGCCTTCCAGAAACGGGTGCACCGGCGGGAGCCGGAAGGCGACGGGAGCACGGGCCACAACAAGGCCGCGGCGGACACGTAGCGCCACGGGTACTCCGGGACTCCGGGACGCTGTGCAGGCCCCCGTTCACGCTTTCCGAGGCACAGTCCCCCGGCGTGCACAGCACTCACCCAGCACCACAAGCCCCACCCACCAAAAGCAAAAGCCCCAGGTCACGGCGAGTGAGTCCTGAGGCTTCCACAGAGCCGCCTTCGGGATTCGAACCCGAGACCTACGCATTACGAGTGCGTTGCTCTGGCCATCTGAGCTAAGGCGGCGCGCTGCCAGAACTATGGTGCGATCGGCAACGTGCGTAAGTCTACACAGTTTCGGGGGGTGCTCCGAACAGCCCTCGGGAGCACCCCCGGCGGACCACGTGATCACGCCCCTGAGCAGCGCTTTCCGTTCTTCGGAGGGGTGCCTTCGAGGAGGTAGCCGTTGATCGCGGAATCGATGCAGGCACTGCCCCGCCCGTAGGCCGTGTGGCCGTCGCCGTCGTAGGTGAGGAGGGTGCCGGAGGCGAGCTGGGAGGCGAGGGCCTGGGCCCAGCGGTAGGGGGTCGCGGGGTCACGGACGGTGCCGACGACGACGATGGGGGCGGCACCCCGCGCCTCGATGCTGTGGGCTTCGCCGGTCGCCTTCACCGGCCAGTACGCGCAGTTCAACGAGGCCCAGGCGAGGCTCTCGCCGAAGACCGGGGAGGCCTGCTCGAAGGAGGGGAGCGCTTCCTTCACCTCCTCGGGCGAGGAGAACGCGGCCGGCAGGTCCAGGCAGTTGACCGCCGCGTTGGCGAACATCAGGTTCTCGTACTTGCCGTCGGAGTCGCGCTCGTAGTAGCTGTCGGAGAGGGCGAGCAGGCCCGCGCCGTCCTTGTCCTTCATGGCCATGTCGAGGGCGTCGCGCAGTTGGGGCCAGGTCCCTTCGTCGTACATCGCGGCGATGACGCCCGTCGTGGCCAGCGCCTCGCCCAGCTTGCGGCCGTCCGCGTCGCCCGTCTCGATGGGGGCGCCGTCCAACTGCCGGAAGAAGGCCTTCAGGTTCTTGCCGACCTGCTCCGTCGTCGTGCCCGCGCCGCCCAGCGGGCAGTCCGACTCCTGCACGCAGTCCTTGGCGAAGGACTGGAACGCCGTCTCGAAGCCCGCCGTCTGGTCCTGGTTCGTCTTGCGCGCGGGCAGCGACGGGTCCAGCGCGCCGTCCAGGACTAGCCGGCCGACCCGCTCCGGATACAAGCCCGCGTACGTCGCCCCCAGAAACGTGCCGTACGAAGCACCCACGTACGTCAGCTTCTCGTCGCCCAGCGCCGCGCGCACGAGGTCCATGTCACGGGCCGCCTCGACCGTGGACATATGGCGCAGCAGGTTCCCCGCGCGCCGCCCGCAGCCCTCCGCGAACTCCTTGAAGGCATCGACCAGTTCACCGGTCTCACGCGCGTTGTCGGGGGTCGTGTCCGTCTGCGTGTACGTGTCCATCTCGCGCCCGGTGAGGCATTCGACAGGCTCGCTGCGGGCGACGCCGCGCGGGTCGACCGCGATCATGTCGTAGCGGGCGCGGACCTTCGCCGGATACCCGATTCCGGCGTACGCCTGGAGGTAGCCGACCGCCGAACCGCCCGGCCCGCCCGGGTTGACCAGCAGCGAACCGAGCCGCTTGCCCGGACCCGTGGCCTTCTTGCGGGAGACGGCCAGCTTGACGTCGCCCTTGGCCGGCTCGGCGTAGTCGAGCGGGGCCTTCAGCGTGGTGCACTCGAAGCCGGAGACACCGCAGGCCCGCCAGGCCGGCCGCTGGTCGTAGTACGGGGCCAGCGCCGACGGGGTGGCCTCGGGCAGCGCGCGCAGCGCGGCCGCCGCCCCGGCCGGGCTCGCGGAACTCGTCGAACTCCCCGCGGAGCAGGCGGAGACGAGCAGTCCGGCGACAGCGAGCAACGTGCCGCACGCGCGAAGGGATCGGTTGGCCCTAGATGACCTGGGCCGGCGCCTGGTGTACATCAAGTGAGCGTAACCCTGCGCGACAAATCGGTCGCCCAGAGTCGTCAACCCGACCTCGTACGAGTGACGCCGTCAACACCGGACCGGACGGCACGGCACGGCACGCATGGCGGGCGGCGGAAGGCGGGCGGCAGGCGGCAGGCGGCAGGCGGCAGGCGGCAGGCGGCAGGCGGCAGGCGGCAGGCGGCAGGCGGCAGGACAACATGCCCGGCGGGACCGCGAGGCGCGCGTGGCGTCAACCGGCCCGCAGCGCCATCGTCATCGCCTCCACCGCCAGCAGCGGTGCCACATTCCGGTCGAGGGCCTCGCGGCAGGCGGCGATCGCCTCTATCCGGCGCAGGGTGGTCTCGGGGGACGAGCCGCGCGCCAGCCGGTCCAGGGTGTCCCGCATCTCCGTGTTGGCGAGGGCGAGGCTGGTGCCGAACTGGAGGGCCAGCACGTCACGGTAGAAGGCCGTGAGGTCGATCAGGGCCAGATCCAGGCTGTCGCGCTGCGTACGCGTCTTGCGGCGCTTCTGCTTGTCCTCCAGCTCCTTCATCACGCCCGCGGTGCCGCGCGGCATCCGGCCGCCCTGGGACGCGCCGAGCGCCGCCTTCATGTCCTCGGTCTCCTTGACGTCGGTCTCCTCGGCGACCTGCTTGGCGTCCTCGGAGGCCGCGTCGATCAGCTCCTGGGCCGCCTTGAGGCAGGCGCCCACGTCGTCGACACGGAGGGGCAGTTTGAGGACGGCGGCACGCCGCGCGCGGGCGCGCTCGTCCGTGGCGAGGCGGCGGGCCCGCCCGATGTGCCCCTGAGTGGCACGGGCCACGGCGGCCGCCACGTCCGGCTCGATGCCGTCGCGGCGTACGAGGACATCGGCGACCGCGTCCACGGGAGGCGTCCGGAGCGTGAGGTGACGGCAGCGGGAGCGGATGGTGGGCAGTACGTCCTCGATGGAGGGGGCGCAGAGGAGCCAGACCGTGCGGGGGGCGGGCTCCTCGATGGCCTTCAGCAGGACGTTGCCCGCGCCCTCCGTGAGGCGGTCGGCGTCCTCCACGATGATGACCTGCCAGCGGCGGCCCGCCGGGGACATCTGTGCCCGGCGGACGAGATCGCGGGTCTCCTTCACGCCGATGGAGAGGAGGTCGGTGCGGATGATCTGCACATCGGCGTGGGTGCCGATCAGGCTCGTGTGGCAACCGTCGCAGAATCCGCAGCCGGGGGACCCGCCGAGGGCCCGGTCGGGGCTCACACACTGGAGGGCCGCAGCGAAGGCCCGCGCTGCGGT
Organism: Streptomyces sp. NPDC058697; assembly: GCF_042715345.1. NCBI lineage: Bacteria > Bacillati > Actinomycetota > Actinomycetes > Kitasatosporales > Streptomycetaceae > Streptomyces > Streptomyces sp. NPDC058697. Next base: position 108,022 of record NZ_JBHXSU010000016.1, read on the forward strand.
GGAACGGCCCGAGCCCGGCGGCCCCGTGAAGAGCCAGGCGTGCGTCATCTTCGACGCCTCGGCCACCGGGGTGCGGTCCGCCACGGCCGTGACCTGGGCGTCGGCGTCCCGGGCGGCGGCGTCGAGCTGCACGCTCACCTTCTCCTGGCCCACCAGGTCGTCCCACACGGTCATGGGATGCCGCCCTTCCGTCGCACCGGTGCCTTGCGCATCCCATTGTGCGGGAGGGCACTGACAACGCGGTCCACCCGACCCCCGCGCTCACCATCGGCACCCGCCGCAGACACCCGCCGCACAGGTCGCATCGCCGAGCATCACCGCCGACGCCCGCCCCACCCGGCCAAGGACCCTCAACCGCCGTCAGCGCCGACGACGCCCCCGCCCCTCGTCCGGCTCGTCCTCGTCACGGGGACCCAGCAGTTCGTCCGCCAGCGTCGGGAGGTCGTCCAGCGGGGTCTCCTCCGCCCAGTCCGAACGGGGACGCCGCCGAGGCGTGCCGTCCTCGTCGACCTGAGGCAGCTCGCGCGTGCGGGCGTCGGTGCCCTCACTCCCGGGCCGCTCGTCACGGAAGTACCCCGGAGGCACCCGGTCCGCCGGACCACTCCCCTGCTCGCCATCACCACGGTCCTCCCGTACGGGAGGAAGGACAGCCGTCTCATCGGCAGCGGGACCACGCCCGACCGGCGGCAACACAGCCGTCTCATCCGCAGCGGAACCCGGCCTCACCGGCGGCAACACAGCCGTCTCATCCGCGGCGGACCCCGGCCTCACCGGCGGCAGCACAGCGGTCTCGTCGGCCGCTCCCTGCGGCCCCGCTCCCTGCGGCGCCGGAGGCTGCGGCAGCACGGTCGTCTCGTCGTCGTCCGGCCCGGCCTGGCGAGGCGGCACCGGAGGAAGCACCGCCGTCTCGTCGGCCGGCCCTCCGGACACGTTCGTGGGTGTCACGACGGGCGTCGGCACCGTGGCCCGGCTGTCACGGCCGGCCACCGGACCACCGGAACCAGCCCCTCCGGAACCCTCGGAACCACCAGAACCACCGGCAGCCCCAGAGCCCCCAGAGCCCCCGGAACCCGCAGCACCAGCACCCGCACCCGCAGCCTCCGCCGCAGCGGCAGCCGCACTGGAAGCCTCCGCCTCCCTCTGCGCCTCCGCCGCCCGCCGGGCCTGCTCGGCCCGGAGCAACGCCTCCTCGGCCTTCCGCTGCTTCTCCAGGCGCCGCTCCTCGGCCTCGGCCCGGAGCCGCGCCTCGTCCTCGGCCTGCTTGCGCCGCCGCGCCTCCTCGGCCGCGAGGGCCTGCTCCTCGGCGAGCCGCCGTGCCCGTTCCTCCTCGGCACGCACGCGTGCCGCCTCGGCGCGCTGCCGGGCCTCCTCGGCCTGCCGCTCGGCCTCGCGCCGCTGGGCCTCCTCCAGCTCGCGCTGCTTGCGCTCCTCTTCCTCCGCGCGCAGCCGGGCGAGCTGCTCCTGGCGCTCGCGCTCCTGCCGCTCCTCCTCGGCCTTGCGGGCGGCCTCTTCCTCGGCGCGCCGACGCGCCTCCTCCTCGGCGGCCTTGCGGGCCTCCTCCTTGGCCTTGATCTCGGCCTCGGAGAGCGGGAGGACCACATCGAGCCGATGCCGGATCACGGTCGTGACGGCTTCGGGCTCCTGCCCGGCGTCGACGACCAGATAGCGCGCCGGGTCGGCGGCGGCGAGCGTCAGGAAACCGGACCGCACGCGCGCGTGGAACTCGGCGGGCTCCGACTCCAGCCGGTCCGGCGCCTCCGTGAACCGCTCACGGGCGGTCTCCGGCGGCACGTCGAGCAGCACGGTCAGATGAGGCACAAGCCCGTCGGTCGCCCACCGGTTGATACGGGCGATCTCGGTCGGGGACAGATCACGCCCGGCCCCCTGGTACGCCACGGAGGAGTCGATGTAGCGGTCGGAGACGACCACCGCGCCCCGCTCCAGGGCGGGCCGCACGACGGTGTCGACGTGCTCGGCGCGGTCGGCGGCGTACAGCAGCGCCTCCGCGCGGTGCGAGAGACCGGCCGACGACACGTCGAGCAGGATCGACCGCAGCCGCTTCCCGACGGGCGTGGCACCCGGCTCGCGCGTGACCACGACCTCGTGCCCCTTGGCGCGGATCCACTCCGCGAGCGCCTCGGCCTGGGTCGACTTCCCGGCCCCGTCGCCGCCCTCCAGGGCGATGAAGAAGCCCTTCACTGCAGCCGCCTGCGCGGGGTCGTCCCCGCCGCGCAGCGCGTCCAGCAGGTCGTGCCGCAGCGGCACTCCGGAGCGGTCGTCGGCCTTGGCCAGCACCAGCGCGGCCACCGGCAGCAGCAGCGCGCCGACCAGCATCAGCGTGAAGGCCGCGCCGCCGTGCGCGAACACGAACTTGCCGTTCTCCACGCGGTGCGGGCCGATGGCGGCGGCCACCAGGGGGGCCACCAGCGCACCCAGGGCCACGAACACCCGTACGACCGCGTGCAGGTGTTCCGTCGTACGCGTCCGCCGGTACTCCTCGGCCTCCTGGTCGAGGAGGGCGTGCCCGGTGTTGGCGGCGACGCCCGCGCCGCCGCCCGCCAGGCCGACGATCAGGATGACCGTGGTGACGTCCGGGACGAGGCCCGCCGCGAGCAGCGCGATCCCCGTGAAGGCGATCGCCAGCGCGAGCAGCCGGCGCCGGGACAGGGACGGCAGCAGCTTGGCGGCCGTACGGATGCCGATCACGACCCCGCCGGTCAGCGCGAGCACCAGCAGCCCGTACGTCACCGGCCCGCCGCCCAGGTCCTTGGCGTGCAGCACGGAGACGGCGACGGCCGCGGCGATCGCCCCGGCGACGGCGGCGCAGGCGAGCACCAGGAGCGGGATGGCCCCGGTGCGGCCCTTGTCGATGCCGGTGCCCGTCTTGGGGCGGCGCAGCCCTTCGAGCGGCGACCGCGCGCGCGGGGTGCGCGCGTCGGGCAGTTCCAGGAAGGTGAGCACCGAGAGGGACGCGGCGAACAGGCCCGCGGAGACGTACGAGGCGAGCGCGGCCTGGTGCTGCGCGAACCAGTCGAGCCCGGTGCCCAGCAGGTTGTTGACGAGCGCGGCAACGAGAAGCGTGGCCGCCGCGAGGGGCACCGCCACGAATCCCGTACGCAGTGAAAGGCGCCGCAGCGCGTCCATGTGGTCCGGCAGCGGGCGTACCGTCGCGCCCTCCATCGGCGGCGCGGGCAGCAGCGCGGGGGCCGCGCTCTCGCGGCACACCATCCAGAAGCGCTCGGCGACCCCGATCACGAAGGCGGTCACCAGGAGCACGGCCAGCGCGTTCTCCGGCGTCCAGTCGATCCACAGGGGGGCGATGATCAGCAGCGCGGCCCGCACACCGTCCGCGCCGACCATCGTCCAGCGGCGGTCGAGCGGCCCCTCCTGGGAGGTAAGGGACGTGAGCGGCCCGAGCAGGACCGCCCCGAAGAGCAGGGTGGCGAGAATCCGCGCCCCGAAGACCGCCGACACGGCGAGGGCCACTCCGCGGTAGCCGCCTCCGAAGGAGCCGTCGGCGACCGCCGCCTGGAGGGCGAGCAGGACCAGCACGAGCAGCGCGAGGGCGTCGCCGACGCCGCCCACCAGCTGGGCGCTCCACAGGCGCCTCAGTTGCGGCACACGCAGCAGCGCCCGGACGGCGCGCTCCCGTGAATCTGCGACCAGGGCGTCGTCGGGGGCCGTGTTGTGGGCCGTTGGCTGCTCGGCTCGCGTCATCCTGCCAGCCTATCGGGAGGGACTGACTCCCCGAATAGGCCCCCGAACATGCGAACGCCCCCGACACCAAGTGGTGCGGAGGCGTTCGTTTTACGAACCAAAGGTGAAGGACTCGGTCCCGAGCCGGAGGCGGGCCCCGAAGGCCCTCACCGGAAGCGGACCGAAGGACTCGGCCCCGGTCACGGCCCGCGGCCTCAGCCGCAGTCCGAGCCGTCAGCCGTCAGCCGTCAGCCGTCAGCCGTCAGCCACAGTCCGCGACCTCGGCTCTCGGCCTCAGTCCTCGGCCGTCGCCCGGGAAGCCGTCGCCTTCTTTGCGGTCGTCTTCTTGGCAGTGGTCTTCTTTGCCGCCGTTTTCGTGGCAGCGGTCTTCTTGGCGGCGGTTTTCTTCGCCGGCGCCTTCTTGGCCGGGGCCTTCTTGGCGGCCGCCTTCTTCGCCGTCTTCTTGGCAGGCGACTTCGCGCGCTTCTCAGCGAGCAGCTCGAAACCGCGCTCCGGAGTGATCTCCTCGACGCTGTCGCCGGACCGCAGGGTGGCGTTGGTCTCGCCGTCGGTGACGTACGGGCCGAAGCGGCCGTCCTTGACGACGACGGGCTGACCGCTGACCGGGTCCGCGCCGAGCTCCTTCAGCGGCGGCTTGGCGGCGGCGCGCCCGCGCTGCTTGGGCTGCGCGTAGATCGCCAGGGCCTCGTCGAGGGTGATCGTGAAGAGCTGGTCCTCGGCCTGGAGGGAGCGCGAGTCGGTGCCCTTCTTCAGGTACGGCCCGTAGCGCCCGTTCTGTGCGGTGATCTCCACGCCCTCGGCGTCCTTGCCGACGACACGCGGCAGCGACATCAGCTTCAGGGCGTCGGCCAGCGTCACCGTGTCGAGGGACATCGACTTGAACAGCGAGGCCGTACGCGGCTTCACGGCGTTCTTGCCGGTCTTCGGGGTGCCCTCGGGGAGCACCTCGGTGACGTACGGGCCGTAGCGGCCGTCCCTGGCGATGATCTGGTGGCCCGACTGGGGGTCGGCGCCGAGCTCGAAGTCACCGCTCGGCTTGGCGAGCAGCTCCTCCGCGAGCTCGACGGTCAGCTCGTCGGGTGCCAGGTCCTCGGGCACGTCGGCGCGCTGGTGGTTCTCGGAGTCCTTCTCGCCGCGCTCGACGTACGGGCCGTAGCGGCCGACGCGCAGCATGATGTCGCTGCTGTCCACGCGGAACGACGACACCTCGCGGGCATCGATGGCACCGAGGTCGGTGACGAGCTCCTTGAGACCGCCGAGGTGGTCCCCGTCGCCGTTGCCCGCCTCCGCGGCGCCGGTCGCGTCGCCCTCGCCGAAGTAGAAGCGCCTGAGCCACGGAATGGCCTGGGCCTCGCCCCGCGCGATGCGGTCGAGGTCGTCCTCCATCTTGGCGGTGAAGTCGTAGTCGACGAGCCGCCCGAAGTGCTTCTCCAGGAGGTTGACCACGGCGAAGGACAGGAAGGACGGCACGAGTGCCGTGCCCTTCTTGAACACGTAGCCGCGGTCGAGGATCGTGCCGATGATCGACGCGTACGTCGACGGGCGGCCGATCTCGCGCTCTTCGAGCTCCTTGACCAGGCTGGCCTCGGTGTAGCGGGCCGGGGGCTTGGTCGCGTGGCCGTCGACCGAGATCTCGTCGGCGGACAGCGGGTCGCCCTCGTTGACCTGCGGAAGCCGGCGCTCGCGGTCGTCCAGCTCGGCGTTCGGGTCGTCCGCGCCCTCGACGTAGGCCTTGAGGAAGCCGTGGAAGGTGATCGTCTTGCCGGACGCGCTGAACTCGGCGTCGCGGCCGTCGGAGGCCGTGCCCGCGATCTTCACGGTGACGGAGTTTCCGACCGCGTCCTTCATCTGGGAGGCGACGGTCCGCTTCCAGATCAGCTCGTACAGCTTGAACTGGTCACCGGTCAGGCCCGTCTCGGCAGGCGTGCGGAAACGGTCACCCGAGGGGCGGATCGCCTCGTGCGCCTCCTGCGCGTTCTTGACCTTCCCGGCGTACGTACGCGGTTTGTCCGGCAGATAGCTCGCGCCGTAGAGCTGCGTGACCTGGGCCCGGGCCGCGGTGATCGCGGTGTCCGAAAGGGTCGTGGAGTCCGTACGCATGTAGGTGATGAAGCCGTTCTCGTACAGCTTCTGCGCCACCTGCATGGTGGCCTTCGCGCCGAAGCCGAGCTTGCGGCTGGCCTCCTGCTGGAGCGTGGTCGTACGGAACGGGGCGTACGGCGAACGGCGGTACGGCTTCGACTCGACGGACCGTACGGAGAAGCTCGTGTTCTCCAGGGCGGCGGCCAGCGCGCGAGCGTTGGCCTCGTCGAGGTGGAGCGTGTTCGCGCCCTTGATCTGCCCCAGCGAGTCGAAGTCGCGGCCCTGGGCGACGCGCTTGCCGTCGACCGTGGTCAGACGGGCGACCAGGGCGGCCGGGTCGCTCGCGTCACCGGCGCGGCCGGTGCCGAAGGTGCCGGTCAGGTCCCAGTACTCGGCGGAGCGGAAGGCGATGCGCTCGCGTTCCCGCTCGACGACGAGACGGGTCGCCACGGACTGGACGCGGCCCGCCGACAGACGCGGCATGACCTTCTTCCAGAGGACCGGCGATACCTCGTAGCCGTAGAGGCGGTCGAGGATGCGGCGGGTCTCCTGGGCGTCGACCAGCTTCTGGTTGAGCTCGCGCGGGTTGGCGACGGCGGCCTGGATCGCGGCCTTGGTGATCTCGTGGAAGACCATCCGCTTGACCGGGACCTTGGGCTTCAGCACTTCCTGCAGGTGCCAGGCGATGGCCTCGCCCTCGCGGTCCTCATCGGTGGCGAGGAAGAGTTCGTCGGAGTCCTTGAGCAGGTCCTTGAGCTTCTTGACCTGGGCCCGCTTGTCGGCGTTCACCACATAGATCGGCTGGAAGTCGTGTTCTACGTCCACACCGAGGCGGCGCACCTCGCCGGTGTACTGCTCGGGCACCTCCGCGGCGCCGTTGGGGAGGTCGCGGATGTGCCCGACGCTCGCTTCGACGACGTAGCCGGGGCCGAGATAGCCCTTGATCGTCTTCGCCTTGGCGGGCGACTCGACGATGACGAGTCGGCGGCCGCCGTGTGCGGTCTCGCTGGTCGGGGACAACTTCGCTCTTCTCTCCGGTCGACGCAGGGGGTCTTGCCCCAGGCCTGGAACCCGGGGGTCGGGTCATGCTGACGCTGCGGAGTGTGACGGTACATCCCGCCCCCGTGTCAAACGGGAAAAGCCCGCAACGGCCACTCGAACGGTAACCCGACTCCCGCCATTCCTGCCGCCCGGAGTGCCGACCTGCCGTTTCCGACCTATCCGGAGGGTGACCTCTCAGTTACTGGAGGTCTGCGTCCCGGAGGGCTCAGGGCCTTGTCCGCGACGGCCGTAGGCCGTCGATTCCCGGACACCGAAGGTGAATGTTCCCGGCCAGGGCGGCCGACTCGGCCGAGGGGCGCCGGGGGTGTCGCCGGAAGGGGCGACGCTCAGGTACGAGTGAAACACCACACGGCGAGGAGCAGCGCGGACGTCCCGGCGAAGGCCGCGACCGCCGCGGAGGCCACCGGATGCACTCCGTGGGCGACAGGGGCGCGCTGCCGCAGCCGGACGGCCGTCCACAGCAGGAGACCGCCCCCGAACAGGGCGAACACCGATCCCGTGAAGATCGCCGGTCCGCTCTCCATGGTTCGTCTCCTCCGGCCTTTGGTACCCAGCACCGGGACGCTGACACCTCCGGGCGGCCGGAACACCAACCCCGGGTGAACGCAGGGCGGACAGCTCCCTGCGCCCTCATGCGGAATCCGTCACACCGCTCCCTGCCGACCGGTTTCACGTCCCGGTGCGGGAGCCCGGACCGGTGTCCTCGGCCGGAGACCGGCGGAGCGTCGGGCACGCCGAGCCCTGTCCGGGGCCCCTCGTGCATGAACCCGATCCTGGCCACCGTGCATCAACACCTCGTGCACGGTGGCCACATGCGGGCCGATTCCTCGTCGTACGCGAGTCGGTCCGGGAAACCCTCCCGCCGGGCCCGGGACGGCTCATCGGGCGGGCTCGATGAACCCTTGCTCGACCAGCAGCCGGATCTGGGACGGGGTCCGGTCCCGCAGCAGGACCGGGTCCTCTCCGACCAGCTGGGCGATGGCGTCCAGGATCCGGCCGGCGCTCAGCGTGCCGTCGCAGACGCCCGCGAAGCCCGCACCGACCGTGTCCACCTTCGTGGCCCGCCGCATCCCCCGGTGCTGGCGCAGCACGACGTGCTCGGGGTCCTCGGCGCCGGGCAGCCCGACCTGCTCCTGCACGATCTCGCCCGCGAGCCTGAAGTGCCCGGCGAGCAGGGCCGCGTCGTCATGCGCCCGCAGATAGTCCACGCGGTCGAAGTGCGCGCGCACGGTGTCGCCGAGCGGCTGTTCGACGGAGTGCGGCCACTCCTCCACGACGACCGAGGGCTCGGCGGCCGCCGACTTGCGCAGGCTGATCCAGCCGAAGCCGACGGACTTCACCTTCCGCGCCTCGAACTCGTCCAGCCACGCGTCGTACCGCGCCTGGTACTCCATCGGGTCGGAGCGGTGGTCGCCCGCGTCCCGCAGCCACAACTCGGCGTACTGCGTGACGTCCTGGACCTCGCGCTGCACGATCCACGCGTCGCAGCCGCGCGGCACCCAGGACCGCAGCCTGTCCTGCCAGTCCTCGCCCTCCACGTGCTGCCAGTTGGCGAGGAACTGCGCGTACCCCCCGTCGTTCAGCCGGTCGCCCGCCTCCTGAACGAGCGTGCGGCACAGATCGTCCCCGCCCATCCCGCCGTCGCGGTAGGTGAGCCGGGCGCCGGGAGAGATCACGAAGGGCGGGTTGGAGACGATCAGGTCGTACGTCTCGTCGTCGGCGATCGGTTCGAAGAGGGAGCCCTCGCGCAGGTCCGCCGCCGGGGCACCGGACAAGGCGAGCGTGAGCGCGGTGATGTGCAGCGCGCGGGGGTTGAGGTCGGTCGCGGTCACGCGCGTGGCGTGCTGCGCGGCGTGCAGTGCCTGGATCCCGGAGCCGGTGCCGAGATCCAGCGCCGAGCCGACCGGCGTACGCACCGTGATGCCCGCGAGGGTCGTGGACGCACCGCCCACACCGAGTACGACTCCTTCGTCACGGCTGCCGAGGCCGCCCGCCCCGCCGACCGCGCAGCCGAGGTCGGAGACGATGAACCAGTCCTCGCCGCCCGGGCCGCCGTACGGCCGTACGTCGACCGTCGCCGCGACCTCGTCCCCGCCGGTTCGGGTCAGCCAGCCGCTCTCCAGGCAGTCCGCCACCGGCAGGACCTCCGCCACGCGCGCGCGGGGCACCGGCTGCTGCAGCAGGAAGAGCCGGACGAGCGCCTCCAGCGGTGAGTCGCCCCGGGTGGCCCGGAGCGCGGGCACGGTCTCGCTGCGGGCCAGCGCCGCGTACGCGGGGGCGCCGAGCAGGTCCAGCAGCCCGTCGGCGCTGAAGGAGGCGCCCAGGAGGGCGTCCCGCAGGCGTGCGGTGACGTCGGTGCGGTCGGACGAGGGCAACGGTGCCAGGCTGCTGTTACTCACGCCTCCATTGTGTCCGCTCCCGCCGCCGCGGCGCGCGCCCTGTGGACAGACGAACCGGCCGGACAGCCGGAGCCGGCGTCCGCGGGCGGCGTCCATGCGGACAGGCAGAGGGCCCGGCACGCACGCACGCGTACCGGGCCCTCTTTCGCTTGACGAACGATCGATGCCCCAGGAGGGCCGGTCCCGTCTCTCAGGCCTTGCTCAGGCCCTTCTCAGGCCTTGCTGGCCGACGGCGACGTCGAGGCGGACTTGCAGCTCTCCTGCTTGGCCATCGCCTTGCCCACGTCGCCCTCCTCCAGCTTCTTGAGGGCGTCGTTGCCGCTCTGGCTGAGCTTGTCGAGCTGGGTGGCGATCCCCTTGAGACCGTCGGCGAACTTCGCCTGGTCCTTCGTGTCGAGGCCGTCGACCTGCTTCTTGAGGTCGGCGTACGAGGAGGAGATCGTGTTGAGCTCCGTGACGGCGTCCTTCTGCTTCTTCTCGCCGTCGTCGACGTCGGGGGCCCCGGCCTTGTCCACGGCGGCGCCGATCGCCTTGTAGGCGTCGGACATGTCCTGGAAGGCCTTGGAGTCGGTCTTCTGGACGTCCGCCGGAGTGCTGTTGTCCGAGGTCTGCTTCTGGATCGCGGTATTGGCGGCCTCGATCTTCACCGCCTGCGGCTGCACCGCGTCACACACCTGCTTGGCCCAGGAGTTCAGCTTGTCGCTGCTGTCGTCACTGCTGCATCCCGACAGCGCCAGTACCAGTACCGCACCGCCGGACAGTGCGGCCGCGAGCTTCTTGTTCACCGGATTGGTCCCTTCCATGGCTCTCGGCCCCGGAACATACACGCCAAGTGGGCGACACCACCGTGACGAAGGTCCACTTCATCCGTTATTGAAGCCATTTGCACCAAGCGAGATAAGGCTCACGAACAGGGCGTGGACACACACGGGCGGGGGGGGGGGGGGGGGGGCCGCCCGCCCCCCCCCCCCCCCCCCGGCCCACACCGCCCGCCCGGCGCGAGAGGCTCCACAACCGCAACACCGAACCAACACACCACAACACC
>NZ_JBHXSU010000016.1:118336-218190 GCF_042715345.1 Streptomyces sp. NPDC058697
TACATAGTTTATTTAAGCCTTGTGAACCTAGTGATAACTGGCCCCCCAAGGGGGGGCGCACACCCGGGGGGGGGCTGCCGCACCATAATTCGCCGCCGCCCCCCCGCCCGTTGAGCGGAACCCGACCGGGCGATGACCCGGCCGGCTACCCGATGGCTACGAAACCACCGCCGGATCCACCGACTTGGCCACCCGCTCGGAGTTGCCTTCGTCACCCACGGCGATGCCTCGCCGCTTGGACACGTACACCGCGCCCACGATGACGGCGAGCGAGAGCACCGCGATGAGAACCCGCATGCCCACGCTCTTGTCCTCGCCGTAGCTGAATTTGACCACCGCGGGCGCGATGAGCAGCGCCACCAGGTTCATCACCTTCAGGAGAGGGTTGATCGCCGGCCCCGCGGTGTCCTTGAAGGGGTCGCCGATCGTGTCGCCGATCACCGTCGCGGCATGGGCCTCGCTGCCCTTGCCGCCGTGGTGGCCGTCCTCGACGAGTTTCTTCGCGTTGTCCCACGCGCCACCGGAGTTGGCGAGGAACACCGCCATCAGCGTGCCGGTGCCGATGGCTCCCGCGAGGAACGAGCCGAGCGCGCCGACCCCGAGCGTGAAGCCGATCGCGATCGGCGTCAGTACGGCGAGCAGACCCGGTGTGGCCAGCTCGCGCAGCGCGTCCTTGGTGCAGATGTCGACGACGCGCCCGTACTCGGGCTTCTCGGTGTAGTCCATGATCCCGGGATGCTCGCGGAACTGCCGCCGCACCTCGTAGACCACGGCCCCGGCGGATCGCGAGACCGCGTTGATCGCCAGCCCCGAGAAGAGGAAGACGACCGCGGCGCCCGCGATGAGCCCGACCAGGTTGTTGGGCTGTGAGATGTCCATCATCAGGTTCATGGGCGCGCCGGGCCCCGAGACCTTCTCGCCCACTTCGTTCGCGGCCGTGAGGATCGCGTCGCGGTACGAGCCGAAGAGCGCCGCCGCCGCCAGTACCGCGGTGGCGATGGCGATGCCCTTGGTGATGGCCTTGGTGGTGTTGCCGACGGCGTCCAGGTCGGTGAGGACCTGCGCGCCCGCGCCCTCGACGTCGCCGGACATCTCGGCGATGCCCTGCGCGTTGTCGGAGACCGGACCGAAGGTGTCCATGGCGACGATGACGCCGACCGTGGTGAGCAGGCCGGTACCGGCCAGGGCCACCGCGAAGAGCGCCAGCATGATGGACGTACCGCCGAGCAGGAAGGCCCCGTACACGCCGAGGCCGATCAACAGGGCGGTGTAGACGGCCGATTCGAGACCGAGCGAGATACCGGCGAGGACCACGGTGGCCGGGCCGGTCAGCGAGGTCTTGCCGATGTCCCGCACGGGACGCCGGGTGGTCTCCGTGAAGTAGCCGGTCAGCTGCTGGATCAGCGCGGCCAGGACGATGCCGATGGCGACCGCGACGAGCGCGAGGAACCGCGGGTCGCCGGAGTGGCCGAGGATGGCCTCGTCCGTGACGCCGTCCAGATCGGCGTACGAGGACGGCAGATAGGCGAAGACCGCCGCCGCGACGAGCGCCAGCGAGACAACCGCGGAGATGAAGAACCCGCGGTTGATGGCGCTCATCCCGCTGCGGTCCGCACGGCGCGGAGCCACGGCGAAGATGCCGATCATGGCGGTGAGTACGCCGATCGCGGGCACGATCAGCGGGAAGGCGAGCCCGAAGTCGCCGAACGCGGCCTTGCCGAGGATCAGCGCGGCGACGAGCGTGACGGCGTACGACTCGAAGAGGTCGGCGGCCATGCCGGCGCAGTCGCCGACGTTGTCGCCCACGTTGTCCGCGATGGTCGCGGCATTGCGCGGGTCGTCCTCCGGAATGCCCTGCTCGACCTTGCCGACCAGGTCGGCGCCGACGTCGGCGGCCTTGGTGAAGATGCCACCGCCGACACGCATGAACATGGCGATCAGCGCGGCACCGAGCCCGAAGCCCTCCAGGACCTTGGGCGCGTCGGCCGCGTAGACGAGAACCACACAGGACGCACCAAGGAGTCCGAGCCCCACGGTGAACATGCCGACGACGCCGCCCGTGCGGAAAGCGATCTTCATGGCTTTGTGCGAGACGGCGGTGAGATCCTTTTCGGGCTCACCCTCTGCCGGAGTCGCTTCCCGGGCCGCGGCGGCCACGCGGACATTACTGCGCACGGCGAGCCACATGCCGATATAGCCGGTGGTCGCCGAGAACGCCGCGCCGATCAAGAAGAAGACCGATCGTCCGGCGCGCTGATTCCAGTCGTCCGCGGGCAGCAGCATGAGCAGGAAGAACACCACGACGGCGAAAACGCCGAGCGTTCGCATCTGCCGGCCCAGGTAGGCATTCGCGCCCTCCTGGATCGCCACCGCGATCTCCTTCATGCTCTCGGTGCCCTCGCCCGCCGCGAGTACCTGGCGTACCAGGACCCCGGCGACGACAAGCGCCGCAAGGGCGACGGCCGCGATGACCATCACGATGAGACGATTGTCGTCGGTCAGTACTGCGGCTGCGAAGGTTGTGGGTTGGTCAAACTGATGAGGGGTAGAAAGCCCCGCCATTCGTCCTCCTTGACGCTTGGACCGAGCTCAAGATGTGGACGGATTGTAGGTACCGGAACCTGATCAAAACAGTGTGCGGTAAGTGGAATCAGCCTTCACGTGCTCTTCAGCAAATGATCCACGGACCATCACGGAACCCGAAAGTGGTAATGCCTCAAAACCATTGACGCGTGATCCATTGGCGCCCGGCGTGGCGTAAAGCCGATCGTATTGTTGATCGTAATCCGGATAGTGAATTAATTCACGAAAACACGGAGCTTGATCAGAAAAGGGCGCGGGCATGCGAAAGGGCCCTGCTCAGCAGGGCCCTTTCGCACATGTGGGGCAGTACCAGGGGGTGGATCAGGGAACGAGCGCAGCCGGCGGCGTGGTGGGCCAGCTCATCCTGATCAGGCCGCCGTTCTCACCGGCGGTCACTTCGACGTCGTCGACGAGGCCGCTGATGACCGCGAGGCCCATCTCGTCCTCTTCGGTCTCGACGTCCACGCCGTTGGCTCCGCCATGGGCGCCCGACGTCTTGTCGCCGGGAACCGTGTGCGGGGCCTCGTCGCCGACCTCGATGGAGAACTGCTTCTCCTCCTCGATCAGCGACACCCGCACCGGCGCCGAGATTCCGCCACTCTGGTGCAGGCCGACGGCCCGGGTGCAGGCCTCGCCGACGGCGAGCCTGACCTCATCGAGAACGGCCTCGTCCACTCCGGCCCTGCGCGCCACCGCTGCCGCCACCAGTCGGGCGGTCCTGACGTGCTCGGGCAGCGCGCTGAAGCGGAGTTCAACGGTGGCCATGCATCCCCCTCGGAACTACGGGCGTGCGGTCGGGGGGCCGGGTCGCCGAGACCCGGCCCCCCTCCATTGACTTCTGCCTCCCGGGCGTGGCCCGGGATCCGGCTGTCGGCCGCTGACCGGCCAGTCAGGGACGGGCCGGTCCACGGCCGGTCAGTCGGTGGCCGCCACCGCTTCCTCGACCGAGGTGTGGATCGGGAACACCTTGGTGAGGCCGGTGATGCGGAAGATCTTCAGAATGCGCTCCTGATTGCAGACGAGCCGGAGCGAACCCTCATGGGCACGCACCCGCTTCAGGCCGCCGACCAGAACGCCGAGCCCGGTGGAGTCGAGGAAGTCCACGCCCTCCATGTCTACGACGAGGTGAAAACTGCCGTCGTTCACCAGCTCGACCAACTGCTCGCGCAGCTTGGGCGCGGTATATACATCGATTTCGCCACCGACCTCGACGACCGTACGATCGCCGACGGTACGGGTCGACAGGGACAGGTCCACGGATCCTCCAGCACCTTGCTAATCGAGCGGTCATCCCAAGGGACACCTCGGCAGAGCCCCCGGGACGGTTCGCCAGCCGCGATGGCATTCAATCACTTACCGGCAGGCGTGCACGACGCCTTGGGTCCATTGTCCGTCACGCCAGTGACACACTCGATGCCGATGGCCAAGAATCACCGATCCGATCGAACCTCGACGGACACCGCATCCCGCCCCTCGCCGGGCGAGATCCTGGACCGGCTCGCCTCGGGGCCGAGCCGGGCTTCGCGCATCACTCATACGGAGCACTTGCCCCCACGTGAGGGTCGTCATGCCGTGTGGCCCGACCGGATCCGCGCGGAGGTCATCGCCGCGGTGCAGTCCGCGGGAATCGAACACCCCTGGGCCCACCAGGCACTCGCCGCCGAGCACGCCCTCGACGGCGACTCGGTGGTCGTCTCCACGGGCACGGCCTCCGGGAAGTCCCTGGCGTATCTCGTCCCGGTCCTGTCGACGCTCCTCGACGGCTCCGAGGCCCCGAACGGCCGTGGCGCGACCGCGCTGTACCTCGCCCCGACAAAAGCGCTGGCAGCGGACCAGCGCAGATCCGTGAAGGAACTTTCACAACCTCTGGGCAATGCCGTACGTTCCGCGGTCTACGACGGGGACACGCCCGTCGAGGAGCGCGAATGGGTACGCCAGTACGCCAACTACGTCCTCACCAACCCCGACATGCTGCACCGCGGGATACTTCCGTCACACCCCCGCTGGTCCTCCTTCCTGCGCGCCCTGCGCTATGTCGTCATCGACGAATGTCACACCTACCGGGGCGTCTTCGGGTCCCACGTCGCCCAAGTGCTGCGCCGGCTGCGCCGCCTGTGCGCCCGCTACGGCTCCTCTCCCGTCTTCCTGATGGCCTCGGCCACCGCCGCCGAGCCCTCGGTCGCCGCCTCCCGTCTCACCGGCCTGCCCGTGCTGGAGGTCGCTGACGACGCCTCACCACGCGGTGAAATGGTGTTCGCCCTCTGGGAGCCGCCCCTCACCGAACTCCACGGCGAGAAGGGCGCTCCCGTCCGCCGAACCGCCACCGCCGAAACCGCCGACCTCCTCACCGACCTGACCGTGCAGGGTGTCCGCTCGGTCGCCTTCGTACGGTCCCGCCGCGGCGCCGAGCTGATCTCGGTGATCGCCCAGGAACGGCTCTCAGAGGTCGACCGCTCGCTGGCCCGCCGCGTGGCCGCCTACCGCGGCGGCTACCTCCCCGAGGAACGCCGCGCCCTGGAACAAGCCCTCCACTCCGGCGAACTCCTCGGCCTCGCCGCCACCACCGCCCTCGAACTCGGCATCGACGTCTCCGGACTGGACGCCGTCCTCATCGCCGGCTACCCGGGCACCCGCGCCTCCCTGTGGCAGCAGGCCGGCCGCGCGGGCCGCTCCGGACAGGGGGCGCTGGCGATCCTGGTCGCCCGCGACGACCCGCTGGACACGTTCCTCGTCCACCACCCCGAGGCCCTCTTCGACCAGCCGGTGGAGTCCACCGTCCTCGACCCCGACAACCCGTACGTCCTCGCGCCCCACCTGTGCGCCGCGGCCGCCGAACTGCCATTGACCGACGACGACTTGCCCCTCTTCGGTCCCGCCACCGCCGAGCTGCTGCCGCAGTTGGAGGCCGCCAAGCTGCTGCGCCGCCGCACGAAGGCATGGCACTGGACACGCCGGGAGCGGGCCGCCGATCTGGCCGACATCCGCGGCGGGGGCGGCAGTCCGGTACAGATCGTGGAGGCCGGTTCCGGGCGCCTGCTGGGCACGGTCGACGCCGCGGCCGCGCACGCCACCGTCCACGAGGGCGCCGTCCACCTCCACCAGGGCCGTACGTACCTGGTGAAGGAGCTGCACCTGGACGACTCCGTCGCCCTGGTCGAGGAGGCCAACCCCCCGTATTCGACGGTCGCCCGCGACACCACCGCCATCTCCGTCCTGGAGACGGACGTCGAAGTCCCCTGGGGCGACGGCCGGTTGTGCTACGGCTCCGTCGAAGTCACCAACCAGGTCGTCTCCTTCCTTCGTCGTCGTGTCATCACCGGTGAAGTGCTGGGCGAGTCGAAGCTCGACCTCCCTCCGCGTACGTTGCGCACCCGGGCCGTGTGGTGGACGGTCACCGAGGACCAGCTCGACGCCGCCCGCGTCAACCCCGAGATCCTCGGCGGCGCCCTGCACGCCGCCGAACACGCGTCGATCGGCATGCTGCCGCTCTTCGCGACCTGCGACCGCTGGGACATCGGCGGCGTCTCCGTCCCGCTGCACCCGGACACCCTGCTGCCCACCGTCTTCGTCTACGACGGCCACCCCGGCGGCGCGGGCTTCGCGGAACGCGCCTTCCACACGGCCCGCGAGTGGCTCACCGCCACCCACCAGGCCATCGCCTCCTGCGAGTGCGACGCCGGCTGCCCGTCCTGCATCCAGTCCCCCAAGTGCGGCAACGGCAACGAGCCGTTGCACAAACGGGGGGCCGTGCGGTTGCTGACGGTGCTGCTGAAGGGGGCACCTGAGAAGCGGGCCGAGGAGGATGGGGAGGACGGGGATCGCGGGGAGCCCGGGGAGGGCGGAGGCGTCGCCCGCCGGGCTATGGCGGACGACTGAGGGGTCAGGGCTGAGGGCTGGGCTGGGGACTGGGCTGAGGACTGAGGGCTGGGCTCAGGGCTCAGGGCTCAGGATTACGGCCTCACCTCCTCGACGGCTCGGCCGAACGACACGGTCGGCGCCGCCGGTATGCCGGGGCCGGCCGTCCCCACCGCCGACCTCGCCGATCCGGGAGGACTGGGCGGACCGGGAGGACCGGGCGGAACCACAGGCCCTACCGGCCCCGCCGGGCCCGCCCTGGCCCGCACCTCCGCCGTCAACGGTCCCCGTCCCGCCGCGACCGTGACGTCCGAGATCTCACCCTGGACGGCGCACCGCACGACCCTGGCGCCCTGGGCGCGTGCCACCCGCCCTGCCTGTGCGCAAGCTGCCGTCCCGCCCTCCATCCAGCGGTCGGCCGCCGCCAGCGCCGCCAAGTCGGCCGCTCCGCCGGCGCGGTGACGGATCACCACCGCCTGGCCCATGGCGAGGACGGCACCGAACGCGACGCACAGGACGGCGATCGCACCCACGGTCCAGACGGTCGCCGACCCACGGTCCGACGCGAAGACCTTCGCGAAGGCGCTCGCAAAGGCCCCTCCCCGCGACCGCGACCGCCCACGCGGGCTCGTACTCACCCTCGTACTCGCTCTCGTAGCGGCCCTCGTAACGGCCCTCGTGTGCGACCAGAGTCCTGTCCTCCTCATCCGGCCGCCCCCACCGTCTCCTCGGCCAGGGCCGCGGCCTCGTGGGTCAGGTCGAGGGTCAGCGCGTCGGGCCCCGGCGCCTTCGCCTCGACCCGTACGTGCACCAGGTCGCCCTCTCTGCGGACGGTGACCCGAGCGCCGCTCGGCGCCGTGTCCCGGGCCGCCGCCAGCACCGTGCCCGGCGGGTCCTGCCGAGCCGCCGCGCGGGCCCCCGCCCGGGCCGCGTCCACGCACTGGATCAACGCGGCCGCCGCCATCAACGCCCAGACCAGCGCCATCGTGAACGCGACCAGCACCGGCAGCACCACAGCCGCCTCCGCCGTCACGAAACCCCGGTCCCGGGACATCTCCAGAGGCGCCTCAGAACTGCCCATTGAGCGCCCGCCCCACGATGTCCTGCAGAGCACCCCGCACCTGCCCACTGGTCAGCACCTCATAGAGCACCACGGCGAACCCCACCGCCGTGATCAACCCCATCGCGTACTCGGAGGTGACCATCCCGTCATCCCTCCGCGCCCTCCAGTCCCGGCCCGCCAGGACCCACGCCCGCACCGGCCCCAGCACTCGTACTCGCCGCATTGCCTTGCTCATCCGAACCCCCGTACAGCTCTGTTCCGTTGACCTTTGAAGTTGGACCTTGACCGGCCCCGACCACTCGTCGTTCACCCAGTTCCGTCCGTCACCCACCACCCCCAGCCAGCACCCCGCCCGCGAGCCCGATCACCACAGGCAGCACGCCGATGGCGATGAAGGCGGGCAGGAAGCACAGCCCCACCGGCGCGGTGACCAGGACGCCCGCCCGCCGGGCACGGGCCGTGGCAGTACGCCCCCACTCCGCGCGGGCCTCCGCGGCGATGCGTGCGACGGGCCCCGCCGCCGGTACGCCGGACTCACCCGCCCGCTCCAGCAACCGGGCCAGCGCCCGAGCCCCTGGCAAGGCGGCCAACCCCCGCCACGCCTCGGCCGGCTCACCCCCGAGCCGTACCTCGGCCGCACCCCGCGCCAGTCGCTGCCCCACAGGCCCGTCCAGCGCCTCCCCCACCGCCTGGGCGGCCACCGCCGGACTGGCACCCGCCGCGATACAGGCGGCCAGCAGATCGGCGGCGAGGGGCAGTTGCCGCGTGGCCAGCCCCACGTCGAACTCCTCCACCGGCGCCGGTCTCCGCTGCCACCGCCACATCCCGAAGCCGGCAACGAGCCCGACCACGACTCCGGTCACACCTCCGACGACGGCCCAACAGACGCTCAGGGCGCCGAAAACCGGCAGCCACCGCCTCAGCTCACCGCGCATCACCAGGCGCCGCCCGCCGGAAGCCGACTCCACGGCCGACCCCGTGCCCAGGGCACCCACGGGAGGCCCCGTACCCACGGCCACCACAGCCTTCAACCGCCTTCGCGACCTGCCTTCCCGCCGCGCCGCACCCACGGCCCGGGCCAGCGCCCACACCGCCACCACGACGCACAGCGCCACCCCCAGCCTGTGGACAACTTCCGCGCTCATCCCGCCTCCGCTCCCCGTACGATCCGCAGCACCCACCACAGCCCGACGCCCTCCAGGACCCCGCCGACGAGCAGACAGCCAAGACCCGCGCCGGTGTGCAGCACGACATGCAGCGGATCGGCGCCGAGTGCGGTGCCGAGGAGCAGTCCGAGCACCGGCAGTCCCGCCAACAGCACAGCCGTCGACCGGGCCCCGGCCAACTGGGCACGCAGATCGGCCCGTTGGTCCCGCTCCGCACGCAACGCGCCCTCCAGCCGGTCGAGCCCGGCCGCGAGTCCGGCGCCCCGGTCAACGGCGACCCGCCAGCAGGCGGCGAGGCCCAGCAGTCCTTCGGCTCCCGGTCGTCGTGCCGCGTCGGTGAGCGCGCCGGGCACGTCCCCGCCGAACCGGGCCGCCGCCAGCACCACCGCCTGCGCGCGCCCGAGCCCGCCCGAGTCACGGGATGCGCCGAGCAGGGCCTCACCCGGCTGGCGCCCGGCGCGCACCTCCCCCGCGAGCGCCCCGCACAGCGCGATCACCGCGTCGGCCCGCCGCTCCCGCGCCCGCCGTGCCGCCCCGGCCCGCCTGGCCCGTCGGACCAGCGGCACCCCGAGCGCCCCCAGGACGAGCGGCAGCACGGACGCCCCGAGCAGACCGACCACCGCCCCGGCGACCAGGACCCACCACTCGCCCCGCATCCGGTGCCACCGCCGCAGCCGCTCTCCAACCCGCACGGCCTGCTCCCACGCCGGCGGCCCGGCTCCCACCGCCCCACCGCCCGCACACACCAGCCGCGCCCGCCGCGCCCCCGGCCCCTGCCCGCCCATCAGCCAGGCCGCCGCCCCGGCACACGCCATCGCCGCACTCACCGACACCGACACCTCACCGACCCCCGTCACAGCCCCTCACCCCTCTCGCCCACTTCACCGAATTCACCGACTTCACCGATGCCGGTCATCCGTCCCCAAGTCCCGGAGCACCCGGAGCCCCCGGACCCTCCAGCGTCCCCAGCGCCTCCGGAGTCCCAGCCGTCCCCCATCCCACCGAGCAGCCCCCGCAGCCGCTCCCACCCCCGCTCGTACGTGAAGGCCTTCGCGCCCCACCGCAGCGCCGGCACCGTGATCACCAGCCCCGCCGGATCCCGCTCCAGCACATGCACCTCGGCGATCCGCCGCCGCCCGGCCCGGTCGCGTACGAGATGGAGGACCACCGAGAGCGCGGCCGCGACCTGGCTGTGCAGAGCGGCCCGGTCGAGACCCGCGGCCGTGCCCAGCGCCTCCAGCCGGGCCGGCACTCCCGAGGCCGCGTTGGCGTGGACGGTCCCGCAGCCGCCTTCGTGACCCGTGTTCAGGGCCGCCAGCAGGGCGACCACTTCGGGCCCGCGAACCTCGCCGACGACCAACCGGTCGGGCCGCATCCGCAGGGCCTGGCGCACCAGGTCCTGAAGGGTGACGAGTCCGGCGCCCTCCTGGTTGGCGGGTCTGGATTCCAGTCGTACGACGTGGGGATGGTCGGGGCGCAGCTCCGCCGAGTCCTCGGCGAGCACGATCCGCTCGCCCGGCCCGACGAGGCCCAGCAGGGCGCTCAGCAGCGTCGTCTTGCCACTGCCCGTGCCCCCGCTGATCAGGAAGGACAGCCTCGCGTCGAGCAGCGCCCGCAGCAGCAGGTCCCCGCCCGGCGGTACCGTCCCCGCCGCCACCAACTCGGCGAGCGTGAAGGCCCGTGGCCGTACGACCCGCAGCGACAGGCACGTCGATCCGACGGCGACCGGTGGCAGTACCGCGTGCAGACGGGTGCCGTCCGGGAGCCGGGCGTCCACCCAGGGGTGCGCGTCGTCGAGCCGCCGCCCGGCCACGGCCGCCAGGCGCTGCGCGAGGCGTCGTACGGCCGCCGGGTCCGGAAAGGAGACGGCCGTCAGTTCCAGGCCGCCGCCCCGGTCCACCCACACCCGGTCGGGCGCCGAGACCAGTACGTCGGTGACCGAGGGATCACCGAGGAGCGGCTCCAGCGGCCCGCTGCCGACCAGCTCCGACCTCAACCGCTCGGCCGCCCCAAGGACTTCGGCGTCCCCGAGCACCCGCCCCTGTTCCCGCAGTGCCTGCGCCACGCGCGCGGGAGTCGGCTCGGCCCCGCTCTCGGCAAGCCACTGCCGGACCCCGTCCAACAGCCCCGTGTCGGAAGCAGTAGCCGCATTCCCACCCGCACGCCGCCCCACAGGCCCATTCACGCCCGTACGACGACCCACGGAACCACTCACGCCCGTACGCCGACCCGCCGACCCCACACCCTCAGCCAGACCCCCACTCCCACTGCGACCCACAGGCCCCACATCCGAAGGCGAAGGCGGACCCGCACCCGTACGCCGCCCCACCGCCCCCACGTCCGAAGGCAACCCCGCCGCCCCCATACGCCCGCCCGAGAACCTCGCCTGCCCTGGCGTGGCGCCATGCGCGTGCGTGGCGCCACGCACGCGCGTGCCCCCGCTCATGCGGTGCCTCCCGCGGCAGCGGTCCGCTCCCAGAACGCCGAGCAGAAGCGGGCCAGCGGCCCCCGGCCGTCCGCGCCGGGCGGAGCGCCTCGCTCCTGGGCCGCCAACAGCCCCGTCTCCACCGGGACTTCGCCTGCCAGGGGCAGCCCGAGGAGTCGGGCGACCTCCCTGTCGTCCAGACCGGGCGCGTACGGTCCGCGCACCACGACGCGCAGGTCCTTCAGGACCATGCCGACCGCGGACGCCACCCGCCCGGCCGCCGCGACGGCGCGCAGTTCCGCTGGGACCACGAGCAGGCCGAGGTCCACCTGGGCGAGGGCTTCCGCGACGCCTTCGTCGATCCGGCGGGGCAGGTCCACGACCACCGCCCCGCCCCGCCGCCGGGCGGCGGCCAGCACGGCCCGGACGGCCTCGGGTGCGATGGTGACGCAGTCGCCGCGGTCCCAGCTGAGGATTCGCAGGGCGTGCAGCGAGGGCAGCGACTCCTCCAGGGCGCCACCGCCGACCCGGCCGTGCGACGCGGCGAAGTCCGGCCAGCGGAGCCCCTCGGCGGCCTCTCCGCCGAGGAGTACATCGAGTCCGCCGCCCAGCGGATCCGCGTCGACGAGGAGCGTGCGCCTTCCCTGGCGCGCCGAGATGACCGCGAGCGCGCAGGCGAGCGTGGAGGATCCGGCGCCGCCGCGACCGCCGATCACGCCGACGGTGAGTGCGGGCGGACCGACTCCCTCGGCCACGTCGGCGATCCGGTCGACCAACCATTGTTCGCCATCCGGCAGCAGCAGAACATGGTCGGCGCCGATCTCCACAGCCCTCCGCCAGACCCCGGAATCGTCCTGATCCCGCCCCACCAGGACCACTCCGCGTCTGCGCGCGGCTCCCCGCACCCGCCGCGCGGCATCGTCGCCGACGAGCACCAGGGGTGCCGTCTCCCAGCCGCCGCCGCGCTCCGGCACCCCGTGGTGGACCTCGGGCCGGGCGCCGGCCGCGGCACACAGCCGCAGCAGGTCGTCCAGCAGATCCGCGTCCTCCGTGACGATCAACGGTCCGCCCTGCCGCCCCTCGGCGGCAGACAGCCGGTCGTGTGTGATGGCTCCCGCCACGATCTCCAGCCCCCTTCGCTGCTTCCTCGCGGTGCCCCTGCGGCCCCGCGATTCCCGCCCGCGTGAAGAACCGGCAACCGGCCCTCCATATGAACCGCCGATACGAACCGGCCATAGCCGCCGGACAATCGGAACCGGCCATGAACTTCCGCGAGCGGTGCGCGTTGGAATCACGGTGCAGCGATCCGGGAAATCGTGTGGATCTTGGTCGATAACTGTGGACAACTCGACGGTTGTGAATTTCGCCTTCACCCAAACCGGTGACCGATGAGTGACTGTTGTACGACTCTCTTAGAGCAGCGCGACGACTACCGACAGTTACGAATCCTGTGCAGACGCAGAGGAACGCCGCAGCCCGCACAACAGGGCCCGGCGTTCGAAAAAGTATGGTTGAAAACCCACCCGGACATGCGACGACCCCCGCCGGGGGGGAGAGCGGGGGTCGTCCCCACGGTCTGACTCGGGGGGGGAGGAGCCGGACCGGGTTAGCACGGTCGCGAACGATCCGTGACTTCCATGGTGTACCCGAGAGCCCTCTCAGGCAAACCCACGCGCCCCACACTAGCCCGAATGGCGGGCGCATATGCTCGACCCCGTGGAAAACCACTCCTTGCCCCGCACAGCGGCCTTCTTTGACCTGGACAAGACGGTCATTGCGAAGTCGAGCACGCTCACCTTCAGCAAGTCGTTCTACCAAGGCGGCCTGATCAACCGCCGGGCCGTGCTGCGCACCGCATACGCCCAGTTCGTCTTCCTCGCGGGCGGCGCCGACCACGACCAGATGGAGCGGATGCGCGAGTACCTGTCAGCGCTGTGCCGCGGCTGGAACGTCCAACAAGTGAAGGAAATAGTCGCCGAGACCCTTCACGACCTGATCGATCCGATCATCTACGACGAGGCCGCCTCCCTCATCGAGGAGCACCACATCGCCGGGCGGGATGTCGTGATCGTCTCCACGTCGGGGGCCGAGGTCGTCGAACCCATCGGCGAACTGCTCGGCGCGGACCGGGTGGTGGCGACCCGGATGATCGTGGGCGACGACGGCTGCTTCACGGGCGAGGTGGAGTACTACGCGTACGGCCCGACGAAGGCCGAGGCCGTCAAGGAGCTGGCCGCGTCCGAGGGTTACGACCTCTCCCGCTGCTACGCCTACAGCGACTCTGCGACCGACATCCCGATGCTCGAATCGGTCGGCCATCCGCACGCCGTGAACCCCGATCGCGCGCTGCGCCGCGAGGCCACCGCGCGCGCGTGGCCCATCCTCGACTTCCACCACCCGGTCCGGCTGAAGCAGCGGCTGTCGGTGCCGCCCCGGCCGGCCCTCGTCGCCGCCGCGGCGATAGGAGCGGCGGCGGCCACGGCGGGTCTGGTCTGGTACGCGAGCCGTCGGCGCGCGGCAGCCGTGTGATCCACGCGCCACGGGAGCGCCCGATTAGCCCCCTTTGCTCCCAAAAGTAAAGAAGTACAGCGAGGGGTTCCGCTTCCTCCGGACCTGGAGTACAAAGGGGTTAACGGCCCGCGAGACCAAGGACATCCGAGAGGATCACCTTCAAACGCAACCGAGGCCCCACGGACCGCGCATGAACACCGGGCACCCACGCGACGTCGACCCGTCGATTACGGGCCAGCCGCACCAGGCGACGGGCAACAGTTCCCGACCTGATGGGCAATATCTCGAGGACGCTTGGTAACCGGGTGAACATGCCAGCGGCGGTACGGACCCCGTACCGCCGCAACCCTGTTCAGGGACCATTCAAGGGCCAGGACGTTCAGAGACCGGACCCACGGGCGAGGCCCTACGCAGCCCCTCGCTGAAGCGCCTCGCACACCGCCGTCGACTCCCTGGCGCCGAGTTCGATCGCCTTGCCGCAGTGGGCGATCCAGGTGGCCACGCCCTCCGGAGTACCGGACGCATAGCCTTCGAGGGCCGAGGCGTAGGCCGCGCGGCCCAGTTCCCCGTGACCGACCTCCGCCGGGCAGACGGACTTGGGGTCGAGGCCGCTGCCGACCAGGACGATGCGTTCGGCCGCGCGCGCGACCAGGCCGTTGTGGGATCCGAAGGGGCGCAGCGCGAGGAGTTCGCCGTGCACGATCGCGGCGGTCACCAGGGCGGGTGCGGAACCCCCCGCGACGACCAGCCGCGCAAGGCCGTCGAGACGGCCCTCGACCTCGGCCGCGTCCGGCAGCGGAAGCCCGATCAACGGCGGTCCCGCGGCGGCGGCCGCGGCCGTCTCCGTGACGGGTTCACCGTCCCGCCGTGGACGCCCGACCGCCTCCTCCTTGTCGGCGGCGGCCACCAGGTGCAGCCGCGCCAGTACCCGAAGGGGCGACTGCCGCCAGATGGACAGGAGTTGGCCCGCCTCGGCGGTCAGCCTGAGCGCGGAGCCCACCACCCGGGCCTCGTCGTCGCCACTGAAGTCGGCCCGCCGGCGCACCTCTTCGAGCGCCCAGTCGGCACCGGACAGCGCCGCGGAACCGCGCGCGCCGCGCAGCGCGGCCTCCGAGGTGATCGCGTTGCTGCGGCGCCGCATGATGCGGTGCCCGTAGACCCGGTCCACGGCCTTGCGCACGGACTCCACGGATTCGGCCACGCCGGGCAGCGACCCCAGCGCCGCGAGCGGGTCGGCGTTCCCACCTGTCGTACTCATGAGTACGACCCTACGCACACCGGGCCCGCGCCCCACTAATGAGTGGTCTTCTTCACGTGTGGCGGCCCCCGGACGCCGTCGCGCCGGTACCTTAATGAACATGAAAATTGCTTTCGTTGGGAAGGGCGGCAGCGGCAAGACCACCCTGTCCTCGCTCTTCGTGCGCCACCTCGCGTCCACCGGATCACCCGTCGTCGCGGTGGACGCCGACATCAACCAGCACCTCGGACCCGCACTCGGCCTGGACGACACGGAGGCCGGGCGGCTGCCCGCCATGGGCGACCGGCTCGCGCTCATCAAGGACTACCTGCGTGGCTCCAACCCCCGCATCACGTCCACCGAGACGATGATCAAGACGACCCCGCCCGGCGAGGGCTCCCGCCTGCTGCGCGTGTGCGAGGACAACCCGGTGTACGAGGCCTGTGCGCGACCGGTGGAACTCGACGGCGGCGCCGTCCGTTTGATGGTCACCGGCCCGTTCACCGAGGCCGACCTGGGAGTGTCCTGCTACCACTCCAAGACCGGTGCAGTGGAGCTCTGCCTGAACCATCTCGTCGACGGCCGGAGCGAGTACATCGTCGTCGACATGACGGCGGGCTCGGACTCCTTCGCGTCCGGCATGTTCACCCGCTTCGACATCACGTTCCTCGTCGCCGAGCCGACCCGGAAGGGAGTCTCCGTCTACCGCCAGTACAAGGAGTACGCGCGCGACTTCGGCGTCACCCTGAAGGTCGTCGGCAACAAGGTGCAGGGACAGGACGACATCGACTTCCTGAGGGGCGAGGTCGGCGACGACCTGCTGCTGACGGTCGGTCACTCGGACTGGGTGCGCGCCATGGAGAAGGGCCGCCCGCCCAGGTTCGAGCAGCTGGAGGACGGCAACCGCCGTGCGCTGCGCGCCCTCCAGGCCGCCGCCGACGCCACGTACGAGCAGCGCGACTGGGAGCGTTACACGCGCCAGATGGTCCACTTCCACCTGAAGAACGCCCAGTCCTGGGGCAACGAACGAACGGGCGCCGACCTGGCCGCCCAGGTCGACCCCGAGTTCGTGCTGCGCGAACAGGCGCCGACGCCCCAGCACGCCTGAGGCCGGACCGGGGGACTACCGGCTGACCGCCGGTGCCCCCGGGACGCCCTTCGGAGCCGGGGCGGGCGGCTCGGAGAGAGGGGCGGGCGGCTCGGAGAAAGGGGCGGGCTGCTCGGAGAGGAACGACGTCCAGCCGGCCTTCGGGTCCTGGCCCACCTTGAGGGTGCGGAGCTTGGCCAGGGTCTTCGGGTCCTGGACGTCGAGCCAGTCGGCGAGTTGACGGAAGGAGACGCAGCGCACCTCGGGCTGGGTGCAGACGCGCTCGATGGTCTCCTGGACGGCGCGCATGTACGTGCCGCCGTTCCAGGACTCGAAGTGGTTGCCGATGATCAGGGGCGCGCGGTTGCCGTTGTAGGCGCGGGAGAAGCCCTTGAGCAGGCCGTCCCGCATCTGGTCGCCCCAGTACCTGTGCTTGGCCGGGTTGCCCCGGGTGGTGGCGCCCGACTGGTTGACCAGGAAGTTGTAGTCCATGGTCAACGTCTCGAAGGCGCGCCCCGGGACGGGGACGAGCTGCATCGACAGGTCCCACAGGCCCTTCTCCTTCTTGGGCCAGACCTGGTTGTTGACGCCACTGGTGTCGTAGCGGAAGCCCAGTTCCCGGGCGGCGCGCATGAAGTTCTTCCGCCCCTCCAGACAGGGCGTGCGGGCGCCGATGAGTTCCTTGTCGTAGTCGAAGGGCAGCGGGGAGGCCTTCGTCGTACCCGTGGTGCTCTTCCAGGACTTGACGAAGAACTTGGCCTGGGCGATCTCGTCCTTCCACTCCTCGACCGACCACTGGCCCACGCCGCCTCCGCCGCCGCAGAAGTGGCCGTTGAAGTGCGTGCCGATCTCGTTGCCCTCAAGCCAGGCGCCGCGCAGTTGCCGCACGGTGTCCTTGATGCCCTGCTCGTCATTGAAGCCGATGTCGGAGCGGCCCGGTGAGTGCTGCGGCGGCCGGTACAGCTGGCGTTTCGCCTCCGGAAGCATGTACACACCGCTCAGGAAGTACGTCATCGTCGCGTTGTTGGCCTTGGCCACCTTGCGGAAGTGCGAGAACAGCCGCTGGCTGTCCTCGCCGGCCCCGTCCCAGGAGAAGACCACGAACTGGGGCGGTTTCTGACCGGGTTTCAGCCGCTCGGGCCGCGGCAGATGCGGCTGCGCGCCGGTGAAGGCGGTGGAGCCGTCGCCGATCAGACGGACCGCGTTCCTGGGTGCCGGGGCGCCCGCGGCCTTCGTCGCGCCGCGGGCGCCGTCACCGTGCGCGCCCTTCTCGACGCCGGTGTCACCGATACCGCAGCCGGCGAGCGCGGCGGTGCAGGCCGCGGCGACCGTGACACCCGCGGCGATCCTCTGAGTGGCGGCCATGTCTCGCCCACCTTCTTCCTTCAGTCGGGCCAAAGCGGAAGGGATTCCGTGCGGCGGAATCCCGGATAACCCCGAGAAAACGGACAGAAACCGACAGCTCCCCCAAGATCCCAGGAGCCCGGGAAGGAATTAGTACGACAAGCCGATCAAAATGATTAATCACCCCCTGGAGTGAATTACTGACCTATTTGCGCTACTTTTTCGCACACATCCTTTACTCTCCATTACGATTCATTTACCGAGCGTTGAGAAATCCCGCCGCTGTACGCCGTGACCCACGGCCGCGCCCCAAGCGACCGCGTAGCCCCGGAGGAAGACGGGAACCATGCCTGCCTGCGTCCCCACCCGCACCGACGACTCATCGCACATGCCGGAAGAGGGGCGGCCGCACAGCCCGCCCGAGCGCCGCCGCCGAGCGCCCTGGCTCCCCCGTGTCCCTCGGGTCGCCGGCGCAGATCTGTCCGCCTCGATCGCCGTTTTCCTGATCGCCCTTCCGCTGTCCCTGGGCATCGCCCTCGCCACCGGGGCTCCACTGCAGGCGGGGCTCGTCGCCGCCGCCGCGGGCGGGCTGGTGGTCGGCCGCCTGGGCGGCGCCCCGCTCCAGGTGAGCGGCCCCGCCGCCGGGCTCACGGTGGTCACCGCCGATCTCATCCTGAAGTTCGGCTGGCGCACGACGTGCGCCATCACCGTTCTCGCCGGTCTCGCCCAACTCGGCCTGGGCTTCCTGCGAGTGGCCCGCTCCGCTCTCGCCGTGAGCCCCGCGATCGTGCACGGCATGCTGGCCGGTATCGGCATCACCATCGCCGTCGCCCAGCTGCACATCGTGCTCGGCGGCTCCCCGCGCAGCTCGGTCGTCGCCAACATCCGGGAACTGCCAGGACAGTTGGCCCACCCCCAGGTGGCGGCGCTGTCCATGAGCGCCCTGACGCTGGCCCTCCTGCTGGCCTGGCCGCGGATCCCCGGACGCGTAGGACGGGCCCTCCGCAAGGTGCCCGCCGCGCTCGTCGCCGTCACCGCGGCCACCACGACCGCCGTGGCCGCCGGGCTCACCCTGCCCAAGGTCGACCTGCCGTCCTGGCGGAGCCACGCGCTGGCCGGACTGCCCGAGGGCCCGGCGCTCGGGATCACCGCCGCCGTGCTCACCGTCACGCTGGTGTGCAGCGTCCAGTCGCTTCTCGGGGCCGTCGCCGTGGACAAGCTCACGGCGGGGCGGCCGACCCAGCAGAAGCGCTCCGACCTCGACCGCGAGCTGCTCGGACAGGGCGCCGCCAACATCGTCTCCGGATCGCTCGGCGGGCTTCCCGTCGCGGGCGTGGCCGTGCGCAGCTCGGCGAACGTGCAGGCGGGAGCGGTCAGCCGGAACTCCACGATGCTGCACGGCGTCTGGGTGGTGGTGGCCGCGCTGCTGATGGTCCCGGTCCTGGAGCTGATCCCCCTCGCGGCACTCGCCGCCCTGGTGATGGCCGTCGGCATCCAGATGGTGTCCCTCCACCACATCCGCACGGTCACCCGCCACCGAGAGGTGCTGGTGTACGCGGTCACGACCCTCGCCGTCGTCGTCCTCGGCGTACTGGAGGGCGTCCTGCTGGGGGTCGCGGTGGCCGTCGGAGTCGCCCTGCACCGGCTCACCCGCACCCGGATCACCCACGACGTGGACTCGGCGGGCGTCCACCACGTCCGCGTACGCGGGCAGTTGACGTTCCTCGCCGTGCCGCGTCTCAGCCGGACCCTGCATCTCGTGCCCCAGGGCGCCGACGCCGTGGTCGAGCTGGACGGCTCCTTCATGGACCACGCGGCGTACGAATCGCTGCACGACTGGCAGAGCACGCACCTCGCGCAGGGCGGCTCCGTCGAGCTCACCGGCCGCACCGGGGCCCGGCTGGCCGCGCCCCACGTCCAGGGGGGCACCGGAGAGACCTCGCACTGCCACTGCCGGCCCTGGACGCCCTGGCGCAATCACCACTGCGAGCGCCCCGAGAGCGCCCCGCAGGGCGGGCGCCGGAGCGGGCATCAACTGGCCAGCGGCATCAGCTCGTTCCAGCGCAACACCGCGCCCCTGGTGCGCGGCGAGCTGGCCCGGCTCGCGCGGGAGGGGCAGCAGCCCTCCCAGCTCTTCCTGACCTGCGCCGACTCCCGGCTCGTCACATCGATGATCACTTCAAGCGGCCCGGGCGACCTCTTCGTCGTACGGAACGTCGGCAATCTCGTACCGCCCCCCGGCGAGGAGAGCGCCGACGACTCGGTCGCGGCCGCCATCGAGTACGCGGTGGAGGTGCTGCAGGTGCGGTCCATCACCGTGTGCGGGCACTCCGGCTGCGGGGCGATGCAGGCGCTGATGAACACCGAACCGGGTGGCGCGCAGACGCCGTTGAAGCGGTGGCTGCGGCACGGGCTGCCGAGTGTGGAGCGGATGGCCGCCAAGGACCGGCCCTGGACACGCATCGCCGGACGGGCTCCGGCCGACGCGGTCGAGCAGCTCTGTCTGACCAACGTGGTGCAGCAGTTGGAGCATCTGAGGGCGCACGACTCCGTGGCCCGCGCGCTGAAGGAGGGCGCGCTCGAACTGCACGGCATGTACTTCCACGTGGGCGAGGCCCAGGCGTACCTCCTCACGGAGCGCGCCCACCACGAGGAGCCGGACGGCGAGGTCTTCGACCGGGTCGCGGCGACGGCACTGCACGACACACCTGCCTGACCCGCCCGTTCCGGGCCCGCGAGCCCACTCCCAGGAGCCCGCGGGCCCACTTCCGGCGGTCCGCCGGCCACTCCCGGCGGTCCGCGGCCTCACTCCCGGAGGCCCGTCCAGCCCCTGCCACGGGTCCGCCCAACGCCCCGCCCCGGGTTCGTTCGGGCCCCGCCACGGGGCCGTCCGGCGCCCTGCCACGGGGCCGCCCAACGCCCCGCCCCGGGTTCGTTCGGGCCCGGCCACGGGGCCGTTCGGCGCCCGGCCACGGGGCCGTTCGGACCCCCGCCACCGGCCCGTCCCGCCCGCGAGCCTGAACCGCGCTCCTTCCCCGTCCGTGAGAACGTGTGGCCCCCCGTGTCCGCGGGAAGCCGCACGCACACATGATCCTGCCCACAGGTCTAAACCAATTCCCGGACGGCCCTTGTCACCAGGGGTCCGCGTCTGATGAGCTGTGGCCTGGGACACAACGGACACCCTGGGAAAGGGAGATGTCGTGAGCAACGAAAGCCTGGCCAACCTGTTGCGCGAAGAGCGCAGGTTCGCGCCGCCCGCCGACCTGGCCGCGAACGCCAACGTCACCGCGGAGGCGTATGAGCAGGCCAAGGCTGACAGGCTCGGCTTCTGGGCCGAGCAGGCCCGCCGGCTGACCTGGGCCACCGAGCCGACCGAGACCCTGGACTGGTCGAACCCGCCGTTCGCCAAGTGGTTCAAGGACGGCAGGCTCAACGTCGCGTACAACTGCGTGGACCGCCACGTCGAGGCGGGGAACGGCGACCGGGTCGCCATCCACTTCGAGGGCGAGCCGGGTGACGGCCGCGCCATCACCTACGCCGAGCTGAAGGACGAGGTCTCCCGCGCGGCGAACGCCCTGACGGAGCTCGGGGTCGAGAAGGGCGACCGGGTCGCCATCTATCTGCCGATGATTCCCGAGGCCGTCGTCTCGATGCTGGCCTGCGCCCGCATCGGCGCCGCGCACTCGGTGGTCTTCGGCGGCTTCTCGGCCGACGCCATCGCCACCCGCATCCAGGACGCAGACGCCAAGCTGGTCATCACCTCGGACGGTGGCTACCGCCGAGGCAAGCCCTCCGCGCTCAAGCCGGCCGTCGACGAGGCGGTCTCCCGGGTCGACGGCGTGGACAAGGTGCTCGTCGTGCGCCGTACGGGCCAGGACGTCGAGTGGACCGAGGGCCGTGACGTCTGGTGGCACGAGATCACGGCCAGGCAGTCCGCCGAGCACACCCCCGAGGCGTTCGACGCCGAGCACCCGCTGTTCATCCTCTACACCTCGGGGACGACGGGTAAGCCGAAGGGCATCCTGCACACCTCCGGCGGCTACCTCACCCAGGCCGCGTACACGCACCACGCCGTCTTCGACCTCAAGCCGGAGACCGACGTCTACTGGTGCACGGCCGACATCGGCTGGGTCACCGGCCACTCGTACATCACGTACGGACCGCTGGCGAACGGCGCGACGCAGGTTATGTACGAGGGCACGCCGGACACCCCGCACCAGGGGCGCTTCTGGGAGATCGTGCAGAAGTACGGCGTGACGATCCTCTACACGGCGCCGACGGCCGTTCGTACGTTCATGAAGTGGGGCGACGACATCCCCGCGAAGTTCGATCTCAGCAGCCTGCGGGTGCTGGGCTCGGTGGGTGAGCCGATCAACCCCGAGGCGTGGATCTGGTACCGCAAGCACATCGGCGGCGACCGCACGCCGATCGTGGACACCTGGTGGCAGACCGAGACCGGCGCGATGATGATCTCTCCGCTGCCGGGCGTGACCGAGACCAAGCCGGGGTCCGCGCAGCGCGCGCTGCCGGGCATCTCGGCGACCGTCGTCGACGACGAGGCGCGCGAAGTGCCCGACGGCGGCGGCGGATACCTCGTGCTCACCGAGCCGTGGCCGTCGATGCTCCGCACCATCTGGGGCGACGACCAGCGGTTCCTCGACACGTACTGGTCGCGCTTCGAGGGCAGGTACTTCGCGGGCGACGGCGCCAAGAAGGACGACGACGGCGACATCTGGCTGCTCGGCCGGGTGGACGACGTGATGCTCGTGTCCGGGCACAACATCTCGACCACCGAGGTCGAGTCGGCGCTCGTCTCGCACCCGTCGGTCGCCGAGGCGGCGGTCGTCGGCGCGGCCGACGAGACGACCGGCCAGGCGATCGTGGCCTTCGTGATCCTGCGCGGTACGGCGTCGGAGACCGACAGCCTCGTGGGCGACCTGCGCGACCACGTCTCGAAGGCGCTGGGCCCGATCGCCAAGCCGAAGCGGATCCTGCCGGTGGCCGAGCTGCCCAAGACCCGTTCGGGCAAGATCATGCGCCGGCTGCTGCGTGACGTCGCGGAGAACCGTCAGCTCGGTGACGTCACCACGCTCACCGACTCCACGGTGATGGACCTCATCCAGTCGAAGCTCCCGGCGGCGGCCAGCGAGGACTGACGTACGACCCGTAAGACGTACGACCCGTGAAGGGGCACCCGGCTGCTGACGCGCCGGGTGCCCCTCTCGCGTCTACCGTGAGGATCACCGGATCGGCCCGGCCCCGGCTTCGGTAGGCTGAGGCACGCGTCAACAACGCGACAAGAGAGCGTCTGGGATCTCGGAGAGCCCCGAGAGCTCGGACATCTCCATAGGTGCGCCGGGAAGTCTGGTCGGCATGTGCTCAGCCCTGCCCACCGACCGGAGGTCGACCCCGTGTCCGCGCCCACCCCCTCCCCCACCCCCTCCCCCGCTCCCGGCCCAGACCCCCGAAGCCGCAAGGACACCAAGATCCTCGGACGGCTCTCCCTGCCCGAGCGGACCTTCGTCGCGGACGCGCTGCGCACCGAGACGGTCGGTGGCGTCCTCCTGCTCGCCGCCGCGATCACCGCGCTGATCTGGGCGAACACCCCGATCCGGGAGAGCTACGAGACGGTCAGGGAGTTCCACGTCGGACCCGCTGCACTCGGCCTGGACCTCTCCATCGAGCACTGGGCCGCCGACGGCCTCCTCGCGGTCTTCTTCTTCGTCGCCGGAATCGAACTCAAGCGCGAGCTGGTCGCCGGTGACCTCAGGGACCCGCGGGCCGCCGCGCTCCCGGTCGTCGCCGCGCTGTGCGGCATGGCCGTGCCCGCGCTCGTCTACACCCTGGTCAACGTCACCGGCGGCGGCTCGTTCGACGGCTGGGCCGTACCGACCGCGACCGACATCGCCTTCGCACTCGCCGTCCTCGCCGTCATCGGTACGTCGCTGCCGAGCGCCCTGCGCGCCTTCCTGCTCACGCTCGCCGTCGTCGACGACCTCTTCGCGATCCTGATCATCGCGGTGTTCTTCACCGACGACCTGGACTTCGCGGCGCTCGGCGGCGCCGCCCTCGGCCTCGCCGTCTTCTGGCTGCTGCTGCGCAGGGGCGTACGCGGCTGGTACGTGTACGTGCCGCTCGCCCTGGTGATCTGGGGGCTGATGTACAACAGCGGCGTCCACGCCACGGTCGCCGGGGTCGCGATGGGTCTGATGCTGCGCTGTACCACCCGCAAGGACGAAGGCGAGCAGCGTTCTCCCGGCGAGCGCATCGAGCATCTCGTACGCCCCCTTTCGGCGGGCCTCGCCGTACCGCTGTTCGCGCTGTTCAGCGCCGGGGTCGCAGTGTCCGGAGGTGCGCTCGGCGAGGTGTTCACCCGGCCGGAGACCCTCGGTGTCGTGCTCGGTCTGGTCGTCGGCAAGGCGGTCGGCATCTTCGGCGGCACCTGGCTGACGGCCCGCTTCACCAGGGCCACGCTCTCCGACGACCTGGCCTGGCCCGACGTCTTCGCGGTGTCCTCGCTCGCCGGCATCGGCTTCACCGTCTCGCTGCTGATCGGCGAACTCGCCTTCGCGGGCGACAGGGCACTCACCGACGAGGTCAAGGCCGCCGTCCTGATGGGTTCCCTGATCGCGGCCGTCCTGTCGGGCGTCCTGCTGAAGATACGCAACGCCAAGTACCGCAAGCTGTGGGAGGACGAGGAGCGCGACGAGGACCTCGACGGCATCCCCGACATCTACGAACAGGACAACCCCGCCTACCACCTGCGGATGGCCGAGATCCACGAGCGCAAGGCCGCCGAGCACCGAAGGCTTGCCGAAGTGACGGGCGGGGCAAGCGAGGGGAACGACGGTCCGGCATGATCTGACACACGGTCCGTTACGCACGTTCCGATACGCCCGGTCCGGCACGTACGGTCCACACGTACCCAAAACGCGCACAGCTCCACGACGACGGACGACGACAGACAACGGCGACAAGACAACAGGGAGAACGCGATGAGCGCACCCGACGGCAGCCCGGTCGGCGCCGAACGCAGCATCGGCCAGCTGTTCGCCTCGGCGACGACCGAGATGTCCGCGCTGGTGCACGACGAGATCGCACTGGCGAAGGCGCAGCTCAAGCGGGACGTCAAGCGCGGAGCGGTCGGCGGCGGCGCGTTCGCGGCCGCCGGTGCGGTACTGATCTTCTCCCTGCCCATGCTGAGTTTCGCCCTGGCGTACGGCATCCGCACCTGGAGCGACTGGAACCTGGCGGTCTGCTTCCTGCTGTCGTTCGCCGCGAACGTGGTGGTCGCGGCCGTCCTCGCGCTGATCGGCGTGATCTTCGCGAAGAAGGCCAAGCAGGGCCAGGGCCCGCAGAAGACGGCCGCCTCGGTCAAGGAATCGGCGGCCGTACTGCAGAACGTGAAGCCGCACCCCCGTGAGGTGACCGCGGCCGACCCGGTCGGTGACACCGTCAAGGCTGTGGCACGCTCGTCCTCATGACGGATCCCGCCTCATCCTCGGCGCAACCCACCTCGGTCGTACGGCTCGACGTGCCCGGCGGGAAACAGGTGACCCACCGGGACGTCGCCGCCAACGGCGCGCGCTTCCACATCGCCGAGATGGGCGACGGGCCGCTCGTCCTGCTGCTGCACGGTTTCCCGCAGTTCTGGTGGACCTGGCGGCATCAGCTGGTGGCGCTCTCCGACGCGGGCTTCCGCGCGGTCGCGATGGACCTGCGGGGCATCGGCGGCAGCGACCGCACCCCGCGCGGCTACGACCCCGCGAACCTCGCCCTCGACATCACCGGCGTCGTACGGTCCCTCGGCGAGCCCGACGCCGCGCTGGTCGGCCACGACCTCGGCGGCTATCTGGCGTGGACCGCGGCCGTGATGCGCCCCAAGCTGGTGCGCCGGCTCGCGGTCTCCTCGATGCCGCACCCGCGGCGCTGGCGCAACGCGATGCTCTCGGACATGAAGCAGACCGCGGCCGGCTCGTACATCTGGGGCTTCCAGCGGCCCTGGATCCCCGAGCGCCAACTGCTCGCCGACGAGGGGGCCCTGGTCGGCGAGCTCATCCGGGACTGGTCCGGGCCGCGGCTGCCGGACGACGAGGCCGTGGAGGCGTACCGGCGGGCGATGCTCATCCCGTCGACGGCGCACTGCTCGCTGGAGCCGTACCGGTGGATGGTCCGCTCGATGGCCCGTCCGGACGGTATTCAGTTCAACCGCCGGATGAAGCGGCCGGTGCGGGTGCCGACGCTGCATCTGCACGGCTCGCTCGATCCGGTGATGCGCACGCGGAGTGCCGCGGGGTCCGGGGAGTATGTCGAAGCGCCGTACCGCTGGCGGCTGTTCGACGGGCTCGGGCACTTTCCCCACGAGGAGGATCCCGTGGCTTTCTCCACCGAATTGGTGAACTGGCTGAAGGACCCCGAGCCGGACCGCTGAGGCATCGCGCCGCAGGTCGGAGGCCGTTCGGCGAGGCACTCGCACCACCCGCCCCACACGTCTCGGGAACGCCTGTTCTACGAACGGCCAATTGCCCGACGCATAGGCCGATTGGGGGGCGTGGGGGCGGTTATCGACCTTGGGGCAGGGGCAGACGTCGGGGTATGGGCTGGACGCACGACTACAGTGACGCAGCACGAAACCGCCGCTCGGCCAGTGGCCTGAGCTCCCACCAGAGGGGAGCCCCGCAGCTGCAGGGCACGGATCCTCGGCTGGGAATCCCGCACATTCTGAAGCGCCGTGCCCGCTGGGTCTCGGCGCGTCTGCGTCACCCGCGCGACTGAGGACCCGCGCGGCCGGAACCCTCGGACCCTCGCCCGTGTGACGCCCGTCGGCCGAGCCCCTCCGCGCCCCCGGACTAGGGCCTGTCTGGCAATTCCCGTCGTCGCCCGGAGGGCGGCCTGGCGGCGTCAGGTGCGTGCTCTCGGCGTGCCGGGCGTAGAGCCTCGTACTGGACGTACTTGGGTCTACGCCCGGTGCGGCGAGAGTGCGTGCATGGCGTCGCCAGGCAGACGGGAATTGCCAGACAGGCCCTAGAGCGCGCAGCTGTCGCTGCCCACCTGCTGGTTGGCGGTACGACCCTTGGTGATGTCCTCCTGGACCTCTTCCACGGTCAGCGCGTACCCCGTGTCCGGGTCGTCGAGGGACTTCGCGAACACCACGCCGTACACCTCGCCGTTCGCGGTGAGCAGCGGGCCGCCGGAGTTGCCCTGGCGCACGGTCGCGAACACGGAGTAGACCTTCCGCTGCACGGTGCCCCGGTGGTAGATGTCCGGGCCGTTGGCCGTGATGGGTCCGCGCACCCGCGCCGGGTTGACCGTGTACGAGCCGTTCTCCGGGAAGCCCGCGACGATCGCGTCGTCCCCCCTGGTCGCTTCCTTGGTGGTGAACTTCAGGGCGGGCGCGTTCAGATCGGGCACGTCGAGTACGGCGATGTCGCGTTCCCAGTCGTAGAGCACGACCTTCGCGGCGTACCGCTTGCCCTCGCCGCCTATCTGGACGTACGGCTCGTTCACGCCGCCCACCACATGGGCGTTGGTCATCACGCGGCGCGGGCCGAAGACGAAGCCGGTGCCTTCGAGGACCTTGCCGCAGCTCTGGGCGGTGCCGGTGACCTTGACGATGGAGCGCTGGGCACGTGCGGCGACCGGGCTGCTCGCGAGGGCCGGGTCAGGGGGATCCACCTCGTTGATCGGCTCGTTCGAGAACGGGCTGAAGACCTGCGGGAAGCCGTTCTGCGCGAGGACCGAGGAGAAGTCGGCGAACCAGGTGTCGGCCTGGTTGGGCAGCGCCCTGTCCACGCCAAGCATCACCTTGGAGTTGCGGACCTCCTTGCCGAGCGTCGGCAGTGTCGTACCGGCCAGGGCCGAGCCGATCAGCCAGGCGACGAGGAGCATCGCCACGACATTGACGAGGGCGCCGCCCGTGGCGTCCAGGGCGCGGGCCGGGGACCAGGTGATGTACCGCCGCAGTTTGTTGCCGAGATGCGTGGTGAGGGCCTGGCCGACCGAGGCGCAGACGATCACGACGACCACGGCGACGACGGCCGCGGTCGTGCCGACCTCCGCGTCGTCCGTCACCGCGCCCCAGATGACGGGCAGGAGATAGACGGCGACGAGACCGCCGCCCAGGAATCCGATCACCGACAGGATGCCTACGACGAACCCCTGGCGATAGCCCACGATCGCGAACCACACGGCGGCGACCAGCAACAGGATGTCCAGCACGTTCACTGCTTCAAGCCTCGCCTCATCACTTTGCGGTGGCCGTGCCTCGGCCGGGGGTCCGGGGACACCCGGCGCAGCCGCTCATGTCGCGGCCCCCGGAAAGACACAGCACGGGTGCCACCCTGTCATGCGCGCCAGTCGAGCGGGACCTGCTTGTCGCGGTCCCAGGGGCGCTCCCAGCCCGCGTAGTGCAGGAGGCGGTCGATGATTCCGGCCGTGAAGCCCCATACCAGGGCGGATTCGACCAGGAATGCCGGACCTGCGTGGCCGCGCGGGTGCACGGCCGTCGCGCGGTTGGCGGGGTCCGTGAGATCCGCCACGGGGACCGTGAAGACCCGGGCCGTCTCCGCCGGATCGACCACGCCGACCGGTGTCGGCTCGCGCCACCAGCCCAGCACCGGGGTGACCACGAAGCCGCTCACCGGGATGTAGAGCTTCGGGAGCACGCCGAAGAGCTGCACACCGCTGGGGTCGAGCCCGGTCTCCTCCTCGGCCTCGCGGAGAGCGGCCCGCAACGGCCCGTCGGCCTTCGGGTCGCCGTCCTCGGGGTCGAGGGCGCCACCGGGGAACGACGGCTGCCCGGCATGCGACCTGAGCGAGCTCGCCCGCTCCATGAGCAGCAGCTCGGGGCCGGACTCCCCCTCACCGAACAGGATCAGCACGGCCGACTGGCGCCCGCCGCCGTCCTCCGGCGGCAGGAAGCGGCTCAGCTGGAGCGGCTCCACCGTCTCCACGGCCCGCACCACCGGGTCCAGCCAGCCCGGCAGGCCGTCCTTGGTCGGGACCAGATCGCCGTCCTGCATGTCGTGCGTGCGACTCGCGCGCGTCATCGCCACCCCCGTTCTGCTGCTCTCAACGCCCGCGGGTCCACAGATCGTTCCGTCATCCGGCCCCCCGCGCGGGTGAACCGGGCGCGGGTGCGGAGGAGACGGGTGCGCCGGGGGCGGTGGCGCCGGACGCGGGTGCGCCGGGGGCGGGTGCGGTGGCGCCGGACGCGGAGGCGTCGGCGACGGACGCACCGGGGGCGGGCGCGCCCAGCGGGGGTGCGGGGATGCCGCCCGCGTCGAGGTAGGACTGCGGAGGGTTGAGGCGCTGGCCCGGGAAGCCGCCCTTCTCGTACTTCAGGAGCTTCTGGGCCTTCTCCGGGTCCGTCTCGCCCTCGCCGTACGCCGGGCAGAGCGGGGCGATCGGGCAGGCACCGCAGGCGGGCTTGCGGGCGTGGCAGATACGGCGGCCGTGGAAGATCACGTGGTGCGAGAGCATCGTCCACTCGCTCTTCGGGAAGAGCCCGCCGATGGCCGCCTCGATCTTGTCGGGCTCCGTCCGGTCGGTCCACTGCCAGCGTCGTACGAGCCGCTGGAAGTGGGTGTCCACGGTGATGCCGGGGCGGCCGAAGGCGTTGCCGAGGACGACGAAGGCGGTCTTGCGGCCCACGCCGGGCAGTTTGACGAGGTCTTCGAGCCGGCCGGGGACCTCGCCCCCGAAATCGTCCCGCAGGGCCTTGGAGAGCCCTATCACCGACTTGGTCTTGGCCCGGAAGAACCCGGTCGGCCGGAGGATCTCCTCGACCTCCTCCGGATTCGCCGCGGCCAGGTCCTCGGGCGTGGGGTACTTCCCGAAGAGCGCCGGCGTCGTCTGGTTCACCCTCAGGTCCGTCGTCTGCGCCGACAGGACCGTGGCGACCACCAACTGGAAGGGGTTCTCGAAGTCCAGCTCCGGGTGTGCGTACGGGTACACCTCGCCGAGCTCACGGTTGATCCGGCGAGCCCGCCGGACGAGAGCCGTATGCGACTCGTTCCGGGGAGGCTTGGCGGGGGTGATTTTGGCGGGGGCTGCTTTGGCGGGCGTCGCGTTGGCGGGGGCTGCTTTGGCCGGCGTCGCGTTGGCGGGGGCTGCCTTGGCGGGGGCCTCCTTGGCGGGAGTGGTCCTGGCGGGAGTGGCCTTGGCAGGGGCTGCCTTGGCAGGAGTGGCTTTGGCGGGGGTCACTGCGGTGGGTGCGGCCTTCTTCGCGGGTGCGGGTTTCTTGGAGGGTGTGGATTTCTCGGCGGGCGGGAGTTTCTTGGCGGGCGTGGATTTTCTGGCGGTCGCCTTCACGGGTGCGCTCTTCACCGCGGGCGTGCCCTTCGCTGCCGAGGCCAGCTTGGCGGGCGTGGATTTCCTGGCCGTCGCCTTCACGGGCGCACTCTTCACCGCGGGTGCGCCTTTCGCCGCGGGTGCGCCCTCCGCGGGCGCGCCCTTCGCCGCGGGTGCCCTCGACGCCGAAGTCTTCTTGGCGGGCGTGGATTTCCTGACCGTCGCCTTCACGGGTGCGCTCTTCACCGCGGGCGTGCCCGCCGCGGGCGCGCCCTTCACCGCCGGTGCCCTCGACGCCGAGGCTTTCTTGGCGGGCGTGGATTTCCTGACGGTCGCCTTCACGGGTGCGCTCTTCACCGCGGGCGTGCCCTCCGCCGCAGGCGCCCTCGACACCGAGGCCTTCCTGGCGGACGCCGCGGGCAACGCGCTCTCCCTGACTGGTGCCGTGGACGCTGCGCTCTTCCTGGCGAGCGCCTCGGACGGCGCGCTCTTCTCGGCGGTCGTCTTCGGCGCGGCCACCTCCTTGCCCGCAGCCACCTCCTTGCTCACGGCAGCCTTCTTGCCTGCGGCCACCTTCTTGCCCGCAGCAGCAGCCCTCTTGGTCGGGGCGGCCACCTCCTTGCTCGGGGCCACCTTCTCGCCCGCGGCGGCCTTCTTGCCAGTGGCCACCTTCTTGCCAGCGGCAGCCGCCTTCCTGCTAGGGGCGGCAGCCTTCTTGGCTGACGCGGCTCTCTTGTCGGCGGCGGCCTTCTTCGCGGTTGCGGCCATCTCCGAGGCCGCGGCCCCCGCGGCCTTCCCGGCGGCTCCGGCCGACCTCTTGGCCGGCCCGCCCCCTGCCGCTTTTGTCGT
This sequence comes from Streptomyces sp. NPDC058697, assembly GCF_042715345.1. Classification (NCBI taxonomy): domain Bacteria; kingdom Bacillati; phylum Actinomycetota; class Actinomycetes; order Kitasatosporales; family Streptomycetaceae; genus Streptomyces; species Streptomyces sp. NPDC058697. The sequence continues at coordinate 148,748 of NZ_JBHXSU010000016.1, forward strand.
TTTCTTCGCTCCGTCGGGGTCCTGTTCGCCCACAGCGGAATCGCGACGTGCAACCACCCGTCCAGCCCCCTTGGCCTGTGCTCTCACCGGCGATTTGGACACCCGGCCAGCCTAAAGCCCACCAGTGACATCCGCCCCGGCCCTCGGAGATCGGCCCCCAATTGGCCCCCTGCCGCACTGCGGGACACACCTGTACGGCAGACTTGTGACTGATCACACTGTTTGGACCGTCCGGCAAGATGGGGAACACGGTCCCCGGCACACGGGGGAGCAAGATCCCCTGAGCAGGTCGACAAGGAGAGAACTCGTGGACGACGTTCTGCGGCGCGCCCCGCTCTTCGCGGCGCTCGATGACGAGCAGGCCGCGGAGCTCCGCGCCTCCATGAGTGAGGTGACCCTCGCGCGCGGAGACGCGCTCTTTCACGAGGGCGACCCCGGAGACCGCCTGTATGTGGTCACCGAGGGCAAGGTGAAGCTCCACCGCACATCCCCCGACGGCCGCGAGAACATGCTGGCGGTCCTCGGCCCCGGCGAGCTCATCGGCGAGCTGTCGCTGTTCGACCCGGGCCCGCGCACGGCGACCGCCAGCGCGCTGACCGAGGTCAAGCTGCTCGGCCTCGGCCACGGCGACCTCCAGCCCTGGCTGAACGCGCGGCCCGAGGTGGCCGCCGCCCTGCTGCGCGCCGTCGCCCGGCGTCTGCGCAAGACCAACGACCAGATGTCCGACCTGGTCTTCTCCGACGTGCCGGGCCGCGTGGCCCGCGCGCTCCTGGACCTCTCGCGCCGCTTCGGCGTGCAGTCCGAGGAGGGCATCCACGTCGTGCACGACCTGACCCAGGAGGAGCTGGCCCAGCTCGTCGGCGCCTCCCGCGAGACGGTCAACAAGGCGCTCGCCGACTTCGCGGGCCGCGGCTGGCTCCGCCTGGAGGCCCGCGCGGTCATCCTGCTGGACGTGGAGCGCCTCGCGAAGCGCTCGCGCTAGCCGTTGCCGTTACGCGTTACGCGTTACGCGTTACGCGTTACGTCACGTCTTCTTCAAGAAGGGTCCCGCCGCACAGTGGGGCCCTTCTTGTCGTCGCCGGACGGGACCCCCGGGTGGTGGCCGCGGCCGGGACTGCCTCGCCGCGGTCCGCGCGGAGGCACGTTCCGTCCGCCCGCTGCGCGTGTTCCGCTGGAAATGACATGAACCCGCGGCCCGGCCCATGCAGAGTGTTCCCATGCCGAACAAGGGGCTCGACGCCCGGGGATACATCGACCGCGAGGGATCTCTGGGGCTGATCCCGCGCGCGTTCCGGCCAGTGGTGGCCACGGCCCGCGACCGGGTGCTGGACGTCTTCGGGGCGCGGCTGCACAGCGCGTACCTGTACGGGTCGATTCCGCGCGGCACCGCGCGTGTGGGCCGCTCCGACCTCGACCTGCTGCTCGCCCTGCGCGAGGAGCCCACGGACGCGGACCGTACGGACGCCCGCTCGCTCGACGAGGCGCTCGACAAGGAGTTCCCGCAGATCGACGGGGCGGGGACGCTGCTGGTCGGCCGGGCGCAGGTGCTGAGCGACCTGGAGAGGCACGATCTCGGCTGGTTCGTCGCCTGCCTCTGTACGCCGCTGCTGGGCGAGGACCTCGCCGAGGACCTGCCGCGCTACCGGCCCGACTCGCTCCTCGCCCGTGAGACGAACGGCGACCTCGCGCTGTTCCTTGCCCGGTGGCGCGACCGGATCTCCGAGGCGGACGGCTCGGAGGAGGCCCTGCGGCCCCTCGTGCGCTTCATGTCACGTCATCTCGTCCGCACCGGCTTCACCCTCGTCATGCCCCGCTGGAACGGCTGGACGAGCGATCTGACGGAGATGGCCGAGGCGTTCGGCGCGTACTACCCGGAGCGGGCCGCACAACTGCGGGAGGCGGCCGTCCTCGGGTACGAGCCGAGGGGCGATGCCGCCGTCCTGCGGTCGTACGTCGAGGATCTCGGGCCGTGGCTCGCCGAGGAGTACGCGCGCGTGCACGGCATCAAGAAACCGCGCCCCTAGGGAGGGTGTTTTCGAAACGTGCCTCCTAGGAGGCACGATTCCGGCTTCTCAGGCCTCCCCGATGAGCCCGTGCTCCCGGAGATACTCCAGCTGCGCCAGCACCGACAGCTCCGCCGCCGGCCACAGGGAGCGGTCGACGTCAGCGTAGACGTGGGCGACGACCTGGGAAGAGGTCGTGTAGCCGTCTTCGACCGCCGTCTCGACCTGGGCGAGGCGGTGGGCCCGGTGGGCGAGGTAGAACTCGACGGCACCCTGGGCGTCCTCCAGGACGGGCCCGTGGCCCGGCAGGACCATGTGCACGCCGTCGTCGACCGTCAGGGACCGCAGGCGCCGCAGGGAGTCCAGGTAGTCGCCCAGGCGCCCGTCGGGGTGCGCGACGACCGTGGTGCCCCGGCCCAGGATCGTGTCGCCGGTCAGGACGGCCCGGTCGGCGGGCAGATGGAAGCAGAGCGAGTCGGCGGTGTGGCCGGGGGTGGACACGACACGCAGCTCCAGGCCGCCCGTGGTGACGACGTTCCCGGCCGCCAGGCCCTCGTCACCGAGCCGCAGCGCCGGATCGAGCGCCCGCACCTTCGTCCCGGTAAGTTCCGCGAACCGTCCGGCGCCCTCCGCATGGTCCGGATGCCCGTGCGTCAGCAGGGTCAGCGCGACCCGCTTGCCGGCCTTCTCCGCGGTGTCGACGACGTTCCGAAGGTGTACGTCGTCCAGGGGCCCCGGGTCGATCACCACCGCCAGCTCGGAGTCCGGCTCGGCCACGATCCAGGTGTTCGTGCCGTCCAGGGTCATCGCGGAGGCGTTGGGCGCCAGGACGTTGACGGCACGCGCGGTGGCGGGACCGGAGAGCACCCCGCCCCGTGGCTGGCCGGGAAGGGCGGCGGCGTCGGTCATGCGGAGGCTCCACCGGTCGGGATGTGCTTGGTGAACTCGTCGTGGCCCGGCCAGCTGAGGACCAGCTCGCCGCCCTCCAGGCGGGCCTGGGCCAGGACGGGCGTCATGTCTCGCTCCGGCGCCGCGGCGAGGGCCTCGGCGGCGGTGGCGTACGCGCCGAGCTGGCGCAGGGTCGCGATGGTGGGCGGCATCATCAGGAGGTCGCCCTTGTCGTAGCCGTCCCTCGCGTCCGCGGGGCGGATCCAGACGGTGCGGTCGGCCTCGGTGGAGACGTTGCGGGTGCGCTGGCCCTCCGGGAGCGCGGCCACGAAGAACCAGGTGTCGTAGCGGCGGGGCTCGAACTCCGGGGTGATCCAGCGGGTCCAGGCCCCGAGGAGGTCGGAGCGCAGGACGAGCCCCCGGCGCTCCAGGAACTCCGCGAAGGAGAGGTCGCGGGCGACCAGGGCAGCGCGGTCCGCCTCCCACTCCTCGCCGGTGGTGTCGCCGACCACGGTGTCCTCGGTGAGGCCCGCGAGCAGGACGCCCGCCTCCTCGTACGTCTCGCGCACCGCCGCGCAGACGATCGCCTGGGCGGCGGTCTCGTCGACGCCGAGCCGGGACGCCCACCACGCGCGCGTGGGGCCCGCCCAGCGGATCTGCCGGTCGTCGTCCCTGGGGTCCACACCGCCGCCGGGGTACGCGTACGCGCCTCCGGCGAAGGCCATGGAGGCGCGTCTGCGCAGCATGTGCACGACGGGGGTGGAGTCGGTGTCCTTGAGCAGCATGACGGTGGCCGCCCGCCTGGGGGCGACCGGTGTCAGCGTGCCCTCCGCGAGCGCGCGGATTCTCTCGGGCCACTCGGGGGGATACCACTGCCCATTCGCCATGGGCGGAGGCTATCCCGGAGTGGGCTGATGTTCGAGAGGCAACGATCGCCTCCCCAAGAGGCCTGCCCACGCCGTACCGGCAGGCCTGGGCACGGCCCAGAAGCACCGCCCGTGCCACGGCGGGACGGCGTGCGGCCCCTGCGGAAAGCCGGGCCTCCGGCGGAGCGCCCGACCCGGCGACGGAACACGCGCGGCAGACGGACGCCCGGCGCCACGACGGATCAGCGCCCCAACGGACCAGCGCCACAACGGACCAGCGCCCCAACAGACCGACTCACACCGTGGCCGACAACATTCGCGAAGGGCACGCACCCCGGCGAATCCGCCTACGTCTACGCGTGCGTCAGCTCCACCAGGACCTCGACCTCGACGGGCGCGTCCAGCGGCAGCACCGCCACGCCGACCGCGCTGCGCGCGTGCACGCCCTTCTCGCCGAGGACCTCGCCGAGCAGCTCGCTCGCGCCGTTCAGCACCGCGGGCTGGCCCGTGAAGTCGGAGGCAGAGGCGACGAAGCCGACGACCTTCACCACGCGCGCGATGCGGTCGAGGTCACCCACGACCGACTTGACCGCCGCGAGGGCGTTCAGCGCACAGGTGCGGGCCAGCTCCTTGGCCTCCTCGGGCGTGACCTCAGCGCCCACCTTGCCGGTGACCGGAAGCTTGCCGTCCACCATCGGGAGCTGGCCGGCCGTGTACACGTACACACCCGACTGCACCGCGGGCTGGTACGCGGCGAGCGGCGGAACGACGTCCGGCAGGGTCAGTCCGAGCTCGGCCAGCTTCGCCTCGACGGCGCTCATGCGGCCTTCTCGCGCTTCAGATAGGCGACGAGCTGCTCGGGGTTGTTCGGCCCGGGCACGACCTGGACGAGCTCCCAGCCGTCCTCGCCCCAGGTGTCCAGAATCTGCTTCGTGGCGTGGACGAGCAGCGGCACGGTTGAGTATTCCCACTTGGTCATGAGGGCGACTGTATCCGCTGCCGCACACGCCCTTCAGCGGGCCTCGTCGGGGGCCTGGTCGGGAGCTTCGTCGGTGGCCTCGCCCGGCACCTCGCCCACAGCTTGTCCACAGCCTCCTGCGTACTTCGGCGGCCGACTGGTTAGGCTCGAAGACGTGAGCAGGCTCCAGGTCGTCAGCGGCAAGGGCGGTACCGGCAAGACCACGGTCGCCGCAGCACTCGCGCTCGCCCTAGCGACCGAGGGCAAGCGTGCCCTTCTGGTCGAGGTCGAGGGCAGGCAGGGCATCGCGCAGCTATTCGAAGCGCAGGCCCTGCCCTACGAGGAGCGGAAGATCGCCGTCGCTCCAGGTGGCGGGGAGGTGTTCGCCCTAGCCATCGACCCCGAACTGGCCCTTCTGGACTACCTCCAGATGTTCTACAAGCTCGGCAGCGCCGGACGCGCGCTGAAGAAGCTCGGCGCCATCGACTTCGCGACCACCGTCGCCCCGGGCCTCAGGGACGTACTCCTGACGGGCAAGGCCTGCGAGGCCGTGCGCCGCAAGGACAAGCGCGGCCGCTTCGCGTACGACTACGTGGTGATGGACGCGCCGCCGACCGGCCGGATCACCCGCTTCCTGAACGTGAACGACGAGGTGGCCGGGCTCGCCAAGATCGGCCCGATACACAATCAGGCGCAGGCCGTCATGCGGGTGCTCAAGTCGCCCGAGACGGCCGTGCACATGGTGACGCTCCTGGAGGAGATGCCCGTCCAGGAGACCGCGGACGGCATCGCCGAGCTGCGCGCCGCGCGGCTGCCGGTGGGGCGGATCATCGTGAACATGGTGCGGCCCTCGATCCTCGACGAGACCGATCTGGCGCTCACCCGCGAGGCTCCGCGCACGGCGATCGCCAAGTCGCTGTCCGCCGCCGGACTAGGTGGCGCGCGCCGCGGCGGGGTCGCCGAGCGGCTGGTGGAGCCGCTGCTGACCCAGGCCGACGAGTACTCCGAGCGGCACGCTCTGGAGCGCGACCAGCGGGCCGTGCTCCAGGGCCTGGACCTCCCGCTGCACGAACTCCCGCTGCTCGCCGAGGGAATGGACCTCGGGGGCCTGTACGAACTCGCCAAGGAACTGCGTCAGCAAGGGATCTCATGAGCCAGGACCCGGCCCGCGCACACGACGACCCGGCCAGCGCACAGGACACGGCCCACTCGCACGAGACCGCCCGTCCGGGGGTGCACGGGCACGACCCCGCCCGCGCCATAGACGCAGCGGCCGTCCTTGACGTCGATCCGCTGATCGACGACCCGAAGACCCGCATCGTGGTCTGCTGCGGCTCGGGCGGCGTCGGCAAGACCACCACGGCGGCGGCCCTCGGGCTGCGCGCGGCCGAGCGCGGCCGCAAGGTGGTCGTCCTCACCATCGACCCGGCGCGCAGGCTCGCCCAGTCGATGGGCATCGACGCGCTGGACAACACCCCGCGCCGGGTGAAGGGCGTCGACGACTCCGCGGACGGCGAACTGCACGCGATGATGCTCGACATGAAGCGCACCTTCGACGAGATCGTCGAGGCGCACGCGGACCCCGAGCGGGCGGCCGCGATCCTCAACAACCCCTTCTACCAGTCGCTTTCGGCGGGCTTCGCGGGCACGCAGGAATACATGGCGATGGAGAAGCTGGGCCAGTTGCGGGCCCGCGAGGAGTGGGACCTCATCGTCGTCGACACCCCGCCCTCGCGCTCGGCGCTCGACTTCCTGGACGCCCCGAAGCGGCTCGGGTCGTTCCTGGACGGCAAGTTGATCCGGCTGCTGACGGCTCCGGCGAAGCTGGGCGGCCGGGCCGGGATGAAGTTCCTGAACGTCGGGATGTCGATGATGACCGGCACCCTCGGCAAGCTGCTGGGCGGCCAGCTCCTCAAGGACGTCCAGACGTTCGTGGCCGCGATGGACACCACCTTCGGCGGTTTCCGCACCCGCGCGGACGCCACGTACAAGCTGCTCCAGGCGCCCGGGACGGCGTTCCTGGTCGTCGCGGCCCCGGAGCGGGACGCGCTGCGCGAGGCGGCGTACTTCGTGGAGCGGCTGGCCGCCGAGGAGATGCCGCTCGCGGGGCTCGTGCTGAACCGCGTCCACGGCAGCGGCGCGGCCCAGCTGTCCGCGGAGCGGGCACTGGCCGCCGCGGAGACCCTCGACCTCGCCTCCGATCCCGCCGCAGCGGAAAATCTTGACGAGGCCCGCATTGTGGATCAGTCCGGCGGGAAAGCTGGACTTCGTAACTCTCCCGACACGTACGGCAGTTCAGAATCACCCGCTACCCAGACCACCGTTCCCGAGGCTCCCGCGCCCGACGCAGGCTCCCCCGCCGCGGACCGGACCACCGCCGAAGGAGCCGGAACGGACGACCCCACGGACGACCGCGACGACCGCACCGTCGAACAACTCACGGCAGGCCTGTTGAGGCTGCACGCCGAGCGCATGCAGCTGCTCTCCCGCGAGCAGCGCACACGCGACCGCTTCGCCGCACGCCACCCCGAGGTGGCGGTGGCCGAAGTGGCCGCGCTGCCCGGCGATGTGCACGACCTCGCAGGGCTGCGGAACATCGGGGAGCGGCTCGCGGCCGGTACCTCGCCGGCCGGAGCTGCGTAGCCTCTCGGGGCCGCAGTGGCCCCAGTTGCGTGCGGACGCCGTCTACGACGCCGTGCGGGGTCGCGTGTACGTCACGTGGCCCCCTGACGCATACGGGGCCGATGGGACCCCGGTTGCGTGCGGAGAGGCGGTCAGCCCACCGCCGCGAAGTTCTCGTACACCTCTTCCTCGTCGAGAGGCAGAATGCCCGCCCCTCGCTCGTACTCGGTACGCGCGGTTTCGAGCAGCCTGCGCCAAGAGGTGACGGTGGGCCGCCTGCGCAGCAGTGCGCGGCGCTCCCGCTCCGTCATTCCTCCCCACACGCCGAACTCGACGCGGTTGTCCAGCGCGTCGGCCAGGCACTCCGTGCGTACCGGACACCCGGTGCACACTGCCTTGGCCCTGTTCTGCGCTGCTCCTTGAACGAACAGTTCATCCGGATCGGTAGTGCGGCAGGCCGCCTGCGCACTCCAGTCGGTTACCCAGCCCATACCGGCGCCGTCCTCTCCCGAATCGAGGCTCCCCCACGGCGGCAGCGGCATATTCACCGCCGCCAGTTGAGGACGTTACGGAAGGTGGGCACAGTCAACCAGCCCCTTCGGGCCCAATCTTGAATGGCCCGAATGGACTATGGGTACGCGACAGATCACCCAACGGAGTGACCCGGCGACATGCGTGACCTTCCCGGCAAACCGGGGCAGTTGAGTTGCGTCACATCGGACACCAACTGACACATGAGGCGGATTCGGGCACGTGCTCAACAAAAAAGTTGAGTTCCGACCGAAACGATTCGGGGTCGCCGGACGTATTGATACGTAGCCCTACTGCTGTGACAGTTGAGAGCAGCTTAGGCCAAGGCCTATACGCGTGTCCGGCGAATGAGAACGTAGGCTGCCCTCATGCCAAAGAAGCGCTCGGGCGGGGGCCTGTCGTCAACGCAGCAGGCCGCCAAGTTCCTCGGTGTCAGTGTGCTCGCGGGAGCCGTCATGGCCGGAATCGCCGTGCCGGCGTTCGGCGCGCTCGGTCTCGCGGCCAAGGGTTCGGTCGAGGGGTTCGACGAGATCCCGACCAATCTGAAGCGGCCACCACTGAGCCAGCGCACGACGATCCTGGACAACAAGGGCGGCCAGATCGCCACGGTCTACTCACGTGACCGCACGGTGGTCGACCTCAAGGACATCTCGCCGTACATGCAGAAGGCGATCGTCGCGATCGAGGACTCCCGGTTCTACGAGCACGGCGCGGTCGACCTCAAGGGTGTCCTGCGAGCGCTCAACAAGAACGCGCAGAGCGGCGGCGTCTCCGAGGGCGCCTCCACGCTCACGCAGCAGTACGTGAAGAACGTCTTCGTGGAGGAGGCCGGCGACGACCAGACCAAGGTCGCCCAGGCCACCCAGCAGACCCTCGGCCGCAAGGTCCGCGAGCTGAAGTTCGCGATCCAGGTCGAGGAGGAGCTCGGCAAGAAGAAGATCCTCGAGAACTACCTGAACATCACGTTCTTCGGCCAGCAGGCGTACGGCGTCGAGGCCGCGGCCCAGCGCTACTTCTCCAAGTCCGCCAAGGACCTGAAGGTGGAGGAGGCCGCGCTGCTCGCCGGCATCGTCCAGTCGCCGAGCCGGTACGACCCGGTCAACGACGAGGAGGAGGCCGTCAAGCGGCGCAACACCGTGCTGCAGCGGATGGCCGACGTCCACGACATCTCCCGGGCGGAGGCCGACAAGGCCAAGAAAAAGCCGCTCGGCCTGAAGGTCAGCAAGCCCAAGAACGGCTGCATCACGGCGGTCAAGGGCGCCGGCTTCTTCTGTGACTACGTCCGCGAGGTCTTCCTGAACGACCCGGTCTTCGGCAAGACCCAGAAGGCCCGGGCCAAGATCTGGAACCAGGGCGGCCTGACGATCAGGACGACGCTCGACCCGCAGTCGCAGGAGTCGGCGCAGGCCTCGATCAAGGACCACGTCTACAAGAACGACGACGTGGCGACCGCCGCCACCATCGTCGAGCCCGGCACCGGCAAGATCCTCGCGATGGGCCAGTCGCGTCCGTACGGCTTCGGCAAGAACGAGACGCAGATGAACCTGTCCGTGGACGCCGGCATGGGCGGCGGCGCGGGCTACCAGCCCGGTTCGACGTTCAAGCCGATCGTGGCCGCGGCCGCCATCGAGGGCGGCAAGCCGGCGAACCAGGTGTACTCGTCGCCGTACGAGATGGAGTACCCGAGCCCGGTCTCCGCGTGCGACGGCAAGGTCTGGAAGAACGATCCGACCAAGCCCGCCAAGCTCACCAACGAGAACGAGACCGAGGTCGGCCCGTACGACATGAGGGACGCGACCGCGAAGTCGGTCAACACCTACTACGTACAGCTGATCAGTGACATCGGCATCTGCCCGGTGACCGAGATGGCGGCCAAGATGGGCGCCGAGCGCGCCGACGGCGACAAGATCGGTCAGAACCCGTCCATCGCGCTCGGCACGCAGGAGATGTCCCCGCTGACGATGGCGAGCGCGTACGCGACCTTCGCCACCCGGGGCACGTACTGCTCGCCGATCGCCATCGAGTCGATCCGCCAGACCGTCGGCGGCCAGAAGAAGTCCCTGCCGGTGCCGAAGTCGACGTGCTCACGCGCGATGTCGGAGAACACCGCCGACACGATCAACACGCTCCTCAAGGGCGTGGTCGAGGACGGTACGGGCTCGGAGGCGGGCCTCGACAGCCGGGCGAGCGCGGGCAAGACCGGTACGACGGACGAGCGCTACGCGGCCTGGTTCGTGGGCTACACGCCGAACATGGCCGGCGCGGTCTGGGTCGGCGACCCGGCCCACAAGCGGCGGATGACCAACATCACCATCGGCGGCATCCCGTACGACAAGGTCTTCGGTGGCAAGGTTCCCGGACCGATCTGGCGCGACATGATGGCCGGCGCCCTGGAGGGCAGGGAAGCGCCCCAGTTCAACCTCGTCAACATCCCGCCCAGCAACATCGGCCAGGAAGAGGACGGCCGCGGCGACGAGGACGACAACGGTGACGAGGACGGCAACAACGGGGACAACGGCGGGAACGGCGGTGGCAACGGTGACGGCAACAACGGCGGCAACGGCAACCCGCAGTTCCCCAATCCGACCATCTCGATCCCCGAGGAGTGGACGATCAGCGGGAACGACAACGGTGGGGGGAACGGGAACGGTGGGAACTTCCCGTAGGCCCGGGGTGGGCCCGGGGTTCGGCAGGCCCGGGGCCCCGTAGTCGGTAGTCCGTAGTCGGTAGTTGTACGCCGATGGGGGCGCCCCCTGTGACAAGGGGCGCCCCCATCGGCGTATGGCTGTTTCGGCGGCCCCGCCCCTCAGCCCGCGAGCAGCTTCTTGACCACCGCGGCGACGCGGCCGCCCTCGGCCAGGCCCGCCACCTTCGGGTTCACGATCTTCATGACCTGGCCCATGGCGCGCGGGCCCTCGGCACCGGCGGCCTTCGCCTCCTCGACCGCCTGCGCGACGATCTGCTGGAGCTCGTCGTCGGAGAGCTGCTTGGGCAGGTACTCGGCGAGGACCACGCCCTCCGCCTTCTCGCGCTCGGCCGACTCCGCGCGACCGCCCTGCGCGAAGGCCTCGGCCGCCTCGCGGCGCTTCTTCGCCTCCTTGGCGATCACCTTCTGCACCTCGTCATCGGAGAGCTCGCGCTTCGACGTACCCGCGACCTCCTCCTTCTGGATCGCGGCGAGGGTCAGCCGGAGCGTGGAGGAGCGGAGCTCGTCGCGCTCCTTGATCGCGGCGTTGAGGTCTGCCTGCAGCTTCGACTTGAGCGTGGTCATGGGGTGATTGTCGCAGGTGTGGTGCGACGGCTGCCCATGGATTTCGGGGCACCTCCTTCGGCGCCCCTCCGACGCCCCTCCGACGCCCGTTCGACGACCGTTCGACGACCCGTCGATGGTCCTCCGATGGTCTTACGAGTGTGTGGGGTCTGACACGATGGGTTCATGCGCGCGCGATACGGAGTACCTCTGGGAATCGCGGCGGCTGGCGCCGCCGGTCTGCTCTACTCGGCGGGTTTCGAAGCCCGCTCCTTCCGTCTGCGGCGGGTGACGGTCCCGGTGCTGCCACCCGGAATGCGACCGCTGCGCGTGCTCCAGGTCTCCGACATCCACATGGTGAGCGGCCAGCGCAAGAAGCAGCGCTGGCTGCGGTCGCTGGCGGGGCTGCGTCCCGACTTCGTCATCAACACCGGGGACAACCTGTCCGACCCGGAGGGCGTGCCCGAGGTGATGGACGCCCTCGGTCCACTGATGGAGTTCCCGGGGGCGTACGTCTTCGGCTCGAACGACTACTACGGGCCCAAACTCCGCAACCCCGCCCGCTACTTGTTCGAGAAGGCGCAGGGCAAGCACGGGCTGAACGGCAACGCGCCCGCGGTCGGCGTGGTCCACAACCCGTGGGAGCCGCTGCGCGACGGCTTCGACGCGGCGGGCTGGCTGAACCTGACGAACGCCCGGGGTTCGCTGAAGATCGACGGCTTCGAGGTCGAGCTGACCGGGCTCGACGACCCGCACATCAAGCGCGACCGGTACGCGCGCGTGGCGGGTGGCCCGTCCGACTCGGCCGACCTCTCGATGGGCATCGTGCACGCCCCGTACCTTCGCACGCTGGACGCCTTCACCGCGGACGGCTATCCCCTGATCCTGGCCGGCCACACCCACGGCGGCCAGCTGCGGATCCCCTTCTACGGCGCCCTCGTCACCAACTGCGACCTGGACACGGAACGGGCGAAGGGCCTGTCCACGCACACGGAGGCGGAGTCCGGGCGGACGGCGTACATGCACGTGTCGGCGGGCTGCGGAACGAACAGGTACACACCGGTACGGTTCGCGTGCCCGCCGGAGGCTACGTTGCTTACGTTGGTGGGGCGGGGTTGAGGGGGCCGAGGGGGGGGCTGGGGCTGAGGCTCTGAGGGCTCTGAGGGGTTGGCGGGGCCGAGGGGATTGCCGGGGCCGAGGGGGCCGAGGCGGTTGATGGGGATCGGGTGGCGGGACGGGCACAGGCGCTGTCACTGTCGCTGCGCTGACGCGTAGGAGGCGGCGCGGCGGGACGAGGGCTGGCGTGTGGGGTGCGTCGTCATGGGGTGCGCGGGGCACGTGAGGGCGCGTCGGGCACGCGGGGGCACGTGAGGGTGGACATTGGGCACGCGGGGTGCGTGGGGCACGTGAGGGCGCGTCCGGCACCTGAGGGTGGGCGTTGGACACGCAAGGGAGGGCTTGGGCACGGGAGGAGCGTGAGGGTGGCCCGCGGGTCACGCCGCACCGGACAGCACCGCCCGACCGGTTCAACCCGCCTCGCCCCTTTTGTCCGACCCGCTTAACGTGAGGGGATGACCACCCCTCTGCCCGCAGACATCCCGGACATACCCGTCCTGCCAGGCGTGGCCGCCAACGCCGCCGCCATCGTCCCCGTCGTCCCGGCGGACGCGGTGGTCCCCCGCGTCCGCCGCCCCCTGGTCGCCGCCTTCCGTCTCCTCGTCGCGCTGACGGCGACGGCGGGTGTGGCGCTGGCGCTGGTCCTGGGCACCCCGTCCCGGGTGATGAGCCACTTCACGATCCTGAGCAGCGTCGTGGTGGCCGCGGTGTTCACCGCCTCGGCCTGGCGGGCATGGACGGCCCGCCGCCCGCTACCGCCGTCCGTCACCGCCGGCACGATGCTGTACGCGGTGGGCGCGGGCCTGGTCCAACACGTGATCCTGGCGAACGGTTCGAGCACTCTCTCCATCACGGGCGACACCGGGACGCTCACGGGCTGGCCCGCCCTCACGAACCACCTCCTGCACACGGCGGTCCCGGTCATGGCCGTACTGGACTGGTTCCTGCTGACCCGCCCGGGCCCGCTGCGTCTCCACACCGCGGCGACCTGGCTGGTGCTGCCCGCTGCGTACTTGGCCTTCACACTGGCCCGGGGCGCGCTGCTGCCTGCCAACACGCCGGCCCGCTACCCGTACCCCTTCCTGGACGTGCCCCGACACGGCTACGCAGAGGTCCTCGGCAACGCCACCATCCTCGGCCTCGCCTGCTACGCACTGGCCCTCCTCCTCGTCGCCCTCGACCACGTCCGCCCCGTTCCACGCCGCCACCGACCCCCCGAAAACCGGATTTCGTCTCCGGCCACCGGTGGGCTAAAGTAAACGACGTCGCCACGAACAGGGCCCACGAGAGTGGCCTGCTCCAAGCGGCATCGGGGTGTAGCGCAGCTTGGCAGCGCGCTTCGTTCGGGACGAAGAGGTCGTGGGTTCAAATCCCGCCACCCCGACAGCTAAGTAGCAGATCAGAGGGCCCTTACCGGGTAGGTAAGGGCCCTCTGGTGTTGCTGCGTGTCTAACTGCGTGACTAGCGTTTCGGATCCCGCTTGAAGATGCCGTCCATGACCACGGCACCGGTCTGGATGATGGGGCGGATCTACTTCCGGTGGACCTCCTCGGTTACGCCCGTGCCGGAGTGGCCGACGAGCCGGGAGATCTCTTCCAGCGGGACGCCGCGATCGGAGAGCAGAGACACGAAGCTGTGCCGGAGCTCCCGAGGTATCCACTCGTCGGCGTTGATCCCGTCGGCATCCTTGAGCGCCTGGCGGAAGGCGCGCCGGACGTTGGTCGCGTCGAGCGGCTTGCCGACGCCGAGGAGAAGACGAGCCCGTGTTCCTCCCAGCTGTCACCAGCGGCGAGCCGCTCCCAGCCCTGGCCCTCGAACTGCTGCCAGAGGACCCGACACAACGTACCGGCAGAGCGAGCGTTCGCCGGGACTTCCTGGTCTTGCCCCTGCCACCTTGGGAGTTGCCGGGCGGTGTACTCGAACTCGACAAGACCTCCGAGACGGGCGTCGCCCGCGAGGTCCTAGAGGAGACGGGCATCCACATAGAGATGGCCGAACTCGCTGGGGGCTACAAGAACACGACCCAGGAATCGTCGCCTTGACTTTCCGCTGCAAGCCGTCCGGCGGCATGGAACGCACATCGAGCGAGTCGACCGCTGTTGCCTCGCCCACGCCCAACGAGCTGGCGGAATGCACGCCCGAGGCCTTCACGATTCGCCCCCTGGACGCCTTGGACGGCAACAGACCTCACGTACGAAGCCACGACGGCAACCGACGCATCCCAGCGGGATAGAACTTTCTCTACTTCATCAAGTCCCGGCTGTGCTGCGCTCCGTCGGGTGCACTTCCCGGCTCCGCCGCCCTCCGCACTCCTGCCTTCGGCCCGCGCTGCGGGCGCTGCGGGCGCTGCGCCGACGCGCGCCCACGAGTAGATAAGCCGGGCTCATGAGTGGCGATCACCGCACGAACACGGCCGCGGTCACAGAGGTGCCTCCGGCGGGGGCGCTCCGACTCCGGGATGGAGGGGGCGCCGCTCGCGAGTGCTGGCCGAGTGTGGCGGGCGCGGTGAGCTCCCATCGCGTCCACCGCCGGCCCAGGCAGAGCCGAGCCGACGCGGCCGATGGCGTCCAGGTCGTTCGTACAGCGGCGCGCTCCACCTGGACGCCATGAACCACGCCCGCTCCACGGTGTGTGGGTCGACGGCGGACGGGATGGGAGCCAGGGAAGGTGGTGGGTTGAGGAATGATGAAAGCGTGGCGGTGAGATGTACTCCGTTGATCCGCAGTTCAGTGATTGGGCAGCACGGTTCTGAGGAAACCCAACAGGACGACGAGTCCGGCCGAGGATGCAGCAGAAAGCCCCCTGCTTGGCTGACAGGGGGCTTCGAGTTGAACTCTTAGCGCTTGCTGGCGCCTCCCGTCCGGCCCTCGAAAATGATGAGGAATGGGGAGATGTAGCCAGACGCTTCAACCGGTGTCGTGTGTCCCGCCAGTACCAGCGTCACGCCGGCTGCAAGGGCGGACGTGTACATCCCGGCGCGAACGAGCAGGGCTGTGCGACTTTCTTTCGGGTCAGCCATAATGGCAGGGCTCCTTGTTCCATGCGGACATCGGGGCTTGGGCCGCTCGTTCGTTTCTCAGGCGCAGCGAGCGGCCCCCACCGGCTCCCCGTATTGCGGGAGTTGAAGGCAGATTACGGCTTCGCGGCAGAAGTCAAACCCCATCGTCCAGCATGTGGAATAAGCGACATTCCTCCTACTCACCAGCCTCTACCGGTGTCCACGATGTGGACAGACTCTCATCGAGCTGACCTGCGCAAACCGATTTGGCCTTTGCCGATCTCCGGAATTTAGCGCGATCGGGAACCGAAGAAACGGTTTGGACGTACACCCCAGAAGCTTCCCGACCCGGCCGTTCCGCATGATCGGCCTCAATCAGGCACCGAGGACTGAGCATCATGGGCCCCGGCTCGAGTCAGAGCGCAACCCCTCCGCTGGTCGCGTGAGCGACGATCAGGTCACACTGGGGGGAGGCCCAACTACGCCGCGGCAAGCCCGCAGAGGGGCCCGCTTGCCCTTCACGTGCCCGACCGGAAGGGAGGGGAACAGCGGGGGCCAGCAGTGGTCGACCCGAGAGGTGGCAGATCAATAACTTGCCATCTCTGACCGCATCCGCATACGCGATCTTCCAAGCCGGCTAAGACTTTTAGGTGCGACGGTCGACTTCTGGTGAAACGCTACAGAGGGCGAACCTTCCGCTTCGGAATGAGAGGGAGCCATGAGCGAACAGCGGCCGACTGTCGACGTCAACCAGTTCGACAAACTCTGCGCAGAGATCCGCCGTGTTGTCGACGAAGGGGCAGACGGGCTGAGCAGAGAGCAGTGCTTTCTGAGCGCCCTCAACGTCTGCGAGGCCCTAGGAGTGGGTGTCTTCGTAGATGACGCCGGAGCGTGGCATCAGTTCCGGGCAGCTGGAGCGCCGGACCCGAACCTCAATACGTCCAGGGTGTGGTGATTGCTGTACAGCAGCGAAGTACAGCAACCACGCCGAACCGTATGAACCATTGTCGATCCCCGAAACCTGGCTGACCAGCGCAGCAGACCTCAGCAACCGCTCCGCCCATAGTTTGCATCGAGGGGACCACAACACCCCCGCTCGGGCCGTCTCTGGGTCGTGCGGGGGCGTTTAACAACAACCAACACTGACAGCCGTCAACAGCTAAAGCGCAGGTCGCAGCGTTGATCGAGGGGCGAGCGTGGGATGCTCCGAGGAGAGCGGTGGTAGGAGTGGTGGGCAGGTGCGGCAAGGAGCTGACATTCGTTGCTGACATCAACGTCAGCGGGCGACGGCAGACGGCGACGCGCGAGCATGGCTATCGTCACCGGCAGTGGCCTCGCTCACCAGCACCTTCGCACCGTTATGAGCATGGGCCGATGTCACACCCTGTGGATCTGGGACGTGGCCGAAGCGAAGGGTGCGGGCTGGTTTGTTGGCTCCAACCCTGGTACATCACTTCGTCATGGCCATGAGTGCGATTGAACTGCACAGCATAAATCGTTGGGAGGCGTCCTTCCTGCGCGAGGAGGTGGACGGCTACTTCACCCACGGCATCGAGTGCACGCCGGGCGCGACGGTACTCGACGTGGGCGCCAACATCGGTGTGTTCTCGGCCGCCGTCTATGAGCGGCTGGACGGGGACGTGCGGATCTACGCCTTCGAGCCGATGCCGCCACTCCACGCGACACTCGAACGCAATGCTCGCGAGTTCTTCAACGGGCGGCTGACCGCGCTCCCTTACGGCCTGGCGTCCCGTGACGAGGAGCTCGATTTCAGTTACGTTCCGGCCGCCACGATCTTCTCGTCCTCCTCGCGGGACTCGGGGAACATCGAGGACGAGCGGCGCCGGGTCACCGCCAGCGTGGTGGAAATGATCCGCCAGGGCGGTGTGGGACCGGTCCTGCGCCGCGTACCCGCCCCCATCCTCACTTTTCTCATCGGCCGCAAGCTGCGGGTGATGCGGCGGCTTGAGACGCACCGGGTCAAGGTCAGGCCCCTGTCATCGGTGCTCGACGAGCAGGGCATCGAGCACATCGACCTGCTCAAGGTCGATGTGGAAGGCGCCGAACTCGAGGTACTCAGAGGCATCGAGGAACGGCATTGGCCGCTGGTCCGCCAGGCCGTCGTCGAGGTGGAGGGCTGGCAGCAGAACCGCGACACAGTCTGCGAGGTCCTCCTCGCACACGGCTTCAAAGTCAGCACCGAGCAGGACTCTGTGCAGCGGGCCGGCGACATCGGCATGGTGTTCGCGGTCAGGCCCTGACCACGCGCAGCACCCGGCACTCAAGGCGGTAGGGGATCGGGGAATCGATCCATTGCCGGGCGATCCAGTAATGCCGGCTCACGGGATGATGTGCGTCCCCGACTGACGCATGTCCTGCTCCGCATCACGGATGACGCGATCAAAGGTGACATCTACGAGTTCCCCGACATCGCCGTCAGCCCTGGCTATCCGGACTCCGACGGCACCGATTTGGCAGTCGAGCTATCCACGTCCGGCGTTCGCTCACACTGTGTGGAATGCCTCCGGGACTGTGCTCGCGGGACATGGCGAGGCCTGCTATCGCGCCAAGTGGGCGATGTATCCGTACCCCTTCGGATTGGTCCAGGGCCTCAACGTCGGGATCGTCGACGCGGCGAATCTCGGCTGGAAGCTCGCGGCCGTGGTAGGCGGCTGGGTCGGCGAGGACATCCTCGACACGTACACCACCGGACGGCATCCGGTCGCGGCGCGCCTGCTGCAGAACGCCCGGGCCCAGATCGTCCTGATGTGACCCGACCCGCGGACGAGGGCGCTGTGGGAGATGTTCTCCGAGCTGATGGACCTTGACGACGCCCACCGGTACGTCGTGGACGTCCGGTACGGCCTGGGCGACGACCACCGGCTCGTCGGCAGCCTGTGCCCGGACATGAAGTTGACGTCGGCGCGGCCCGACCCGGACGTCGTCACCGCGGTGACCCGGTCGGGGGACCTGCTGCGTGAGGGGCGCCGCCCGCACGGACCGGTGGACGTCGACGCGTTGCTCATCCGGCCCGATGGTTGTGTCGCCCGGGCCTTGCCCGCGCTGGTGCGTGCGTCGGGCGCATGGTTCGGCCAACCGGTCTGAGCAGCGTATTAACAGTCGCCTCAGGTTCGCTCGGTACGAAGTAGGCATCCAGATCAGCGATGCAACTCGTATGTAGGAGGCTAGTGATGGCAGTCAACGCAGCGCCGTCCGGGGAAGCGCCGGCCGGTCGGTTGGCAGGCCGGTGGGTGCCATGGTTAGTGATCGGCTTGTGGCTGGTGCTGGCGGCGGGCATGGTGCCGCTGAGCGGAAAGTTGAGCTCGGTCACCACCGACAGCGCCGTGGACACCCTGCCGGCCAGTGCCGAGTCCACCAAGGTGGCGGTGCTGGAGGACCGTCTTCCCGGCGGTGAGAACAGCACGTTCGTCTTCGTGTACCACCGCGCCGGCGGCATGACCGACGCCGACCGCGCGACGGTCGAGCGCCACTACAACACCTTTGCCAAGCAGTACCCGCCGAAGGCGACGGAGGCGGCCGGCGAGGACGACGAGGGCTCACCGACGAGCCCCTCCACCGACCGCAAGGCGATGATGTTCACCCTTGAGGTGAGCACGGCCTACGGCGCACCGGAGGACCTCGTCGGCCCGATGCGTGACGCCGCGAAGGACCGCCCCGCCGGCCTGGAACTCGACGTGACCGGCCCGGGTGCGATCGACGGCGACATGGATGCCGTCTTCGACGGCATCGACGTGCAGGTCCTCCTCACCACCATCGTCGTCGTCACGCTCCTGCTCATCCTCACCTACCGCAGCCCGGTGTTGTGGATCATCCCGCTGGTGGCCGTCGGCGCGGCCGCACTGACCTCGATGGGGACCGTCTACCTGCTCGTCAAGGGCTTCGGCATCGTGGTCAACGACCAGAACTCGGCGCTGCTGACGATCCTGGTGTTCGGCGTCGGCACGGACTACGCGCTGTTGCTCATCGCTCGATATCGGGAGGCACTGCACCACCATGAGAACGTCCGGGTCGCGATGGTCCACGCGCTGCGCGGCGCGGCGCCGGCCATCGTCGCGTCCGCGGCCACCGTGGTCGCCGGCCTGCTCTGCCTGCTCGTCGCGGACCTGAACAGCACCAGCGGGCTGGGCCCGATCGGCGCGGCCGGCATCCTGTGCGCGCTGGTGGCCATGCTGACGCTGTTCCCGGCGGTGCTCGTGGTGCTCGGCAGGCGGATCTTCTGGCCGGCCGTCCCGCGGTTCAGCACGGCCGTGGAGGAGAAGCCGGGGCTGTGGGGACGGCTCGGCACCGCCATCAGCCGCCGCCGGTGGGTGGCGACGCTCGGCTCGCTCGGAGTCCTCGGCGTACTCGCCCTCGGGCTGGCGGGCAACACCGGCGCCCTGCGGGAGCAGGACCAGTTCCTGTCCGCGCCGGAGTCGGTCACCGGCTTCACCGTTCTCCGCCAGCACTTCCCGGAGCTCGGCGGCCAGCCGATGACGGTCTTCACGCGGCCGGCGCACCAGGAGCGGGTGATCGACATCGTCAAGGACACTCGCGGTGTGGCCCTGGCCGTCCCGGAGCAGACCAGCGGTGGCTGGGCCAACATCTCCGTGTTCCCGAAGGACGCGCCGGACACCGTCGCGGAGTACGACACGATCAAGCGGGTACGCACCGCCGTGCACGCGGTGAGCGGGGCGGAGGCGATCGTCGGCGGGCCGAGTGCGGAGAACCTCGACACCGAGGTGACCACCAAGCGCGACGAGAAGCTGGTGATCCCGCTGGTGCTCGTCGTCGTCCTGCTCGTCCTCGGGCTGCTGCTGCGCGCGATCCTGGCCCCGCTGGTCCTGATGGCCACCGTGATCGTCTCGTTCGCCGCGGCCTTCGGCGGCAGCGTGTTCGTCTTCGACACGATCCTCGGGTTCAAGGGTGTCGACAATTCGGTGCCGCTGCTGGCATTCCTGTTCCTGGTGGCGCTCGGCGTCGACTACAACATCTTCCTGGCCAGCCGGGCCCGGGAGGAGACCGTGCGTCTCGGCACCAGAGAGGGCATGCTCAAAGCCCTCTCGGCCACCGGTGGCGTCATCACCTCGGCAGGCCTGGTCCTGGCGGCCACGTTCGCGGTCCTCGCCACACTTCCGCTGGTGATGCTGGTCGAGGTCGGGTTCCTGGTCGCCTTCGGCGTGCTGCTCGACGCCCTGCTGGTGCGGTCGGTCCTGGTGCCCGCCCTCACCTTGCTGATCGGCCGGCGAATCTGGTGGCCGAGCCGGCTGTCCCGGCCGGCGGCGGAGCTGCCGGACCGTCAACAGCCGCTCGCCGCCGACGAGGAGGAGCCCGCGCTACAACGGTGAGCACGGCGGCACGAACGAGATCCGGGACGGGGCCTCAGACCCGTCCCGGATTTTTTCATGGGCCCGACGGCCGCCTTTTTCATGGGCCCGACGGTCGCCGCCCTTGGGGTCCTGCGCCACGCGCCGGGGCTGGGGCCGGCGCACCGTGTCCTGCCCGGTGGTGGGCCGCGCGGGCCATTGCCCAATGCCACGGAGTCAAGGCCCTGTTGGTGGTTTCAAGGCGTCAGGGAGAGTGATCTTGTAGGTGCTTGGCGCGGTGCGGATGAGTCGGCCGTTGCGGGCCCAGTAGCAGAGTTGCGCGGTGAGGCTGCTGAGGGGGCGCCGAGGTGGGGACAGCCCGAGATGCCGTGCGATGTCCCGGGTGTGCATGGCCTGGTTGGAGTACTCGGCCAAGAGCCGGCAGACCTGGCCCCAACGGCCGGAGAGGGCCCGGCTCGGGCCCTGCGCGCTGGGCAGAGCTGGTGGGTGCACGGTGATCTCGATGGCGGTGATCGGGGTGCTGCCGCGTGGACGCCCGTCACGGTTCCAGATGTTGTAGCGGGAGGTTCCGCACTTGACGATGCGGGCGGACAGCCGCATCCGCCGCCCGGGAAGCAGCGCGTGCAGAACGCGGGCGCCTATGTGTCCCACCAGGTCGGCGCCGGCCCGCGCACCACCGTCGACCTGAGCCTGGCGGCCGGCTCCTGTCGGGTCCACATCGTCGTGCACGGCAGCGGCCCGCCCGACGACGAACCCGTGTCGGCGGCCAACCGGCCTGAGCGCCGTCTAACGGTCGTCTCAGGTTCGCTCGGTATGAAGTAGGCATCGCCGGGCGACACGGGTCTCGGCCTCGCCGGTATGGCCGAACGCGCCGCGCTCCACGGCGGCACGGTCAGCGCCGGCCCCGCGTCGGCCCCGCGCCGGACGGCGGCCGGACCGTCTACGCGACCCTGAAAGGCAGCCATTCATGATCTCTGTGCTCGTGGTGGACGCCCAGCCGCTCCAGCGCTTCGGGTTTCGCATGCTGCTGGAGAGCACCCCCGACACCGAGATCGTCGGTGAGGCCGAGAACGGCGCCGAGGCCGTTCGGCGGACCGCCAAGCTGCATCCCGACGTGGTGCTGATCGACATCCGCATGCCGGGCGTCGACGGGATCGAGGCCACCCGGCGCATCGTCGCCGCCGGTGGGCGTTCGCGGATCCTGGTGCTGACGACGTTCGACGTGGACCAGTACGCGTTCGCCGCGCTGCGGGCCGGGGCGAGCGGTTTCCTGCTGAAGGACACCCGCCCGGAGGAGCTGCTCGCCGGCATCCGGGCCGTCGCCGCCGGGGACGCGGTGATCGCGCCGGCGCTGACTCGGCGGCTGCTCGACGCGTTCGCCGACCGGCTCGGCGATGACCTCTGCGAGCCCGTGCGGGAGGATCCCCGGCTGGACTCCCTGACCGGCCGCGAGCGCGAGATCCTCGTTGCCATCGGCCACGGCCTCACCAACGGCGAGATCGCGCAACGGTTCACGCTGTCGGAGTCGACGGTGAAGACCCACGTCGGGCGGGTCCTCGCCAAGATCGGCGCACGGGACCGGATCCAGGCCGTCATCCTCGCCTACGACCTGAGACTCACCCGGCCGATTTAGCACTTCATCTCGCGCGTCCGTCGGGGGCGCGACCGTAGTTCCCAGCCGCACCACACCGCACCACACCGCACCGCACCGCTCCGGGCCGCTCCGGGCCGCACCGCTCCGCGTGATCGACCGCTCCGCTGCCGGGTCCGCCTGCAGCCGCCCACGTCACCGTCCGTCCGACCGCCACGACGCCGCACGGGTGTGAGTTCAGTGCGGACGTGTGTGAGCTCAGAGCTGTTTTTCGGCTTGTTGACCTCAGGTTGACCTCAGTGAGCTCACACACGTTCGACGCTTCGTCAGGACTCGCGGGGGGAGACCGTCATGATGCCCGTGCACATCTCGTCGCTGGTGCCGTCGCCCCACACCACGTAGCGCGGCGGCAGCTTGCTCAGCTGCGGCAGCTGTTTGCGCAGCCCCGCGTCGTGCGTACACGTCACCCGCAGCGTGTCCCCCGGACCGATCTCCACCGGCGACGGCAGCTTCACCAGCCGCTGGTTGTCGAAGTCGAACTGCGGCACGTCCAGCACGACCTGGGCGTTCGGCGTGCCCGGGTTGAGTTCGACCTTGATGGCCCGCCCGAGCAGGTGCATGTGGCCGAAACCGGCGAACAGCGTCATCGGCGCCTCCACCTTGTGGTCACAGGTCTGGGTGTCACCGGGCTTCGGCGCGCTCTGGCCGCACTCCTCCAGCTGCTCGTCCGCGGTGCCGCCGACCTCCTCTCCGAACCGCTTCGTCACGTCCGCGATCGAGGCCTCCCGGTCACAGAGCGGACCCGACTCGTCGGCGGCGCAGGGGAGCTCGGTCGGCGCGTCGAGCGGCAACGTGTCGAATTCCCGGGTCTGCGGCGTGCCGTCCTTCAGCCGCAGCCGCACCGCCGAGCGGTCCGACCCGGCCGGCTTGCCGTCGGTCGCGAGCAGGTTGTAGTGGAGCTGGAGGACGATCAGGCTGCCCGGCTCCAGCTTGTAGCCGGCGTCCTGGGTGAAGAGCGTCTCCGTGGCGCCCGGTGCCCAGGTGTCCACCCACGTTGCTTCCCCCTCTTCTACTTCGGCGCTGGGCACGCCGGTCCCGCCGAAACACTGCCAGCCGAGGCCGGGGGTCTTCGCGTCCTGCTCGTGCACCGCGGCAGCGCCGTCCGGCGGCACCGCGTACACGATGGCGTGGTGCGCGATGGCGACGTTCTCCGGCATGACCTGGGTCCCGGTCAGGAAAGCCGTCTTGGTCAGGCCCGGATCGATCACCTGGCACCGGTACTCGTCCGTGCCGCCGCCCTCCGGCGGCGCGGGCGTGTAGGCCTTGGCCATCTTCAGGTCGGCGAACCGCTCGCCGGCGCGCAGCGGCTGCGGTGGAGCCGATGACCCGCCCGCGTGCGCACTGTGCGAGCCGGTCGCGGTGGGCGCCGCGCTGTTGTCGGCGTCCGACCCGCAGGCGGTGACAGCGAACGCCGTCGCCAGCGCCATGGCGGCCACCCCTAACCTCCGCAGTAGGCTCTCAGGTTTCGTCATGGCCTGAACGCTAGGCCCGATTCCGTCCTGTTTCGTCGTACTGCGGTCGTCATCTTCGGGAGGGAGGTGGTACCGCGGTACTTCTCTCCGGAGCGCTGTTCGACACCCGCACGAGAATCAAGGCCCGTCGCAACTGGGCCCGAAGTCACGCCCACGAAAGTCCGTTCCGCGTTTGGCGACGCGGGCGGAGGACCGCAGGCGGCGCTTGGGCAGCATGGCGTGCAGGAGACGGGTGCCGATGTGTCCGACCAGGTCGGCTCTGGTGCGGTGTCCGGTGGTCGCGGGCGGGCCGGCGACGAGCGCGACGGTGTCGCGGGCGGCCTCCAGAGCGATGGTGAAGGCAGCGCGGTCGGGGGCGGTACCGGTACCGGGGTGGGTTTCCACCGCTGTGACCATGGCCGATCGTAGAGCTTGGTAGAGAGTGAGAAGTCCCCATAGTTCCTGGGTGAGTCCGGCTGGATCCCTTGAGCGCAGGGCGCGGCCTTTGTGGAGTGTGTGACGCAGTGCCAGGTAGGCGCACTCGATCTCCCAGCGCTCGTGGTGGAGGCGGACGAGCTGCTGGGCGGGGTCGGTTCAGTGGTCGGTGAGGGTGGTCAGCAGCCGGTAGGTGTCGCCGAAAGTGCTGCCGTCGGCAGTACGGGTGCGGATCTCGGCCTCGATCACGCGCAGGGTGAGCCCGGCGATGCGCGTGAGGTAGGAGCCGTCGGACAACATGGCCATTGCCCGACGGCCGCCGCCCTTGGTCCTGCGCCGTGCGGCCGGGGCTGCGGTCGGCGCACCGCGGTGCCCTGCCCCGACGGTGAGCCACGCGGGGCCATACCCGAGGGCCGCCGCCCCTTGCCCTGCGCCGCGCCGCCGGGGCTGCGGTCGGCGCACCGCGGTGCCCTGCCCCGACGGTGAGCCACGCGGGGCCATACCCGAGGGCCGCCGCCCCTTGTCCTGCGCCGTGCGGCCGGGGCTGGGGTCGGCGCACCGCGGTGCCCTGCCCCGAGGGTGAGCCGCGCGGGGCCATACCCGAGGGCCGCCGCCGCCCCTTGTCCTGCGGCGCGCCGCCGGGGCGGGTCAGCGCACCGCGGTGTCATTCCCGGCGGTGAGCCGTGCGAGCGGGGCGGGCGGGGCCGCGGTCGGAAGGTCGACGCGAAGGAGCGCGCCGCCGCGTGTGGAGCGGGCGACGGTGGCCCGGCCGCCGTGGGCGTCGACGACCCGCTGCACGATCGACAGCCCCAGACCGGATCCCGGCAACGCCCGGGCGCTGTCGGCACGGTAGAACCGGTCGAACACCCGCGGTACGTCGGCGGCGTCGATGCCCGGCCCGGCGTCGTCGACCTCGAGCACCGCCGACGCGCCCTCGGCACGGAGCCGGACCTGGATCGGCTGGTCCGCGGGGGACCACTTGCCGGCGTTGTCGATGAGGTTGAGCACCGCCCGCTGGAGCGCAGCGGGACGCCCGCTCACCCACACGGAGGTCACGTCGAGCGCGACCTCGATGTCGGGCGCGCGGGAACGCGCCCGGGTCGCGGCGGCCCCCACCACGTCGGCGAGGTCGAGCAGCTCGGTGCTCTCGTCGCTGATGTCACCGCGCGCCAGGTCGGTCAGCTCGGCGGCGAGGGTGCTCAACTCGGCCACCTGGGCGCCGAGATCGTTGAGCAGCCGGGTCCGGCTCTCCGCCGGCAGTGCGCTGTCCAGTGTGCCGCGCCGATCGAGCCGGATCAGCAGCTCGGCGTTGAGGCGCAGGCTGGTGAGCGGGGTCTTGAGCTCGTGGGCGGCGTCCTCGGCGAGCAGCCGCTGGGCCCGCCGGGAGTCCCGGAGCGCGGCGAGCATGTCGTTGATCGACTGGATCAGCCGCCGGATCTCCCCACCGCCCTCATCCGGGATGTCGGCGTCGAGATCCCGGGTGTGCGCGACACGTACCGCGGCGGCGGTCAGCCGGTCGATCGGTGCCAGCCCGGTCCGCGCCACGGTCCGCCCGACAAGGGCGCCGCCGACCACGCAGAGCAGCCCGATGAGCAGCATGCCGAACCCGAACTGGTTGACCGGGCTGTCGTCGGCGACGTGGGCCACCTGGACCGCGCCGTCGCCCGCCCGCAGCGTGTAGATGAGGTAGCCGTCCTCGTCGCTGTCGTTCGACTCCAGCAGGTCGGCCGACGCGCCCTGCGCCACGCGCCCGGCGTCCTCGCTGACCGGGGGCAGCGCGGGTTGGCCGGCCGGCGTCCGGATCGAGCCGTCGGGCAGGATGACCCGCACCAGCCGACCGGATCCGGGATACGGCGATAGCTGGACCTGCGCCAGACCGGCGCGCTCCGCGTTCGTCGCCAGAACTCGGGAGTCGGCGCGCAGCTGATTCTCGGTGGTGTCCCGCAGCTCCCAGGCCAGTAGCTCGCTGGCCACCTGGAAGGCCGCGAACACGCTGACCGCGATGGCCGTCGCCGCGATCAGCGTCAGCCTGGACCGCAGGGACCGCCGGCGCCACCATCGGGTCAGCCGGCGCGGTTCCCGGCCGGCGTGCCTGCTCACGGAGGAGTCTCCCGCAACGTGTATCCCAGGCCGCGCAGCGTGTAGATCAATCGCGGCTCACCCTCGGCCTCCATCTTGCGGCGCAGGTAACTCACGTACACCTGGAGGTTGTTGGCGGTGGAGCTCATGCCGAAGCCCCAGATCGCCCCGAACAGCGCGTCGCGGGTCACGACCCGGGTCGCGTTGCTCAGGAGGACCTCCAGGAGGGAGAACTCGGTCCGGGTCAGGCGCAGCGGCCGCCTGCCCCGCCACGCCTCGAACCTGTCGGGATCGAGCCGGACGTCGGCGAACGACAGGATCTGCGACTCCTCGTCGGTCGGCGTGCGCCGGCGCAGCAGGGCCCGCACCCGGGCCAGTAACTCCTCGGTGGCGAACGGCTTGGGCAGGTAGTCGTCGGCGCCCGCGTCCAGCCCCGCGACCCGGTCGGAGACCTGGTCACGGGCGGTCAGCATCAGCACCGGCAGATCCCGGCCCGCGGCCCGCAACCGCCGGCAGGTCTCCAACCCGCCGAGGCGGGGCATCATCACGTCGAGGAGCAGCAGATCCAGCGTGTCACCGCCGGCCCCACCGACCCCGTCGAGCACGGCGAAACCGTTGGCGACGGTGCTGGTGTCGTAACCCTCGACCTGGAGCACTCGCTCCAGCCCCTCACGGATGGCCACGTCATCATCCGCGATCATGATCCGCACGTCGGCCCCGCCCCCTGTCCGGTCGATGGTTTTGCCGCTCATTGTCCCCGATCAACCTGAGGCGAGTATTAGAGCGTCGCGCAGGATGGACTCCGGAGGAGATCCGCGACGTCTCCGGCGATCGGGAAGCCGCGGTGCTCGGCACCGCGCGCATGGTGACGTGGGTGAGCCGGCCGGGGCGGGACGAACAGCTCTGTCCCCAGATTGTTTTGGGGGTCGGTCGCGTTACTTCGCCGGGTCGGCGGCGTCGGGTGGCTCGGGGTCAGCGGTCGACTTCCGCTCGGCGGTGTCGTCGTTCGTCGGCGCAGCCCAGCTTGCCAGCAAGTTCAGTGCCTCCTGGGAGCGGGAGGCGGGCTCGGCGGTGTAGGTGAGGAGGAGCTGGCTGGGGTCCGTGCCGAGTGGGAAGGTTTCGAAGGGGAGGTCCAGGTCTCCGACCACCGGGTGGTGGAGGCGTTTCGCGCCCGTGGTGTGGATGCGGACGTTGTGGGCTGCCCAGCGGTGGCGGAACTGCTCGCTGCGGGTGGACAGTTCCCCGATCAGGTCCGTCAGCCGCCGGTCGTAGGCGTCGCGGCCCGCCTCGGCGCGCAGCATGGCGACCGTGTCGTTCGCGACCTCGTCCCAGTCGCGGAAGAACTCGGTCGCGTGCGGGTCGAGGAAGACGAACCGGGCGTTGTTCGGTGGCCCCACAAGGTCGGCGGGGGCGGTGCGGGCAGCGGAGGCGGCGGGGGTGGCGGGGGCTGTGACGGCCTCGTAGACCGGGGAGAACAGCGCCCTCCCCAACGCGTTGGCCGCCAGGATGTCCAGGCGGCCGCTCAGTACGAACGCGGGTGTGCCGGTCATCGAGTCGAGTACGCGCTGTACCGCGGGGCGGACACGCTGCTGGGCCGGGCGGCGGCGCGGTGGGCGGGTCGGGCCGGCGCCGCGCAGCAGGTCGAGCAGGTGGATCCGCTCGGCCTCGTCGAGCTGCAGCGCCTGGGCGATGCCGTCGATGACGCTCTCGGAGACACCCGTGGCGTTGCCGCGCTCCAGCCGGGTGTAGTACTCGCTGGAGATGCCCGCGAGCAGGGCCACCTCCTCCCGGCGCAGACCGGTGACCCGTCGGCGGTCCCCGCCGTAAGCCGGTAGTCCGGCCTGCTCAGGGGTGACCCTGGCCCGTCGCGTGCCCAGGAATTCCCGGATCTCCGCACGAAAATCGCCACGGATGTCGCGATTGGCGCCGTAAGGATCGTTTTTGCCTGCCATGTGCTCCACTCTACGAGCGCTTCCCGCCGGCTGGGGGTCCCTCTCAGTGACCCCCTCATCAGGGACTCCCACCCTCCCGCGACAACCGGTTCTGTTGATGGTGCCCCCCACGGTGGTGATTCCGCCGCTGGTCTCCGGGCTCCCCCGCGGTACCGCCGGCACTGCGATTTTCGGAATCAGAATTCGGAATCAGAATTCGGAATCAGGACTCCCCCCATGACAACGAAACTGACCGACACCATCGCTCTCGTCACCGGTGCGAGCAGTGGTATCGGTGCCGCCACCGCCCGTCGGCTGGCCGAGGACGGTGCCTCCGTCGTCCTCGTGGCCCGCCGCAAGGACCGTCTGACAGAGCTCGCCGCCGAGATCGAGAAGGCGGGCGGCACCGCGCTGGCCGTGGAGGCGGACATCGCCGACCGCGCCCAGGCCGAGGCGGCCGTACAGCAGGCCGTCGAGCGCTTCGGGCGCCTGGACATCCTGGTCAACAACGCCGGCCTGATGCTCCTGGGCCCCGTCGTCGACGCGGACGTCGAGGAATGGGAGCGGATGATCGCCGTCAACGTCCAGGGCCTGCTCTACACCACCCGCGCCGCCCTCCCGCACCTGCTCAAGGCCGCCGAGGACGGGCCGCGCCGGGTCGCCGACATCGTCAACATCAGCTCGATCGCGGGCCGCGTGGCCTGGAACGGATACGGCGTCTACAACCTCACCAAGTTCGGCACGAACGGCTTCACCGAGTCCCTGCGCCAGGAGGTCACCCAGCGGCACGTACGCGTCGGTGTCCTGGAACCGGGCGGCGTGGACACCGAGCTGGGCTCGCACAACGACCACAAGCCCGAGGTCCGCGAGGCGATCGGCACCTTCTACGAGCAGACCGAGGTCCTCGCCCCCGACGACATCGCCGACGGCGTCGCGTACATGGTCACCCGGCCCCGCCACGCCTCCGTCGGCGAGCTGTGGATCATGCCCACCGACCAGGCCTGACCTGACCGCCTCCTCAGCCCCGCAGCATTTGAAAGGAACCCAGCCATGAGCAAGGTCATTCTCGTCACCGGTGCCGGACGCGGTCTCGGCACCGACATCGCGCGCCAGGCCCTCGCCGCCGGCCACCAGGTCGTCGCCACCGGCCGCCGCCCCGAGGAAGTCGAAAAGACCCTCGGCGGACCGCAGGACAACCTGCTCGTCGCCAAGCTCGACGTCACCAGCCTGGACGATGCCCAGGCAGCCGTGCAGGCCGCCGTCGACCGCTTCGGGCGCATCGACGTCCTGATCAACAACGCCGGGAACTTCTTCGCCGGTTACTTCGAGGAGATCACGCCCGACCAGATGCGCCGGCAGATCGAGACCAACCTCTTCGGCCCGATGAACGTCACCCGTGCCGTCCTTCCCGTCCTGCGCAAGCAGCGCGCCGGCCACGTCATCACGCTCTCCTCGTCCGCCGGTCTGATCGGCCAGGAGTTCTGCGTCGCGTACGCCGCCTCCAAGTTCGGTGTGGAGGGCTGGATGGAGTCGCTGCGCTACGACGTCGAGCCGTACAACATCCACACCACCGTCGTGGAGCCCGGCTTCTTCCGCACCGAACTCCTCGTGGACGCCTCCACCACCTGGCCCGAGCCGACCATCGACGACTACGCCGAGCGCACCACCGCCACCATCGCCGCCTGGAAGAGCATGAACGGCCGGCAGACCGGCGACCCCGTCAAGCTCGCCCGCGCCCTGCTGACCATCGCCGGCCAGGACAGGCCGCCGCTGCGTTTCGTCGCCGGTGCCGATGCCATCGAAGGCGTCGAGGCCAAGGCCAGGGAGCTCCTCGCCCAGGCCCAGGCATCCCGCGAACTCGGCGGCGACCTGGACTACGACGACACCACCAGCGCCACCGCCTGACAGCCGCTCCCCTGCCTGCAGACCGCATGGGAATTCAGCAAGCGAGCGGGGCAGGGTTCCCGTCGGTCCCCTGCCCCATCCGTACGCGTACTCGTACGTCCACGTGTACTCGGCGTCAGATCGGGACCGCCACCCCCGTGAACGTCGTCTCCGGGGTCTGAGGGCTGGTGAAGCGGGCGTTGACGAGGTAGAGGCGGTTGCCGAAGCGGGCCGCGGTGGTGGGGACGTCGAAGCGGGGGTCCGTGATCGTGCCGGTCAGGGTGGCTGTCGTGGCCTTGGAGTCGAGGTGGAACACGCTGATCAGGTTCAGGCGGTTCTGGACCACGTACAGGGTCCGGCCGATGCGGTAGAGGCCGTCGCCGTTGACGACGCTGGTCGCGCCGACCAGGGCGATCTTGGTGGCGTAACCCGTCTTGAGGTTCACGTTGTAGAGCTCGCCCGGGTTGCTCTTGACGACGATCAGGGCGCGGCCGTCGGGCGTGCCGACGATGCCGTTCGCGTTGTTGACGTCGGGGAGCTGCACCCAGTCGCCGGTGAGGGGGAGGGTCCGTACCGTTCCGGCTCGGCCTCGCGGTACTCCGTAGAGCGCGGCGGCGCGTGAGTCGGTGAACCAGGCCCGGTCGCCGAGGAGTGTGACGTCGTTGATGAAGTGGCCGGTCGGTTCCGTCAGTTGATGTGTTGCGACCACTTCGCCCGTGCGGGAGTCATGGGTACGCGCCACACCAGTGTTGCCTGCCACGTACAGCAGGCCGTCGTGGTCGAGCTTCAGGCCGACGGCTATCAGGCCGGTGCCGCCCGCGAAGAGGATCCCGCCTTCGCCGGTGCGCAGGTCCGTTCGGTAGAGGGCGCCGTTGGCGCGCGAGCCCATGTACGCGTACGGCTTTCTGCCGATGGCTATGCCCTCGGGGAGAAAGCCGTTGGGGAGCGGGAACTCGGTCGGCCACGTGCCGCCGCCGTCGCCCCTGGTGGTGGCTGTACTGGTGCCGGTGGCTGCGTTCGCCGTACCTGCGCCTGCGCCCGTGGCCACCGCGAACGCGGTGAGGGCGGCGCCGCCCAGGAGGGCGCGTCGGGAAGGGTGGGAGTGCGGGTGCGGGTGACTGCGGGTCATGGTTGCGGGCCTCCGGGAAGAGTGGGGTGAGAGCCTTCAACTCGCTCATCCTGTCCCACACTTGGCCGCCGCTCCCCCCGTACGCCGGCTATCGACAGAGGATCGACAGGTTCCACCGGCGAAGTCGGCGGTGTCCGCGCTGTCGGCGGCGGCGTTGGCTGCCTGCGCGCCGGTTCAGCCGTTCCAGCTCTCGTCGTACGGGTCTCGCGGCGCCTTGACCGGTTTCACCTCGGTGACGTCGAGGAACGGGATGATGCCGTCGTTCACCGGGTCCTTGGTCTGCTTGGCGGTGTACGTGCCGGTGACCTCCAGCCAGCTGTCCGGCCGCAGGACAGGAGGGATCCGGCCGGTCAGGCCGATCTTCACCGGCTGGGCGTCGGCGGCACAGCAACTGAGTGCCATGCGAACCAGGTACGGGGTGCCGTCGCGGTCCAGCGCCAGCAGGCCGGCGATCTTGATGTGGCGGTGGTCTAGGGAACGGCCGTTGTCGTACGCCGCCCGGCCCGCGTAGTCGACGAGGTTGAGCCGGATCGTGTCGCCGGCAGGGAGGTCCGCGAAGCCCCAGGGCTGCTTCTGCAGGGCCGTGCCGGTGCGCATGGCGCTGTACGAGCCGAGGGCCGGCGGGGCCACGAGGATGAGCGCGAGGAGGGGGAGGACCAGGAGCCAGGAGATACGGGGTTCGTGGTGTGCGTGGGCGTGGGCGTGGGCGTGGGCGTGGGCATCGTCATGGCCATGCCCCGACCCACGGTCATGGTCGTTGGGGTCGGCGGAGGTGCCGGCTTGAGCCTGGGGAATCGGGGCGTCGGTGCGGGCCGGGGCTTCAGCCGCTATTCGCGCATCTGCGTCTGTACCCGTGCCTGCGGCCGCCTCCTGGTGGCGCTCGGCCTCCGGACCGTTCCCGCCGGGCGCTCGCGCCACCTCACCCCCGCTCCCGGCGGACGTACGCGCCGCCTGCCGTTCGTACCAGACCGTCGCCGCCGCCGTGGCGATCAGGACGATCCCCGCCGCCACCAGCAACGGCTGCAACCCGGCCTTCACGTACCGCAGATAGAGGTCCGTGAGGGCGGCATGCAGGATCGCGCCGCCGGTGAGGAAGAGGACGGCTGCCTGGGCCTGGCGGTTCACAGGAGCACCGCCCCGACCAGGGCCGAGACCAGGACGGCCAGGGCGAAGGTGGCGGGCGCGAAGCGCAGGGCGAACTCGCGGCCGAACGTGGCCGTCTGCATCGCGAAGAGCTTCAGGTCGATCATCGGGCCGACCACGAGGAACGTCAGCCGGGCCGTGAGCGAGAACTGGGTCAGGGACGCCGCCACGAACGCGTCCGCCTCGGAACAGATGGAGAGCAGCACGGCCAGGACCGCGAGGGCCAGGACCGACACCACCGGGTTGTCGGCCGCGAGGCTCAGCCACTCCTCCGGGACCACGGCCTTGAGCGTGGCCGCGGCCATCGCGCCCACGACCAGGAAGCCGCCCGCGTGCATCACGTCGTGCCGTACGGATCCCCAGAACGCCGCGCCCTTGCCGAGGCCGTCGGACGCCGGGCGGGTCGGTGGGCGCAGCCACTCGGCGCGGCCCAGCCGTTGCCACAGCCAGCCCATCGTGCAGGCCACCAGCAGGCTCGCCACGAAACGGGCCGCGACCATCTGCGGTTCTCCGGGGAACGCGACGGCCGTCGCGGTCAGCACGATCGGGTTGATCGCCGGCGCGGACAGCAGGAACGCCAGCGCCGCCGCGGGCGTGACACCCCGGCGCACCAACGCCCCCGCCACCGGCACGGACGCGCATTCACAGCCCGGCAGCACCGCCCCGGCCATCCCCGCGACCGGCACCGCCAGAGCGGGCCGCCCCGGCAGCGCGCGGGCGAAGAACGACGGCGGGACGAACACCGCGATGACCGCCGACAGCAGCACGCCGAGCACGAGGAAGGGCAGCGCCTGCACCATCACCGCGACGAACACGGTCATCCAGCTCTGCATCACCGGCGCGGACAGCGCCCCGCGGATCGGGCCCTGGAGCACGATCCCCACGAGCAGCAGCATGGTCAGGACCAGGGGCGAGTTGAACTGCCAGCCCTTCGGCTCGTCCGTCTCGCGGTCCTCAACCTCGGGCGGCGCTGTGTCGGTTGTGGTCACGGGAGAGGTACCTCCGGTAGGGAAGGGCTTCGCGGGTGGGTTGCCCTCCACCTTCAGTACGCCCGTTCCGGCACAGCTTCTCATCCCGATGTTCCGGCCGGGCATGCCCGTGTTCCGGCCAGGGCACCCCCTGCTTCCGGCCAAGGCGCGCCCGAGCCGTCACTTCCTGCGGCGCAGCGCCCCGATGATCCCGGGAAGCGCGCTGCCGAGAGCGACCACCGCCAGCGGGAGGAAGACATCGACCCAGGGATCGCGGATCGGGCGGTATGTGGCGAAGCCCTCCTGGATCTCGATGAAGCCGACGGGCTTCGCGCCCACGCCGCCGCCTCCGCCTCCGCCCTCGCCGGTCTTGGCGGCGCCGGTCTCGCGGCCCACGCCCGCCCCGAAGCCGAACCCGACCTTGGCGACGGGGATGACCGTCACTCCGTCCCTGGTCACGGGTTCGCCGTAGACAGTGGACACCGAGGCGCTCCCACCCAGCTTCTCGGCCAGCCGCTCCAGCAGCACGACAGCCGGGTTGCCCTCGGGCACCTCCGCAAGGACATCCGCGGGGACGCCCTCCGGCGGCTGCGCCGATGTGGTCTCCACCGGCTTCGCTAACTCCGCGGGCTCCACAGGCTGTACGGGCTCTACGGGCTGCACCGGCTGTACGGGCTCTTCATCGGGCATCACTCGTCACCATCCTTCTGGCAGTGCGGTCGGTTCGGGCGGCCAGTGTCCCGCGGAACCCCTGCCTCAACTCCCTTGCGGCAGGCCCCTGTGCAACCGTCCGTGCCGGTGAGGCACTCTGTGCTGTTGTGGCGAGCCTTCCTAATCAGAGCGGGTCGGACGATCGCGGTGCGCACATGGTGGTGTGCGGGGACGACGCCCTCGCACACCGGCTGGCGGCCGAGTTGCGTGGCGTCTACGGGGAACGGGTGACTCTGGTCGTACCGTCCGCCGAGGGCACCGTACGGCCGCCGGTCGTCGGGCGGGCCCGTGCCTCGGCGCTGCTCGACCGCGTGTCGGCGGCTGTGACCCGGGCGACGGCCAACGGCGGTATCGGCGGCAATGGCGGCGGCAGCAGCAACAGCGGAGGCACCGGTGAGGGCGCGGCGGGCCGAGCCACCGTCTCCTTGACCCGTGGAGCCACCTCTCCCCGGGGAACCGCCTCGGCGAACCGGTCCGCCGCCTCCGAAGAGCCCCGCCCCGCCCGGGTGTTGGAGGCCCCCGTCCTGACCGAGGCCGTGCTCGCCGAAGCCGGTGTCGAGCATGCCGCCGCGCTGGCGCTCGTCCATGACGACGACGAGACGAACATCCGCGCCGCACTGATGGCGCGCCGCCTCAACCCCCGTCTGCGCCTGGTCGTCCGGCTCTACAACCGCCGGCTCGGCCAGCACATCGAGGCCCTCCTCGACCAGGCCTCCGCCCTGGCCATGGCGGGTATGGCGGACAGCGGAGAGGGTGTCGGAGCGAACGCCGGAGGAGGCGGCAGCGAGGACAGCGGAGGAGACGGCGGAGGGAACGGCAGAAGAGACGGCGGTCCATCCGGGCCCGTACTCCTCGACGCCTCCACGACCGTGCTCTCCGACGCGGACACCGCCGCGCCCGCGCTGGCGGCGACCGCGGTCGCCGGGACCAGCAAGGTCGTACAGACCGACGGGCTGATGCTCCGGGCCGTGGAACGGCAGCCGCCCGGACCAGGCGAGGTCGCCGACCCGGGCCTGTGCACGCTGGCCCTGCTCTCGGCCACCACCAACGACCCGGCCGGCGCGGACGGTTCGGAGAGCAGCGGGGAGAACGGGCCGCGGCTCCTGCCCGACGAACGTTCCGTGGCCGCCGCGACCGGCCGCGGCACCATCGTCCTGGAGACGGTGTCGTACTCCGGTCCGCCGCTCCCCGCCGGACGCAGTGTCCTGCCCTTCGGCAGGCTGTTCTCCCGGCGGCTGCGCTGGTCGTTCGCCGGCCTGGTGGCCTGTGTGGTGGCGCTCGCCGTCGCGTCCATGGTGACGACGGGCGAACACCCGCTGCGCGCCACCTACCTGACCCTCCTCGACCTCTTCGCCATCAACGACCCCGCGCTCGACGAACCCCTCGGCCGCCAGATCCTCCAACTCCTCTCCGGTCTCGTCGGGTTGCTGCTGCTCCCCGTGCTCCTCGCCGCCGTGCTGGAGGGCCTCGGTACGTTCCGCAGCGGGACCGCGCTGCGGAAGCCGCCCCGTGGGCTCTCCGATCACGTCGTGCTCCTCGGGCTCGGCAAGATCGGCACACGTGTCCTCGCCCGGCTGCGCGAACTGCACATCCCCGTCGTGTGCGTCGAGTCCGACCCCGAGGCGCGCGGGCTCGCGCTCGCACGCCGGCTGCGCGTGCCCGTCGTCCTCGGTGACGTCACCCAGGAAGGCGTCCTGGAAGCCGCCAAGATCCACCGCGCGCACGCCCTGCTCGCCCTGACCAGCGCGGACACCACCAACCTGGAAGCCTCCCTGTACGCCAGGTCGGTGCGGCCCGATCTGCGTGTCGTGCTGCGGCTGTACGACGACGACTTCGCCACCGCCGTCTACCGCACCCTGCGCGCCACCCACCCGCACGCGCTCACCCGCAGCCGCAGCGTCTCCCATCTGGCCGCGCCCGCCTTCGCCGGAGCGATGATGGGCCGCCAGATCCTGGGCGCGATCCCGGTCGAACGCCGGGTCCTGCTCTTCGCCGCCCTGGACGTCGCCGGACATCCGCACCTGGAGGGCCGTACGGTCGCCGAGGCGTTCCGCGCGGGAGCGTGGCGGGTGCTGGCCCTGGACAGCGCCTCCCCCGAGGAACGCCGGCCCGGCCCGGCCACCGCTCCCGCCCCGGGCTCGCCCGAGCGCCCGTCGGGCCTGGTCTGGGACCTGCCTCCCACCTACGTGCTCGGCTCCGAGGACCGCGTGGTCATCGCGGCCACCCGGCGAGGCCTCGCCGAACTGCTGGGACGACGCCCACGGGAACGTACGGGCGCGTAGTCCCGGACAGTGGTCGCGCTCCTCCTCAGTACCGCTCCACCAAATGCTCGCGCCCCACCGGAGGTTCGTACGGCTCGGGCCAGAATTCCGTGACCGTCAGCACGCGGCCCTCCGCGTCACCCGTGAAGAACGAGATCCCGTACACCTCGTCCAGGCCCACCGTGACGTGGACCCAGGTGACGACCTGGCCGGGTTCGGCGACTATGCGCTCGATCCGCAGATGCCAGTCGCCGGGATACTCGCGGTTGAACTCGACGTACTTCTCCCGCCCGCTGACGCGCTCGCGTGTCTGGGGAAGGGTGTAGACGACGTCCTCCGCGAGGGTGTCCGCGAAGGCCGCCCAGTCCCTGTCCTCGGCCGCGGCCCAGAAGCTCTCCACTGTTTCGCGCAGATCCGTTTTGCGCAGATCGGTCGATGAGGTCATGGCGCCATAGTGCACCCGGCCACTGACAATCGGCCCTGACCTGCACGGACCCGGACATTGCCCCTGCCGCGACGGACTCGGCGCGGGCTCGGCGCGCACTCGGCCCGCGGAGTTTTCCACAGGCTGAGGACCCTGGCAGCGCATTGTCGCCCAGTGCGGGCAGTATGGGGCCATGACTGAGAGCAACGGGTCCGTCCCGCACGAGGGAAGCATGCCGGACTGGGAAAAGCGCTTCCGGGCGCCGCGGGTGTCCTTGCCGGACTGGGCGGAGGACGCGCCGCACCGGTCCTTGTTCGTGTCGAACGCGACAGGGACGTACGAGTTGTACGCGTGGGACCGCGAGACGGGCGGCCAGCGCCAGGTCACGGACCGGCCCAACGGGACGACGGACGGCGTGATGTCGCCGGACGGCGAGTGGATCTGGTGGTTCGACGACAAGGACGGCGACGAATTCGGGATCTGGCGACGACAGCCGTTCGCCGGGTCCGGCGACAAGAGCGGCGAGGCCGGCAAGGGCGGCGAGGGCGGCGCGCCCCTTTCCGACGAGCCCGCGGCTCCCGGGCTCGACCCCTCCTATCCCGCGGGGCTCGCGCTGGGCCGGGACGGACGGACGGCGATCGTCGGCCGGTCGACCGACGAGGACGGCTCGACGATCTATGTCAGCCGGACCGGCCAGGACCCCGTCGAGGTCTACCGGCACCGCGAGTCGGCGGGCGTCGGCGATCTCTCGCACGACGGTTCGCTGATCGCGATCGAGCACACCGAGCACGGTGACGCGATGCACTCGGCGGTGCGGGTGCTGCGGATGGACGGCTCGGCGGTCGCGGAGCTCGACGACACCAAGGGCGGCACGGCCGAGCTCGGCCTTGAGGTGCTCGGCTTCGCCCCGGTCGACGGCGACACCCGGCTGCTCGTCGGGCATCAGCGGCGCGGCCGCTGGGAGCCGATGGTGTGGGACGCGGCGTCCGGCGAGGAGACGGACCTGGCGCTGGCCGCCCGGCTGGACGGCGACCTGAGCGCCGAGTGGTATCCGGACGGTTCCGCGCTGCTCGTGGTGAACAGCTTCGAGGCGCGCAGCGAGCTGTGGCGGTACGACCTGGCGACCCGCGGCCTGGAGCAGGTGCCGACGCCGAGGGGCACGGTGTCGGGGGCAACGGCACGCCCGGACGGCAGCGTGGAGTTCCTGTGGTCGTCGGCAGCCGAGCCGCCGGTGGTCCGCTCGACGTCCGGCGAGGTCGTCCTCGACCCGCCCGGTATGAAGGCCCCGGCGTCGGTGTCCGTCCAGGACGAGTGGGTGACCGGTCCCGGCGGCCGTATCCACGCCCTGGTCCAGCGGCCGGCGGGGGTGACGGGTCCGCTGCCGACCGTCTTCGACATCCACGGCGGCCCGACCTGGCACGACAGCGACTCGTTCGCGGCGGGCCCGGCGGCCTGGGTGGACCACGGGTACATGGTGGTCCGGGTCAACTACCGCGGCTCCACGGGCTACGGACGTGAGTGGACGGACGCGCTCAAGCACCGGGTGGGCCTGATCGAGCTGGAGGACATCGCGGCCGTGCGGGAGTGGGCGGTCTCCTCCGGTCTCGCCGACCCGGACCGGCTGATCCTCACCGGCGGCTCCTGGGGCGGCTACCTCACGCTGCTCGGCGTCGGAATGCAGCCCGAGGCCTGGGCGCTCGGCATCGCCGCGGTGCCGGTCGCGGACTACGTCACGGCGTACCACGACGAGATGGAGGCACTGAAGGCGATGGACCGCACGCTGCTCGGCGGCACACCGGAGGAGGTCCCGGAGCGCTTCGAGGCCTCGTCCCCGCTGACGTACGTCGACGCGGTGAAGGCTCCGGTCTACATCTCCGCCGGGGTCAACGACCCGCGCTGTCCGATCCGTCAGGTCGAGAACTACGTGACCAGACTCGCCGCGCGCGACGCCGTCCACGAGGTGTACCGCTATGACGCGGGGCACGGTTCGCTGGTCGTGGACGAGCGGATCAAGCAGGTCCGTCTGGAGCTGGACTTCGCGGAGCGCCACCTGGGCAAGTGAGCGCACGGGTCCCCTCGTGGGGCGGGTCGGCAGAGAGGCACCCCTCGGCCGAGCCCCCCGCGAGGGCCCCGTACCTTTGAGGTTGTGTACCGGTTCCTGCTGACGCCCCGCTGGTGGGGGATCAACGTCTTCGTGCTGTTGGCCATCCCCTTCTGCATCTTCATGGGGTCATGGCAGTTGAGCCGGTTCGAGGACCGGGTCCAGGACCACCGTGACGCGGGCGAGCAGGCCACGGCCGCCAAGACGGATCCGGCCAGGCCGCTCGCCGAGCTGCTGCCCGTGGACAAGGAGACGTCCGGCAAGCAGACCACGGCGACGGGCCGGTACGGGAAGCAGTTGCTCGTGCCGGACCGGGAGCTGGACGGCAAGCGCGGCTTCTACGTTCTGACATTGCTGCGTACCGACGACGGCAGGGCCCTGCCGGTGGTCCGGGGCTGGCTCCCCGGAGCCGCGGACCCCGCGAAGGCCCCGGCCGCTCCGGCCGGTGAGGTCACCGTGGCCGGCGCGCTGCAGGCGTCGGAGACACCCGGGTCGAACGGCGTGCCCGCGGCCGGTGGTCTCCCCGCCGGCCAGACCGGCGCGATCAGCTCGGCGGCGCTGGTGAACCTCGTGCCGTACGACGTGTACGACGCCTGGGTCACTCTCGCCAAGGCCGACGCGGGGATGAAGGCGGTGCCCGCGGCGGCTCCGGCGGACACGGGCCTGGACCTGAAGGCGTTCCAGAACCTGGGCTACACCGGCGAGTGGTTCGTCTTCGCGGGCTTCGTGGTCTTCATGTGGTTCCGGCTGATCCGGCGCGAGGTGGAGTTCGCACAGGACGCGGAGCTGGGCCTCGTCGAGGACGAGGGCGAGGACAGCGACACCGCCACCACCGACAACACGAAGGTGTCGGCCTGACCCGTCGATCGACGGGTCAACCCTTCAGGGGCGCAGGGAACTGCGCATCTTTTAGGGGCGCGGGGAACTGCGCGACCAGCCACAACGCACCCGCACCCAACGAACGACCCCAAGACCCCAACGGGCCTCGGCAGGACCTCAGAACCAGGCCACTCAGGACCCCGCCAGCACCCCGGTCCGATAGACCGTGCCGGCGCAGGCGTTGGCAACCGTCGTGGACGCCGTCGGCCCGCCGCCCTCCGCCGCGTAGGAGACGACAACGCTTCCGTCGGCGACCCCGTCCTCCTTCATGAGCTGCGAGCTGACACCACTGGTGCCCTCCGAGGTCGTCCCGCCGCTGTCGCCGGTGGTGCCGGTCGGCGTCGGGTCGGGCGAGGGCTCGCCGCCGCCGGTACTGCCACCGGTGGTCGGACAAGTACTCGACGGCACCCAGGCGAACTCGACCTCGTACGCCGAGCCGGGCTGGAGCACCAGCGCGGCCGCGTACGTGGACTGGTCGGGCAGTCCGGCCGCCGCGTCACCCGTCGCGTGCAGGGCCGTGCCGATCGCGGACGGGCTCGCCGCACCCTGGGCGGCCAGGACGACCGAGCCGTCGCCGGAGACCGTACAGCTGGCGGCGGAGACGTTGGTGACCCGGAAGGAGCCGTAGACCGCGCCGCTGGCGTCGGGTGAGCCCGCGCTCCCGGAGGCGCTGCCGAGCTGCAGGGACGTACAGGCGGGCACGTTCGCGGCGGAGGCCGACGGCTGGGTGCCCGCGGTGCCGCCGGTGCCGCCCTTGCCCTGCTCGGGCTTGTCGGTCTTGTCGCCCTTGTCCTTGTCGTCGTCCTTGCCCGAGGAGCCGCCGGAGCCGCCCCCCGTACCGTCCTGCTTGCCCTCGTTCGCGCCGCCCTGGGTCTGTGAGGCGTTGGCCGCGATGGACGGGTCGGCGTTGGGGCCGGTGGAGTTCGAGACGTGGATGAGGGCCGGGACGGCCGTGCCGATGAAGAGTGCGGCGGCCGCCATGCCGACGACGGCCTGACGCTTGCGTGCCCGCCTGGCCGGTACCGCACGCCGCAGATGGTCCAGCGTGCCGTCGGTCGGCTCGATCTCCTCGACGGCCTGGTGCAGGAGCCGCCGCAGGGCCAGTTCGTCGGAACCGAGCGCCCCCAGCGCGAGGCCGTCGGCACCGAATCCGCCCGTGTCACCGGGCCCCCGGCCCGCGGCATCCGCGTCCGAACGGGCGGAAGGAGCCGAGCGGGCAGAAGGAGCCGAGTGGACCGAAGAGGCCGGCTCGGCCGAAGCCGAAGGAGCCGGCTCCGCCGAATGGGTCGGCTCGGCCGAAGATTCCGGCTGTCCCGCCGCGCCCGAAGGGCTCGACGAGCGCGGCGAAGCACCCGACGGGCGGTCCGCCGAGCGGCCGTCCGTGTCCGAGACGCCCGATTCTTCCGGGCCCGAATTCCCCGAGGGGCCGTGATTCACAATTCCGTTCCCAGCGTGCTGGTCATGCTCGTTGTCGTCGCTGTAGCCGCGACCGTATTCATCATGGCGTGCCCGCTCGTCCTTCGCGCTCATGCCGGCGCCTCCATGGCGACACGGAGCGCCGCGATGCCGCGCGAGCCGTACGCCTTCACCGAACCCAGCGAGATGCCGAGCGTCTCGGCGACCTGCGCCTCGGTCATGTCCGCGAAGTACCGAAGGACGAGGACCTCGCGCTGGCGCCTCTGGAGCCCCTTCATCGCCTTGATCAGGGCGTCGCGCTCCAGCAGGTCGTACGCGCCCTCCTCCGCGCTCGCCATGTCGGGCATCGGCTTGGAGAGGAGCTTCAGACCGAGGATGCGCCGGCGCAGGGCCGAGCGCGAGAGGTTGACGACGGTCTGCCGCAGATAGGCGAGCGTCTTCTCCTGGTCGCGCACGCGCTTGCGCGCCGAGTGCACCCGGATGAAGGCCTCCTGGACGACGTCCTCGCAGGAGGCGGTGTCGTCGAGGAGGAGCGCCGCGAGACCGAGGAGCGATCTGTAGTGGGCGCGATAGGTCTCGGTGAGATGGTCGACGGTCGTGCCGGCCGCCAGGGCTTCGTCGGCACCTTCCCGCTGGTTCGGTATGCGGGTCGGCCGCGCTGCGGGCATGGGGGCGATCACCGGCATGCCGCCGCCGGACGCGCCGGACATGCGGGGTCGGCGGGGCGGGCGCAGGGTCGTGCCCCGCGCTGCCACAGTGAATTCGAGTACCTCAGCCACGCCAGTTGGACACGCGTCCCCCCATTGGGGTTGTACGCGACAGGCATCACTTTTGCGTCAGGCTCAGGCTGCACGCCAGACAGTGCGTCAAATGCCCTCATACGTAAAAGCTCATCCCCTATGCCCCATATGAACGTGGCGTCCGGACGCCCCTGAAGGGCGACCGCAAAGACGCTCCCCGCCCTCCGCGTGGTTGCGGAGAACGGGGAGGAAAATCTTCGAACGCCAGAAGCCTCGATCGTCGCAAGCCTGGATTCAAGTGGTCCGGACCATCATCCGACCATGAAAGTCACACAGATCCTACAAACGATTCAACCTTCGGCCAGAAAATTTCCGGCCAGGAGCCGTCCTCGCAGCGCTGTGACGTGGCACAGAGGCGCGCACGACGCCACAGCGGCAGCCGCGGCCGGGCCACCCTCAACCCAGCTCGGCCGCCACCAGTTCAGCGATCTGAGCCGTGTTCAGCGCGGCCCCCTTGCGCAGATTGTCCCCGCAGACGAAGAGCTCCAGCGCCGTCGGATCGTCGAGCGCCCGCCGCACCCGCCCCACCCAGGTGGGGTCCGTGCCGACCACGTCGACGGGCGTCGGGAACTCCCCCGCCGCCGGATTGTCGAAGAGCACGACGCCGGGTGCTGTGGCGAGGATCTCCCTCGCCCGGTCCACCGTCACCTCGCCCTGGAAGCGGGCGTGGACGGTCAGCGAGTGCGTGGTGACGACCGGCACCCGTACGCAGGTGACGGCGACGGGCAGGTTCGGCAGTCCGAGGATCTTGCGGGACTCGTCCCGCACCTTCATCTCCTCCGAGGACCAGCCGTCCTCGCGCACGGTCCCGGCCCACGGCACCACGTTGAGCGCCACCGGCTCCGGGAAGGGGCCCGTGTTGTCCCCCACCGCCCTGCGTACGTCACCGGGGGTCGTCCCCAGTTCCGTACCGGCGACGAGCGACAGCTGCTGGCGCAGGGTGTCGACACCGCGGCGCCCGGCCCCGCTCACCGCCTGGTACGAGGAGACCACCAGCTCGCGCAGGCCGAACTCGGCGTGCAGCGCGCCCAGGGCCACGATCATGGAGAGCGTCGTGCAGTTGGGGTTCGCGATGATGCCGCGCGGCCGGACCCGGGCGGCGTGCGGATTGACCTCGGGCACCACCAGCGGCACCTCGGGGTCCATCCGGAAGGCGCCGGAGTTGTCGACGACGATCGCGCCCTTGGACGCGGCCAGCGGCGCCCAGCGCTCGGCGACCTCGTCGGGTACGTCGAACATGGCGACGTCGACCCCGTCGAAGGCATCCTCCGTCAGGGCCACCACCTCGACCTGCTCGCCGCGCACGGCCAGCTTGCGGCCGGCCGAGCGCGGGGAGGCGATGAGGCGGATCTCGCCCCAGATGTCCGCGTGCTGGGACAGGATCTGGAGCATGACAGTGCCGACGGCTCCGGTCGCTCCCACGACCGCGAGCGTCGGCCCTACGGACCCGGGTCGCACGGTCCCGGGTCCCACGGTCCTGGCCATCAGCGGCCGGTGCCTCCGTAGACGACGGCCTCGTCGCTGTCGGAGTCGAGCCCGAAGGCGCTGTGCACGGCGCGCACGGCCTCGTTGA
Organism: Streptomyces sp. NPDC058697; assembly: GCF_042715345.1. Taxonomy (NCBI): domain Bacteria; kingdom Bacillati; phylum Actinomycetota; class Actinomycetes; order Kitasatosporales; family Streptomycetaceae; genus Streptomyces; species Streptomyces sp. NPDC058697. The sequence goes on from NZ_JBHXSU010000016.1 coordinate 192,140, forward strand.
CGTCGTCCTGGCGGGTCACGACCGAGATGCGGATCTCGGAGGTCGAGATCAGCTCGATGTTGACGCCCGCGTCGGACAGCGCCTGGAAGAACGAGGCGGTGACGCCCGGGTTGGTCTTCATCCCGGCGCCGACCAGGGAGATCTTGCCGATCTGGTCGTCGTAGCGCAGCGAGTCGAAGCCGATCGCGGTCTTCGCCTTCTCCAGGGCCTCGATGGCCTTGTGGCCCTCGGTCTTGGGGAGGGTGAAGGAGATGTCGGTGAGGCCCGTGGAGGCCGCCGACACGTTCTGCACGATCATGTCGATGTTGATCTGGGCGTCCGCGATGGCGCGGAAGATCACCGCGGCCTCGCCCGGCTTGTCCGGGACGCCGACGACCGTGATCTTGGCTTCGGAGATGTCGTGCGCGACTCCGGAGATGATGGCGTGCTCCACCTGCGCGTCCCCTTGCGGATTCTCGTTGCTGACCCAGGTGCCCGGCAGTCCCGAGAAGGACGAGCGGACGTGGATCGGGATGTTGTAACGGCGTGCGTACTCGACGCAGCGGTGCAGCAGCACCTTGGAGCCGGAGGCCGCGAGCTCCAGCATGTCCTCGGAGGAGATCCAGTCGATCTTCCGGGCCTTCTTCACCACCCGCGGGTCGGCGGTGAACACACCGTCGACGTCCGTGTAGATCTCGCAGACCTCGGCGTCGAGGGCGGCGGCAAGCGCGACGGCGGTCGTGTCCGACCCGCCGCGCCCCAGCGTGGTGATGTCCTTCTTGTCCTGGCTCACGCCCTGGAACCCGGCGACGATGGCGATGTTGCCCTCGTCCAGCGCGGTCCTGATGCGGCCGGGCGTGACATCGATGATGCGCGCTTTGTTGTGGACGGAGTCGGTGATCACGCCTGCCTGGCTGCCGGTGAAGCTCTGGGCCTCGTGGCCCAGGTTTTTGATCGCCATCGCCAAAAGGGCCATGGAGATCCGCTCTCCTGCGGTCAGCAGCATGTCGAACTCACGCCCGGCAGGGATCGGGGATACCTGCTCGGCGAGATCGATCAGCTCATCCGTCGTGTCACCCATCGCCGACACCACGACAACGACCTGATGGCCGTTCTTCTTGGCGTCGACGATCCGCTTGGCGACACGCTTGATGCCCTCGGCATCGGCTACGGAGGAGCCTCCGTACTTCTGCACGACAAGGCCCACGTGCGCTCCTCGCTCAATCCGTCTCGTACCGCACGACTGCGGTCGGCTCAGTCTAACGAGCGGCCGAATTCCACCCCGGCGATATCGCATCGTGAGATGTCCCGCTCACGAGTTGATCACCCGGGTCCGTCCGGCTTTCGGCAGTCCGATCGGTCGGCTTCCGTAGGCCGGCCCTCCGGCCGCTCCAGGACCGCATCTGCCCTGCCCGGACGCACCTCACTCGGAAAGTGCGCCGCGTCACACTCACGAGCCGTCGCGTTAAATTTCAAGCAGGGCCTGTCTGACAATTCCCGTCGTCGCCCGGAGGGCGGCCTCGCGGCGTCAGGTGCGTGCTCTCGGCGGGCCGGGCGTAGAGCCTCGTACTGGACGTACTTGGGTCTGCGCCCGGTGCGGCGAGAGTGCGTGCATGGCGTCGCGGGGCAGACGGGAATTGTCAGACAGGCCCTAGGGTTCCGCCTGTGCGCGTACTCCTGGTGGAAGACGACGAGCCGGTAGCCCAGTCGCTCCGGCGCGGGCTGCTGCGATACGGCTTCGAGGTGGCCTGGGTCGCCACGGGCGGCGACGCCCTGGCCCACGAGGACCCGTACGACGTCGTGCTGCTCGATCTCGGGCTGCCCGACACCGACGGTCTGGACGTCTGCAAGGCGCTGCGCCGGCGCGGTGACGTGCCGATCATCGTGATCAGCGCGCGCATCGACGAGACGGACCGGGTGGTCGGGCTTGAGCTCGGCGCCGACGACTACGTCACCAAGCCATTCGGGGTGCGCGAGGTCATCGCGCGGATAAGGGCGGTGATGCGGCGCGCCCAGCCGCGTACGGCGGCGGAGGCCGCGGCGGCGGGACCCGACCGGTACGGATCGCGGCTGACCATCGACCGCAAGGCGGCCCGTGTCCGGCTGGACGGCGAGGAGGTCGCCCTCGCACCCAAGGAGTACGACCTGCTGGCCTTCCTCACCGAGGAGCCGGGCGCACTGATGTCCCGCGAACAGATCATGGAAGCGGTCTGGGACGCGAACTGGTTCGGGCCGACCAAGACGCTGGACGTCCATGTGGCGGCGCTGCGGCGGAAACTCGCGGGCGCGATCACCATCGAGGCGGTCCGCGGGGTCGGCTTCCGCCTGGAGATCGACAAGGACGGCGACCGCGGCGACGACGGCAGGAGCAGTGGCGGCAGTGGCGGCGACAAGGGTGACGCCGCCTCATGATCCGGCAGCTGATCGTCAGTTACGTACTCCTGGTGGCGGTCGCGCTGGCCGCCTTCACCGTGCCGGTGGCCTTCACGCTGACCGCGCAGCTGCGCGGGGACACCGAGGAGTCGGTGGAGCGCGAGGCGACCACCATGGCGCTGCTGCTGGGCGAGGGGGACGCGTCCTCGCGGCAGGCGCTCGCGCGGATGGCCGGGGCGTACTCGCAGGACACCCCCGGCACCGTCCAGGTGACCGACTCCAGCGGCACGGCGGTGGCCTCGCTGCCCCTGCCCGCGGACGACAAGGCGATCACGCAGGCGCTGAAGGACCGCAGGACGACGGTCGACTGGGGCTCCTCCTTCGTCTGGGGGCGGCACCTCGTGGTGACCGTGCCGGCCGAGTCGGCGGACGACGAGGACCGGATCGTGGGCGCGGTACGCATCAAGTACGCGACCTCCGACCTCAGCGGCCGGCTGTGGAGCATCTGGGGCTTCCGGGCCGTACTCGCGGTCAGCGTGCTGGCCGTGGCCGCCTTCATCGGCGCCTTCGTGGCCCGCCGCCTCACCCGCCCGCTGCGCCAGCTCAACGACATGGCGACCCGGTTCAGCGACGGCGACCTGACGGCACGCTCACCCGTGACGGGCCCGCACGAGACCCAGCAGCTGGCCCGCACGCTCAACTCGGCCGGCGAACGCCTCGACAGCCTGGTCGCCGCCCAGCGGATCTTCGTCGCCGACGCCTCCCACCAGCTGCGTACGCCGCTGACGGCACTGCGTCTCTCCCTGGACAACATCGCGGACGGTACCGACGACGAGTTCGTACGGGAGGACGTGGAGCAGGCCACCTCCGAGGTGGTCCGGATGAGCCGACTGGTGAACGGGCTGCTGGTGCTCGCGCGCGCGGAGGCGAAGGTGTCCGCGGCCGAACCGCTGTCGCTGATCGATGTGATCGAGGAGCGCTTCTCGGTCTGGAGACCGGCCGCCGACGAGCGCGGAGTCACCATCGCTCTGGGGGGAGTTGCCGGCAGCCGGCCGTTCGTGCTGGCCAGCCCGGGTCACCTCGACCAGGTCCTGGACAACGTTCTGTCGAATGCCCTGGAGGTCTCGCCGGACGGCGGGACGATCACCGTGGAGGTGTCGTCCCACCCCGACGAGGTGGTGATGTCGGTGCTGGACCAGGGGCCCGGCATGTCCGACGCGGACAAGTCCCGCGCCTTCGACCGCTTCTGGCGCGGCCAGGGGCTGACGGGCCGGTCCGGCTCGGGGCTCGGCCTGGCCATCGTCAAGCAGCTGGTCACCGATGACGGCGGTGCGGTGGCGCTGCGGGACGCCCCTGGTGGGGGCCTGTGCGTCCGGTTCAGCTTGCGGCGGGCAGCACCGAGGAGTGGTGGTTGACGATCAGCCACTTGCCGCCGCGCTTCTCGTACTCGTACGTGTAGCGGGCCTCGACGTCCCTCTGCTCACCGGTCTTCGGGTCGGTGAGCTGGAAGACGTACAGTCCGGCGTCGATCGCCGAATTGCTGTCCAGGACGTTGATCACGGACCTGATCTTCTCGCCCTTGGGCTTGTTCAGCAGGAAGTGGTCGAAGTAGTCGACGATCTCAGCGTGGTTCGTACGGATCTGGGGCGAGGCTGTGGGGAGGAGCACGGCGTCGGAGGCGTAGCGGGCGGCGACCTTCTTCGAGTCCCCGGTCTGCAGGGCCTTGTTCCAGCCGTCGAACAGCGCGGCGATCTGCTTCTTGGTCGGCTTCGCGGCCGCCCGGTCCGCCGCGGACTTCGACCCGTGCTCCGGCGCGGCCTGGCTGACCCCGACGGTGACGGCTCCGGCGGCCACGAGTGCGACGGTGACGACCGCTGCGCGGGTACGTATGTGACGCTGCATCACAACTCCTGTGTGAAGGGGGTGGACTTGCTCCCCTGGGGGAGTGATCCAACCCTCGCTTCACACCGGTTAGGCCCCGTCCAGCGCAGGTGCAGCACACGGACAACGTTCGTACAAAACAGCGAAGGCACCAGGTCACGGGGAGGGCTATCCCTAGCAGGTGGGGAGGCCGGCTTGCTGCTGAGCGCCATCGTGCTGCTCGGTTCCTGTGTTCAGCGGCTCACCGGGATCCGTCCCTGCGCGGAAGAGGCTGCGCGGAGGCCGCGGGCGCGGTCGGCGGCGAACTTGAGCAGTGCTGCGACCGCAGCAGGTAACACTCGGACCGCCGGGTACAGCCAAAGGACGCCCGCAGCCAACCCACTTGGCTACGGGCGTCTTGTCTGCCGTCAGGCTGCGCGTACGTCAGCCTTTGAGCGCCTTGAGCGCGCGGTTCAGGAGGTCGGGCACCATCTCCGGCGGCACGATCCGCATCGCCACATAGGTAAGGACCAGGATCAAGATCCCGGTCAAGGCGAGACGGAGGACCGCAAGGACATCGCCCTCCGGGGCCTTCTCCATGGCACTCCGGATAACCAGCGCCAGGATGACAAGGGCGAGCAGGACCAAAAGGATCATGGCGGTGCGGTTCCTTCTTCTGGCAGGAGCGGGACGGGTCTCCCGCGGGTGAAAAAGGAGCGTCCACCCGCCCCGGGTGCGCTCTGCCGAGCCGCGATGCCATGAGAAACCACCTGCTGCGGCTTGCTGTTGCCCACAGCCTTGAGACAGAGTTGGACGTTATTGGACATAGCGCGGGAGGGTCATGGCACGCGCAGGACGGCTGAGGAAGCCTGAACTGACAGGGCAGGCACACCGTGCCCTCAACGACGCCCTGCACCAGTTGCACGCCTACGCGAAGTACCCGCCGCTTACGTCCCTGGAGAAGGCTCTGGCGCAGACCGGTGTCCCGTACGCCTCTCGGGCCACGATTCACAATGCCTTTTCCAGCACGCGGTTACCGCGAGTGGGACTCGTCGATGCTCTTGTGGTGGAGTTGGCAAGCAGGGTCCGGAACACCGACCCGGAAAAGATCGACGCGGTGAGCATCGCCTTCGACAACCTGTGGTTCCTCGCTGACAGCGAGGACCGGCAGCGTCAGGCCCAGGCGAGCAAGATGGCCGACTCCACCGAGAGCGGTCCCAGCGCTGATGAAAGCAATTCTGGTGCCGCCGGTCTCCCTGCACTCACGCACGCGCCGTCAACTATCGCGCTGCCGAGCGCAGAGCAGCCGGACATGAGCGTGCGGCTGCGCCTCCTCGATCCGCCGGCTCAGGGACTGCTGCGCAAGATGTTCAAGGATCCCGAGCTGATCAAGCGTTCGTGCCTGGAGGCTGTGCAAACGATCGCGATGCTTTTGTGAGGACGTCATGTCGTTCTACGAACTCAGTCCACACGTCTCGCCCAATCCAGTCCACGCAGGTCAGCGGCGCCCGGACGACTTACTTCGTTGAGACAGAACAAGAGCTGTGACTTTCGGATGCCTCAGTCCACGAACTCCTTGAGCTCCTCGGTTTCCAGAGTGAGGCCGACAGGGGTCGGGATCTTGACGGATGCCCCGAAGGGCTCCTTCACCTGACGGCGGTAGCGGCCGTTCTCCGGATCCGTGAAGACGGTGACCGAGCAGTCGTCGCGGTCGATCAGGAGGTAGACGGGAATGCCTGCGGCCGCGTAGCCGTCGGGCTTCTCGATGCGGTCCCGCCGGTCGGTGTCGGCATCGAACGATGTGACTTCGACAGCCATGAGTACTCCCGGGGCGTCCGACCACTCCCCATGCCCTTTCGGGAAGCCAAAGGGCGCCAGAACACCGTCCGGGCGAGCGCGCCCCTTGCGATAGCGCTCGACCTTCATCCCGCGCTCCCCGTACAGCCACAACTCGGGACGGTGCTGCATGCACAGCCTCTGCAGCCACGCGATGATCTGGTCGTGATTGCCATCGGTCACCGGCTTGACCTGGACCTTCCCATTGATGAACTCCAACCGCACGTTCTCCGGCGCGCGGCTGGCCAGCTCCTCGAACTCCTCGACGGACATCTGGGGCCGGTCTGCGGTCATGGGGGTCATGGCGTCGCCTCCTTGACTCCATGGTGCCCCGACCGGCACGTCCTGCACGCTCATACGCCGCCGTCTCCTCTCGATGGCCTGCAGATCGGTCCGTGCCCGCTCTCGGCCGTCACGGCTTCCACCGCCTCGGCGGGAGGCCGTTCGCGATGCGGTCGCGGTTGTCCCGGTAGTGGTAGTGGACGCGGTCCTCCATCGACACCGAGCGGAAGGTATCGGGTACGGGCCCTCCTGTACGGCGCTCGAACTTCTCCTTGAGGAGACGAGCAGACGTGGTTCCCAGGTAGGCGATCTCCTCGAAGCCCTTCTTGACGTCCTCCTGTGTCATCCCCAGCTCCGCCTCCTCCGCGAGGCAGTCCTCGCACACACCCCGGACGATCTTCGCCGTCCGCTCGTCGGCGTCACAGGTGGCGCACGCCATGATCACGCGCGTCACCTTTGCGCGGAGGGGACGAGCGGGTCCGGTCTCGGCGGTGTCGTTCTTCTGCGGGGGCATCTTGTTCTCCAATCGGGTGCGGACGAATCCGCCCGGGTTCGTGACGGCCGGCGGCAGCCCGTCGGTCAGTGCCCGGATCATGTCGGCCGGGGTGGCGCCTCGTGACAGCCACTCGGCGGCGAGGGGTTCGAGCATTCGGCACTCGGCTTCGGACAGGGGCATACGGGGGTCTGCGACGCGGAGCCCGGCGAGTGCGCGGTAGGCGGCGCTGGGCTCGGCAGCGGAGTCGGGCTGTTCGGCTCGTTCCGCCTGCTCGGTCTTCTCGGCTTCCGAGACCGACAGCGCGGCCGGAGCGGGGGTCTCGGTACGTGCCAGGCCCGGCTGGTGGTTCTGCGTCACGTCCCTGCCGTGGCGCTCTCTCGCGAACGCCGTCCACCACTCCACGGACCTGGGCGTACGCGACCAGTACGTCCGCGTCACCCACCGCATCGAGTTGTCCTCGACGGTGATGTGTTCCTTGATCCAGCGCAGGTGGCCGACCTCGGCCCATGGCGTGGCCTTCGTCGAGGTGATCGATGAATACGGCGAACTCGGCGTCCCGGGGGCACAGGTGCGCGAAGTCCGCGTCCGCGTGCGGGGGTTCGTCACCCACAGCGCGTTTTCCGTAACCCGTTTTGGCCATGGGGTGGGTGGGACGCGGCAGGGCGGGGCTAGGCTGGGCGTAAGCCACGGTCGAACTCTCGATTCGATGCGTAGGTCTAGGCCTCGGAGCCGGTGTTGGCGCACCGACCGAGGCCGATCTATTTGCCGCGAACCTAGAGCGAATTCACGTTCCGAAGCAAGCCGATCACAGATCGTCACCCTTACGAGTTACGCGCGCTCAACTCACGTACAGACTTGGTTGGTTGGGTAGCTCCCGCCATCAAAACCAAAACCCATGGGAAGAGCTCGGGTCCCGGGGCTCAAGCTCCGGGCTGAACTGCGGAGACGAAGGCGGCCCAGGCGGAAGCGGGGACCTTCAGCTCCGGGCCGGTTGTGGCGAGTTTGGTGTCGCGTATGTGGGTGGTGGTGGGGGTGAGGGCGACCTCGACGCAGTCGGAACCTTCGGAGTCGCTGTAGCTGGACTTGAACCACTTCAGCTGCTCGCTCACAGCTCCTCCGTCATCCGCTCGATGAAGGTGGCCGACTCGGCAGGGCTGAGGGCCACAGCACGGATCATGCTAAGCCGCTCGGTGTGCTTCCAGACCACTTCAGCATCAGAGGTGAACTGGCTCACCGACTGCCCCTCCGACAGTGCGTATCGCTCACGGTCACGGGTCTCCATCAGCACCATCGGTCCCATGAGGGCAGCCGGGATCGCCCGCGCGAAGGGCAGCACCTGAATCGTGACGTTGTTGCGGCTCCCCGCGGCCAGCATATGGAGCAGCTGCTCCTTGTCGACCAGCGGGCCGCGCAACACCGCCTCGTACAACACGAAACTCAGAGCCACCGGAGGCTTGCGCGTGAGCAGCTCCTGACGTTCCATCCTCGCCACGACTCGCTCCTCGACCGTCTCCTCTTCGAGAGGCGGACAGTGGTTGCCAATCAGTGCCCGCGCGTGCGACTCCGTCTGCAACAGCCCAGAGATGAGCGCCACTTCATACGACCAACGACTGATCGCCTGCTGCTCGAACACCATGAAGTCCTGAGCCCGAGCCGGGAACTTCTCTCTCTGCAGGTAATCCTTGGCCGCACTCAGCAACCCCTCCGCATGGCACAACTCATCCGCCGCGTCCAGGACGCGCGCCGTCGGCATGCGTACGCCCTGTTCCATGGACTTGATGGTGTCCGGGGAGTAGTTGGCGGCGGCGGCCAGCTCCTCGCGGGTCACGTTCGCCTTCGTGCGCCAGCGTTTCAACTGGTTGCCGCTGTATCGCCAGTTGAGCGGCGACGGCGTGGAGGAGTTGTACTGGACTGACACTGCGGCCACCTCCGACTGATACACCCCGGCGTGTATCCCCTCGGTCACTACCGAGCGTAGCCGTACGACCGCCACCGTGTGACCATGACGAACGCAATCCCCCACTACCGCCCCGAGTGGGTCCCCCTCGCCGGCCACCAACTCCGCCTGTCCGGCATCCACTTCGACACGATCCGTATCCAGGGCGTTCGCGGGGAACAGGTCGCCGCGGACCTCGTCGAGGCGGCGGACGGCGACGCGGGGCCCGTCGTCTGCGAGGCGGTCGGGTTCCGGTGGATGTACTTCCTGCTCGCGCCCGGAGCCGCGAGGGCGCACACCTGGCCGTTGGGGGTGCAGCGGTTCGGCGGGGCCGGGAGCCGCACGGTCACGTACATCGGGATCCCGGCGCTGGACGGCAACACATGGCCGTTGCAGTGGTACAGCGAGCCGACGCCGACCACGCCGTACGTGGACCCTGACCGGCTGCACGCGACGCTCGGCCTCCGCTGCGCGTGAGTGCGCTGTGCGAAGGCCGCGACGACTCCCGCCGGGCCGGGACTACTTGACCTCGCGCAGGCCCAGCGGGCCCGCGATCTCCTCCGCCATCACCTTGCCGGCCGCCTCCGCGAGGGCTTCCTCGCTGAGGTCCTGGTCGGTGTCGAGGCCGTCCAGCTCCTCCAGGGGCTGGTTGAGGCGGACGTGGGCGACCAGGGACTGGAGGGCGCGCAGGGTGGCCGAGGCCGTGGAGCCCCAGTTGGAGAAGTACGAGAACTGCCACCACCACATGGCCTCGGTGGTGCGGCCGGCGCGGTAGTGGGCCATGCCGTGCCGGAGGTCCGTCATGACGTCGGCCAGGTCGTCCGAGATCCGGGCCGGGACCGGGGGCTTGCGGGGCTCGTACGGGTCGAAGACCTCGGAGTAGACGTCGACCGGGTCGAGCATCTCCGCGAGGCGCTCGCGGATGTCGTCGACGTCCGGCTCGGGGCCCAGGTCGGGCTCGTAGCGCTCGTCCGGGACGATGTCCTCGTGCGCGCCCAGGCGGCCGCCGGCCAGCAGGAGCTGGGAGACCTCCAGGAGGAGGAAGGGGACCGCCGAGTCCGGCTCGTCGCCCTTCGCGACCTCGGTGACCGCTACGAGGAAGCTCTCGACCTGGTCGGCGATCTGGACCGCGAAGTCATCGGGGTCCTGAGCGGTCGCGTGCAGCGTGGCGTCAGACATCTAGAAGCCGGCCTTCCTCAAGAACATCGACACGTGCGTCTCGTGCGTCTCGTGCGTCAACTACTCGTTCAGACATCCAGCAGCCGCCTTCCCTCGAAGGCGCGCCCCAGAGTGACCTCGTCGGCGTACTCGAGGTCACCGCCCACCGGCAGTCCGCTGGCGAGGCGGGTGACCCTGAGGCCCATGGGCTTGATCATGCGGGCGAGGTACGTGGCCGTGGCCTCGCCCTCCAGGTTCGGGTCCGTGGCCAGGATGAGCTCCGTGACCGTGCCGTCCGCCAGGCGCGCGAGCAGTTCTCTTATGCGCAGGTCGTCGGGGCCCACGCCCTCGATCGGGCTGATCGCGCCGCCCAGGACGTGGTACTTGCCCCGGAACTCGCGGGTCCGCTCGATGGCGACGACGTCCTTCGGCTCCTCGACCACACAGATGACCGTGAGGTCGCGGCGCGGGTCGCGGCAGATGTTGCACAGCTCCTCCTGCGCCACGTTCCCGCAGGTGGCGCAGAAGCGGACCTTCGCCTTGACCTCCATGAGGCACTGAGCGAGACGGCGTACGTCCGTCGGCTCGGCCTGGAGGATGTGGAAGGCGATCCGCTGCGCGCTCTTGGGACCGACGCCGGGGAGCCGCCCCAGTTCGTCGATGAGGTCCTGGACCACGCCTTCGTACACGGATTGCCTTCCTGTTCCTGCTTGTTGCCTTGCTCGTTACTACTGCTCGTTCTCTGCTCGCTCGGTACGTACCGTAGTCGTGCTCGCTCTCTTGGTACGTACGGTAGTTGGCGGTCGGCCGTCTTAGAAGGGACCGCCGGGTTGACTTAGAACGGCAGGCCGGGGATGCCGCCGCCACCCAGGCCCTGGGCCAGCGGGCCGAGCTTCTGCTGCTGGAGGGTCTGGGCGTTCTCGTTCGCCGCCTGGACCGCCGCGACAATCAGGTCCGCGAGGGTCTCGGTGTCCTCCGGGTCCACGGCCTTGGGGTCGATGACCAGGCCGCGCAGCTCGCCGGAGCCCGTCACCGTCGCCTTCACCAGGCCGCCGCCCGCCTGTCCTTCGACCTCCGTCCGCGCCAGCTCCTCCTGCGCGTTCGCGAGGTCCTGCTGCATCTTCTGGGCCTGCTGGAGCAGCTGCTGCATATTGGGCTGGCCACCACCGGGAATCACGATCAGCTCCTGGTTTCGTACGGCTGTGGGTACGGCTGTCTGGCGGGCTTTCCCGCCTTGGCACGAGCCTACGTGGTCTGCCGAGCCGTCGCTCCAGCACTCTTTCGAGTGAGGCAGCGGATTGGCCTATACCTGATCAACGCCCACGTCCGAGCGGAAAACCCCCGAAACCGGGTCCATCGCCACCCATTGGGAGGTAGTAAGAGTGCGGCGCAGCAGCATCTCGTGAACCTTGCGCCACGTTACCGTCACGCAACGTCACGAGTAGGGAGCGTCGGGTGAGCCAGCCGGACATGCAGCCCGAGGGATCGGCCCAGGACGGGGACGGCCGGGGTGATGGTGCGCGGGTCGGTGGTCCGAGGCCCAGTGATCTCATGGGGCGTACGTTTCCGCTCGGGGACTGGGGTGAGCCGGCCGAGCGGCTCCACGAGCTGTACCGGTGGGTGGAGGCGGGGGCGCTGACCACGGCGTCCTGGTATCTCGCCGAGCGGGTGTGGAAGCGGCGGGTGGCGCGGGCGTTGCGGGCGGGGGCCGCGGTGGGGGCTCTTTTCGGGGCCGCGTTGCCGCTGCTCGATGTCACGGGCGTGGTGGGCGGGGGTGCCGTGTGGGGGTATCTCGGGTTGCTGGTCGGCGTCGCCTGTGTGGCGGGGGACCGTTTCTTCGGGGTGACGTCCGGGTGGATAAGGGATGTGGCCACGGCGCAGGCCGTGCAGCGGCGGTTGCAGGTACTTCAGTTCGACTGGGCGTCGGAGTGTGTGCGGGAGGTTCTCGGGCCTACGGAGGGGACGGCGGGGGAGGCTGCCGAGCGGTGTCTTGGGGTGCTTCGGCGGTTCTCGGAGGATGTGGCTGAGCTGGTGCGGGTGGAGACGTCGGACTGGATGGTGGAGTTTCGGACGGGGGCGGGGCCGTTGGCCATCCAGGCGGGTGTGGGTGGGGTCGGCCGCGTCGACTCCGCTCCGCCCGGTCGGCCTCCGCTCCCCCCGGGCACCCGCCCGAACATGCCCCGCCAGCGCCCGCCTGAGCCCCGGTAGGGCTTTTCTCGCCCCCGCCGCCCCTACCCATTCCCGTCACTTACTGGGGGCTCCGCCCCCAGACCCCCGCTCCTCAAACGCCGGAGAGGCTGAAATACCTCAGGGGCGCGGGGAACTGCGCGATCAGCCACAGCGCACCCGCACCCAACACACAAGGAAAAGACCTATACCTGCGGCAACGGGAATGCCACAGGTCCCCGCAGGCCCGCTCGGTTCACGCCCCTCACGCCGAAGAAGACGTTGTCCTTGGACAGGTCCACCTCGTGGGAGGTCACGTCGCCGACCGGGATGACGTGGGTCCACTCGGGAGCCGTGGTCTCGCGCCAGACGACCTCGTAGCCCACCAGGTCGGGCTCGGAACCCCGCTTCCACGTCAGCTCCGTGGAGTTCGTGAGCGCGGCCGTCAGGATCCTGGCGTCGCGCGGCGCGGCCGGAGCCTGGGCCAGGGTCCAGAGCGCGGCGGCGTTCACGCGGGCGACCCGGGCCGTGAAGGGGAAGTCGCAGAACTCCGGCAGGTCGCCGAATTGTTTGCCGCCCTCGACCCGTACGTCCTGGTGTTGGTGGGCGAAGTCCTCGGCCGGCTCGGTGAAACGGGCCGCCGCGTAGCCCTGTTCGAGGAAGGGGATGTGGTCGCCGCCCCGGCGGTACCGGTCCCGGCGGTAGACGACCCGTACGTGCATCCCCGTCGCCGAGTTGTCCCCGGTGTCACGGACGAACCGCGCCAACTGCCGTGACGGGGAGTCGTTCTCGCCGCCGACCGAGCGGCGCGTGGCCGCCTGTTCGGCGGTCTCCGACGTGGGCACGCCCTCGGCGAAGAGACGGATCGTGTACGGGTCCTTCGTCCCGTCGTCCGCCCTCGAAGCGCCCACGATGTCGTTCGTGAACATGGCCTGCACGTCCGTGCCGGCCGCCTTGAACCGGGACGCCATGTGGGCGGCCCCGTACAGCCCCTGCTCCTCCCCCGCGACCGCCGCGAACACGATCGTCGACGCCGGGCGGCGCTTCGCCATCACCCGCGCCAGTTCCATCGCCACGGCGACCCCGGACGCGTCGTCGTCCGCGCCCGGGGAGTCCGAGGTGGCGTCCATGACATCGGTGACGCGGGAGTCGTAGTGGCCCGAGACGACGTACACCCGCTCCGGGGTGACCGAGCCCCGCAGGGTCGCCACCACGTTCGTGATGCGGGTCGCGGTCGGGATGCGGGACGCGGGTTCCTGGACGTACGACTGGAGTTCTGCCGTCATCCGGCCACCGGACCCGGCGGCGTACGAGCGCATCTCCGCGAGGATCCAGTCGCGGGCCGCGCCGATGCCGCGGTCCGGGTCGTCCTGGGTGGAGAGGGTGTGCCGGGTGCCGAAGGAGACGAGTTTGCGGACCGTCGCCTCGATGCGGTCCGCGTCGATCTCCTTCAGCAGGGCGCGCAGTTCGCGGGACGGCTCCTGCGCGGTGGCCGGCGGGCGCGGGCCCGGCCGTTCGGCTTCGGCCGCCGCCGCGGGCCTCGCGGGCGTGTCCACCAGCTCGGCCGTCGGCATGGCCGGAGCGGACGCCGCGGGCGCCGCGGACGGCCCCACCGTGACGGCTCCGGCGGCCGCCGTCGCGGCCAGGACGGTTCTTCTGCTGGGCCGTATGTGCGGGACGGGGGGTGGGGTGGGGGATGAGGTGGGGGTGGAAGACATGGATCCATGGTTGTGCGCGTGTCCGGCGCACACAAGAGTCCCTGCCGTCAGCCCTCGGCGCAGATCTTCTGCCCCACGGGCGTCGAGCACGGCAGATGACCGTGCGTACGGACCACTTCCTGGCCGCTCCCCCGGCTGATGTACGTGAGGAAGCTGGAGGCGAGCGAGTCGGCGGGCGGCTCGCCGTACACGTACGCGTACTCGATCTCGCGGTACGGGTACGCGCTGTTGCCGTGCTCGATCTCCTCGACCGACGGGTCGTGGCCGTCGAGGGTGATCCGGTGGACGCCGTCGTAGCCGGTGGCGAAGTTGAGTTCGCTGTAGCCGATGGCACCCGGGATACGCGCGACCGTGCTCAGCACCTGGTCGGTGGAGAAGAGTTCGCAGCGGATGACCGGGGCGGAGGTGTAGTCCTTGCGCTCGCAGTCGGAGGAGGTGTTGGCACCCTCGTTGCGTTCGAGGACATGGCGCTGGAAGACCTTGCGCGTACCGGAGTTGGCGTCGCGGCTGACCAGGTGCACGGGCAGGTCGGGGCCGCCGAGCTGCTTCCAGTTGCTGATCTTGTCGCTGTAGAGACGGCGTACGTCGGACGTCGAGAGGTTCTTCACCGGCAGGTCCTCGTGGGCGACGAGCACGAAGACCGAGACGGCGACGCGGGTCTCGCGCAGGTCCTTCAGCCCGCTCGGCTTGGGGCCGTCGGAGAGGGCGAGGACCGGCGGCGAGCCCTTGGACTTCTTGCCGAGCGCATCGAGTGCCTGGACACCGGCGGTGGAGCCGCGCGCGTCCACCTCGATCGACGAACCCTCGCAGTCCTTCTCGTACGTCTCCGCCAACTCACTCATCACCGGCTCGAACGCCGTCGACCCCGTGACCGTCAACTCGCCCTGCTCGCAGCCGATCGGCGGCGGGGTGTCGTCGCGGGCCACCACGATGACGGCGAGCGCGAGGACGCACAGCGTGAGCATCCCGGTGATCAGCCGCGAGGGTCTGCTGAACAGCGGCGGCTTCTCGTCCGGTGTCGCACTGCGGTTGGGGTGCACCTCGCCGTCGCGGATACCGCCGATGAGCCGTATCCCGCTGCCCACGTCACCGCCCGACAGCAGCACGAGGAGCTTGAAGTGCTCACCGCGGTTGAGCGGGACGCGCGGGATCCGCAGGGTGTTGTCCTGGTAGCCGAGGCCGTTCGACGGGGTGAAGTGGTCCATCAGATGGTCGGTGTCGGGCGGCTGCGTGACCGACACCCCGCGGATGGTGCGGTCCGTGAACACCGCCGTCAGACCGTGGAGTTCACGTCCCGTGTAGTCCATGTCCGCGATGCTCTGCGAGCCGTCGTTCTCGATCCGGAGGAGGACGAGGGTCGCGTCCGCCATCCCCGGCGCCTCGTCGAACAGCCCGAGCCGTACGTTGGCTCTGCCGAGACGGACGTCGTCCCCGATCGGGTTGTCCATCTGTACGCGGTAGCCGATGCGTTTGCGGCGCGGCACCCGGCGCTCGTACCAGACCATGATGCCCGAGGCCACGATACCGACGACCGCCGTGCCCACGGCCACCACGTTCTCTGCGCTCAGCCACTCCACTGGGTGCCCCCACCACTCCCGGAGTCCGACGGTTCGGACACTGTACGGGCGGGGAGCGGGGTATTCCGGCGACGAAAGCGGAAGTTCAGGCGCTGTTCAGGGGCGGTTGGGCTGGGACCTTCCACGGCTCCCGCCCGCTGGTCCCTCTCGCCGCTCCCTCCCACTGGTCGCTCCAACTGCCGCCTCAGCCCTGCTTCGTGTACGTCAGTTCGTCGCCGTTGCTCGTGTTCACCCGGCGGAGGCGGCCGTCGGGGAGGACGGTCAACTCCGTTGCCTCGCCCGGACTGCAGGACGAGGCCGGTTCGCCGACCGTGACCTCGGACGCGCCGATCCGGAGCGGACCGCCGGCGCTCGGGGTCCCGGCGAGTTGCGCCCGGAACACACAGTGGTACGTGCCGCTGCCGGCCGGGCCGTCCGCCGTGAGCGAGAGGACCGTGTCGCCCACCTCGCCCTGCTGGATGGTGAGTTCGCGGGTGTTGTGACCCGTGGCGTTGTCGATGGAGGCCGTCCACGTGCCGAGGTACTTGACGGGGATCGCGCCGTCCGCCGGCGTCTCCTCCGGTGTCGTCGGCGACTGCGTGGGGCCCTCGGTGACCTGGCCCGGGGTCGTGGGCGCGTCCGCCGTCGGGGAGCGGGTGGGGTCGCCGCCCGCGCGGTTGTCTCCGTCGCCCTTCATCAGCGCGTACACGGATGCGCCTGCGCCGAGCGCGACGATCAGGGCGACGATGATCAGGACGGCGGTTGAGCGGCCGCCTCTTTCCGGCGGGCCGGGCTGTGGGAGAACTCCCGGGCCGTACGGGGGTGTTGGGCCGTAGGGAGGGGTCGAGCCCGGTGGGGGTGGGTAGCCGGCGGGCTGCTGTTGGTAGTGCGGGTAGCCGTAGCCGGCGGGCTGGGGGTGCTGTTGGGGGTAGCCGTAGGCGGGGTGGACGGGTGGGCCTCCCGGTGGGGGTGTGCCGGGCAGGCCCGTGGTCATGGTGGGGAGGTGGTCGAAGGGGGCGGCTCCCGGGGGGCCGGGTGGGGGTGGGGTGGGGCCGTCGGGGGTGGGGGCGTGTTCGTGTTCGGGGGTGGCTTCGGGGGGACGGGGAGTTTCTTCGCCCCCGCCGCCCTTACCCTTCCCGTCCCTGGGGGCTGCCGCCCCCAGACCCCCGCTGTCGGCCTGAACGGCCTCGTCCTCAAACGCCGGACGGGCTGAAATCAGCCCCTCCGGCGTTTGAGGAGCGGGGGTTCGGGGGCCGGCCCCCGAGGGAAGGGACGGGTAGGGGCGGCGGGGGCGAGAGACTTCCGCCCCCTCAGCAGCACCCGAACCCTCCGCTCCCTCCAAACCCTCCGGGCCTTCCGGATCCTCCGGGCCTTCCGGATCCTCCGTGTCCAGCAACTGCACGGCGTGGCGGCCCAGTTGGGCCACCAGCGTTCCCGGCAGCCAGGGGTCGCGGCTGCGGCCGTCCGTGACGGTGTCCTCCGCGCCTGTGCGCTCCAGGATGTCGTCGAGGGTCGGGCGGGAGGCCGGGTCCTTGCGCAGGCACTGGCGGACGAGGTCGGCGATGCCCTCCGGGACGCCCTCCAGGTCCGGCTCCTCCTGGGCGATGCGGAACATCAGGGCGTGCACGCCACTGTTGGCCGTACCGAACGGCAGGTCGCCCGTGGCCGCGTACGACAGGACCGAGCCCAGGCAGAAGACGTCGCACGCGGGCGTGATGCGGTCGCCGCGGACCTGCTCGGGGGCCATGAAGCCGGGCGAGCCGACGAGCGCGCCGGTGCGGGTGAGGCCGCCGTCGGTGACCGTCTCCAGGGCGCGCGCGATACCGAAGTCGATGACGCGCGGGCCGTCGATCGTGACGAGGACGTTCGACGGCTTGAGGTCGCGGTGGATCAGCTCCGCCGCGTGGATGTCCTTGAGCGCGTGCGCGAGGCCGGCCGCGAGGATCCGTACGGAACGCTCCGGGAGCGCGCCGTGGTCGTGCCCGACGACCGCTTCCAGCGAGGGCCCCGCCACATAGCCCGTGGCGACCCAGGGGATCGCCGCCTCCGTGTCCGCGTCGAGGACCGGCGCCGTCCAGTACCCGCCCACCCGCCGGGCGGCCAGCACCTCCTGCCGGAAGCGCGCGCGGAACTCCTCCTGCTCGGCGAGTTCCTGGCGGACGAGCTTGACCGCGACCGTACGCCCCCGGTCGGAACGCGCCAGGAACACCTGCCCCATGCCGCCGGCACCGAGCCGCGCCAGCAGTCTGTACGCGCCGATCCGCTGCGGATCGGCAGCCCCGAGCTTCTCCATCGGTATGCCGCCCTCCCCCGTACTTGTGCGACAGCCCGAGGATAGTGCGGCCGAACGGGGAGGTGGCCGGAGCGGTGTCTACGGTTCCGTAACAGCGGATGCCGTTTCTGTCACGGTTCGCCCACCCGGATTCGGGCCCGGGCCGGCGCTCGCCTCCGTGACCGTCTCCATCGCGTCGATCAGGCGCTCCAGCACCCGTACGGTCTCTGCCAGTTCGGCCTCGCCGAGGGTCCCCGCGAGGCGGTCCGCGAAAGCCGCGTGTCCGGGGGTGATCCGCCGGACGGCCGCGAGGCCCTCCTCGGTCGGGCGGAGGAGCTTGGCGCGGCGGTGGGCGGGGTTGGGCACGTACTCCGCGAGGCCCCGCCCGACCAGCAGATCGGCGATCCGCTGCACGCTCTGGCGGGTGATGCCCATGGCTCGGGCGATCCCGGAGACGGGCAGCGGCTCCTTCAGTACGGCCCCGAGCACCTGCCACCAGGCGGCGGTGAGCCCGGCGGGGCGGGCCAGCTCCTCTGCCACGCCCATGAACTGGCCGTTCAGCCGGAAGATGCCGAGCGCGCTGCGGCTGAACAGGTCCTGCCGCTCCCTGCTCGTCTCGCTCGTCTCGCTCGCCTCGGTCACTGGCCGGCCGCCTCAAGCACCGCGTACGCCTCCGCGTCCGAGTCGTGGAACAGC
Organism: Streptomyces sp. NPDC058697; assembly: GCF_042715345.1. Classification (NCBI taxonomy): domain Bacteria; kingdom Bacillati; phylum Actinomycetota; class Actinomycetes; order Kitasatosporales; family Streptomycetaceae; genus Streptomyces; species Streptomyces sp. NPDC058697. The sequence goes on from NZ_JBHXSU010000016.1 coordinate 210,468, forward strand.
CGGTACCAGGCGTCGAGCACCTCTCCCTCGTAAACCCCGAGCAGTCCGAAGACCTCCCGCGCGAACGCGACGGGCTCGGTGGGTCCGGCGGTGATCAGCTTGCCGTCCGTGACCGCGTCGGTGTCGACGTACCGCTCGCCGCCCTTGTATCCCGTGGCCGCCAGATAGAAGGAGACGGCACTGGTGTGGGTCCGGTCGTCGAGCAGTCCCTCGCGGGCGAGGCCCGCCGTGCCTCCGCAGATCGCGGCGACGGGCACGTCCGCGTCCAGGAACTCGCGCGCCTTGCGGGCGAAGGGAGCCAGGTCGTCGCTCGTGTCCCACAGGTCGGCTCCCGGCAGGATCAGCAGCGAGCTGTCCTCGGGCCGCAGGTCGTCGAGCGTGACATCGGGCTGGATCCGCAGTCCGCCGACGGACCTCACGGGGGCGGGAGACGCTCCGACCGTCCTGATCTCGTAGCCGCCCCTCGCGAGATACGCGGTCGTGTGGCCTGTCTCCCAGTCGGCGAGCGTGTCGTAGACGGCGAGGTGTACGGGCTTGCGGCTGTTGCTGCTCATGGTTCCTCCTCGGTCGTGCTGCTCGGTACGAGCCTGTGTGCGCTTGCGCTTATGTAAGCATGCTGTCATTTCGACAGTGTGCTGTCAACAGCTCTCTCGCAGTCGCGGCCGAGGCTCCCCCTGGTGTACCTACACGCGACAACCTGTCGCGTTCCCGGCCGCACCGCAGACAGGACGCCGATGTCGCGCCCCCGCCCCGCACACCTACGCTCGGCCGCATGACCCCTCAGCCCAATCCCCAGGCCGGCGCCGCCGTGAAGGCCGCGGACCGTGCGCATGTGTTCCACTCCTGGTCAGCGCAGGAGCTCATCGACCCGCTCGCCGTCGCCGGTGCGGAGGGGTCGTACTTCTGGGACTACGACGGCAGGCGGTATCTGGACTTCACCAGCGGGCTCGTCTTCACGAACATCGGCTACCAGCACCCGAAGGTCGTCGCCGCGATCCAGGAGCAGGCCGCGAGCATGACGACGTTCGCGCCGGCCTTCGCCGTCGAGGCCCGGTCGGAGGCGGCACGGCTGATCGCCGAGCGGACGCCGGGGGATCTGGACAAGATCTTCTTCACCAACGGGGGCGCCGAGGCCGTCGAGAACGCCACGCGCATGGCCAAGCTGCACACCGGCCGGCCGAAGGTGCTCTCCGCCTACCGCTCGTACCACGGCGCCACCTCCGCCGCGATCAACCTCACCGGTGACCCGCGCCGCTGGCCGAACGACAGCGGGGCCGCGGGGGTCGTGCACTTCTGGGCGCCGTTCCTGTACCGCTCGCCCTTCCACGCGGAGACCGAGCAGCAGGAGTGCGAGCGCGCGCTCCAGCACCTGGAGGACACGATCGTCTTCGAGGGTCCCGCCACCATCGCGGCGATCATCCTGGAGACGATTCCGGGTACGGCCGGGATCATGATGCCGCCGCCGGGATATCTGGAGGGCGTCCGCGCGCTCTGCGACGAGTACGGGATCGTCTTCGTCCTGGACGAGGTCATGGCGGGCTTCGGACGGACCGGGCACTGGTTCGCCGCGGACCACTACGGGGTCGTGCCGGACCTGATGACGTTCGCGAAGGGTGTGAACTCCGGGTACGTGCCGCTGGGCGGTGTCGCGATCTCGCCCGCCATCGCCGAGACCTTCGCGAAGCGCCCCTACCCCGGCGGGCTCACCTACTCCGGGCACCCGCTCGCCTGCGCCGCCGCCGTCGCGACCCTCAACGTGATGGAGGAGGAGGACATCCTCGGCCAGGCCACCCGGATCGGCCGGGCCGTGCTCGGTCCCGGGCTGCGCGAGCTGGCCGAACGCCACCCGAGCGTCGGCGAGGTCCGGGGCACGGGTGTCTTCTGGGCCCTGGAACTCGTACGGGACAAGGAGACGCGGGAGCCGCTGGTTCCGTACAACGCGTCCGGCGCCGCGAACGCGCCCATGGCGGCGTTCGGTGCCGCGGCGAAGGCGCACGGTCTGTGGCCCTTCATCAACATGAACCGCACCCATGTCGTTCCCCCCTGCAACATCACGGAGGCGGAGGCCAAGGAGGGTCTGGCCGCGCTCGACGAGGCGCTCTCGGTGGCGGACGAGCACACGGTGTAGCGCGGAGCCGGTGTGGTCCGGATGGCCCTTTCCCGAACGCGTAAGGTGACTGGCTCGTAGACATGAGCGAGTACTTACCCGATCGGGGAAGGAACCGGACGATGCCCCGCACCGGCAGCGGCAATGGCGCCGTCACCCGCAGCACCCTGCGGCAGCAGATCGCGGACGCGCTCCGCGACGAGGTGCTGGCCGGACGCCTCAAGCCGGGCCAGGAGTTCACGGTCAAGGAGATCGCCGAGCAGTACGGCGTCTCCGCGACCCCGGTCCGCGAGGCGCTGGTCGACCTGTCGGCCCAGGGGCTGCTTGACGCGGACCAGCACCGCGGCTTCCGCGTCCACGAGTACTCGCTGAACGACTACCGGGGCATGATCGAGGCCCGCAGCCTGGTCACGGACAGCATCTTCCGCGGCCTGCTCGACGCGGAGGCCACCACCACCCGGGGTGCCCGCGCCGCGCTCGCCACCCGCATCGACGACCCGCGCACCGGTGCCGCGCTCGCCGGGGTGCGGCGGCGGGGCGAGGAGGCCCAGCGGGCGGCGGCCGCCGGTGACCTCAACATCCTCATCGGCTACGACCTGCGCTTCTGGCGCGAGCTCAGCGGGCTGTTCGGCAACCCCTACCTCGCCGACTTCCTGCACCGGCTGCGCGTCCAGTCGTGGGTGTGCGCGGTCCAGCACCTGCGCCGGGTCGACGATCTGCGCGGCCGTCTGTGGTCCGAGCACACGGCCCTCGTGGACGCCCTCACCGAACGCGACGCCCCGACGGCACACACGATCGTGACCGCGTACGACGCGCACTCGCTGGCGCTTATCGAGCAGCTGGTGGCCGACTAGGGCCGAGGAGCCCTGGGTGGGTCCGGGGCGCGGGCCGTGCCGGTACGTCGAGTCCGCCGCTTGCCGGGTATACGGCTGTGGGTTTAGGAGTGCTGCTTACCGGAGGAGCTGTATGCGGCGGACTTCGACGTACCGGCACGGCCCGCTCCCGTGCGTCGTCGGCTGCGGGTGCGTCTCCGTCTCCGCTTGCGTGCGTTGTCGGGCGCGGGGCCGGGGGCGAAGATCCGGGGCCGGAAGTGGTGGGTGTGGGGGTGGGGCCGTCAGGTGTGGGGTATTCGACGTTCACGGCGGGGCCCGACCGCGCTTGCACCCATTACGCTTTCTTGACCACCGTGCTACGCGAGGAGCTCTCTGTTGGCCTGTGACCTGTGGCTGGTCCCGCTCGTCGACGTGTTGTGCCACACCCCCGACAACCCCTTCGCCGAGGAACTCGCGCTCTACGACAAGGTTCTGGGCGAGGCCGGACTTCCGCCGGTGCCGGTCTACGCCTATATGCCGGGCCTCTCCGGCGATGTGGCACCGGTCGCGGGCTTCGACTACGACGCGCTGCACTTCCTGCGCCGCGCGTACCTGCTGCAGGTGTGCGGGCTCCCGGTGACGCCGGTCGACGAACTGGGCGGCGACTACGAGCAGTTGCTGGAGATGTTCGACGCGACGGCCCAGCAGTCCCACCTGGTCTGGCACTACGACCACGCGGGCGCGTACGTACCGGTGGACTTCCCGCACCCGCTGTCGAGCGACGAACTCCTCGCGGGCGGGGGCCCCTTGGGCTCGTCCCAGGCCCTGCTGCGGGAGCTGGAGTTCGTCGCCCCGACGATCGGCATCGACCCCGCCGTGCCTCCCCTCCCGCCGGAGCCCCCCATGGCCCCCACCGAGTTGGAGGAGCCGGCCGCGCCCGCGCCCTTCGACTCCAGCCCGTTCGCGCGCGAACGGCATGTGTGGCTGGGGCTGCACGCGGCGGCGACGCGGAGTCTGGCCCAGGGTTCGATGATCATCTTCAGCTAGCGCTGTCCGGTGGGTGTCATCACGTGCAGACGTCCGTGAGTTCGTCGGCGGCGGCGTCGATCCGGCTGGAGTCCGGGCTGGTGTCGCCGTCCAGGACGGCCTTGTTGTAGTCCTTGATGGCGTCGTTGAGGTCGTCGACCGCCTTGCCGACCTTGTCGTCGGCCTTGTCGCCGTCCGTCCCGTCGTTGATCCTGTCGAGGTTCTTCTCGATGGTGTCGATGGACGTGTCGGTCCGCGTGGGGTCCTTCACCGCGTCCGCACCGGCCTCGTGGATCGCCTTGAGGCTGTCGGCGATCGTGTCGGCGTTCTTGAGGCAACTCAGGGAGTTGTCGAGGTCGTCGTCCTCGCATCCGGTGAGCAGCCCGGCGGCGAGCGTGACGGCTGCCAGGGTGGTGACGACGGTGACGGTACGGCGTACGGGGCGACGGTTCGCGGCCATGGAATCGGCCCTTCCTGGATCGGCTGGTGGTGCCGTCCACGATTCCGTCGCACACGCGCGGCCACGAGGGACCGGCCCCCCGAGTCCGTGGTGTAGCGGGCTACACCACCGACGCCCCGGCGGTCAGCGCAGCTCGGACAGGCCCTTCTGGAGGTCCTCGCCGTTCATGATCGGGCAGACCTCGACCTCGGCGTTGAACTGGGTGAGGAACGGCTCACCGACCGGAGGCAGCTCCGAGCTGTCCTTCATGTCGAAGAACAGCAGGCAGGTACGCCGGCCGCCCAGGGGCGCGAAGTACGCCGCCTCGGGCTTGAGGTGGTCCAGGATCTCCTTGATCAGCTCCGGCATCTTCCCGCTGCGGATCGCTTCGTTCGACTTCTCCGTGTCCAGAGTGGCCTTGAGCATGACGCGCATCGCGCTCACCTTCTTCTGATCGACGCACGCACGTTCGCACTCTCAGCGTATGCCCGCTATGCGAGGTACGCAGACTGCGTCGGCAACGCGAGGAGGGGCACCCCGGCAAGCTGCCGGGGTGCCCCTCTCTGCGGTCTGTACCAGCGGTCCGTACTACCGGTCCGTACCAGCGGTCCGTACTAGATGAACGAGTTGATCTCGATCGTCTCGTCGCGGCCCGGGCCCACTCCGATCGCGGAGATCGGGGCGCCGGACATCTCTTCCAGGGCCTTGACGTAGTCCTGGGCGTTCTTCGGGAGGTCCGCGAAGGTCTTGGCCTTCGTGATGTCCTCCGACCAGCCCGGCAGGGTTTCGTAGATCGGCTTCGCGTGGTGGAAGTCGGTCTGGGAGTACGGGAGTTCCTCGACGCGCTTGCCGTCGATCTCGTACGCCACGCAGACCGGGATCTCCTCCCAGCCGGTCAGGACGTCCAGCTTCGTCAGGAAGAAGTCCGTCAGGCCGTTGACGCGCGTCGCGTAGCGCGCGATGACCGCGTCGAACCAGCCGCAGCGACGGTCACGGCCGGTGGTGACACCGCGCTCGTGGCCGATGCGGCGCAGGGCCTCGCCGTCCTCGTCGAAGAGCTCTGTCGGGAAGGGGCCGGCACCGACGCGCGTGGTGTACGCCTTCAGGATGCCGATGACCCGGCTGATCTTCGTCGGGCCCACACCCGAGCCGGTGCAGGCGCCACCGGCGGTCGGGTTCGACGACGTTACGAAGGGGTACGTGCCGTGGTCGATGTCCAGCAGCGTGCCCTGGCCGCCCTCGAACAGGACCACCTTGTCCTCTTCGAGCGCCTTGTTGAGCACGAGGACCGTGTCGGCGACGTACGGGCGCAGCTTCTCCGCGTACGTCAGCAGTTCCTCGACGACCTGCTCCGACTCGATGGCGCGTCGGTTGAAGACCTTGGTGAGGAGCTGGTTCTTGCCGTCGAGGGCCGCCTCGACCTTCTGCATCAGGATCGACTCGTCGTACAGGTCCTGGACGCGGATGCCGACGCGGTTGATCTTGTCCGCGTACGTCGGGCCGATTCCGCGACCGGTCGTGCCGATCTTCCGCTTCCCGAGGAAGCGTTCCGTCACCTTGTCCACCGTCACGTTGTACGGCGTGATGATGTGCGCGTTTCCGCTGATGAGGAGTTTGGAGGTGTCGACGCCTCGCTCGTTCAGTCCGTTCAGCTCGGAGAACAGGACCGACGGGTCGACGACGACTCCGTTGCCGATGACCGGAGTACACCCCGGCGAGAGGATTCCGGAAGGGAGGAGGTGGAGGGCGTACTTCTGATCGCCCACGACTACCGTGTGGCCGGCGTTGTTGCCGCCCTGGTAGCGCACCACATAGTCCACGGAACCACCGAGCAGGTCGGTGGCCTTTCCCTTGCCTTCGTCACCCCACTGAGCACCGAGCAGCACAAGTGCGGGCACGCGCGTACACCCCTTCCGGGCGGGGCATGTCCAAGGTCGGGGACGTACGCGGCTGGTTCTGGTACGGCTGCGTACGCCGGCGACCACCTTTGGCCGCGACCGTCGGACCGGATGCCCCGGAATAGACGAAGCCCCTGGCGCAATAGCGCAAGGGGCTCTTGCACAAAGATGCTACCCGAGGAAGCGAGGCAGGACCGAGGTGTCGACTTCCGACCAGCTCCTTGTGGTCATCGACCCGGTCGCCCGTCACGGTGACGGTGAGGCGGTACGGATCGCAAAAGACGTGCTCAGCGCGGGTGCGACGACGAAAGTGTGCCTTCCTGACGGGCCCGAGGAATTCGATCGGGCACTTGCCAGGAGAGGGTCACGACGGCCTGTCGTGATCGGGGACGACCGGGCGCTTTTGCGTGCGGTCTCCGTTTTGTACCGGCGGCGGGAGCTGGCCGGATGTGCACTGTCCCTGGTGCCGGTCGGCGTGAGCGGCGGCGCGCTGTCGCTCGCTCGGGCGCTGGGCGTGCCCATAGGGGCCGTCGCGGCGGCCCGTGCCGTGCTCGACGGGTCCGAGCGGCGGCTCGATCTCCTGGCGGACGACAGCGACGGGGTGGTGCTGGGGGCGCTGCGGATTCCGCCGTTGGCGGGGGGCAGGTGGGGGGCGGCGGCAGCCGGGTCGGGGGTGGGCTCGGGTGGGGGTTTGGGGTCTGGGGCTGGGATTGGGGCTGAGTCTGGGAACGGGTCTGGGGCTGGGGGCGGCTCGCGGTTGGGATTGGGGTTGGGGTTCGGATTGGGCTTGGGGTCGGGGGCGGGCTCGGGGTCAGGGTCGGATTCCGACTCCCGGTCCGGCTCCGGCTCCCGGTCCGGCTCCGGGAGTGGTCCGGAGGATGGCGGTGGGCATCACCATCACTGGCTTCGTACCTGCCAGTCGCTCGTACGGACCCTCGCGGCCCGGCCCGCCCGGGTGCCGGCCCCCGCGGTGACCGGGCCGACGCGGTTGCGGATCGAGGTCGACGGGGTGACCCTCGTCGACCTCGACCAGCCGCTGGAGTCCGTGTCCGTCACGCCGGGTGGGGTGGGCGGGGGTGCGCGGGTGGAGGTGCGGCCCGCTTCCGTCGGTGCGGAGGCCGCTCTGCTGGAGGCCGTGGCTCGGACCATCACCGTGTCGGGGTCCGACTTCCGCTATCGCGCGGATGCGGTGGTCTGGGGGCCTGTGCGGACTCGGACGTGGACGGTGCGGGAGGGGGCGTGGGGGTTGACGTTGCCGGGGTGACCCATTCCCGTCCCCTGGGGCTCCGCCCCAGACCCCGTCCGTAGCGATTTCGGGTGCGGGCCCGGTGGGGGCTTGTCGCGCAGTTCCCCGCGCCCCTTTTGGGGGCGCGGGGAACTGCGCAATCTTTTGGGGGTTCGGGGGCGAAGCCCCTGAGTAAGGGACGGGAATGGGTAGGGG
>NZ_JBHXSU010000017.1:0-161917 GCF_042715345.1 Streptomyces sp. NPDC058697
GCCCCTACCCATTCCCGTCCCTTACTCAGGGGCTCCGCCCCCGAACCCCCAAAAGACTGCGCAGTTCCCCGCGCCCCTAGGTACCTAGGGGCGCGGGGAACTGCGCGATCAGCCACAACGCACCCGCACCCTCAGCCCTACAGCCGCCCCCCGCAGTGCGGCCAAGGGCTTGCCCCCCGCCGGACGTACAGCTTCTTCGCTCGGAAGGTCTGTTCCGCGGCAGGCGCGTCCTGGGGGCGCCCGGAGCCGCCGAGGCTGCGCCAGGTCTGGGCGTCGAACTGGTAGAGCCCCCCGTACGTGCCGGAGGAGTCGACCGCCCCGGGCCGCCCACCCGACTCACAGTGCGCCAACCCCTGCCAGTCAAGCCCGTCCGCCCCCTGCACGGACGCAGGAAGCGGCCTCGTTCCCACCTTCACCACCTGCGCCTGCGGCAGCTCCACCACCTCGCCCCCCAACCGCCGAGGCCGCTGCTTCACCCCGTTGACCGTACGGAGGGCGTACGTGACGCGCCGCACCCCCGCCCGCCCCACCCGCTCGACGACCTCCGTCCCCCGGAACAACCCGGGATCCTCCGTGCGCCGCACCTCGAAGGGGATCGGCTCCTCGCGGACCTCCTGCGTGGCGGTGATCCGCATGACGGTCACGGTCTGCCCGTCCCGCGGAAAGCTCCCGGGCGGCACGGACGTGGTGTCCTCCCCGCGCAGCGTGATCCCGGCGTCCGCCACGACCTCGCGGACGGTCGCCGCGTTCGTCCGGACCGTACGCGCCCGCCCGTCGGCCATGACCGTCACGGTCCGCTCGGTACGGACGTCGAGGGCGATCCCCTCCCGCCCGATCCGCCGGGAGCGCGGAACGGACACGTACGCGCCCTCCGCACGCACCCCGAGCTCCCGCAACGCGCCGTCCACGGTGTGGGCCGTGGTCCACACCCTGCTCCGCTGCCCGTCGAGGGTGAGGCGCACGGGCCGCCCGTACCGCACGGCCACCTCGTCCCCGCTGGTCAGCGCGGCCCCGGGGCCGGGCGCCACGATGTCGTGCGCGCCGATCTCGACGCCCTCGTCGGCGAGGAGTTCGGTCACGTCGTCGGCGAAGGTGTGCAGCGTGCGCGGCTTCCCGTCGACGTTCAGCTCGATCGCCTTGTCGTCGGCGACGAACGCGGTGGTGCCGCCCGCGAGGAACGCCACGACCAGCGCCTGCGGCAGCAGCCGGCGCATGTCGGGCCGCTCGGCGCTCCGGCGCCGCCGGGCGGCCCGCCGGGCTTCGGCCCGGCCACCGGGCAGCGGCATCTCCAGCGTGGGCGGAACCTGCCGGGGCAGGGTCGGAGCCTCCGGCCCGCGCCACCCGTCGGGGGCGTACTCGGTACCGCTCCCGCCACGGCCCCTGCTCCCGCCCGCACCCCCCCTCACGTCCTCGTACGCGGGCCGGTACGTGTCCGGGTCCATGTCCGGGACCGCGTCCATGTCCGGGTGTCCGTGACCGTACGGCTCAGGGATCTCGTACGTCGGGCCATACGTCTCGTACTGCGAATTGCTCACTACGACACGCTCCAGGGATCCGATCCGGATCGGGCCAGAGGAACCTAGCGGAGCGTTCGTCACTCTCCAAAGCAGCGCGACTACGCTGTGTCGCGAGGTGTCCCCCGGTCGGACCCCCGCGAGCGGGCCGGTCGTTACGGCTCAGAAATCGAACGCGCGGGCCGTGTTCGCCGAGATCGCCGTCGCCAGCGCGTCCTCGTCCAGCCCTCGAACGGCGGCCATGGCGCGGACCGTGACCGGAATGAGATACGGCGCGTTGGGCCGTCCGCGGTACGGCGCGGGGGTGAGGAAGGGCGCGTCGGTCTCGACGAGGACCAGTTCGAGCGGGGCCACGGCGAGGGCGTCGCGCAGCGGCTGGGCGTTCTTGAAGGTCATGTTCCCGGCGAACGACATGTAGTAGCCGGCGCGGGCGCAGATCTCCGCCATGGCGGCGTCCCCGGAGTAGCAGTGGAAGACGGTCCGCTCGGGGGCGCCCTCCTCCTTGAGGACCCGCAGCACGTCGGCGTGGGCGTCGCGGTCGTGGATGACCAGCGCCTTGCCGTGCCGCTTGGCGATCTCGATGTGGGCGCGGAAGGACCTCTCCTGGGCGGCCTTGCCCTCGGGTCCCGTACGGAAGTAGTCGAGGCCGGTCTCGCCGACGCCCTTGACCTGGGGAAGGGCGGCGAGCCGGTCGATCTCGGCGAGCGCCTCGTCCAGCGCGCCGTCGCCACCGGGCTGCCGCGCGCCCTGCCGGGACCAGCCTCCCCCAGCCCCAGGGGGCTGGGAGGTGCCCCCAGGGTCGCCGTGCACGATCCGGGGGGCCTCGTTCGGGTGCAGCGCCACGGTCGCGTGGACGGCCTCGTGGTCGAGGGCGGTCCGGGCGGCCCAGCGCGAGCCCTTCAGGTCGCAGCCCACCTGGACGACCGTGGTCACACCGACCGACGCGGCCTTGGCGAGGCCCTCCTCGACCGTGCCGGACTGCATGTCGAGGTGGGTGTGCGAGTCGGCGACCGGCACCCGGAGGGGAGTCGGCGGGGGCGGGGCTTCGGCGTTGGAAGGCATGCCCCGATCCTACGAAGCCCGGTCCGGCGAAGGGGGCCCCGGGAGGTCTCGGAGGTCCGGAGGCCCCGGGAGGTCCCGGGAAGGGCGATGCCGGGCCCCACGGTCCGGGAGGCGGGGGGAGGCCGCTGGACGTGGGGCCCGGCATCGGGCGGCAGACCGGGGGATCAGCTCGCCTTGCGGTGGTGGAAGGGGTGCAGCAGATCGGAGAGGTGCCAGTGGTGACGCTCCTCGCCCGCTGACCGCTCCGCGTTTCCTTCGACCTCCGCCGTCTCCGGGGTCTCGGCGTCCGGGGCCTTCCGCTGCCGTACGGGCGTCGGCCGCCGCAGCGAGTTCTGCGCCGAGGAGACCTGCCCCGCGCGCATGATGCGGACGACATGGCCGTCGCAGTTCAGGCAGCTGGGCCGGCTCAGCGGCGACGGCACGACCCGGCCGTCGGCCACGTACATGACGAATTCGGTGCCCTCGGCGTCGAGGTGGTGCTCGATCTCGTACGACTGCTCCCAGCCGTGCCCGCAGCGCATGCAGGCGAAGGAGTACGACTCGTGGACTATGGCGGTCGCCGTGGTGCGGTGGCCAGGATCTCCAGTGATCTGCCCGGTCTGACCTGCGATCTCACTCATGCCAGCTCCTCTTGTCCGCTGGACGAGGACGGGTGCGTCCTTCAACCAGTGGACGCCTCCGCAGGCCGATGCGCACCAGACCTGTCGAGTGTTGGAGCCGTCTTGGCCTTTCCTTGTCGGAGCGCCCTCAGAACACGGTCTGAGCTTTGCTTTTCGCGATCGTCCTTTGCCCGCCCATGGGGTCGGACGCGGCGACCCGCTCAAGGGTTCGGACCGCGGAACCCCGCTCGTGGGCTCGGGGGCTCAGGGGTTCGGATGCGCCGCGTTCTTCGAGGCGACGACCGCGTCGAAGACCTCGCGCTTGGGCAGGCCCGCGTCGGCGGCGACGGCGGCGATCGCCTCCTTGCGCCGCTCACCCGCCTCCTCGCGCACCCGCACCCTGCGCACCAGTTCCTCGGGGTCGAGCGACTCGGTGATCTCCGGGGCGCCCTCCACGACGACGGTGATCTCGCCGCGCACCCCTTCGGCGGCCCAGGCGGCGAGTTCGCCCAGCGGCCCGCGCTTGACCTCCTCGTACGTCTTGGTCAGTTCGCGGCAGACGGCCGCCCGCCGGTCTGCGCCGAACACCTCGGCCATCGCGGCGAGTGTGTCGTCGAGGCGGTGCGGCGCCTCGAAGTAGACGAGCGTGCGCCGCTCGACCTCGTTCTCCCGCAGCCGCGACAACCGCTCGCCGGCCTTCCTCGGCAGGAATCCCTCGAAGCAGAAGCGGTCGACGGGCAGCCCGGACAGCGCGAGCGCGGTGAGTACCGCGGAGGGTCCCGGAACGGCCGTGACCTTGATGTCCTTCTCCACCGCGGCGGCCACGAGCCGGTATCCCGGGTCGGACACGGACGGCATCCCGGCGTCCGTGACGAGCAGCACGCGCGCCCCGCCCACCAGCGCCTCGACCAGCTCGGGCGTACGCGCGGTCTCGTTCCCCTCGAAGTACGAGACGACCCGCCCGGACGGCTGTACGTCCAGGGCCTGCGTCAGCCGCCGCAGCCGCCGGGTGTCCTCGGCTGCGATGACGTCGGCCCCCGCCAACTCGGCCGTCAGCCGGGGCGGTGCGTCCGCGATGTCCCCGATGGGCGTGCCTGCGAGTACAAGGGTTCCTGTCACGGTTCCATCCTCGCAGGGGCGGCCCGCGGGACTCACACAGACCTGTTCCCTACGATGGCGCGGTGACCAGTACCGCGTCCTCCACGGACACCCGGCAGGGACAGGGCGTCGAAGACCAGCGACCGTCGTGGCAACAACGGCTGCGCCGGTTCGGCTACACGGCCCCGCCCAGAAGCGATGTCCGCGAACGCCTGGTGCCCGCGTACACCGAGCCCAGCCCCCGGCTGTGGGCTGCGATCGGACTCCGCAGGGAGGCCGCGGAACGCCTCGTCCGCTGGTCGGCGTGGGGCGGCCCGCTGCTCGTCACGCTGATCGCGGGCGTGATGCGGTTCTGGAACCTGGGCAGCCCGAAGGCGGTGATATTCGACGAGACGTACTACGCCAAGGACGCCTGGGCACTCATCCACCGCGGGTACGAGGTCAACTGGGCGAAGAACGCCAACGAGCTGATCCTGCAGAACGGCGGCAACGTCAAGATCCCGACGGAGGCCGCCTATGTGGTCCATCCGCCCGTCGGAAAGTACGTCATCGGGCTCGGCGAGTGGATGTTCGGGTTCACGCCGTTCGGCTGGCGGTTCATGACGGCGGTGCTCGGCACGCTGTCCGTGCTGATGCTGTGCCGGATCGGCCGCCGTATCTTCCGCTCGACGTTCCTGGGCTGTCTGGCGGGCGCGCTGATGGCCGTCGACGGCCTGCACTTCGTGATGAGCCGCACCGCGCTGCTCGACCAGGTGCTGATGTTCTTCGTCCTCGCGGCCTTCGGCTGCCTGCTCATCGACCGCGACAAGGTCCGCGAACGCCTCGCCGCCGCGCTCCCACCGGACGCCGACGGCCTCGTACGCCCGGACCCGCGCGTCGCGGAGGACACGCTCCTCGGCCGCCGCCCCTGGCGCCTGGCGGCGGGACTTCTGCTCGGCCTCGCCATCGGCACGAAGTGGAACGGCCTGTACTTCCTCGTCGCGTTCGGTCTGCTGACGGTCCTGTGGGACGTCGGCTCCCGCCGGGTCGCGGGCGCCCGCCGCCCCCACCTCGCGGTCCTCAAGCACGACGTGGGCTGGGCGTTCCTCTCCACGGTCCCGGTCGCGATCGCCACGTACATCGTGTCGTGGACGGGTTGGTTCCTGTCCGCGACCAACGGCAAGGGCGGCTACTACCGGGACTGGGCCACGGCCGACGGCCGCACCAGCGACTGGTCCTGGCTGTTCCCCGACTGGTGGCGCAGCCTGTGGCACTACGAGACCCAGGTGTACGACTTCCACGTCGGCCTGCACTCCCCGCACACGTACCAGTCGAACCCGTGGAGCTGGATCGTCACCGGCCGCCCGGTCTCGTACTTCTACGAGTCCCCGCTGCCCGGCAAGGACGGCTGCCCGACGGACGCGGGCGAGAAGTGCGCCCGAGAGGTCCTCGCCCTCGGCACGCCCATGCTCTGGTGGGCGGCGGCCTTCGCGGTCCTCTACGTCCTGTGGCGCTGGCTCTTCCGCCGCGACTGGCGCGCGGGCGCGATCGCCTGCGGCGTCGTCGCCGGCTACCTCCCCTGGTTCCTGTACCAGGAACGCACCATCTTCTTCTTCTACGCCGTCGTCTTCCTCCCCTTCCTCTGCCTGGCGGTCGCCATGATGATCGGCGCCATCCTCGGCCCTCCCGGTTCGACGGAGCGCCGCCGCGTCGTCGGCGCGGCCACAGCGGGAGTCCTGGTCCTGCTGATCGCCTGGAACTTCATCTATTTCTGGCCGATCTACACCGGCGAAGCCATCCCGATCGACAGTTGGCGGTCACGGATGTGGCTGGATACGTGGGTCTAGTGCCGTGACCGCGAAGGTTCGCCGGGTTCGGGTCTTCCGCCGGGGCTGACGATCTCGGAGTATCGAGAGAATGGGGAACCGAGGGGATCCGACCGAGGCCTTCCGGGCGGAGGTGGGCGTCGAGTTCGCTTTCCTGGTGGAGGACGTCGGCTTTTCGGGTCCGGAGCCCACTGACAATGGGCTTCTCTTCCATGGCGCCGGCCTGGACGTGAGGGTCTGGTTCCTGGACGGGCACGAGCCCGTGGTGACGACGCTGGTCACCCCGGTCGCATCGGACGGCGTGAGGGCCAGGGGAGTATGGCTCGATGAGTTGTACGTCGCGAGCGGATGCGGTCCCGCTCAGGACGTTCCCCGCTCGGCCCCGACGCGGCGGGCCACGCTCAAGCGGGTCCATCAGCATGCGGCTGCGCTGCGTCGGCTCATGCCGCAGTTGCTCAGCGCTGAGGGTTCACAGCTCATTGCCCGCTGTCGCCAGGGCTGAGCCGCGGCGGCCAGGTCATCGAGCGTCCGTGGCTGCGGGCCGTCCTCCCGTACACCTGGGTCGACCGGGTGGAGCCGACATGACAGTGCTCCTGCCCTGTGGTGGCGGGGCAGGAGCACTGTGTCGAGCGTGGAGTGCCGGCGGCGAGCGGATGTGGAGGCGTCGGTGAGCGGTTGCTCCGGGCCGGACGTCTGCGTCGGGCCGGGGCCCGGGGTCTGTGGCTAGCTCAGGCCGAACGCCTCCATCACACCCCCGATCGCCTCGATCACCGGTGCCCCCGTCGCCCCCAGCAGCGCCGCGATTCCGCCGATGGTGCCGAGGGCCTGGCGGAAGCGTTGGCGGTCCACGGGGCCGTCGGTGTCGAGGATGCCCAGGGTGTTGTCGATCAGCGTGCGGTCCGGCTCGGAGACGTGTGCCCGGATGGCCAGTACCGCGTTGATCATCTGTTCGTGGGCCGCTCGCTGGTCCACCGGGCCCTGGCTCTTGACCATTCCGATGTTGAAGTTGCCGAACTGCATGACGCTGTCGCCGGTCACCTGGTCACCTGTCCCGTGTTGTGGTCGCCGAACTGGTAGATGCTGTCGCCGTTGATGTTGTAGGTCGGCATTTCGTAGTGGAACTGGATTTCCGGGTTATCCATCGCTTCCATGAGCTGGTGGAAAATCTTGTCCATCAGTCCCTTGTCGTCACTTGTCAGTGCCGTCTGCGGGGACCCCGACGTCGTGATCTGCAGTACGTACAGGGTCGGGGCGTTCAGTACCTTCTGAAGCCGTTGATAGGCGCGGGCGATCAGCCCGGCACCGACGATCAGCAGCAGGAACCCGATGAACGCGGATGCCGACATCAGTGCGAGCCCCGCGAACACCAGGAGCAGCTGGAGCACCAGCTTTTTCACGAACTCGGCCTTGGCCTTGGCGTAGTCGGGCTCGATTTCCCGCATCGACGTTCTGGCGATGTTGCGCAACGGATAGGTGTCCGAAGCAACCCACAGGGCGCCCTTGCTCACTTGGACTTCTGTAATCCCGCGCGAATACCCCACTCGTCCCCCTCGTTTTCGGTGCGAAGCACGACACTCAAACACACGGAGGGAATCGGTGAACCGCAAAAAGAATGGTGATCCGATATTGAGGGCGTGGCGACGAAGTCGGTCGCTTCCTGACTGGTTTCCCATTGGCGTCGACCGTTCCGAGGTCGCACACGCGCACGCAAAGCCACAGGCACGCGCAGGCACACCCGCAGGCACCGACACAGGCACCAGCGGTCACATATGTGAACCGCGTCGCAGCCCTCGTCTCTGTTCGGAAAACTTCTGAGGACTGCCGCCCCAGCCGCCACTCCGCCCGCATACAGTGCCAGCATGGACACCTTTCTGAACGTGTTCAGAAAGGTTCACGGGGACGGGGAGGGGAACGCGCGATGCGCAACGGGGCCAAGGCCGCCATTGTGGGCGGGGTGTTCGCTGTGATGGTGGGGGGCGCCGGGTACGGCGCGTACAACATAGTCAGCGCTGTCAGCGGCGACAGCGGCTCGGCCGGGACCACGGCGGAGAAGAAGACCGGGCCGCCGTCGGGGGACGAGGTCGAGGAGACCAGCAAGAAGTTCTTCGCGGCCTGGGCGAAGGGTGAGGCGGCCGCGGCCGCGGCGGAGACGAACAACGCGCAGGCCGCCGGGCCCCTGCTCGTCGCCTACGGCGGCCAGGCGCACATCACCAAGGTGAAGATCACGCCCGGTACGCCGGCGGGCACGACCGTTCCCTACTCGGTGTCGGCGACAGTGTCGTACGAGGGGAAGAGCAAGCCCCTCGCGTACAAGAGCGAACTGACCGTCGTACGCGGGAAGACCACGGGCAAGGCGCTGGTCGACTGGCAGCCGTCCGTCGTGCACCCGGATCTGAAGACCGGCGACACCCTGGTCACGGGCGAGGCCGCGAGCCCGCCCATCGAGGCTGTGGACCGGGACGGCGTCGTCCTGACCAAGGAGAAGTACCCGTCCCTCGGGCCGGTCCTGGACTCGCTGCGCGACAAGTACGGCGACAAGGCGGGCGGCACGCCCGGTGTCGAGCTCGCGATCCGGCACGAGAGCGAGGAGGCGGGAGACACCTCGCTGGTGACCCTCGCCAAGGGCGAGGCCGGCAAGCTGCGCACGACGCTCAGCGCGAACGTGCAGGCGGCGGCGGAGAAGGCGGTCACGCGGTTCGCGGAGTCGTCGGTGGTCGCCGTGAAGCCCAGCACCGGGGAGGTGCTGGCGATCGCGAACCACCGCGAGGACGGGTTCAACGCGGCGTTCGAGGGCAGGGTCGCACCCGGCTCGACGATGAAGATCGTCACCGCGGCGATGCTCATCGACAACGGCGTGACCTCGATGAACAGCCCGGCACCCTGTCCGCCCGACGCGGTCTGGATGAGTCAGAAGTTCCACAACCTCAAGGGCATGCAGCCCAACGAGGGCGCCTCGCTCGCCAACAGTTTCATGCGCTCGTGCAACACGGCCTTCGTGAAGCTCGTCGACGGCACCGACGAGAAGCCCCTCACGGACGAGTCGCTCACGACGGAGGCCCAGGAGCGGTTCGGCCTGGGCAAGGACAACTGGAAGACCGGGATCGTCTCCTTCGACGGCAGCGTCCCCGCCTCCGGCGGCCCGAACCGCGCGGCCAACGCGATCGGCCAGGGCGAGGTCCAGATGAACCCGCTGAACATGGCGTCGGTCACCGCGACCGCGATCACGGGCACGTTCCGGCAGCCCTTCGTCGTGTCGCCGAAGCTCGACAACCGCCAACTGGCCACCGCGCGCGGCCTGTCGAGCGGCACCGCCGCCCAGCTGAAGCAGATGATGCGGCTCACCGCGACCGGCGGCACCGCCCAGGAGGCCATGCGCGGGCTCGGCGGGGACATCGGCGCCAAGACCGGCTCCTCCGAGGTCGACGGGCAGAAGACCTCCGACAGCTGGTTCACCGGCTTCCGCAACGATGTCGCGGCCGCCGCCATGACGGAGGAGGGCGGCCACGGCGGCGACGCGGCAGGACCGATCGTGGCCCAGGTCCTGCGGGCGGGGGGCTGAGCACGAGGGGGCACCGCTTCACAGGTGTTCGAACTCACCCTCACAGGGCGGGACTCTAGGGTGGTGACTCTCGTTCTTGTAGGGGACCGTGAGGTAACCGGGGAAGCAGCGGAGGAACGGAAGCCGTGGGGAACAGAAGGCGCGCGCCTGAGCGTGGCAGGACGAAACCCGCCGTCATCGGCGGGATGATCGCCGTTGTCGTGGGCGGCGCGGGGTTCGGTGTCTACGCCCTGTACGGGGGCGGGGCCGCGGCCGACGACTCGAACTCGGCCTCCGACGCGAAGCCCGTGAAGAAGGGCCCACTGTCGGCGACCGAGGTGAAGTCGACGGCCACGGCGTTCCTCACGGCCTGGCAGAGCGGCGATGTCACGACCGCCGCGGCCGCCACGAACGACACGGCGGCGGCCCGCACGCTCCTCACCGGCTACGGCAAGGAGGCGTACATCAAGAATGTGACGCTCACCGCCAAGAAGCGCTCCGGTGACGCCGTCCCGTTCTCGGTCAAGGGCACGGTCGCGTACAAGGGCGGCCTGACCAAGCCCCTCGCGTACGAGTCCGAGCTCACCGTCGTCCGTCGCGCCAAGGACGGCAAGCCGCTGGTCGACTGGCACTCGGCGGTCGTGCACCCGGACCTCAAGGACGGCGACAAGCTGGTCACCGGGGAGGCCGGGACGCCGCCGGTGAAGGCGCTCGACCGGGACGGCGGCGAGCTGACCACCGCCAAGTACCCCTCGCTCGGCACGGTCCTCGACGGCCTGCGGGAGAAGTTCGGCAAGACGGCGGGCGGCAAGGCGGGCATCGAGCTGCGGGTGATCCGCGCCGAGGCCGGGTCGAAGGACGCCGAGGGCTCCGCCAAGACCGCTTCCGACGAGACCCCCGACAAGACGCTGTTCGAGCTGAGCAAGGGCACCCCGGGCACGGTCCGTACGACGCTCAGCCCGGGCCTCCAGGCGACCGCCGAGCAGCAGGTGGCCAAGAAGGCGAAGTCCTCGGCCGTCGTCATCCGGCCGTCCACCGGCGAGATCCTGGCGGTCGCGAACGCCGGACACGGCTTCAACACCGCCTTCCAGGGCTCCCTGGCCCCCGGCTCGACGATGAAGATCATCACGGCGTCGCTGCTCATCGACAAGGGGCTCGCGTCGACGAACAAGGAACACCCCTGCCCCAAGTTCTCGACGTACGGCGGCTGGAAGTTCCAGAACGACGACAAGTTCGAGATCAAGGACGGCACGTTCAAGGCGAGCTTCGCGCGCTCCTGCAACACGGCCTTCATCAGTCAGGCCAAGGAGCTGAGCGACGACGACCTGACCAAGCAGGCCCAGCAGGTGTTCGGGCTCGGCATGGACAACTGGGCCATCGGCGTGCCGAGCTTCGACGGCTCGGTGCCGGTCCAGTCGCAGGCCCAGATGGCGGCCTCGCTGATCGGCCAGGGCGGGGTCCGGATGAACCCGCTGAACATGGCGTCGGTCGTCGCCACCGCCAAGACCGGCACCTTCCACCAGCCCTATCTGGTGGCCCCGACGGTCGACAAGCGCACGCTCGCGAAGGCGTCCCGCTCCCTGTCGGCCGACACGCAGGCCCAGCTCAAGGAGCTCCTCCAGTACACGGCGGCGGCCGGCACTGCTGCCGAGGCCATGGCCGGTCTCGGCCCCGACTTCGGCGCCAAGACCGGCTCCGCGGAGGTCGACGGCCAGAAGAAGCCCAACGGCTGGTTCACCGCCTGGAAGGGCGACCTCGCGTCCGCGGGCGTAGTCCAGCAGGGCGGCCACGGCGGCGAAGCGGCGGGCCCGATCGTAGCGGCCCTACTGAAGGCAGGCAGCGCCTCATAGGGAACCCGGGGAACGGCGCAGCCTTTAGGGGCGCGGGGAACGGCGCAGCCTTTAGGGGCGCGGGGAACTGCGCGACCAGCCACAACGAACCCGCACCCGAACCCGCACCCCCAACGGCCCCCCTGTCAGCTGCTGACGGGGGTGGCCGTATACGTACGCCGCAGGAAGCGGATCAGCGTCCTCGTGTCGAACTGCACGACATCCACTCCCTTCGGCGAGTGGAACTCCATGACGGCCTGAACCCGCCCGCACGGCCAGATGCGTACGTCACCGGCGGCGGCCGGAGCCCGTAGCCCCTGTTCCAGCAGGTCGCGGGCGAAAACCCACTCGTGATGGCCGGGCAGCATGATGTGCACCCGTCGGGGGTCGGCCTCCGGGTCGTATCGAAGGGCCACCGGAACGGCCGGCGGATCCTGCGCCGCGTCCGTCACGATGTGGGCGCGCGCGTACTGCTCGACGGCGGACATCGATCGCTCCCTCTGTGAGCTGCTCCGTGTTTGAGCTGCTTCCTCTCCAATGTCGCATATTTTCCGAAATGCGCTCCCGGATTATTCGAGGTCACCTCGCTCTTGCAAGCTGTTCGCATTAAGCCACTATCATCGAACGGTTATAGCCAGCCGGCCTGCCCCCGGAAGCGGAGCCCTCATGCACGTCCCCGACGGTTTCATCAACGCCCCCGTGTCCGTGGCCACCGGAGTGGTCGCCGCGGCGACTGTCGCAGTGAGCCTGCGCGGCGCCCGGCGCGAACTGGACGAGCGCACCGCACCGCTCGCGGGTCTCGTCGCCGCCTTCATCTTCGCCGTGCAGATGCTCAACTTCCCGGTCGCGGCCGGGACCAGCGGACATCTGCTCGGAGGCGCGCTGGCCGCGATACTCGTGGGCCCCTTCACCGGGGTCCTCTGTGTCTCGGTCGTGCTCCTCATGCAGGGCATCCTCTTCGCCGACGGCGGGCTCACCGCGCTCGGTGTGAACATCACCGTGATGGCGGTGGTCACGACGGTCGTGGCGTACACCGTCTTCCGCGGCCTTGTAAAACTCCTTCCCAAGAAGCGCCGGTCCATTACCGTCTCGACGTTCGTCGCCGCCGTGATCTCCGTGCCGGCCGCCGCCGCGGCCTTCACTCTGGTCTACGCGATCGGCGGCACCACGGACGTCCCGATCGGGCAGGTCCTCACCGCGATGGTCGGCGTCCACGTCCTGATCGGCATCGGTGAGGCCGCGATCACCGCGCTCACGGTCGGCGCCGTCATCGCCGTACGACCGGACCTCGTGTACGGGGCCCGCGGGCTGACCGCGCCGCTGAAGCTGCGGGTCGGCGGCGAGCTGGTGGACACACCCGCCGCCGAGCCCGTCCCGGTCGCCGCGCGGTCGCACCGCCCGGTGTGGCTGGCGGGCCTCGCCGCCTCCCTCGTCCTCGCGGGCTTCGTCAGCTTCTACGCCTCCGCGAACCCCGACGGCCTGGAGAAGGTCGCCGCCGACAAGGGCATCGACGCCAAGGTCGAGGACCACGCCGCCGCCGACTCCCCGCTCGCCGACTACGGCGTCGAGGGCCTCACGAACTCCCGGATCTCCGGCGGCCTCGCGGGCGTGATCGGCGTGGGCGTCACGGTCGCCGCCGGCACGGGTGTCTTCTGGGCCGTACGCAAGCGTCGTACGTCCGAGACCTCGCCCTCGCAGATCGGGGAATCCGTCTGACATGGGCGCGGGACACGCGCACCGGCTCTACCGGCACGGGCACTCGCCCGTGCACGCCCTGCCGCCGCACACCAAGCTCGCCGCCGTCTTCGCCTTCGTGCTGGTCGTCGTCTCGACCCCGCGCGAGGCGATGTGGGCCTTCGGGCTGTACGCGCTGCTGCTGGCGGGTGTGGCGTACGCGGCCCGTGTCCCGGCCGGTTTCCTGCTGAAGCGGCTGCTGATCGAGGTGCCGTTCGTGGCCTTCGCGGTGCTGATGCCGTTCGTGGCGCAGGGCGAGCGGGTCGACGTACTCGGCCTGTCGTTGAGCGTGAACGGGCTGTGGGGCGCCTGGAACGTGCTGGCCAAGGGCACGCTCGGCGTCGCCGCGTCCGTCCTGCTCGCCTCGACGACCGAACTGCGTGAACTGCTGCTGGGGCTCCAGCGGTTGAAGCTGCCGCCACTCCTCGTACAGATCGCGTCCTTCATGATCCGCTACGGGGACGTCATCGCGGACGAGATGCGGCGGATGAAGATCGCGCGGGAGTCGCGCGGTTTCGAGGCCCGCGGTGTCCGGTCCTGGGGCGTCCTCGCCAAGTCCGCGGGCGCGCTCTTCATCCGCTCGTACGAACGCGGGGAGCGGGTGCATCTCGCCATGATCAGCCGGGGGTACGCCGGTTCGATGCCGGTCATCGATGAGGTGACCGCGTCCCGGGCGCAGTGGTCGTACGCGCTCGCCCTGCCGTCCGCCGCCCTCGTCGTGTGTCTGTTGGGATGGACCCTGTGACCGCACCTTCGATCCCGTCCGCCGTCCCGTCCCTGGAGGTCTCCGGGCTCGCCTTCGCGTACCCCGACGGCCATCAGGCCCTGTTCGGCGTCGACTTCACCGTCGGCCGCGGCGAGCGCGTGGCGCTGCTCGGGCCGAACGGCGCCGGCAAGACGACCCTCGTACTGCATCTCAACGGCATCCTGACCGGCGGCGCCGGGAGCGTGACGGTGGCCGGGCTGCCCGTCGGCCGCAAACACATGGCGGAGATCCGGCGGAAGGTCGGCATCGTCTTCCAGGACCCGGACGACCAGCTGTTCATGCCGAGCGTGCGCGAGGACGTGGCGTTCGGGCCCGCGGCTGCCGGGCTGAAGGGTCCCGAGCTGGAGGCGCGGGTGCGCACCGCCCTTGAGCGGGTCGGGATGGAGGCCTTCGCCGACCGTCCGCCGCACCACCTCTCCTTCGGGCAGCGGCGCCGGGTGGCGGTCGCGACCGTGCTGGCGATGGAGCCGGAGATCCTGGTCCTCGACGAGCCGTCGTCCAACCTCGACCCCGCCTCGCGGCGCGAACTGGCCGACATCCTGCGGTCGTTGGACGTGACCGTGCTCATGGTCACGCACGATCTGCCGTACGCCCTCGAACTGTGCCCGCGTGCCCTGATCCTCAGCGACGGCGTGATCGCGGCGGACGGCAGGACCGGCGAGCTGCTGTCGGACGACGAGCTGATGCGGGAGCACCGGCTGGAGTTGCCGTTCGGCTTCGACCCGCGCTCCGTGACCATGGGCGCGTGACAATGGGCGCGTGACGAACGAAGAGGTTCCGACGACGGGTTCGCCCGACGGGGGTCCGGCGGCGGATTCGCCCGACGAGTGCGCGCCGGCCGGTTCGCTGCTGCTCGACGACCAGTTGTGCTTCGCGCTGTACGCGGCCCAGCGTGCCGTGACCGGCGCGTACCGTCCGCTCCTCGAAGCGCTCGGGCTCACCTATCCGCAGTACCTGGTCATGCTCGTCCTCTGGGAGCGCGGCGAGCTCACCGTCAAGGAGCTGGCCGGGACCCTGCGGCTCGACTACGGGACCATGTCGCCGCTGCTCAAACGCCTGGAGTCGGCCGGTCTCGTCCGCCGGGAGCGCTCCGCGCTGGACGAGCGGTCGGTGCTGGTCACGGTCACCGGGCGGGGCGAGGAGCTGCGGGAGCGCGCGGAGTGCGTGCCGTCCGCGCTGCTGGCCGGGACGCGGCTGACGACGGACGAGATGCAGCGGCTGCGCGAGGATCTCCGGCGGCTGACCTCGATGTTACCGACGGTTTCTACCCCCAAGTAATAAGTGGCCGGAATCGCTGGATACATTGTGTGCGATGTGCTTGTGCACTCTGTTTCTGCGCTCTGATTCCGCGTTCGCGCGTGCCTGGGGGTGAGGCGATCCATGACCGACGCCGCTGTTGAGCTCGACAGCCGTCCCACGAAGATCATGTACGTGGCCGAGGCCACCGCACACGGGGGCCGCGAAGGGTATGTGACCAGCCAGGACGGCCAGCTGGAGCTGAAGGTCGCGATGCCTCCGGCCCTGGGCGGCGACGGTGACGGCACCAACCCGGAGCAGCTGTTCGCGGCCGGCTTCAGCTCCTGCTTCCACAACGCGCTGGTCCTGGTCGGCCGCCGCGAGGGCCTCGACCTGACCGGTTCGACGGTCGCGGCGAAGGTCGGGATCGGCCCCAACAAGCAGCGCGGTTACGGCCTCGCGGTCGCCCTCAGCGTCTCGCTGCCGGTCCTCGACCAGGAGGTCGCGTCCAAGCTCGTGGACGCCGCCCACCAGGTCTGCCCGTACTCGAACGCGACCCGCGGCAACATCGAGGTCACGATTCTGCTGGGCTGACGCGGCACCGGAATCGCGGGCGGTGGGTGGGTGTTGCATCCACTGGCTGTGGAGCGAACGGAACGGAGCACGGACGTGGACGTGAACGGCACTGTGGCCGAGGGCTTCGAGCCGGTCGGGGAAGCGTTCGTACGGAACTTCGAGGTGCTCGGGGAGCGGGGCGCGGCCGTCGCCGTGTACCGGGACGGACGCCGGGTCGTGGACCTGTGGGCCGGCACGAAGGACGTCGACGGTACGAAGGATGTCGACGGCAGGGCGGATTCGGCGCCCTGGGAGCGTGGCACCGCCCAGATCATGCGCTCGGCCACCAAGGGCGTTGCCGCGGCCGCACTCCTTCTGCTGCACCAGCGGGGGCTGCTGGACCTGGACGCTCCGGTGGGCGAGTACTGGCCCGAGTTCAAGGCGGCGGGCAAGGAGCGGGTGCTGGTGCGGCACGTGCTGTCGCACCGGGCCGGGGTGCCGGTCCTGGATCTGCCGCTGACGCCCGAGGAGGCGCTGGACCCCCTGCGCGGTGCCGAGGCGGTCGCGCGCCAGGGTCTCGTGTGGGAGCCGGGCACCGATCACGGCTATCACGCGCTGACGTACGGCTGGCTGGTCGGGGAGTTGGTGCGGCGCGTCACGGGCCGTGGTGTCGGGGACTGGATCGCCGAGGAGATCGCCGGGCCGGTGGGCGCGGATCTGTGGGTCGGGCTGCCCGCCGCGGAGGCCGGCCGGGTGGGTGTGGCCGGCCGGGTGGAGGCGCCGGGGAACGCCGGGGGTCTGCGGTCGCGTCCGAAGCGGTCGGTCGCCGAGGCCTACGACGATCCGGCCTCGCTCACGCTTCGGGCCTTCGCCGCGATCACGCCGTTCCCCGACCAGAACGACCCGGCGTATCGGGCGGCCGCGCTGCCCGCGACGAACGGGATCGCGACGGCGGAGGGGCTGGCCCGGTTCTACGCCTCGCTGATCGGTGAAGTGGGCGGCGGGCCGCGGCTGTTCACGCCCGGGACGCTGGCGGCGGCCCGCGCGGAGGAGTCCGCCGGGCCGGACCGGGTCCTGGTGATCAACACCCGCTTCGGCCTGGGCTACATGCTCCATGGCTCGGCCTCCCCCTTCCTGGACGCCGGTTCCTTCGGCCACCCGGGCCGCGGCGGCTCCCTCGGCTTCGCCGACCCCGAGTCGGGCATCGCCTTCGGCTACGTCACGAACGGCTTCACGAAGACGGTGACGGCGGATCCCCGAGCCCAGGCCCTGGTACGGGCGCTTCGCGCCGCGTTGTAGTCGGGGGTGCCTCGGGCGGTTCCGTGTCGGGTGCGGGCGAGTTGTGGCTGATCGCGCAGTTCCCCGCGCCCCTGGGTGTGTGGGGGCTGATGTTGTGGATCCGCTGCCGGCCGTATTGGGCTTGGCGCGCAGTTCCCCGCGCCCCTAAAAGACTCGGGGCGCAGCCCCGTCTTTTAGGGGCGCGGGGAACTGCGCGAGCAACCCCCACCGGCCTGCGGTGAATTGAGAACGCCAGCCCCCCGCCCCGCCAGGGGCGCGGGGAACTGCGCGAACAACCCCCACCGGCCCGCAGCCAACCAAGAACGCCAGACACCCGCCCCCTCAGGGGCCCACCGGGCCGCAGGTTCAGGCGGCGTGGAGCATCAGGCCGATGCCCACCACCAGCAACCCCGCCGCGGCGATGCGCGGTGCGCCGAACCGTTCCTTGAAGAAGACCGCTCCTATGGCCGCGCCGACGATGATGGACGATTCCCGGAGCGCCGCGATCGGCGCCAGCTCCGCCTTGGTCTGGGCCCAGAGGACCAGCCCGTACGCCGCGACGGACAGAGCCGCGCCCAGGAGGCCGACGGCCGCGAACGGGCGTAGGACGGTGAGCAGTTCGCCGCGCCAGCGGTACAGCGCGTACGCGGGGACAGCCACGCCCTCCACCGCCATCAGCCAGGCGATGTAGGAGAGGGAGGAACCGGCGGCGCGTACGCCCAGGCCGTCGACGACGGTGTACGCGGCGATCGACAGGCCCGTCGCCAACGCGGCGCCGATCGCCGCCCAGTTGGGCCGGCGTCCGCGCAGGCCCCACAGCGCGACGCCGGTCAGTCCGGCGCAGGACACCGCGATGCCGGCCGCCGCCCACCCGTCGGGCACCTCGTGTGCGAAGACGGCGGCCAGCGCGGTCACGACCAGCGGAGCGGTGCCGCGCGCGATCGGGTACGCCTGCCCGAAGTCGCCGAGCCGGAAGGACTTCATCAGCAGCACGTAGTACACGACGTGGATCACCGCCGAGGCGATCAGATACGGCCACGCCCCCGCCGCCGGGAACGGCACGAACGGCACCATCGCCAGTCCGATCAGCATCCCGCCGCCCGCGATCAGCGTGAAGCCGACCAGCTTGTCGGTGATCCGGTGGGCGATGGCGTTCCAGCTGGCGTGCGTGACCGCGGCGAGCAGGACGGCGGCGGTGACCAGCGGCGTCACGCGGTCTGCTCGCGGACGTCCACCAGTGTGGCGCCCGCGTGGGCGATCAGGGTCTTCGGGTCCATGGGGAACACGGTGTGCGGGGTGCCCGCGGCGGCCCACACCGTGTCGTGGTCCAGCAGCGAGCGGTCCGCCAGGACCCGGGTCCTGGTGCGGTGTCCGAAGGGCGGTACGCCACCGATCGCGTACCCCGTGGTCTCCCTGACCAGTTCCGCCTTGGCCCGGGTGACCTTCGCGGCGCCCAGCTCCCGGCGGACGAGTTCGACGTCCACCCGGGACGATCCGTCCATCAGGACCAGGACCGGCACACCGTCCGCCGCGAAGATCAGCGACTTGCAGATCTCGCTCAGCTCGCACCCGATCGCCTCGGCGGCCTCGACCGCCGTACGGGCGGCGTCCGGGAAGCGGCGGATCCGCGGGTGCAGATCGTCGAGACCCAGCTCGCTCAGGGCTTCGGCGAAACGGGGGTGTGCTCCGGACTCTTCAGCTGCGCTCGTCGTCATGCAGGGCACGCTAGCGGTGGGTGTACGGGACACGCGAACGAGTTCCACGGCGGCGCACACCCCCGCCTCCGCGCGCCCCCGCAAGCCCCCGCGCTCACGTCACCCGTCGCGCCCTGCCGCCGTGCCGTCGAGCCCCGCGGCGGTGACGATGGAACCGCCGTGTGCGAGGAAGCGCCGCGCGTGAAGAGAGGCCTCCCCCATGTCCCGCTATGTGTTCGACAACAGCGCCGGCCAGGCCCAGGGCCGTTTCTTCGCGCTGGAGTCCTGTTACGACCCGTTCTCCCGACGCCAGGTGGAGCTGACCGGGCTCACCCGGGGCTGGCGGTGCCTGGAGGTCGGCGGCGGGGGCGGTTCGCTGGGCGACTGGCTCGGCGAGCAGGTCGGCCCGGACGGCGAGGTCACCATCACGGACCTCGACCTGCGGTGGGCCGAGTCCCGCCCCCGGCCACCGCACGTACGCCTCCTGCGGCACGACATCGTCCAGGACCCACTGCCCGGCGACGGCTACGACCTGGTGCACGCCCGGCTGGTGCTGCAGCATCTGCCGGAGCGGCTGGACGTCCTGGCGCGGCTCGCGGGGGCGCTGCGGCCGGGCGGTTGGCTGCTGCTGGAGGAGTTCGACACCAGCTGGATCCCCGTGCTGGCCGCCCCCGACGAGGAGGCGGCCGCCCTCTTCGAACGCGTCCACACCGCCCTGCGGGTCCAGCTGGAGAAGACGGGCCTCGACCCGGTGTGGGGCCGCCGTGTGCCCGGCGCGATGCTGGGTGCCGGTCTCGCGGACGTCACGGCGACGACGTACGCGGAGTCGTGGGCGGGCGGCGGTACGGGCATCGGCCTGCACCGGGTCAACGCGCAGCAGATGGCCGACCGGCTGCGGGAGGAGGGCCTCACGGACGCCGAACTGGACCGCTTCCAGGCCCTGACGGCGGACCCGGCGTTCGTGGTCAACTCCCTGCCGCTGGTCAGCACCCGGGGCCGCCGCCCCTAGGGCCTGGCCGGGGGAAGAAACTGTCAGACAGGCCCCCGGCTCAGTCGCTGAACGTCACGTCCTTCGTCTCGACCACCCCGGCCTTGCGCTCCGGTGCCGACTGCTCCTGCCAGTACAGGTTCGTGTGCGCGATGACCTGCTCCGGCGGCGGGGCACCCCACTGGCTCAGGTCCTCCGTCGTGTGGGCGTCGCCGACCAGCGTCACGTCGTAGCCCCGGACGAACGCTCCGTGGATCGTGGACCGGATGCAGGCGTCCGTCTGGGCGCCGGTGACCACCAGGTGTCCGACGCCGGCCCCGGCCAGGACCTCCTCCAGGTCGGTGCCCTCGAAGGAGTCGCCGTACGTCTTGTGCACCAGCGGTTCCGATTCCCGGCGGGGCAGCTCGGGAACGTACTCCCAGTCCTCGCTGCCCTTCTCCAGGCCCTCGTCGGAGTGCTGGACCCAGACGACCGGGGCGCCCTGGGCGCGTGCCGTGTCGACGAGGGCGGCGATGTTCGCGACCACCGTGTCGCGAAGGTGGGCCCCGGCCACGACGCCGTTCTGGACGTCTATCACCATCAGGGCCGTGCGGGGTCGTTCGGAGAAAGTCGTCATGCCCTCACGCTAGACCGCGCCACTGACAACCGCCCCGGCCGAGCGTGCCGCGTACGCCCACGGCACACATGGAGCCGGTGAGGGCCGCCCGTCCCCACGGAGCCCTCACCGGCTGGTTCTTCACAGGAGCCGACGCGTCAGACGCGTACCAACTCCCGGTCCTCGTCGGAGCCCGAGCCCTTCGCCGGGTGGTCGTGGGCCCGCAGGCCCTCGCCCTCGACGTCGACGTTCGGCAGGGCGCGGTCCAGCCACTTCGGCAGCCACCAGGCCTTCTTGCCGAGCAGCGCCAGGACCGCCGGGACGATCGCCATGCGGACGACGAAGGCGTCGAAGAAGACGGCGATCGCGAGACCGAAGCCGATCATCTTGATCATGGACTCGCCGGAGCTGATGAAGCCTCCGAAGACGGCCATCATGATGATCGCGGCGGCGACCACGACCCGGGCGCTGTGCCGGAAGCCGGTCACCACGGCCTGGCTCGGCGTCTCGCCGTGGACGTACGCCTCCCGCATACGGGTCACGAGGAACACCTCGTAGTCCATCGCGAGACCGAAGACCACGCCCACCATGAAGATCGGCATCATCGACATGATCGGGCCGGTCTCCTCGACACCGATCAGGCCGGAGAACCAGCCCCACTGGAAGACCGCGACCACTGCGCCGAGCGCGGCGAGCACGCTGAGCAGGAAGCCGAGGGCCGCCTTCAGCGGGACCAGGATGGAGCGGAAGACCACGATCAGGAGCAGGAAGGCGAGACCGACCACCAGTGCCAGGTACGGGACCAGCGCGTCGTTGAGCTTCTGCGAGAAGTCGATGTTCATCGCGGTCGTGCCGGTGACCAGCACCTCCGCGTCCGTGTCGGCCTTGAACTCGGAACCCTTGTCACGGATGGCGTGGACCAGGTCCTCGGTCTGTGTCGAGGACGGCTTGGAGTTCGGGATCACGGTGATCGTCGCGGTGTCGCCGGCCTTGTTGGGCGCCGGCGGGGTGACCGTCACGACGTCCTTGAGGCCCTTGATGCCGTCGGCCACGTCACCGAAGGCGGCCGTCGGGTCGTCGCTGTTCTTGGCGTCGACCACGATCATGAGCGGGCCGTTGAAGCCGGGGCCGAAGCCCTCGGACAGCGTGTCGTACGCCCGGCGCTGGGTCGTGGACGTCGGCTGCGAGCCGTCGTCGGGCAGGCCCAGTTCCAGCTGGGTGGCGGGGAGGGCGATCGCGCCCAGACCTACCACGCCGAGCACCAGCACGGCGACCGGACGGCGGATGACGAAGCTCGCCCAGCGGGTGCCCATGTTGGGCTTGGCCTGCTTCTCGGACGTGGTCTGCTTCCCGGGCGTGGCGGCGTCGGACGCCTTGCGCCTCTTCTCGCCGGCCGGCCTGATCTTCCTGCCCGCGTATCCGAGCATCGCCGGGATCATGGTCAGCGCGATGAGGACGGCGATCACGACCGTGCCCGCCGCCGCGAGGCCCATCTTGGTCAGCATCGGGACGTTGACGACCGCGAGGCCCGCGAGGGCGATCACGACCGTGAGACCCGCGAAGACCACCGCCGAGCCGGCGGTGCCGGTGGCGCGGCCCGCGGCCTCCTCGCGGTCCCGGCCCTCGGCCAGTTCGTTCCGGTAGCGGGAGACGATGAACAGCGCGTAGTCGATGCCGACCGCGAGGCCGATCATCAGGGCGAGCGTGGAGGTGGTGTCGCCGAGGTCGAGCGCCTTGGCGAGGGCGGTGATGGTCGAGACGCCGATGCCCACGCCGATGATCGCCGTCAGCAGCGGCAGTCCGGCCGCGACCATCGAGCCCAGGGTGATGACGAGGACGACCGCGGCGATGGCGATGCCGACGATCTCACCGGCCGCTCCCGGTTCGGCGCCGGCCTCCAGCGCGTCACCTCCGACGTCGACGGTCAGCCCGGCGGCCCGGGCGTCGTCACCGGCGGCCTCCAGGGACTCCCTGGTCGAGTCCGCCAGCTCCATGCCGGGGACCTCGTACTTCACCGACGTGTAGGCGACGGAGCCGTCCTTGCTCACGGCGTTCGTCGTGAACGGGTCGGTGACGGAGACGACTTCGGTGCCGCCGCCCAGCTCCTTGACGGTCTTCGCGACGGTCGCCCTGTTGTCGGCGTCCGTCATCTTCTGGCCGTCGGGCGCCTTGAAGACGATGCGTCCGGTGGCTCCGTCGGCGCTGGCGCCGGGGAACCGCTGTTCCAGCAGGTCGAAGGCCTTCTGCGCCTCGGTGCCGGGGATCGAGAAGGAGGTGGTTCCGGCGGCGGGTGCGCTCGCCGCTCCGACGCCCGCGAGCGTCAGCAGCGCCACCCATATGAGTGCGACGAAATGCCGTCGCCGGAAGGCGAGTCGGCCGAGGTTATAGAGGAACGTGGCCACGAGGGCGTACTCCCGGTCAGGTCGGTGATGGCAGGGCGTGAGTCATCGGCCCGACGACGTGAGCGGTCGCGTCAGGTGCAACTGGGGTCGTGCGTGAGGGGGTTGAGCCTCGGGGCGGGAGGCTCGGGGAGTCGAGGGGCGGATCAGGCGCTGAGGGCGGGGATCACCACAGCGTCGATGTACGAGGAGACGAAGGCCTGCGTCGGTGGTGTTTCGTCGATCAGCGAGCGCGCCGCGAAGGCGCCGATGATCATGTGCAGCAGGTATTCGATCGCGGGGTTGTCCGGACGGACCTCGCCGCGGTCGACGGCACGCTGCACCACCTGACGCATCTCCCCCAGCTCCGGCTCGATCAGCCATTCGCGGAGGGCGGCCAGCAGCTCGGGGTTCGTGTGAGCCGCGGTGCCGAGGACTCGCATCAGCGCGGAGTCCTGTTCCATCTGACAGTCGTCCTGGCGCTGTGTGAGCGCCTGGAAGTCGCCTCGCAGGGATCCGGTGTCGATGGCCGCGGGATCGACCGGCTTGTGATGCCGGATCGCCCTCGCGACCAGTTCGGCCTTGCCGCCCCACTGGCGGTAGAGCGTGGCCTTGCTGGACCGGGTGCGGGTGGCGACCGCGTCCATGGTCAGGGAGTCGTAACCGACCTCCCGGAGCAGGTCGAGCACGGCCTCGTAGAGCTCGGCCTCGCGCTCGGGCGTGATCCGGCTGCGACGCGTCGTTGCTGTCTCAGCCATGCCACTCACCATTCCCGCTCGAACGAAACTGTCTCGTACTCCTATGAAGGTACCCCATCCCCAAGCGAAACGAAACCGTTTCGTACGTGTGCTGCGTCACGGATTCTCACCGGCCTCTCACTCATCTCTGGCCGACCTCTCACCGGCGCCCCCACCGACGCCCTCCCCCCGGCCGCGGCTCGCCCGTTCCGTCGGACCACGAGTTGCCGGGCCCCGCCCGCCGGAAAAGCATGGGTGGGTGAGCGACGAGTACGAGAACGCGACCGGAGACGGGCCCCCGGCAGGAGAGGCCGCGGACCGCGGGGCGACCGGGGAGGGCAACGGCTCCGCCGCGTACCTGCGCTTCCCGCACCTCAGCGGCGACCGCCTGTGCTTCGCGGCCGAGGACGACCTGTGGGTGGCCCCCCTCGACGCCCCCGGCCGCGCCTGGCGGCTGACGGTCGACCGTACGAAGGTGAGCCACCCGCGCTTCTCGCCCGACGGCCGGCACCTCGCGTACACGACCTGGCGCAACCTCGTGCCGGAGATCCATCTGGCGCCGGTGGACGGCGGCCCGGCCCGGCGGCTCACCTACTGGGGGAACGCCGACACCCAGGTCTGCGGCTGGTCCCCCGACGGCGACATCCTCGCCGTCGCCTCGCACGGCGAGCCCTTCTCGTACTTCACCTGGGCCTACAGCGTGCCGGTCGACGGCTGCCCCGGCGGCAAGCTCCCGTGGGGCCCGGTCTCCCACATCGCGGTCGAGGACTTCGCGGGCGAGCGCCTGACCCTGCTGCTCACCGGCACGCCCCCGCACGAGCCCGCCGCGTGGAAGCGCTACCGCGGCGGTGCCACCGGCCGGCTCTGGCTGCACGGGCGGCGCATCCTCGCCGATCTCGACGGACACCTGGACTCGCCGATGTTCGTCGGCGGCCGCATCGCCTTCCTCTCCGACCACGAGGGCATCGGCAACCTCTACTCCTGTCTGCACGACGGCTCCGGCCTGCGCCGCCACACCGACCACGACACCTTCTACGCCCGGCACGCCTCCAGCGACGGAACCCGGGTCGTCTACCAGTGTGCGGGCGACCTGTGGATCGTCGACGACCTGTCCCCCGAATCGCTCCCCCGCCGCCTCGACGTACGCCTCGGCGGGCCGCGCACCGGACGCCGTACGTACCAGGTGCCGGCCGCGCAGCACGTCGACGGGATCTCCGTGGACGACACGGGCCGGGCCAGCGCGGTCGTCGTACGCGGCAGCCTGTACTGGCTCACGCACCGCGACGGCCCGGCGCGCACGATCGCGGACACCCCGGGCGTCCGCGCCCGGCTGCCCGAGATGCTCGGCTCGGGCGGGCAGGTCGCGTACGTGACGGACGCGGAGGGCGAGGACGCCGTCGAGATCGCCTATCTGCCGCGCGCCAGCGGCGAGCGCGAGCCGCGCCGGCTGGCCTCCGGCGAACTGGGCCGCGTACTGGAACTCGTCTCGGACCCGAAGGGCGAGCGCCTGGCGATCGCGTCGAACGACGGCCGCCTGCTGCTGCTCGACGCGACGGAGGAGTCCGGCCCCGGGGACACATCCCGGACGGGATCGGAGTCGGAGTCGGAGTCGGGCGAGGTCACCGAGCTCATCCGGTCCATCAACGGGCCGGTGCGCGATCTGGCCTTCTCCCCGGACGGGGCCTGGCTGACCTGGTCGCACCCGGGCATCGGCCGCACCCTGCGCCAGATCAAGATGGCCCGGATCGAGGGGCCCGGCGCGCGCACGATCGTCGACGTCACCAACGGCCGCTTCGAGGACGAGAACCCGGTCTTCACCCGGGACGGCCGCTTCCTCGCCTTCCTCTCCTGGCGCGGCTTCGACCCGGTGTACGACGTCCACACCGGCGACCTCTCCTTCCCGCTGGGCTGCCGCCCGTACCTCGTACCCCTGTCCTCGGCGACCCCGTCCCCGTTCGCGGTGAACCCGGAGGGCCGCCCGGCCGCGGGCGGTCTGGATCCGGTCGAGGACGAAACCGGCGACGGCACGGTGACCGTCGAGATCGAGGGACTTGAGAGCCGGGTGACCCCCTTCCCGGTCACGGCGTCCAAGTACTCGGCGCTGTACCCGGTCGCGGGCGGCGGCCTGGTCTGGCTGCGCTGGCCGATCTCGGGCGCGCTCGGCGAGACGTTCGCGAACCCGGACGACACGAGCGGCCGTCCGACCCTGGAGTACTTCAACATCACCAAGGCGAAGAAATCCGAACTCGTCGAGCACCTCGACTGGTTCGCGCTGAGCGGCGACGGCAGCAGGCTGGTCGTGGTCGACGAGGGCGACCTGCGCGCGGTCCCCTCCACGGAGTCCGGCGACGGCGACACGACCGTCTGGATCGACCTGCGCCGCATCCTCCACGAGGTGGACCCGGCCGCGGAGTGGCGCCAGGCGTACGCCGAGGCGGGCCGTCTCATCCGCGCCTACTTCTGGGCCCCCGACATGTGCGGCATCGACTGGGACGGGATCCTGGAGCAGTACCGCCCGCTCGTCGAACGGGTCGCCTCCCCCGACGAGTTCGCCGACCTGCTCCGCGAAGTGCTCGGCGAACTGGGCACCTCGCACGCGTACGTCACCGCCGCCCGCCGCAACGAGGGCCCGCCCCACTATCAGCGGGCGCAGGGCCTCCTCGGCGCCAACTTCGCACGGCGCGAGGAGGGTTGGCTCGTCCGGCGCATCCTCCCCGGTGACTCCTCCGACTCCAAGGCCCGTTCACCGCTGGCCGGTACGGGCATCCGCGAGGGCGCGGTCCTCACCCACGTGGACGGCCGCCCGGTGAACCCCGTCGCGGGCCCCTTCCCCCTCCTCGCGGGCGCGGGCGGCACGACGGTCGAGCTGACGTTCACCCCGGCGGAGGGCGAGGGCCGCTCACGCCGGGTCGCGGTGGTCCCCCTGGTCGACGAACGCCCGCTGCGCTACCAGGACTGGGTCGCCAAACGCCGTGAGGTCGTACGGGAGTTGAGCGGCGGCCGCTGCGGCTATCTGCACATCCCGGACATGGGCGGCTCGGGCTGGGCCCAGTTCAACCGCGACCTGCGCATGGAGGTGTCACGGCCGGCCCTCATCGTCGACGTACGCGGCAACGCCGGCGGCCACATCAGCGAGCTGGTCGTGGAGAAACTCACCCGCACGATCCTGGGCTGGGACCTGACCCGCAACGCCCAGCCGGTGTCGTACGCGTCCAACGCCCCGCGGGGCCCGGTGGTGGCCCTGGCCGACGAAATGACGTCCTCGGACGGCGACATGATCACGGCCGCCTTCAAACTCCTTAAGCTGGGCCCGGTGGTGGGCCAGCGCACCTGGGGCGGAGTCGTCGGCATGACCGGCCGCCACCGCCTGGGCGACGGCACGGTCATCACGGTCCCCATGAACGCCGCCTGGTTCGACGCGTACGGCTGGTCCATCGAGAACCAGGGCGTCACCCCCGACCTCGAAATCCTCCGCACCCCCCTCGACTGGGCAGAAGGCCGCCACGCCCAACTCGACGACGCAGTCCAACTGGCCCTGGACCTCCTATCCCTACACCCCGCAGCAACTCCACCGACCCACGAACCCACCCCAACGAGAACCCGCCCAAAGCTCCCACCGAGATCTGGATAGAGCAGGGGCGCCGGCGTTCCTTCTTCACGAGGGGGCGCACCCAAGTCTCCTAGGGGCGCGGGGGGTTCCTTATTCTCCGGGGCCCACCCAAGTCTTTTAGGGGCGCGGGGGGTCCTGATCCTCTGGGGCCCACCCAAGTCTTTTAGGGGCGCGGGGAACTGCGCGACCAGCCACAACGAACCCGCACCCAACAACGAAGCCCGCCAAACACAAAAGCGTGGGGCACCCTCCCAAAGAAGGGCACCCCACACTCAGCACACTCGATCAGATGTCGTAGTCCTGATCGAACCGCTCGCGCTCATCGCGCGAAGCCCGCTGCGCCTCATCCGGCGTCCGCCGCCCCGGCTCCTGCCGCTCCCGCTCACGCGGCTCACGCGGCTCGCGGGGCACACGCGGCTGCTGCCCGCGCTCTCGCTCCTCGTCCCGGCCCTGGCCGGCACGCTCACGCGCCTGCTCGTTGAGCTGGTCGGCCTTGTCCTGGAACTGGTCCTTCATGCCCATGAGATTCACTCCCGTAGTGGGTGGGGGATTGGGGGCTCAACCAGATTCACACGGACCGACAAAGCGCGCATTTCGATCAGTAACGGTCAGTTACCCACAGTGTTCCGTGCCTGCTCATCGGCCTCTCCCCCGGCCCCGACGAGCCCTTTGGACACCTGCCCCACCCGCGGAGCGAACCGCCTCATCTCCCGCTGCCCCACCGCCCCGATGATCCCCGGCAGATACCCGCGTACGCCCTGCATCCCCCGCAGCCACCACTGCCCGTACACATGGCTGGACCGCCGCTCGATCCCGGCCACGATCCGGTCGACGGCCGGCCCGAGCGGATACGTCTTGTTCGCGGGCCACGGCAACCGCTGCCTCAACTCCCGCATGACATCGTCCTGATCGGCCCCGCGCACCATGTCGGTGTCGGTCCAGGACAGATACCCGACACCCACGCGTACGCCCTTGTACCCGACCTCGGCCCGCAGGCTGTGCGCGTACGCCTCGACGCCCGACTTGGACGCGCAGTACGCGGTCATCATCGGCGCGGGCGTGATCGCGGCGAGCGAGGCGATCTGCAGCAGATACCCGCGGCTCTCCATCAGTACGGGCAGGAACGCCCGCGCGGTCATCGCCGACCCGATGAGGTTGACCTCGATGACCCGCCGCCACGCCTGCGGGTCGGAGTCGACGAAGGGACCCCCGTTGGCGACCCCGGCGTTGGCGACGACGATGTCGACCTTCCCGAACCGCTCCTTCACCTCCGCCGCGACCCGGGCCATCGCCTCGTGGTCGGTGACGTCGGCGTACCAGTGCCCGCTCTCGCCGTGCAGCCGATCGGCGACCTGCTTCAGCGCGTCCGGCTCCAGACCCACGAGCGCGACGGTGGCACCGCGGGCGGAGAGCTTGCGGGCGAGGAGTTCCCCGACGCCCCGCGCGGCCCCCGTGACAACGGCGACCTGCCCTTCCAGGCTGACCCTGCTCATGCGCCCTCCTTCTGCTGAATCCGTTGAACGCCTGTGTACGTGGAGACGAGTTCCCGTATCCGGGTGATGACCAGCTCGGGCGCCTCGACCGGGGTCATGTGCCCGAGCCCGGGCAGTTCGGTGGAACCGACGCAGTGCGGCAGCGCGGCGACGAGTGCGCGCGCGTGCACGACGGGTGTCATCCGGTCGGCCGTCCCGACGACGACCGCGGCCGGCACGCTCAACTCCCTTACGCGATGGTCGAGATCGAGTGTGTCGAGCACATGCGACCAGGCATACCGCACCTTCCGCGGGCAGGCGTGCACGATCCGCGCGCACGCCTCGACCATGCCGGGCGCCGAACCGGGCCCCATCGTCGCGTACTTGAGGATCCGCCGGGCGAGCGGTGTGACGGGCCCGAGCGGAGCCCGCGAGCCGAGCACCTTCCTGGTCAGCCAGGTCCGCGACCGCCCGGCCCGCATCGGCACCACCAGCGACTCGGCGACCAGCCGCGAACTGCCCGTACTGCACAGCAGCACGGCACCCGCGTGCTCCCGGAACCGGTCCCGCCCGGCCGCGGCCATCAGTGTCATCCCGCCCATGGAGTGCCCGGCCAGAACGGCCTTCTCCCCGGGCGCGAGCGTGGCCGCGAGCACGGCCTCCAGATCGTCGGCGAGCGCGTCCGCACTGCACGCGGGGCTCGCGGGACTGCGCCCGTGCCCCCGCTGGTCGTACGCGATCACGCGATGGTCGGCGGCGAGATCCCTGATCTGCGCCGCCCAGAAGGCGGTCGAGCACGACCACCCGTGCGCCAGCACCACCGCGGGCGCGTCCTCGGGCCCGTGCACCTCGACGTGCAGCCGGGCCCCGTCCGCGGAGACTGCGGTCAGCTCACGCGCGGGAACGGGAGGCGCGTACGGACCGGACTTCACATGCATCAGCCGGCTCACGCGCCCGCCTCCACCCTCTTCTTCGTACGACGCT
This sequence comes from Streptomyces sp. NPDC058697, assembly GCF_042715345.1. Classification (NCBI taxonomy): domain Bacteria; kingdom Bacillati; phylum Actinomycetota; class Actinomycetes; order Kitasatosporales; family Streptomycetaceae; genus Streptomyces; species Streptomyces sp. NPDC058697. The sequence goes on from NZ_JBHXSU010000017.1 coordinate 29,473, forward strand.
TGGGTGCCGCCTCCGGCTCGGGCGGCGGCCGCAGCAGGTCGTACTCCGCCAGGTCCACGCGCCGGGTCGCGCCGCGGAACTCCGTGGTCGTGCCGGGCCAGATGGTCGTGTTGACGCCGTTGTCGTCGAGGTACCAGCTGGTGCAGCCGCCGGTGTTCCAGACCGTGCGCTTCATGCGCTCCTGGACGCGGTGGTTCCAGGCGTCGACCGCGCCGGGCCGTGCGTCGAGGGCGGCACGCCCGCCGAGCACGTCCAACTGCCGCAGGTAGTCGGCCATGTAGTTGAGCTGGGACTCGATCATCAGGATCATGCTGGAGTTCCCGAGGCCGGTGTTCGGCCCGATGATCGTCATCCAGTTGGGGAATCCGGCCGCCGTCGCACCCCGCAGGGACTTCATGCCGGACCGCCACGCCTCGGCAAGCGTTTTGCCCTCCGCCCCGACGACCCGGTCGGCGATCGGCATGTCGGTGACGTGGAAGCCCGTACCGAAGACGATCGCGTCGACCTCGGCCTCGGTCCCGTCGGCGGCCACGACGGTCGACCCGCGGACCTCGCCGAGCCCGCTCGCGACCACGTCCACATTGGGCTGCGCGAGGGCCGGATAGTACGTACTGGACAGGAGGATGCGCTTGCAGCCGATGCGGTAGGACGGGGTCAGCCTGGCCCTGAGCTCGGGGTCCTTGATGGCCCGGCTCATGTTCCGCTTGGCCAACTGCTCAACAACTCCCAGCTCGCCCGGCCGCTTGGTGAACGCCTGGACCTGCAACTCCCGCAGACCCCACAGGAGTCCGCGCCGGGCCTGTGAGGTGAAGGGCAGCTGCCGGTGGAGCCAGCGCTCGGCCCCGCTGATGGCCCGGTCGACGCGGGGCATCACCCAGGGCGGGGTGCGCTGGAAGAGGGTGAGTTTCTCGACGTCCGGCTGGATGCTCGGCACGATCTGGATGGCCGAGGCCCCCGTACCGACCATCGCGACCCGCTTGCCGCGCAGGTCGTAGTCGTGGTCCCAGCGGGCCGAGTGGAAGACCTTGCCGGGAAAGGTGTCGAGGCCGGGAACGTCCGGGACCTTGGGATCGGAGAGCGGCCCGGTGGCGGACACGACGACGTCGGCGGTAAGGGTCCCGCTGCTGGTCTCGATAACCCACCTCAGCCGCTCCCCGTCCCAAGTCATCATCTTGACCTCGGAGTTGAAGCGGAGATGCGACCGGAGCCGGAAGACGTCGGCGACGTGCTCCAGATAGGCGCGGATGTGCTCCTGCCCGGAGAAGGTGCGAGGCCAGTCGGGATTGGGCGCGAAGGAGAACGAATAGAGATGGGACGGCACGTCACAGGCACAGCCGGGATAACTGTTGTCCCGCCAGGTCCCGCCCACGCTGTCGGCCCGCTCCAGGACGACGAAGTCGGTGACGCCCTCGCGGCGCAACCGCACAGCGGCTCCGAGCCCACCGAAGCCGGAGCCGATCACCGCCACCCGTACATGCTCGTGCTCGGTCATCCCGACGCCTCCATTGCCGCGTACGACGCTGCCGACTCCGCCAGTGAACACTGGCGCAATGGGAGCGTAGAGCAGCTCCATACTGATGGGTAGGGGTCGGGGGGAAGGAAAGTTACCGACGGTACGACATAGGCTTCCGGCGTGGCGGACAAGCGGGAGTACCGAATGGAGGAGCTGGCCAGGGAGGCCGGCATCACCGTGCGCACGCTGCGCTTCTACCGCGAGCGCAAACTGATCCCGCCACCACGCCGCGAGGGCCGCATCGCCTGGTACGACGAGGACCACCTGGCCCGCCTGCGCACGATCGCCGCGCTCCTGGAGCGCGGCCACACCCTCAACGGCATCGCCGAACTCGCCGAGGCCTTCGACCACGGCCGGGACGTCGGCGAACTCCTGGGCCTGGGCGCGCCCACGGAGGAGACCCCGGTCCGCCTCTCACCGGAGGAACTGGCGGACTTCTTCGGCGAGGAGGCCACCCCGGAGAACCTGTCGGCCGCGCTCGACCTCGGCTACCTCGGCACGGACGGCACGGACCTCGTCCACATCAGCCGCCGCCTGCTGGACACCTCGGCGGCACTGGTCCGCGAGGGCATCCCACTCGCGGACGTCCTGGCCGCGGCCCACCGAGTCCGCGACCACGCCGACGCCCTCGCCGAACTGTTCACCGACCTCGTCCTCACAACCGGAACGGCCAACCGCACCCCGGAGGACCTCCAGCGGCTGCGCCCCCTGGCGAAGAACGTGGTGGAGGCGGAGCTTTCGATGGCGCTGGACCGGCGGCTCAGCCGACGACCGCAACCCTGACGCCTGCCGCCAGGCAGGGGACGGACGACCGAACCGGCAGAGAGTTCCAGTACCTGACTCCCGGAATGTTCATCCCATCGAGGTACTTTCCAACCAATCGAAGACAAACCTCAGTTCGCACTCCGAGAGTGAGATCGAAAAGGCCCCGGCGGCTGTCCTACCAGCCCCGGGGTATGGCCGACACTTCACGGAACGCCGACGTGCCCAAGACTAGTCCGCACTCGTCCCAGCCGACTTCGAGTCCCACCGAATACCCGCGAGCTCTCGGCTCGGTGCGCCTCGGCTACCTCACCGAAGTCACCACCTCTCCCGGCAGGCAGCGCACTGCGATCCAACTGTGCACCGAGCAGCTGGGTTTCGCACTGATCGCCGAAGCCACAGATCTCGGAGTATCTGCGCACAGGATGTCCCCCTTCGAAAGGCCCTCCCTGTCGTCCTGGCTACGGCGCCCGGACGAGTACGACGCCATCGTGTGGGCACATGTGGACCGCGCCGTACGATCCGTTGCGCACATGTCCGAGTTGATCGAGTGGGGCCAGAAGCGCGCGAAGACACTCGCCGTCGGGACGCCCGGAGAGCATCAGCCACTTGTGGTCACGCCGCAGGCGGATGGCGACGCCGTCCGCCGATGCATGAATCTGGCCTACGCCCTCGAGCAGGAGACCCTCGCCGTTTCCACTCGGCTCGCCGGCACCCACGAAGTACTGCGTGAGCAACCCTGACGCCTGCCGCCCCGGAGACGATCGCAATCGTCCGCGCGATTGTGGACGACGTACATTCGGGACTGTCCCTGGTCGCCATTGCCCACAAGCTCGAAGCGACGGATGTTCCGGTGCCACGAGACCGCCATGCCCAACTCCAGGGGCGCCCCATGGGTGGGCGGCGCCACGGACGTGACTTCGAGCGATTCCGCTGGACGGCCGGAAGCCTGTCCAAAATCCTCCGTACACCAGCGCTGATGGGGCACCGCGTACACAGAGGGCAGACCGTCCGCGATGCCGCAGGCTCACCCGTACTGATCGGGCCGCCACTGCTCACCGAGGAGGAGTTCCAGGCTCTGCAGGACATCCTCCGTGCCCGCTCGAATGGGGCTCACCCCAAGCGCCGAGAGACATCCCTGCTGATCGGAGTCGCGCACTGCACCGGATGCAGCGGTCGCATGTATTCGCCTCACGAAAGGCGTACGCATACGGCGACTACGCCTGCCGCGCTGCTGCCCGTGGCACGACCTGCCCTGCCCCCGCCGCCATCCGCGCCGACTGGCTGGACGACTACACCGTCGGCCGCTACCACGAGGCATTCGCCGTAGAGGGCGAGGTGACTCGGGAACAACTCCTCAGGGATGGAGTTCACGTCGCAGTCGCCAAGGGAAGGTCTGGTGGTGGACCGGCCCGTCTGGTCGGACCGGACACATCACGGCTGACATTCACTGTCGTGGGCTCCCTGCCAGATCAGCTACAGCCCTGAGCCGGATGGGGCGTACAGATCCGGTGCGCCCCACACCGTTCTCCTCACATCTCGAAGACGGCTGTCACTGGAGCATGGTCCGACCAGCGCTCCTCATGGCTGGCGGCCCGTTCCACATATCCCTTGACCGCACGCCTGGCGAGCCCAGGAGTCGCGACGGCGAGGTCGATCCTCCAACCTGAATCGTTCTCGAAGGCCCGCCCCCGGTACGACCACCACGAGTACGGCCCCTCCGCGTCCGGATGCAGCGCGCGTACGACGTCCACGTACCCGCCCTCCGTCTCGTCGAGGACGCGGCCGAGCCACTCGCGCTCCTCCGGCAGGAAGCCGGAGTTCTTCTGGTTGCCGCGCCAGTTCTTGAGGTCGGCCCGCTGGTGGGCGATGTTCCAGTCGCCGCAGACGACGACCTCGCGTCCGTCGGCGGCGGCGCGCTCGCGCAGGTTCTTGAGGTGGGCGAGGAACTCGTCCATGAACCGGATCTTCTCGTCCTGCCGTTCGGTGCCGACCTCGCCGGAGGGCAGGTACAGGCTGGCGACGGTGACGCCGGGCAGGTCGGCCTCGACATACCGTCCGCTGCCGTCGAACTCGGCGGACCCGAAGCCGACCTGGACGCGGTCGGGCTCGCGGCGCGTGTAGAGGGAGACGCCGGCCCGGCCCTTCGCGGCGGCGGGCGCGTGCACGACATGCCACCCCTCGGGCTGCCGTACGCCCTCCGGGAGTTGCTCCGGCTCGGCCCGTACCTCCTGGAGGCACAGCACGTCGGCGGACGTCTCCGCCAGCCACTCCACAAAGCCCTTCTTGGCGGCGGCCCGGAGCCCGTTCACATTCACAGAGGTCACAGTGAGCACGCGGGCACGATACCGGCACACTGGTACGGGCACCCCGCCCGCCCGAGCCCTTAACGTGGACGGGCGGACGCACCGCACGCCGCCATCCCACCCACCGCATAGAAGTACGATAACCAGCATGAATATACGCCGGGTCGCTTTCGACCACCCCGACGCCGTCAAGCTCAACGACCAGGTGCAGGCCGAGTACGCCGTGCGCTACGGGGACGAGGGTGACGTCACCCCGCTCGACGCGTCGATGTTCGCACCGCCGATCGGCCTGTACCTGATGGCGTACGACGTCCAGGGACGCCCGGTGGCCACGGGCGGCTGGCGTACCCAGGACGAGAACGACGAGGGCTATTCGGACGGCGACGCCGAGCTGAAGCGGATGTACGTGGTCGACGAAGCCCGGGGCAACGGGCTCGCCCGCCGCATCCTGGCCGCCCTGGAGGACGACGCCCGCGCGGCCGGCCGTATCCGCATGGTCCTGGAGACCGGCAACAAGCAGCCCGAGGCCATCGCCCTCTACGCCTCCAGCGGCTACGAGCCGTGCGTCAAGTTCGGCCACTACCGCTTCCACGAGGACAGCCGCTGCTTCGCGAAGCTTCTGTGAGGACTCCGGCCCGGCGCGGGCGGGGCCACTAGCCTGTCGTGATCATTCACAACACTTCACGACCGGGGGACCCATGACTTCGCGCCGCCGCACGCCCGGACTTCTGCGAGCCGCCGTGCCCTTCACCGCCCTCGCACTCGCCCTCACCGCGTGCTCCGACGGCGGAACCGAGGCGTCCGGCGCGGACGACAAGGGCGGCTCCGCCGAAGCCGCGGGCGTCATCTCCCTCAAGTCGGCGCAGGCCGTCCTGCTCAACTACGCGAAGGTCAACAACGCGGCCAACGCCGCGCAGGCCCCGGACAGAACGGCCGAGGTGGAGGGCGGCGCGCTGCTCCAGCAGAGCCAGGCGACGTTCACGCAGTTCAAGGCCCTGCCGAAGGACGAACAGGCGAGCTTCAAGACCCCCTTCCACTACCCGGTCGAGGGCGCCCGCTTCTACATCCCCCGCAAGGGTTCGCCGCAGGTCTTCATGGTCGACACCCGGGTCACCGGCGAGGACATCGAGAAGGACCGCCGCCGTCTCCTGGTCTTCGAGCACGTGAAGGACTACGAGAAGGGCAAGAACAAGGGCGCCGAGTGGAAGGCGGTGTCCGTCGGCGAGGCCGAGGGCAAGCTGCCGGCCGTCGCCCGCGACGACGACGGCTTCGTCACCGTCCTCAAGGCCTCGGACACCGTCGGCAAGGTCAAGCTCGACGACCTGCGCGACCTGTCCAAGGACTTCTACGTCACGGGCGGCAGGAAGGCGGGCGCGAGCTTCGTGAACACCGCGTCCGTGAAGGCCTGGAAGAAGTCGTACACGAACCGCGCAGCCTTCGACGACGGTTGCGTCGACGGCGAGTACGAGCCCGGCTTCACGGCGGCCGAGACGGCGTACGGCCTGAAGACCACCGACGGCGGCGCGCTGGCCCTGTACGACTTCGGCGTCGACTACCGGAACTGGCCGAAGGCCGAGGGCCCCCGCTGTGCCACCCAGCTGGACATCGAGAACCTGCCCACGGTCACGGACATCTACCTGGACGGCAGGACCAGCACGAGCGGCCTCACCCGCACGAACTCCCTGATCACCATGGCCGTGATCCCGGCATCCGGCACGGACATCCGCGTCACGGGATACCACCTGCAGATGGTCAACGCGAAGTAGCGAACGGGCCGGGCGGCGAACACGCCAGAGCCCCAGCCGGTGATACCGGCTGGGGCTCTGATCTGTGCGTGGACCTGTGGGGATTTGAACCCCAGACCCCCTCGATGCGAACGAGGTGCGCTACCAGACTGCGCCACAGGCCCTTGCAACGAGTGAAACTCTAGCATCCCCGTCAGGGTGCTTGGAAATCCGTTCCCGGGGCCTCACCCGCTGGTCAGGAGCGGGCCCGCGACGGGAGTTCTGAGGCACCGTCACTCGTTGGCCGCGCGCGGCCGGTCGCCGTCCTCGTACTGGTCGAAGAGGGGCGTGCGGCCACGTTCGCGGGCGCGCCGGGCCGAGGCCGCGCGCCGGGCGTCCGCGGCGCTGTCCGACGCGTCGTCCGCATCGTCCGCGCCGTCCGTGTCCTCCGTGTAGGACCCGCCGAGCTCCTCCCCCGCCTCGGCCGTGGGACCGTCGGCGTTCGGTTCGACCGTGCTGGACCGGGCCGAGCTCCAGGCGTCGGGGCCGCCCAGGTCGACGTCGGACGTGGCGCGCGGGGCGACCGGGGCAGTCACGTACGTCGGCAGCGGTACCGGGACGGGGTCCCAGCTGTCGCCGCCGGCGGGGCCGCCGCGGCGCTCGCGCTGCTGGTCGACCCACTCGGCGTGGTCGGTCTGCTCGACGAGGGCACGGCGGTCGGCGGCGAGCGCGGACAGACCGGGATCGGTGTCGGCCTCGGGTCCGTCCTCCGGCTCGTCGGCGGCACCCGGGTCGGTGGGCGGCCGCCGCCTGGGCTGCCGCTCCCGCAGCCGCTGCGCCGCGACCTCGGCCCGCCTGCGGTCCATCACGTAGGTGAAGCGCCGCCGCTCCTGGGAGCGCAGATAGGCGATGTAAACGCTCAGCATCACCGCGGGCACCCCGGGCGCCCACAGGAACGCGAGTCCGCCGACCGCCGCGACGACCGCGCCGAGCGTGAAGGCCATGAAGAGCATCATCGTCGTACGCCGTCGGCGCGCGAGCACCTTCGAGCGCCGGGCGCGCGCCGCGGCCTCCGCGGCGGCGGCCCGCCTCGCGGGGGACGACGCGGAGGAGCCGGACGACGCGGAGGAGCCGGACGACGTCGGCTTCCGCTTGGCGCCCTGCCGGGGCACCGGCCGTCCGTCCGCCGCACGGCCGGATTTCGCCGCGGGGTGGGCGGCGCCGGCCGGGGAGCCGGGCTTGGGCACCGTCGCGGACACCTGTCTCGACGCCTGCCGAGCCGCCTGTTCCGATGCGTGCCTGGGCGCCTGCTTCGATGCCTGTTTCGGCGACTGCTTCGAAGCGGGCTGCGCCTGTGCCTGCCCCTCGGACCGCGCCTCGTCCCGCACGTCCCGACCGTCACGCCGTGCATCCCGTACGTCTCGTGCATCCCGTACGTCGTCGGCGTCGGCCGGTGCCTCGCGACGCGTCGGAGGCATGGCGAAGGCCCGGACGTCCACCGAGTCGGTGACGCCGTCCGGGTCGGCGTGGTGCTCCCCCTCTTCGGCGGAGCGCGCCCGCAGGTCCTTGGCGTACCGGCGCTCCATGCCCGCCCGGCCGGACAGAAGCCGGATGGCGGTGCTGAAGCGTTCCGTCGGACGGGCCTCATTCAGCTCGTCCTGCCTACGGAGCCACATAGGCACCAAGTAGGCGGCCCAGGCCCCGACAATGACTGCGTAGATGAGGCCGCTGCTGCTCACGCCTCACACGGTAGAGGGGTTTGCGTGAGGCCATCTGCCAATTGAGCCGGTGTGTCGCACGATCTGGCTGATATTTCGAGCTTTTTTTGTGACCGATGCGATCAGCAGGCCGCCAGGGGCGCGAAATTAATGCCCGAGGATGGTCGATCGCCGATCATTTTCGAACACCCATTTCATTTACGCGGTGTTCCGGGGCGTGTCCCGCGGTGAGTTTTCGGACGTGTTCCGCGAGCGTGTCCGGCGCCAGCGGGCCAGCAGTCCTTCGGGCACCTCTTCGGCCGTGAGCGCGAAGACGAGGTGGTCACGCCAGGCGCCGTCGATGTGGAGATAACGTGGACGAAGGCCTTCGTCACGGAATCCGAGTTTCTCCACGACCCGTCGGCTCGGCCCGTTCTCGGGCCGAATGCAGACCTCGATGCGGTGCAGACCAACGGTTCGGAAGCAGTGGTCGGACACAAGCGCCACGGCCGTCGGCATCACTCCGCGACCGGCGACCGCCTCGTCCACCCAGTAGCCGATATGGCCCGAGCACATCGAGCCCCAGGTGATTCCGGCGACCGTCAACTGCCCGACGAGCCGCCCCTGGTACTCGATGACGAACGGCAGCATCCGCCCCGAGTTCGCCTCGGCGCGCAGATGCCGGACCATCTGGCGATAGGTCGGCCGGTGGGCGATCGGCCCGCTGGGCGTGGGCGGCGGGATGGTCGCCTCCCAGGGGCGCAGCCAGTCCCGGTTACGGCGGTTCACGTCGCGCCAGGCCCGCTGGTCGCGCAGCTTTATGGGCCGGAGGACCACATCGCCGTCCACCAGCTCGACCGGCCAGGATGGGCTGTTCAGCTCGCACCCCCACTGCCGCTGGGTCTGGGGTGGTCGCCGCCGCGGATCTGGTCGACGGCGTGGACGAGGAGGGGTTCGAGGACGGCGAGACCGTCCCGCACCCCGCCGGTGGAACCGGGAAGGTTCACGATCAGTGTGCTCTCCGCGACCCCGGCGAGCCCCCGGGAGAGCGCCGCGGTGGGCACCTTCTCCCTTCCGAACGCCCTGATGGCCTCGGGAATGCCCGGCACCTCGTACGTGATCACCTTCCGCGTGGCCTCGGGGGTGCCGTCGGTGGGTGAGATGCCCGTGCCGCCGGTGGTCACGATGACGTCGTACCCGGCCGTGACACCCACCCGCAGGGCGTTCTCGACGGGGTCCCCGTCGGAGACCACCCACGGCCCGTCGACCGCGAAGCCGAACTTCTGGAGCCCCTCCGCGATCAGGGGCCCGCCCCTGTCCTCGTAGACACCCGCCGCCGCCCGGTTCGAGGCCGTCACGACGAGGGCGCTGTACGGGGCGGTCAGGGCGCCGCCGGCCGGCAGCTCGGCCGGTGCTGCCGGTGCCGCCGTCATGCCCGGCTCCAGTCGCCGGACTTGCCGCCTGTCTTCTCCTCCACGCGTACGTCCGTGATGACCGCCCCCTTGTCGACCGCCTTGACCATGTCGATCACGGTGAGAGCCGCGACGGTGACCGCGGTGAGGGCCTCCATCTCGACGCCCGTGCGGTCGGTGGTCTTCACGGTGGCCAGGATCTCGACGGCGTCGTCCGCGACCGACAGATCAAGCTTGACACCCGACACTGACAAAGGGTGACAGAGCGGGATCAGATCGGGGGTGCGCTTGGCTCCCATGATGCCCGCGATGCGCGCGGTGGCGAGGGCGTCGCCCTTGGGGACCCCCTCGCCGCGCAGCAGCTCGATCACGCGGGGCGAGACGAGGACGCGACCGCTCGCGCGGGCCGTGCGGGCGGTCACGTCCTTCTCGGACACATCCACCATGCGGGCTGCGCCCGCCTCGTCGATGTGGGTCAGTCGGTCCTGCGTACTCATGATGGCTGGGGCGCTCCCGGTCGGGCCTGTTGTGCGCGACACGGTACCCCCAAGTCGGGGCCTTCAGCCGAGGAGGACCACGTCGACCTCGGTGCCGGGCTCCACGGACTCGTCGGACTCGGGGACGACGATCAGCGCGTTCGCGTGCGCGAGGGCCGCGATCAGGTGGGATCCGGCGCCGCCGACGGGGGTGACCTCCCCGTCCGCGTACCGTCCGCGCAGGAATTGACGGCGTCCGGCGGGCGAGGTGAGCGCCTTGTCCGTACGCAGGGTCGCCCTGGTCATGGACCGGTGGACGTCCTCGACGCCCATCAGCGTGCGGATCGCGGGGCGCACGAACAGCTCGAAGGACACGTACGACGACACGGGGTTGCCCGGGAGCGCGAGCAGCGGGGTGTGGTCGGGGCCGATGGAGCCGAAGCCCTGGGGCTTGCCCGGCTGCATGGCGAGCTTGCGGAACTCGATGCCGCTGCCCGCCTCGTCCTCGTCGCCGACGGAGGACAGGGCCTCCTTGACGACGTCGTACGCGCCGACGCTGACGCCCCCCGTGGTGACCACGAGGTCGGCGCGGATGAGCTGGTCCTCGATGGTGGCGCGGAGTGTCTCGGCGTCGTCGGCGACCGCGGCCACGCGGTAGGCGATCGCGCCGGCGTCACGGGCGGCGGCGCACAGCGCGAAGCTGTTGGAGTCGTAGATCTGGCCGGCGCCCAACTGCTCGTCGGGCTGGACCAGTTCGCTGCCGGTGGACATGACGACCACGCGCGGGCGCGGGCGCACCCGGACGGTGCCCCGGCCGATCGCGGCGAGCAGGCCGATCTGCGGCGGGCCGAGGACCGTGCCCGCGGAGAGGGCGCGGTCGCCCGCCTTCACGTCGCTGCCCTTGGCGCGCACGTGCGCGCGTGCCGGTGCCGAGCGGTGGACGTGGACCTGGCCGGAGGCGCCCTCGGGGGACGCGCTGCGGGCGCGCATCCCGGAGACGGGGCCCTCGCCCAGGCCGCCGTCGGTCCACTCCACGGGGACGACGGCCTCGGCGCCGGGCGGCAGCGGGGCGCCCGTCATGATGCGGGCGGCCTGGCCGGGTCCCACGTGGAGCAGCTCGGACTCACCCGCCGCGACGTCGCCGACGACCGTGAGCACGGCCGGGTACTCCTCGCTCGCGCCCGCGACATCGGCGACCCGGACCGCGTACCCGTCCATCGAGCTGTTGTCGAAGGGCGGCAGGGAGACCGGCACCGTGACGTCCTCGACCAGGACGCAGCCCTGGGCGTCGAGGAGCTGCAGCTCGATGGCTTCGAGGGGGCGGACGGTCGCGAGGATGTCCTCCAGGTGCTCGGACACCGACCAGAGGTGGTCCTGGCCGGTGACGCGGGTGGCGGCGCTGCTCAAATTGCTACATCTCCTCGGTGACGTAACTGCGAAGCCAGGTCCGGAAGTCCGGGCCCAGGTCTTCACGTTCGCACGCGAGTCTGACAATGGCACGCAGGTAGTCGCCGCGGTCGCCGGTGTCATAGCGGCGGCCCTTGAAGATCACGCCGTGCACCGGGCCGCCGACCTTCTCGTCGGCTGCGAGCTGCTGGAGGGCGTCGGTGAGCTGGATCTCGCCGCCGCGGCCGGGCTCGGTCTTTCGCAGTATGTCGAAGACGTGGGGGTCCAGGACGTAGCGGCCGATGATCGCGTAGTTGCTCGGGGCGTCGGCGGCGGCCGGCTTCTCGACCAGGTCGTGGACCTTGACGACGTCGCTGTCGTCGGTGAGGTCGACGGCGGCGCAGCCGTAGAGGTGGATCTGCTCGGGGGCGACCTCCATGAGGGCGATCACGCTGCCGCCGTACTGCTCCTGGACGTCGACCATGCGCTTGAGCAGCGGGTCGCGCGGGTCGATCAGGTCGTCGCCGAGGAGCACGGCGAAGGGCTCGTGGCCGACGTGCGGGGCGGCGCAGAGCACGGCGTGGCCGAGGCCCTTGGGGTCGCCCTGGCGGACGTAGTGCATGGTGGCGAGGTCGCTGGACTCCTGCACCTTGGCGAGCCGGTCGGCGTCGCCCTTCTTCTGAAGGGCCGATTCCAGCTCGTAGTTGCGGTCGAAGTGGTCCTCGAGGGGGCGCTTGTTGCGGCCCGTGATCATGAGGACGTCATCGAGGCCCGCGGACGCGGCCTCCTCGACCACGTACTGGATCGCCGGCTTGTCGACGACCGGCAGCATCTCCTTGGGAGTGGCTTTGGTGGCCGGCAGGAACCGGGTTCCGAGGCCTGCTGCGGGGATGACAGCCTTGCTGATCCTGGGGTGTGCCTGAGTCATGCCCGACACCATATCCGGTGCCTTTGTATGGAATCTGTGGCTCCGGTTAATTCGCTCTCATATGAGCGCATTGTGAAGGGTACGGAACAAGCCTATGAGCCACCTGGGACCAGAACCGGAGTCTGGCAAGCGAGTGTTGCGGCGAGAGTTCCTCACGGTGAGAAGCCGGTATACGGCCGATGACGTGCGGGAAACCGGGACCGCACTCGCCGCCCGCGCCCTGGAGCTGCCCGAACTGGCGCACGCGCGCACGGTGGCAGCTTACGTGTCCGTGGGGAGCGAACCGGGCACCCGTGCGCTCCTCGACGCACTCCACGCGCGCGGCGTGCGCGTCCTGCTCCCGGCGCTCCTCGCGGACAACGACCTGGACTGGGGCGCGTACGCCGGAGAGGGCTCGCTCGTCGTCGTACAACACCGGGGAAAGATGGCCCTCCTGGAGCCCGCGGGCGAGCGCCTGGGCCCGGACGCCGTGCTCGCGGCCGACGCCGTGCTGCTGCCGGGCCTGGCCGTGGACGCGCGCGGGATGCGGCTCGGCCGCGGCGGCGGATCGTACGACCGGGTGCTGGCGCGGCTCGACCGCGCGGGGGCGGATCCGGCCCTCGTGGTGCTGCTGTACGACTCCGAAGTGGTCGACCGCGTCCCCGAGGAGCCGCACGACCGGCCCGTGCACGCGGTGGTGACCCCTTCGGGAGTACGCCGCTTCCGCCGGCCCTCTCCGTAGGGACCTCTTTGCGCCCGTAGAGGCCCCTTTGCGCGAAACGGCCCTCCACGCGTGCGTGGAGGGCCGTTCTCATGTGGTGCTCAGGACTTCAGGACCAGCGTGTCCGACGTCTTCGCGTCGACCGCCCGCTCCTTGTAGGCCCACGGCAGCAGCTCACCCTTGATCCACTTGCCGGTCTGATCGATGTAGTGGGCGCTGTAGGCGTGCCCGGAGGCACCGGTGAGGTTGATCCACTTCGACTTGTCGAAGTCCTCCAGGTTCACCACCATGCGCATCGACGGCACCCAGACCACGGAGTAGCCGCCCGCGGCGTTCCAGCCGGTGGCGTTCACCGCCGCCTCGCCGCCGCCCATGTTGTACGGGCCGCGGTTGAGCATGTACTTCAGGAAGCCGGGGCCTTCGAGGCCCAGGGTCTGGTTCTTGAGGTAGAGCCGGTGCAGTCGGCCCCAGTTCCAGCTGTCGATGTCCTTGCCGAGCTTGGCGGTGAGCTCCCAGCGGGCGTCCGTGAGGGCCCGCTTGAAGAGCTCGTCGCGGGTGTCGACGGCGTCGTCGGTACGCGTCTTCGGCGCCGACCACCAGGCGTTGTCCTCGTCGTCGAGAATCTTGCGCACCACCTCGAACCAGCGGTCGCCGCCGTCCGGCTGCGCGCTGTCGGCGTCACGCTGACCGCACTCGCGCACCCGCTGGTCCTCGTCGGCGGGACCGGTGGAGTCCACCGGCTCGACGTTCAGGCACTGGCCCTCGACCCGCAGCTCCTTGGGCAGCTTGTTGCCGAAGGCGAGCTTGAGGATGTTGCGCCAGGTCGCGTTGAAGTACGCGGCCGCGGCCGAGTCGGCGTCCTGGGTGTAGTTCCAGCCCTCCAGGAGCTTCTGCGCCTCACGGACGTGCTTGTCGGCCACGTCGATCTTGAGCAGCTTGGGCACCAGGAGCTTGGCGATCTCGCTGCTGTTGTCGAGCTGCATCTGGCGCATGTCGTCGGTCGAGATCTTGCCGCCGCCCTTGATCTTCGACTCGATGAGATCGGCGATCCGCTGGCTGCGCGTGCCGTAGCCCCAGTCCGTGGTGAGCGTGTACGGGTACTTGTCCTTGTCGACGACGGCCTGGTTGGCGGTCACGATGTAGCCGCGATCGGGGTTGTACTCGTAGGGCAGCTCGGCCTGCTTGATGTAGCCGGTCCAGCGGTACTTGGAGTCCCAGCCGGGCGAGGGGAGCGAGCCGTCGCCCTCACCGCGGATCGGGATCCTGCCGGGCAGCTGGTAGCCGATGTTGTCGTCGGTGTCCGCGTAGGTCAGGTTCTGCGACGGCACGTCGAAGAGCGTGGCCGCCTTGCGGAACTGCGTCCAGTCGGTGGCCTTGTTCATCGCGAACACGGCGTCCATGGAATTGCCCGGGTCCAGGGCGGTCCAGCGCAGGGAGATGCCGTAGCCATCGCCGCGGTCGGGTGCCGCGCTGTCGACGGTGGCCTTCTTGCCGACCTTCACGAGCTCGTCGTCGCGGTCGGACAGCAGCGGTCCGTTGTCGGTCTCCCTGACGACGATGGTCTTGGCCTTGCCGCCCGCGACGTTGATCGTCTCCTCGCGGGTGGTGAACGCCTTCACCTTGTCGTCGTACTCGTAGCCGTTCCCGGTGAGCTTCTCCAGGTACAGGTCGGTGACGTCGGCCCCGGAGTTGGTCATGCCCCAGGCGATGGACTGGTTGTGGCCGATGACCACGCCCGGCATGCCCGCGAAGGTGTACCCGGAGACGTCGTACTGGCACTTCTCGGAGACGCTTCTGCAGTGCAGGCCCATCTGGTACCAGACGGACGGCAGCGAGGCCGAGAGGTGCGGGTCGTTGGCGAGCAGCGGCTTGCCGGTGATGGTGTGGGTGCCCTTGACGACCCACGAGTTCGAACCGATGCCGTTGCCGTTCACGCCGACGGCCTCAGGGACGTCGTCGAGCACCTTGTAGAGGCCCGACAGCTGGCTCTGCAGCCCGGAGGGGGCCTCTTCGTTGTTCGCGAGCCCGGTGCCCGCCGAGGACTGCGTACCGCCGGTACCGGTGCTTGTGTCGCTGTCCTGCTGGTACTCCCCGGTGGCGCTGTCGTACTGGCCCTCCTGCACGATCGGCTTGTTCCGGTCGTACGGGTACTGCGGGTACAGGTCGGCGATCTGCTGCGGGCCCAGGCGGCTGGTCATCAAGGAGCGGTCGATCTCCTCCTGCATGTTGCCGCGCAGGTCCCAGGCCATCGCTTTGAGCCAGGCCACCGAGTCGACCGGGGTCCACTCCTTGGGCTTGTAGTCGTTGGAGAAACCGAGGGCCGCGTACTCCAGCGAGATGTCCCCGCCGTCCTTGCCCTTCAGGTACGCGTTGACCCCCTTGGCGTATGCCTGGAGGTACTTCTTCGTCTCCGCGGAGAGCTTGGTCTCGTACTCCTTCTCCGCGACCCGGTGCCAGCCGAGCGTGCGCAGGAACTCGTCCTCGTCGACCTGGCTCTCGCCGAACATCTCGGAGAGCCTGCCGGCCGTCATGTGACGGCGTACGTCCATCTCGTAGAACCGGTCCTGCGCCTGGACGTAGCCCTGCGCCATGAACAGGTCCGCGTCGGTCGAGGCGTAGATCTGCGGGATGCCGTAGCCGTCGCGCTTGACGTCCACGGGGCCCGACAGACCGTCGAGCGTGATGGAACCCTTGGTCTGGGGGAAGGAGGCACGGACGGTGCTGATGCTCCAGAACGACCCGTAGGCGATGCCGCCGATGATGGCCAGAACCAGGACGATCAGGATCAGACGGGCTCTGCGCCCCTTCTTCCTGCCGGACTTGCCGGGCTTTTGACCGGAAGATGCGGTGGTGTTGGGGGGCATCGCTGTCCTTGCTGTCCTCACGCGAGCGGCAGGCGGGCATGTCCATTTGACTGAGCGCTGGAGCAACCATAGGCGCAGGGCCAACTCGGGCTTGACGCGGAGTCGGGAACCCGGGCGGACGGGAGTTCGATCTTGCCTTGCCGAGTGTCAAGAAAGCGTCAAGAGTTAGGTAAGGTAACGAAGTAGTTGAACCATCGGGCCGGCCGAATCGGCCACGGTTGCACCGAACACGGTGATCCGGCCGATCGAAGCGGTCCAACTGGTCAAAGTGATCCACCCGGAACGGCGAGAAGGGAACAGCCGCTGACTGTCCACCACCTCAACCAGCTCCTGCTCGTCTGCTCGCTCGTTCTGCTCGTCGCGGTGGCAGCGGTTCGGATCTCGTCGCGCAGCGGGCTCCCCAGCCTGCTCGTTTACCTGGGCATCGGCGTCGCCATGGGCCAGGACGGCATCGGCGACATCCACTTCGACAACGCGGAGATGACCCAGGTCATCGGGTACGCGGCCCTGGTCGTGATCCTGGCCGAGGGCGGCCTCGGCACGAAGTGGAAAGAGATCAAGCCCGGGCTGCCGGCCGCCTCCTCGCTGGCGCTGGTCGGCGTCTCGGTGAGCGTCGGCATCACCGCGACAGCGGCCCACTACTTGATCGGGCTGGAGTGGCGGCAGGCGCTCATCATCGGCGCGGTGGTGTCCTCGACGGACGCGGCGGCGGTCTTCTCCGTGCTGCGGAAAGTGCCCCTCCCCGCGCGCGTGACGGGCATCCTGGAGGCCGAGTCGGGCTTCAACGACGCCCCGGTGGTCATCCTCGTCGTCTCGTTCTCCATGACCGGCCCGGTGGAGCACTGGTACCACCTGCTCGGCGAGATAGCGCTGGAGCTGTCCATCGGAGCGGCCATCGGCCTCGCGGTGGGCTTCCTGGGGGCGTACGGACTGCGGCATGTGGCGCTGCCCGCCTCCGGCCTCTACCCGATCGCCGTGATGGCGATCGCGGTCACGGCGTACGCGGCCGGGGCGCTGGCCCACGGCAGCGGCTTCCTCGCCGTGTACCTGGCCTCGATGGTGCTGGGCAACGCGAAGCTGCCGCACTGGCCCGCCACCCGCGGCTTCGCCGACGGGCTCGGCTGGATCGCCCAGATCGGCATGTTCGTGCTGCTCGGGCTGCTGGTCACACCGCACGAGATGGGCGACGACATCTGGCCCGCGCTCGTCATCGGGCTGGTGCTGACCATGGTGGCGCGACCGCTGAGCGTCGCGGTGGCGCTGGCCCCCTTCCGCATGCGCTGGCAGGAACAGGCCCTGATGTCGTGGGCCGGGCTGCGCGGCGCGGTGCCCATCATTCTGGCCACGATCCCGATGGTGAGCGGCGTCGAGGAAAGCCGTCGCATTTTCAACATCGTCTTCGTACTTGTCGTCGTCTACACCCTCGTCCAGGGGCCCACGCTCCCCTGGACGGCCCGGAAGCTGGGGGTGTCCAAGTCCCCCTCGGAGACCGCCGACCTGGGGATCGAGTCGGCACCCCTGGAGCGGCTGCGCGGACATCTGCTGTCCGTCGCGATCCCGGAGGGGTCGAAGATGCACGGCGTCGAGATCAACGAGCTGCGGCTGCCCGCGGGCGCGGCCGTCACGCTGGTCGTCCGCGGTGGAGAATCGTTCGTTCCGCTTCCTACGACCGTGCTTCGGCTCGGTGACGAACTGCTCGTGGTGGCCACCGATCCCGTCCGGGACGCCGCCGAGCAGCGGCTGCGGGCGGTGGGTCAGGGGGGCAAGCTGGCGGGGTGGCTGGGGACTGGTGGGAACGGGGCCGGGGATTGATCCTCGGCTCCTTGACTCTCCGACTGGTCGGCTCCCTGCGCTTTGGGTCCCTGACTTTCGGGCTCCTTGGCTTTCGGGCACCTCGGCCCGGTGAGTATTCGCAGGCGTCGGCCAGAAGAGTGCTGGATTTCATAGGGGTGCAGTCGCTTGGGCCTGTATCATCAAGGCGCATCTTGATCTAACCAACTCTGCCTGACGCAGAGCTGGCGCGACCGTATGGCGGCCGCGGTGCCCTCAGGCGGGCGGCCCGGCATCTACCGCAGTTCCGCGCAAGAGGACAGCTCTCGGCGCCTCCAGCCCCGTAAAGGGGCTGCGCTACCAGGCGGCAGAAAGGCACGGGCCGTGGCATCCACGGTCACCTCGGAGTCCCCCGGGACTCCTGTCTCCTCCCGCCCGGGATACGGACAACTGCTGCGTACGCGCGGCGCGTGGACGTTCCTGCTTCCCGGCTTCGCCGCGCGGCAGCCGTTCGCGATGCTGACCATCTCCATCGTGCTGCTCGTCCAGCACACCACCGGCTCGTACGGGGCCGCCGGCGCCGTCGCCGCGGTGACCGGCGTCTCCCTGGCACTGTTCGCGCCCTTCACCGGCCGCCTCGCCGACCGTCACGGCCAGCGGGCCGTCCTGCTGCCCGGCGTCCTCGTCCACACGCTGGCGGGGCTCTCCCTGACCGCCCTGGCGCTCTCGGACGCGCCTCTGTGGGCGCTCTTCGTGGCCGCCGTGCCGACGGGCGCCTCGGTGCCGCAGATCGGGCCCATGGTGCGGGCCCGCTGGGGCGTCAAGCTCCAGGACTCGCCTCTGATGACGACCGCCGCGGCCTTCGAGTCCGTCACCGACGAACTGACCTTCGTGTTCGGGCCGCTGCTGGCGACCGCGCTGTGCACCGCCGTCGACCCGGCCGCCGGTCTGCTCACGGAGGCCGCGCTGACCCTGGTCGGCGGTCTGCTGTTCGCCGCCCAGCGCGGCACCCAGCCGGCCGTGGCTCTCAAGGGGCACGCGCGCGTGAAGCACGCCTCCGCCCTGTCCGTCCCGGGCGCGCGTGTGCTGATCGTGGCCTTCCTCGGCATCGGCGCCGTGTTCGGCGGCATGCAGGTCTCGCTCGCCGCGTTCAGCGAGTCCATCGGCGAGCCCGGTCTGAACGGTGTCCTGTACGGGACCTTCGCCGCGGGCAACATGCTCTCCGGCGTCGTCTGCGGCGCGATCGCCTGGAAGGTCGCCCCGCGCCGCCGCCTCGTCGTCGCGTACGCCGCCCTGGGGCTTGCCGCCTCCGGGCTGTGGGCCGCCCAGTCGGTGGTCGTCCTCGCGGGGGTCGGTCTCCTCGTCGGTGTGTGCATCGCTCCCGCGCTGATCACCGGCTACACCCTGGTCGACGGGCTCGTGCCCGCGGGCGCCCGGACCGAGGCCTTCACCTGGCTCACCGGAGCGGTCGCGCTCGGGCAGGCGGCCGCCGTCACCGTCGCCGGACAGATGGAGGACCGCCTGTGGGACGGTGCCGGATTCCTCGTCCCGATGGGCGGCACGCTGCTGGCCCTGGCGACCCTCGTGACCCTGCGTTCACGGCTCTCGCCCCGGGGCGTGAGCCGGACCGTCGCACGTGGCGTGGGTCACCGAGTGCCGGTGGCAGTGGACTGATCCCGAGGAATACGTCACTATGGACCGTCGTTAGCACTCACTGAGTGAGAGTGCCAGGAGGAAGACAAGTGCCGACCTACCAGTACCAGTGCACCGAGTGCGGCGAGGGCCTCGAGGCGGTGCAGAAGTTCACCGATGACGCCCTCACCGTGTGCCCGAGTTGCGACGGACGCCTGAAGAAGGTGTTCTCCGCGGTCGGCATCGTCTTCAAGGGCTCCGGCTTCTACCGCAACGACAGCCGCGGTTCGTCGTCGAGCAGCAGCCCGGCGCCGGCCACGAAGTCGTCGGCCGGATCGGCCGGATCATCCGACTCGAAGACGTCGTCCTCGTCGGACTCCTCGTCGTCGGGCTCCAAGTCGGACTCGAAGTCGTCGTCCACGAGTTCGTCCTCCGGCAGCAGCAACGCCGCGTAACGCTCTCGCGCACAACGGATCTTCGCCCACGAACCCTGTCGTCCTACGACGGCAGGGTCTTTGGCGTTTCCGGGCCCGGCTGGGGTGCCGTTCATGTTTCCGGGCCCGGCTGGGGTGCCGTTCATGTTTCCGGGCCCGGCTAGGGTGCCGTCCATGGTGAACACGGAGAGCGTCGAGATCGGCGTCATCGGCGGGTCGGGCTTCTACTCCTTCCTCGACGACGTGACCGAGATACAGGTGGACACGCCGTACGGAGCGCCCAGCGACTCCCTGTTCCTCGGCGAGATCGCCGGGCGGCGGGTCGCCTTCCTTCCCCGCCACGGGCGCGGCCACCATCTGCCGCCGCACCGCATCAACTACCGCGCCAATCTGTGGGCGCTGCGGTCCGTCGGGGCGCGTCAGGTGCTCGGGCCGTGTGCGGTGGGCGGGCTGCGGCCGGAGTACGGGCCTGGGACGCTGCTCGTGCCGGACCAGTTCGTGGACCGTACGCAGTCCCGGGCGCAGTCCTACTTCGACGGGCTGCCGTTGCCCGGAGGTGACGTGCCGAACGTTGTCCACGTGTCCCTTGCCGATCCGTATTGCCCCATCGGGCGGGGGGTCGCTCTGGAGGCGGCGCGGGGGCGGGACTGGGAGCCTGTGGACGGCGGGACGCTGGTCGTCATTGAGGGGCCGCGGTTCTCGACCCGTGCGGAGTCGCTCTGGTATCGGGCGCAGGGGTGGTCCGTGGTGGGGATGACCGGGCATCCGGAGGCTGCGCTCGCTCGTGAACTGGAGCTTTGTTATACGTCGTTGACGCTGGTCACCGATCTCGATGCGGGGGCCGAGAGCGGGGAGGGCGTCTCGCACGAGGAGGTGTTCAAGGTGTTCGCGGCGAATGTAGATCGGTTGCGGGGGGTTCTGTTCGATGCGGTGGCGGGGCTGCCTGCTGACGCTTCGCGGGATTGTCTGTGCATGAGTGCGTTGGGTGGGATGGATACGGGGGTTGCGTTGCCGTAGGGGGCGCGCCGGGTGCCGGGTGGTACGCGGCGCGTTGTCTTGGGGCGCGGGCCGTGCCGGTACGTCGAGCCCGCCGCGTGCCGGGTATACGGCTGTGGGTCTGGAAGGTGCTGCTTGCCGGAGGAGCCCTATGCGGCGGGCTTTCGACGTACCGGCACGGCCCGCTCCCGTGCGTTGTCGGCTGCGGGTCCGGAACCTTCCGTTCGGGTGAGGGGGTTGTCCACAATCTGGTGGTCGTCCACTGGGCTCGGTGGGATTCCTCAGGAAGGCGCAGGCTGGGGTCGCAAGCAGATCTTTCGACCACAGGTGGTGGCAGCCGTGTCGCAGCTTTCTTCGTTTTCGCGTCCGTTGGGCACGGATGTGCCCGGCACTTGTGAGGTGCCGCATTTCGCTCCTGTGCGGGTGCGGGGTGGGCAGTATCAGGTGCGGCGGCTCGTTCGGCATCGGCGGCGGGCCTTGGCGGTCGGTCTCGCGGTGACCGCCGTGGCGCTCGTCTCGGCGGGGCCGAGGGAGAGAGATACCGAGGCTCGGGGGGCGCCTCGGGGGCGTGCGGTGGTGGATGTTGTGCGGGAGCGGTCCGTTGAGATGGTTGCGGCGCCTGTGCGGATTGCTGATGGTGCGACCGTGCGGTTGCTCAGGGCGGGGGACCGGGTCGACGTCGTTGCGGCGGAACAGGGTGCGGTGGGGCCTGGTGACGCTCGCGTGGTCGCGCGTGGTGCGCGGGTGACGAAAGTGCCCGAGTCGCCGGACAGTGTGTCCGAGGGTGGGGCGTTGGTTGTGCTGTCCGTGCCTCGGCGGACGGCCACGTTGCTGGCCGGGGCCGGCGCGACCTCGCGGTTGGCGGTGACCCTGTGCTGACCATGGCCAGGATGGCTGCCGTCGGGCTGTCAAGTCCCTCGTTGGAGTTACAGAATTGGACAGCGTTGCCGCGCCTTGACGTAGGTTGCGGAGCTGTTGATTCCACAGTTTGTGCGGCTGAAGAGGGGCTCCCTGGTGAGCGAGCAGAAGAAGGATCCGAGCGTCTGGGACGGCTTCAAGGCCTTCCTGATGCGCGGGAACGTCGTCGATCTGGCTGTCGCGGTGGTCATCGGCGCCACCTTCACCAACATCGTCAACTCCGTGGTGAAGGGCGTGATCAATCCGCTGGTCGGCGCGTTCGGCACCAAGGACCTCAACCAGTACAGCTCGTGTCTGAAGGACCCGTGCCGGTTCGACGAGGCGACGGGGACCACGACGAGCGGTATCCCCATCATGTGGGGCACGGTCCTCAGCGCGACGCTGACCTTCGTGATCACCGCGGCCGTCGTCTACTTCCTGATGGTGCTGCCGATGTCCAAGTACCTCGCCAAGCAGGCGGCCCGCCAGAAGGCGAAGGAGGGTACGCAGGAGGTGATCGAGGTGAGCGAGCTGGAGGTTCTGAAGGAGATCCGCGACGCCCTGGTGGCCCAGCGCGGCTCGGGGCACAACGAGCAGTAGCCGCGGTATTCGCCGTACTGGCGGCCGTCCGTCGAGGGTCTCGCCGCGGCTGCGGGTCGCTGGGCTCGGCGGTGGTGCGGGGTCAGATGTGGTGGGGCGGCTTTTCGTCCAGGAAGCGGGCCAGGTCCGCTGCCGCGCTGTCGCCGGTGGGCCGCTCGCCCCAACCGCGGTCCGTGTCGTCGGCGGACGGCCGGCTCAACGGGTCGTCGAAGACCAGCGCGGCCTTGGGGTCACGTGGCTCGGCGTCGGGGCTGGGGGGCGGGGCGGGGGTAGCGCTCATGCGTCCAGGGTACGGGTCCGGGCCCGGGCTCGGTCCGGACTCGGGGGGCGGGGCCGGGCGGGAGTCAGGGGGCGGGTCTCGGCGTGCTTCTGGATTTTTGGGGCGTTTCTGCTGTGCTTGGGCGCATGACGCCCGATGCCTCTTCCGAATCCGGTCCGCACCGCTCCCGAACCGTCCCCTCACCTCGGCCGCTGCGCAGGATGACCGCGCGGGGGCGGGACGAGGCGCACCGGGTCGCGTCGCCGCTGGAGCTGTTCTTCGATCTGTGTTTCGTCGTGGCCATCGCCCAGGCGGGAGTGCAGCTGGTGCACTCCGTCGCGGAGGCGCACGCGGCCGAGGGCATCCTGAACTACGCGATGGTGTTCTTCGCCATCTGGTGGGCGTGGATGAACTTCACCTGGTTCGCGTCGGCGTACGACAACGACGACGTGCTGTACCGGGTCGTCACACTGATCCAGATCGCCGGTGTGCTGGTGCTGGCAGCCGGGGTCTCCAAGGCGTTCGAGGACCACGACTTCCTGCTGGTCCTGGTGGGCTACGTGATCATGCGGATGGCGCTGACCGTGCAGTGGCTGCGCGCGGCCCGGAACGCGGACGGCGCCGAGCGGCGGATGGCGTTGCGGTACGCGGGCGGGGTCGTGGTGTGCCAGGTCGGCTGGGTGGGGCTGGTGCTCCTGCCGGAGTCCGGCCGGCCGTGGCTGTTCCTGGTGATGGCGATCGCCGAGATGTGCGTCCCGCTGCTGGCGGAGAGGGAGTTCAGCACGGTCTGGCATCCGCACCACATCTCCGAGCGGTACGGGCTCTTCACGATCATCGTCCTCGGCGAGACCATCGCCGCGGCCACGATCGCGGTGAAGGTGGGGGTGGACGAGAACGACGCGTTGGGCGAGCTCCTCCCGATCGCCTCGGGTGGGCTGCTGATCATCTTCGCTGCGTGGTGGATCTACTTCGTCGTACCGATCCACGGCCATCTCAGCTCCAGCAGGAAGGCGTTCCTGTGGGGGTACGGCCACTACGTGATCTTCGCGTCGGCGGCGGCGATCGGTGCCGGTCTTGAGGTCGCGGTGGAGCAGGCGGTCGGCAAGGCGCACATCTCCACGGTGGCGGCGTCGGCCGCGGTAACACTTCCGACGGCGTTGTTCCTCCTGACCGTCTGGGTGCTGCACGCCCGCCACTACAAGGTGGGCACGGCGCAGCAACTGGTGCTGCCGGTCACGGCGTTGGCGGTGGCCCTGTGCACGTTCCTGGGTGACTGGGCGGTGCTCGCGGCCGGTGTGGTGGCCGCGCTCGCGGTGGTCGTGGGGGTGACGCTGAGCGCCCGGATGGCCGCGCGGGAGGAGAGGGGGGAAGCCGTGGCGGGCGCGTCGGCCTCGTAGGGCGGGTCGACACTGGGCTTATGACAGTTGACGCTCTGACGGATGTGGCCGGGCTGCGTGTGGGGCATGCCACGAGGATCGGTGACGGTTGGCTCACCGGTACGACGGTTGTCCTCGCCCCGGAAGGCGGCGCGGTCGCCGCGGTGGACGTGCGCGGTGGCGGGCCGGGTACCAAGGAGACCGACGCGCTCGATCCGCGCAATGTGGTGCGGAAGGTCGAGGCGCTCGTACTGACCGGTGGCAGCGCGTACGGGCTGGACTCGGCGACGGGTGTGATGGCCTGGCTGGAGGAGCGGGGGCGCGGGGTGCGGGTCGGGCCCGATCCGCGGCAGGTGGTGCCCGTCGTGCCGGCGGCCTGTGTCTTCGACCTCGGCCGGGGCGGCGACTTCCGGGCAAGGCCGGACGCGGCGGTCGGCCGCGAGGCGGTGGAGGCCGCGGCTGCGAGCGAGCCGGGCGCGCGAGTTCCTGAGGGGTCCGTGGGCGCCGGGACGGGGGCGGCCGTCGGAATGATGAAGGGAGGGGTCGGTACCGCGAGTGCCGTGCTCGAATCGGGTGTCACGGTGGCGGCGCTGGTCGTGGCCAACGCGGCGGGGTCGGTGGTGGAGCCGGAGACAGGGGCGTTGTACGGGGAGTTGGTCCAGGGGCTGTTGGCCTGTCCGGCCGAGGAGGTTCACGAGGCCGCGCGGGTGCGGCTCGCCGAGGCCGCTGCGAAGAACAACCTTCCCCCGCTGAACACCACCCTCGCGGTGGTCGCCACCGACGCCGACCTGTCGAAGGCGCAGGCCCAGAAGCTGGCCGGCACGGCACACGACGGCATCGCGCGTGCTGTCCGGCCGGTGCATCTCCTCCACGACGGCGACACGGTGTTCGCGCTCGCCACGGGGGCGCGTCCCCTCGCGGAGGAGAACCCGCTGGCGCTCAACGAGATCCTCGCCGCCGGCGCGGACCTGGTGACACGCGCGATCGTCCGCGCGGTACGGGCCGCCGAGTCGGTGGAGGGCCCGGGAGGGATGTGGCCGGCGTACGGGGAGCTGTACGGGCAGCGGTAGCGGGAGGGGATGGAATGGGCGGAGGCGGGAGGGCCGCCAGGTCCCCATGTCCCTGGTCAAACTGCCGACGCCCAGGCCGCGGAAGGCGTCGAAGTCGATCACGTGCAGGCCCTGCGTCTCGCTTCCGTTCGGCATAGCACAGCGCTGAGCTGCCCCGTGCACGTTGCGGAGAGCTCTTCCGGCTCGAGTGAAGGCGGTGCTCAAGCGCCGAATCCGCGGTCCGTCGATGCCCCCGGAACCCAGTGACACCACCCCACGGATCTTCAACAAAGGAGGGGAAGTCATGCCGGAACCGAAGGCCGGAGGCCTCATTGGGGCCTCGAAAACGGTTACGGGCGGGGAGAGGCGAGGCGGCCGGCCCCACCCACTCACCGACCCATCCGAGGGCTTCTACGGCCCCGGGGCGACCGCCTTTCTGAGGGTGTGCAGGCACAGGGTCAAGGCCTCGTGTTTGGTTCCGCCGGTGCGGCCGCGGTGCCAGGCTACGTACAGGAGGGACCAGAGGGTCTGGACGATCCAGTCGACGTCCAGGGTGGGGTCGAAGGCGCCTTCGGTGTGGCCGCGTTCGATGAGGTGGGCGAGGGCCCGGTCGGCGTCGGTGTCCTCGTCCCAGCCCTCCCAGTTCCAGGTGGCGACCAGTGACTCGTCGAAGACGAGGGTGAGGGCGTCGCCGAGTTCGAAGAGTTCCTGGCAAAGCCGTTCCAGGGCGGCGAGTGCCGGGCCGTCGTCCAGGCGGCTGCGGTCGGTCGCGGCGGCCACCTTTTCGAGGACGTCGGCGCCCAGGGCTTTCAGGAGGTCGGAGCGCTCCGCGAAGTAGCGGTGGACGGTGGTGCGGCCGACGCCCGCCGCGGCGGCCACGTCGCCGAGGGAGGCCCCGGAGTTCTTGGCCAGTACGACGGCGGCGGCGTCGAGGATGGCGCGCCTGGTGCGGCCTCGCGCGCCGCTCCTGTCGCTTACAGCGGTGTCCATGGGCACACACTGTAGCGCCGTTCCATAATAAAACAGAGTTGACAGTTTTGGAACATCGATGTTCCACTCGTGAGCATGGTTGCTCCGGAGAGTCTGCGGGTTCTTGCTTCGTTCGCCCGGCCACACCGGCGGACGCTGGTGGTCGGGCTGGTGCTTGCGCTGGCCGCGTCGGCGCTGGGTCTGGCCACGCCGATGGTGACCAAGTGGGTGCTGGACGCGCTCACCGACGGGAGTTCGCTGCGTGGCCCGGTGCTCGCGCTGCTCGTACTGCTGGTGATCGGCGCGGTGCTGTACCGCGTGCAGTGGGTACTGCTCGGCACGCTCGGCGAGCGGGTGGTGCTGGACGCCCGGGAGTCGATGGTGCGGCTGTACTTCCGGGCGACGATCCCCGCGGTGACCGCCCGTCCGCCGGGCGAGCTGGTCTCACGGGCGGTCTCGGACACGGTGCTGCTGCGCGAGGCGGCCTCGTCCAGTGTGGTCGGGCTGATCAACGGCGTGGTGATGCTGGTCGGCACGCTGGTGCTGATGGGCTTCCTGGACCTGGTCCTGCTCGGCACCACGGTGGCGGCCGTGCTGGTGGTGATCGTCCTGTTCGCCGTGCTGATGCCCGGTATCGCGAAGGCTCAGGAGCGGGCGCAGGAGCACATCGGCCGGGTCGGCGGCACCCTGGAGGGCACGCTGCGGGCGATCCGTACGGTCAAGGCGAGCGGTGCCGAGGACCGGCAGGCGGAGCGGATCGCGGCGGACGCGCGGGCCTCGGCGGAGTACGGCATCCGCGCGGTGCGGCTGGAGGCCACGGTGTGGACCATCGCCTGGACCGGGATCCAGCTCGCGGTGATCCTCATCCTCGGCGTCGGCGCCTGGCGGGTCGGGGAAGGGCAGTTGGAGGTGTCCAGCCTGATCGCCTTCCTGCTCTACGCCTTCGGGCTGATGGAGCCGATCACGGAGTTGTCGGAGAACCTCACCGCGCTGCAGTCCGGCGTCGCCGCTGCGGAGCGGATCCGGGCCGTGGACGAGTTGGAGGCGGAGACGGACGGGCCGACCACAGTGACGTACAAGTCGGCGGACCGCGCGTCGGCGGAGCCATCGGGCCATCGGCGGACGAGCAGTCCCGTGTCGGACACGAACGGTTCCATGCCGGAGAAGAGGGGCACCCGCGGGCCGGTGCTGGAGCTGAAGGGCGTCACGGCGTCGTACGGTCCGGGCCGGGAGCCTGCCGTGCGCGGGGTCGACCTGGCCGTGCCGGCCCGTGGGCACACCGCGATCGTCGGGCCCTCCGGGGCGGGCAAGACCACGGTCTTCTCCCTGCTGTTGCGTTTCCTGGAGCCGCAGGAGGGCGCGCTGCTGCTGGACGGTGTCCCCTACCACCGGCACAGCCACGCGGCGATCCGTTCCAGGCTGGCGTATGTGGAGCAGGACACGCCGGTCGTCCCCGGCACCGTCCGCGACAACCTGCTCATCTCCCGGCCGGACGCGGGCGAGGAGGAGCTGCGTCAGGTTCTCGCGGACGTGCGGTTGACGGAGAAGGTGGAGTCGCTGGACGAGGGACTGGACACGGAGTTGTCGACCGCGGCCGTCTCCGGCGGGGAGCGGCAGCGCATCGCTCTCGCGCGGGCGCTGCTGCGGGAGCCGGACGTACTGCTGCTCGACGAGGCGACGGCTCAGCTCGACGCGCTCACGGAGTCGGCCGTCCACCACTGCGTCCGGCGGCGGGCGCGGGAGCACGCCGTGGTGACGATCGCGCACCGGCTGTCGACGGTGATCGACGCGGACACGATCGTGGTGATGGACGCGGGCGGTGTCCGCGCCCGGGGCACCCATGACGAGCTGCTCGCCACGGACTCCCTCTACCGCGATCTGGTCGAGGCGCTGCGCATCGCGGACAAGGCCCCCGCCGCATAAGGCGATTGTCCCGAATCTGTCACGCGATGGTGTTGATGGCGGGCTGTGGGAACCCGGGCGGGCGATGTTCCCCTCCTTCTCCATGGATCCGATCTTTCTCCACGGAACGGAGCGGATCACCCACAACCGCGAGAACTGGAGCAGCCCGTGACAACGCCGGACACGACAGCGAGGCGCGCGCTGGTGGCCTGTGCCGCCCTGATGGTCGGCGCCCTGACCCTCACCGCGTGCGGCGGCGACGCCAAGGCCGACAACAGGTCCGAGGACAAGAACGGCGACACCAAGACTTCCGCGGCGAAGATCGTTATTTCCGCGGAGGACGGTTCGACGGCGGCGTCGATCAACTCGACCGGGGTGAAGGTCAGCGACGGAAAGCTGACCGAGGTGGCGATGAAGGAGTCGGCCACCGGGGCGGCCGTACCGGGGTCGATCGCGGCGAACGGGAAGAGCTGGAAGCCGAAGGAGCAGCTGGAGCGGGGGACCAAGTACCAGATATCGGCCTCAGCGAAGGACGGCGACGGGAAGCCGGCGGCGGCCAACTCCATCTTCACGACGGTGTCCACGGACAACAGCTTCATCGGTACGTACACACCCGACGGCGGTACGAAGGTCGGCGTCGGGATGCCGGTGTCGTTCACCTTCGACAAGGCGATCGGCGACGGGAAGTTCCGCAAGGACGTGCAGTCGCACATCACCGTCACGTCCAGCAGCGGGCAGAAGGTGGTCGGGCACTGGTTCGGCGCGCAGCGGCTGGACTTCCGGCCCCAGGCGTACTGGAAGGCCGGTTCCAAGGTCACGATGAAGATCGACCTGGACGGCGTCGAGGGCGCGAACGGCATCTACGGGGTGCAGGACAAGACGGTCACCTTCACGGTCGGGCGCTCCCAGGTGTCCACGGTCGACGTCAACACCCAGACCATGACGGTCGTTCGTGACGGCAGGACCCTGAAGACGGTCCCCATCTCGGCGGGCAGCCCGGACAACAGCACGTACAACGGGCAGATGGTGATCTCGGAGAAGTTCCGGCAGACGCGGATGAACGGGTCGACGGTCGGCTACGGCGGCGAGTACGACATCGCGGACGTGCCGAACGCGATGCGGCTGACGACCTCGGGGACCTTCATCCACGGCAACTACTGGTACAACAAGGGCAATCCGCCCTTCGGGAAGCAGGGCACCAGTCACGGCTGCGTGGGCATGGCGGACGTGCAGGGCGCGGGCGGCGACACGGCCGCCAAGTGGTTCTTCGACAACTCGCTCGTAGGGGACGTCGTGACCGTCAAGAACTCCCCCGACAAGACGGTCGCACCGGACAACGGTCTCAACGGCTGGAACATGGCATGGAGTGCCTGGACCGCGGGAAGTGCCCTCTGACCAAAGGGTTTTGAGCATTCGACGGGCCGTGCGGGAACATCCCGCACGGCCCGGCCGTTTTCCGTGCGTACGTTTTCTCGGTTCCCGGACATGATGTCCGCCCGAGGGGCTACGGTATGCACCCACAAGGTGACATGCAGCAACGCCGGGAGAAGCCTTGAGCGTTCCGTACGAGACGGCAGCGTACGAGCCAGCCGAGTCGCCCGAGTCTCCGGAGGAGCATCTCGCGCGGCTCCTCGGCCGTGCCCTGAACTCCTTCGAGCTGCCGGACGAGACGATACGGCGGCTGGACCGGGCACTGGCCCACGACAGTTCGCTGCACTCCGCGCACCACAGCGCGGGGCTGCACCGCGAGACGTACCGGCACACCTGGCTGCTGGCCGATGGGAGCGCGCTCACGCTCTGGGAGCTCGTCCACAACACCGCACCGAGCCGCGAAACGCAGCACGAGGTGTACGAGGACGAGGAGGAGCTGCGCACCGCGACCGGGCGTCTGCCGCTCCCCGCCGACGCGCCGGACTTCGAACTGCCGCTGCTGGTGCGGGTGTCGCACGTCCCCGAGCCGCTGCACGCGTACGTTTCCGACGACTCCGCGGATCACGGGCGGCGGCTGCTGCGGCGCGCCGAGAACTCGGACCGGCCGGGCGAGGACATGGCCGGTCTGCTGCGGATGGCGTTCGCGCACCAGATCACCCAGGCCTTCGGGCGGCCCTGCCGGGCGGGTGATCGGGGGATGTGCTTCTCGCTCTACGAGCACGCGTTTCTGCTCCACGACGGGCGGGAGCTGTCGCTGTGGGAGGTCGAGCACACGGCTACGCCCGATGGGCGGCATATGTGTGAGGTGTATCCGTCTGAGGAGGATGCGCGGGATGCGATGGAACGGCGGGCGTCTGCGTCCGGCGGTTAGCAGGGATTCGGCCGGTTCGTAAGCTGCGGGTGCGTTGTGGCTGGTCGCGCAGTTCCCCGCGCCCCTGAAAAGCCGCTGTCGGCCCTGCCCGCTTGAAGAGGCACCCCGCGCCCCTGACGGGGCACGGCTGTGGGCCAGGACTCTTCAGTCCCGGCCCACCCGTCTTTGCTACTCCTCAGCGGAGCGTTCAGGCTGCTATTGGTTCCTTCTTCTGGGTGGCCGTCGGGGTTTCCGGGGTCTTGTCCGTGTCGCCCTCCGGGGTCGTCTTGCGCATGCCCTTCAGGACGATGACCAGGCCTGCCGTGACCGCTGTGCCGATCGCGATGGCGAGCAGGTAGAGGAACGGCTTGCCGATCAGGAAGGTGACCCAGATGCCGCCGTGCGGGGCGCGCAGGGTCGAGCCGAACGCCATGGTCAGGGCACCGGTGACCGCGCCGCCCGCCATCGAGGCGGGGATGACCCGCAGTGGGTCGGCCGCCGCGAACGGGATCGCGCCCTCGGAGATGAAGGAGGCGCCCAGCACCCAGGCCGCCTTGCCGTTCTCCCGCTCCGCCGTGGTGAACAGCTTCTTGCGGATCGTGGTGGCCAGGGCCATGCCCAGCGGCGGGACCATGCCGGCCGCCATGACGGTCGCCATGATCTTCATCGCGGAACCACTCGGGTCCTGGACCGCGATACCGCCCGTGGCGAAGGCGTACGCGACCTTGTTGACCGGGCCGCCGAGGTCGAAGCACATCATCAGGCCGAGCAGCACACCGAGCAGGACGGCGTTGGTGCCGGAGAGGCCGGAGAGCCAGTCCGTCATGGCCTTCTGTGCCTCGGCGATGGGCTTGCCGATCACGATGAACATCAGGAAGCCGACGATGATCGAGGAGATCAGCGGGATCACGACCACCGGCATGATGCCGCGCAGCACCGGTGGGATCTTGATCCGCTGGATGGCGAGGACGACACCACCGGCCAGCAGACCCGCGGCCAGACCGCCGAGGAAGCCCGCGGCGATGTTGGCGGAGATCATGCCGCCGACGAAGCCGGGCACAAGACCTGGCCGGTCCGCCATGCCGTACGCGATGTAGCCGGCGAGTACGGGGATCAGGAAGCCGAAGGCGACGCCGCCGATCTGGAAGAGCAGCGCTGCCCAGCTGTCGACCTGGCCCCAGTTGAAGACCTCGGTGACCGGCTTGGCCTCGTTGATCTGGTAGCCGCCGATCGCGAACCCGAGCGCGATCAGCAGACCGCCCGCGGCCACGAACGGGACCATGTAACTCACGCCGGACATCAGCCACTTGCGGAGCTTCGTGCCGTAGCCCTCACCGGGCTCGCCGGCCCGCTCCACCGGCGTACCGGTGCGGGGCCCGGCGGCCGCCGTGATCTCGCCGCGCTCGGCCTTGCCGCGCACCTGGGCGATCAGCTCGGCGGCCTTGCTGATGCCCGCCTTCACGCCGACGTCCACGGTGGGCTTCCCGGCGAACCGGTCCTTCTCCCGTACGGGCATGTCGTGCGCGAAGATCACGCCGTCGGCCGCGGCGATGACGGCCGGGTCGAGCCGGCTGAAACCGGCCGAGCCCTGCGTCTCGACGACGATCTCGACGTCACCGGCGTCACGGCCCGCGTTCTCCAGCGACTCGGCCGCCATGTAGGTGTGCGCGATACCGGTGGGGCAGGAGGTGACGGCGACGATACGGAACGGTCGCCCGCCCTTCCCGTCAGCGGCACCCTCGTCGTCCGTACCGGCGGCCGCGGGGGCGGACACGGGAGCGGGGGTGGCCTCGGCGGAGGCAGCCTCGGAAGCGGTCTCCGCCGCAGCCGCGGGCTCCTCGCCGCTGATCAGGGCGGCGGCTCCCGCCGCGTCGCCCACCGACCGCAGCGCCGAGGTGAACTCGGTGTTCATCAGCTGGCGGGCCAGTGACGACAGGATCGTGAGGTGGGCGTCGTCCGCTCCGGCCGGGGCGGCGATCAGGAAGATCAGGTCGGCCGGGCCGTCCGGCGCGCCGAAGTCGATCCCGGCCGCGCTGCGCCCGAAGGCCAGCGTCGGCTCGGTGACGTGCTCGCTACGGCAGTGCGGGATGCCGATGCCGCCGTCGAGGCCGGTCGGCATCTGGGCCTCGCGGGCGGCCACGTCGGCAAGGAAACCGTCCAGGTCGGTCACCCGGCCCAGGGACACCATGCGCTCGGCGAGGGCGCGGGCCGCCGCTTCCTTCGTATCGGCGGACAGGTCGAGATCGACCAGGTCCGCGGTGATCATCTCGCTCATCGCGGGCTCCTTCGCACGCGTATCGCCCGGGAAGATGTGTGGGCGAGGGTGGGGACGGGGGTGCCGCGGTCGGGAACCGCGACGGTTACGGGAACTACGGGGACTGCGGGTTGTGCTGAGTCGGGGCCGGGGAGGCCCCGCCTCCGTGCGGCGGCGGCTGCGGCGGGTAAGGGGAGTCCCCGCCGCATCAGGGCCGGTTCGTGGGTTGCGCGGAAGTCCGTGCGCGGGGGTCGGCGGCCGGTCATGACACCGGCTCCGTCAGTACGCGGTCCACGGGGATCTCGGAGGTGACGGTCACCGCGGCCGGGTCGAGGTCCTCCGGGCTCGGCATCACGCTGCCCGGAAGTTGGACGGCGGCCGCGCCATGGGCCACCGCTGAGGCGAGTGCGCCGGGACCGCTGCCGCCGGCGATGAGGAAACCGGCGAGCGAGGAGTCCCCCGCGCCCACATTGCTGCGTACGACGTCGACGCGCGCGCCGGCGAACCACGCGCCGTCCTCGCTGACGAGCAGTTGCCCGTCGGCGCCGAGGGAGGCGAGTACGGCTCGGGCGCCCAGTTCGCGCAGTTCCTCGGCGGCCTTGACCGCGTCGCCGACCGTGGCGAGGGGGCGGCCGACGGCCTCGGCGAGTTCCTCGGCGTTGGGCTTGACGACGTCGGGCCGTTCGCGGAGGGCCGCGAGGAGCGCGGGCCCTGAGGTGTCGAGCGCGATGCGGGCGCCCGCCCGGTGGGCGCGGGCGACGATCTCGGCGTACCAGGAGGGGGCGAGGCCGCGCGGCAGGCTGCCGCAGCAGGCGATCCAGTCGGCGTCGCCGGACTGCTCGCGCACGGTCTCCAGGAGCAACTCCTCCTCGGCGGAGGTGAGTTCGGGTCCGGGTGCGTTGATCTTCGTGAGTACGCCGTCGGCCTCGGCGAGCGCGATGTTCGAGCGGGTCGCGCCGGCGACCGGGACCGGTGCGACCTCGATGCCCTGTGCGTCGAGGAGGTCCGCGACAAGCGCGCCGGGCGCTCCGCCGAGCGGCAGTACGGCGACGGTGCGCCGGCCGGCCGCGGCGACGGCCCGCGAGACGTTGACGCCCTTGCCGCCGGGGTCCATGCGCTCGCCGGTGGCCCGTATGACCTCGCCGCGGTCGAGCGAGGGGACCTCGTACGTACGGTCCAGGGACGGGTTCGGGGTGACGGTGAGGATCATGCGCGCACTACTTCCGTGCCGCCGCGCTCGATGGCGGTCGCGTCTTCGGGGCTCAGCCCGCTGTCGGTGATCAACAGGTCCACTTCGCCGAGGTCGCCGAAGCGCGCGAAGTGTTCCTGGCCGTGCTTGGCCGAGTCGGCGAGCAGCACCACGCGGCGCGCGGCGGAGAGCGCGGCGCGCTTCACGGCGGCCTCGGCGAGGTCCGGGGTGGTCAGGCCGTGCTCGACGGAGAAGCCGTTCGCCGCGAGGAAGACGACGTCCGCACGGATCTCTCCGTACGCCCGCAGCGCCCAGGCGTCGACCGCCGCGCGCGTACGGTGCCGGACGCGGCCTCCGATGAGGTGGAGCTGCATGCCGGGGTGGTCGGCGAGGCGGGCCGCGATGGGGAGGCTGTGCGTCACGACGGTGAGCGTCGCCTCCAGGGGGAGGGCTCCGGCGAGGCGGGCGACGGTCGTGCCCGCGTCGAGGATCATCGTGCCCTTGTCCGGCAGTTCGGCCACGGCCGCCTTGGCGATGCGGTCCTTCTCGTCGGCCGCGGTGGTCTCGCGCTCGGCGAGGTCGGGCTCGAAGTCGAGCCGCCCGGCCGGGATGGCGCCGCCGTGGACCCGGCGCAGCAGTCCCGCCCGGTCGAGGGACTTCAGGTCCCGCCGGATCGTCTCCGCCGTGACCTGGAACTCCTCGGCCAGCGACACGACATCCACACGGCCGCCGTCACGTGCGAGTCGGAGGATCTCCTGCTGTCGCTCCGGTGCGTACATGTCCGTTCGCCTCCGCTCTGTGCCCGAACCTGTGGTTTCAGCGTGAGGCTACGCCCAGATTTCCGCAAAGTAAACAGGTTCGGGCATCGATGTGGGCATGAACGGACATCGAACCGGGCGCGGGTGGGCATGGGCGGGCATACGGCGAGGCCCGGCCCCCTGAGGGGTCGGGCCTCGCCGTATGCCGGATCCGGTCGGCCGCTGTCGTGAACAGCCGTCGTCAGCCGACGAGTTCGGGTGCCTTGTCGAGGGGTGTGATCTCCGGGCTCCCGGCGGCTTCCGCTCCCTCCACGTGCTGGGCGGGCCGCTTCGGGAGGGCGAACATCAGCAGGAAGATGGCTGTCATCACCAGGGCGACCCAGATCAGCGCGTTCTGGAAGGCGTCGACGAAGGCGGGGCCCACCTCGGGTCCGGGCAGGTGGTCGGACATCGTGCCGAAGAAGACGACGGAGACCAGGCCGAGGCCGAGGGCGTTGCCCATCTGCTGGACCGTGTTGATCAGGCCGGACGCCGAACCGGAGTGCTCACGCGGTACCTCGGAGAGGATCGCGTCCGTCAGCGGGGCCACGATCAGGCCCATGCCGGCCCCCATGACGACCAGCGGAAGGGCCATCTGCCAGGAGGCGATGGACATGCCGTACCGATCGGCCTCCCAGATGTAGAGCAGGACACCGGCCGCCATGGTCAGCGCGCCCGCCTGGAGCACCTTCCGCCCGAACCTCGGCACCAGCTTCTGCACCGACATGCCCGCCGCCACCGAGACCGCGATCGAGAAGGGAACGCCGGTCAGACCGGCCCGCAGCGCGGTCCAGCCGAGGCCCACCTGCATGTAGAGCGTCCAGACCAGGAAGAAGATGCCGAGGCCGACCCCGAAGACCGTCTGTACGGCGATGCCCGCGGCGAAGCTCTTCACCCTGAAGAGGGAGAGCTCGACCAGCGGGGAACCGTCGCGTGCCGCCTTCCTCTTCTCGTACGCCACCAGCGCCGCGAAGACGACGAGGGCGCCGGCCATCACGACGTACCCCCACGTCGGCCAGCCCAGCTCACGGCCGCGGGTCAGCGGGTAGAGGAGCATCAGGAGACCGAGGGTGACGAGCACGACACCGACGAGGTCGAGCTTGAGGGCGTGCGGGGCCTTGGACTCGGTGATGAACTTGCGGCCCAGGATCAGGCCCGCGATGCCGACCGGCAGGTTGATGAGGAAGATCGGCCGCCACTCCAGGCCGAACAGGTTCCACTCGGTGAGCAGCGCGCCCAGGATCGGGCCCGACACCGCGCCGAGACCCACGATCGCGCCGAACATCCCGAAGACCTTGCCCCGCTCGTGCGCCGGGAACGTGGCGTGCACGATCGACAGGACCTGCGGCACCATCAGCGCGGCCATGGCCCCCTGGAGGATGCGGGAGGCGACGAGCATGTCCGGGTTCACCGCGAAGCCGCAGAGCGCGGACGCGAGCGTGAATCCGCCGATGCCGACGAGGAACACCCGCTTGCGGCCGTGGATGTCACCGAGCCTGCCGCCGGTGATCAGGCCGGCCGCGAAGGCCAGCGCGTAGCCGGCCGTTATCCACTGGATGTGGCTGAAGGACGCGCCCTCGTCCCGCTGGATCGACGGGATCGCGACGTTGACGATCGTGACGTCGACCAGGTCCATGAAGGCCGCGGTCATCACGATGGCGAGCGCGAACCAGCGCCGGCGGTCGGCCTCCGGCCGGGGGGACGGGAGAGTGCTGCTGGAAGAGGTCATGTTTTGAAGGTAGGGGGGATGTAGGTCAGGTCGTGTCCTAGTGGTGGGGCATCCTCGGAGGAGTTGAAGAAGGGTGCGGTGCGTTTGAAGGGTGCGGGTGCGTTGTGGCTGGTCGCGCAGTTCCCCGCGCCCCCAAAGACTGCGCAGTTCCCCGCGCCCCTTACGGGGCACGTCCAGGTGAGGGAGACCCACATGAGTACCGACACCCCGGCCCGGCTCCTTCAGTTGCTGTCTCTTCTTCAGACTCCTCGGGAGTGGCCCGGCGGGGAGCTTTCCGAGCGGCTGGGGGTTTCGCGGCGGACTGTGCGGCGGGATGTGGACCGGCTGCGGGAGCTTGGCTATCCCGTGCAGGCGACGATGGGCGCGGACGGCGGGTATCGGCTGGTTGCCGGGAAGGCCATGCCCCCGCTTGTCCTCGACGACGAGGAGGCGGTGGCGATCGCGGTCGGGCTGCGGGCCGGTGCGGGGCACGCCGTGGAGGGCGTGGACGAGGCGTCCGTACGGGCGCTGGCCAAGCTCGAACAGGTCCTGCCGAGCCGTCTGAGGCATCGCGTCTCCACCCTCCAGGCCGCGACCACTCCCCTGACCAGCGGCGACGGTGCGAGTATCGCGCCCGAGACGCTGACCGTGATGGCCTCGACGATCGCGGGGCGGGAGTTGCTGCGGTTCGCGTACCGGGCGAAGGACGGGGCGGAGAGCCGGCGCCGGATCGAGCCCTACCGGCTCGTGTCGACCGGCCGCCGCTGGTACCTCGTCGCATACGACCTCGACCGCGCGGACTGGCGTACGTTCCGGGTCGACCGGGTGGCCGACCCATTCGCGACCGGGGCCCGTTTCACACCGCGCGAGCTGCCGACGGGGAGCGCGGCCGAGTATCTGCGGCAGTCGATGCACGGGCGGCAGGAGACGTACGAGTTCGCGGTGACGTTCGCCGCACCGGCGGAGTTCATCGCGGCGCGGCTGCCGGGGTGGCTCGGGGTGCCCGAGCCGGTCGACGACCTCAGTTGTCGGCTGCGGGGCTCCTCCGGAGATGCCGTGGAGTGGCTGGCGGTGCGGCTTGCGATGGTGGGCTGCGAGTTCACTGTGCATGAGCCGGTTGAACTCGTGGAGTATGTGCGGCAGTTGGGGGGTCGGCTCAGCCGGGCGACGGCGTCGGGCTGAGAAGTGCGGGTGCGTGGCCGAGGGCTGGCGGGTGCGTGGCCGAGAGGTGCGGGTCCGCTGTGGCTGGTCGCGCAGTTCCCCGCGCCCCTAAAAGACTGCGCAGTTCCCCGCGCCCCTTAGGCATCTCAGCCCCTCCGGCGTTTGAGGAGCGGGGGTTCGGGGGCGGAGCCCCTGAGTCAGGGACGGGAATGGGTAGGGGCGGCGGGGGCGAAAGAAGCCCACCGGTCCGGCGCCCGTGAGGGCAGGGTTTGCCCTCGTGGCACAATGTGCCACCCGGGTCACCCCGGGGTTCAGGTCCGGGGTGGCCCGGGCACCCATGCCCACGCACCCACCACACACCCGCACTCGCACCCCAAAGATGGAGCCGAGCCCCGGCGCCAGGGGGGGGAGGCGCCGGAGCTCGGCTCTGGGAGAGTCCCGGCGCCGGGGGGGGTGTGCGTCGGGACTCGGCTCTGTGGGCCCTGGAGTCTTGTGCCCCGGGGCCGATGTGTTGAAGCGGCGGTAAACGGACTTCTGTACGACTGTGTTCGAGAACCGACCCAACCGCCCCGGCAAGGCACGGCCGACCCCGGTCCGAGGTACATGGCCGGGCAAAACCGCGCCTGCCCCGGCGGAGCCAGGCCAATCCTCCCGACGGCGGTGAGTTTCACCGACCGGTCATGCCCGGTACCGCCCGCCCTGGACGGTCCCGCTGTCGGCGCGGGAGGCGTCCCGCCCGCTTCCGGCAGACAGTACACACCCGCCCCCGCGAAACCGGTCACAACCGCCCGGCGCGCGATACGCGCCCCCGGCCGGAAGCCACCCGTCGCGGGTGCCGGGCCGCCGGCGGCCGGAGTACCCGGCCGCCAGGCGCGGCCTACGCGGCGGCGTCGAAGCCCGTGTCGCGGGCCAGCTTCTTCAGTTCCAGCAGCGCGTGCTTCTCGATCTGGCGGATGCGCTCGCGCGTGAGGCCGTGCTCCTTGCCGACCTCGGTGAGCGTGCGCTCCCGGCCGTCCTCGATGCCGTACCGCATCTTGATGATCGAGGCCGTGCGCTGGTCGAGGCGGCCGATGAGGTCGTCCAGCTCCTCGCTGCGCAGCAGCGTGAGCACGGACTGCTCGGGCGAGACGGCCGAGGTGTCCTCCAGCAGGTCACCGAACTGGGTGTCGCCGTCGTCGTCCACCGACATGTTCAGCGAGACCGGGTCGCGGGCCCAGTCCAGCACGTCGACCACGCGCTCCGGCTTCGTGTCCAGCTCCGCGGCGATCTCCGAGGGCTCCGGCTCACGGCCGTGCTCGCGGTTGAACTCGCGCTGCACACGGCGGATCCGGCCCAGCTCCTCCACCAGGTGGACGGGGAGGCGGATGGTGCGGGACTGGTCGGCGATGGAACGGGTGATGGCCTGACGGATCCACCAGGTCGCGTACGTCGAGAACTTGAAGCCCTTGCGGTAGTCGAACTTCTCGACGGCTCGGACCAGGCCCGCGTTCCCCTCCTGGATGAGGTCCAGGAGCGGCAGGCCGCTCCGCGGGTAGCGGCGGGCGACCGCCACGACCAGGCGGAGGTTCGACCGGATGAAGATGTCCTTGGCCCGCTCGGCGTCGGCGACCAGCGCGTCGAGCTCCTCGCGGGAGGCCTTCACCTTTGTCTCGGTGACCTCGCCGTCGAGGATCTGCTGGGCGTACACGCCCGCCTCGATGGTCTGGGAGAGGTCCACTTCCTTGGCGGCATCGAGCAGCGGTGTGCGCGCGATCTCGTCGAGATACATGCCGACCAGGTCGCGGTCGGCGATCTCGCCGCCTACGACGCGAACACTGCGTGCCGCGTCGGTCCCGCCTGAGGCGGACTTACGACGGGCGACGGCACGGGTTGCCATGCGTGCTCCCTTGCGATGGTGGGCTTGCGGGTCCTGGTGGTTCTGGTGGTGGCTCGGACACCCTCCCGGGTGCCCTGCATCCGATGGAAACAACGACTGGAATCCGGACAGAATTCCCAACGTGCTACTCGATTTTTCTGATCTTGCAGTACCCTGTGCGGCCACCGAGGGAGGGCAAATGCCGTCGGAACGTACAGAGGTGCAGGTCAGACCGGGAGTCGAGACCGACCTCGACGCCCTCACGGACATCTACAACCACTACGTGCGTG
This sequence comes from Streptomyces sp. NPDC058697, assembly GCF_042715345.1. Taxonomy (NCBI): domain Bacteria; kingdom Bacillati; phylum Actinomycetota; class Actinomycetes; order Kitasatosporales; family Streptomycetaceae; genus Streptomyces; species Streptomyces sp. NPDC058697. The sequence continues at coordinate 68,660 of NZ_JBHXSU010000017.1, forward strand.
AGACGCCGATCACGTTCGACACAGCGACCTTCACTCCGGTAGAGCGCCGCCCTTGGCTGCTCTCTCACCCTGAAGACGGCCCGCATCGGCTGATGGTTGCCACGGCCGGTGACTCACAGCAGATTCTGGGCTACGCCACATCCAGCGCTTTCCGGCCGAAGCCCGCGTACGAGACGTCCGTGGAGGTGACGATCTACCTCGCCCCGGACACCGGCGGCCGGGGTGTCGGCACACTCCTCTACAAAGCCCTCTTCGCGGCCCTCGCGAACGAGGACCTCCACCGCGCCTACGCGGGGATCGCCCAGCCGAACGAGGCGTCCGTGCGCCTGCACGAGCGGTTCGGGTTCCGGCACATCGGCACGTACCGCGAGGTGGGCCGGAAGTTCGGACGGTACTGGGATGTGGCCTGGTACGAGAAGGAGCTCTAGGCGGGGGCCGGCCGCTGCCTACGTGTCCCGGGGCCTGGGCAGTTTCGCCATCGCGGCGCGGATCATGTCCCTGACGTCGGGTACGTCGACGCCGAGGCGGCGCAGTCGTTCCGCGGCCTCCAGGATCGTGATGTCGAGCCGGTGCGCGGCCGCGGCGAGGCGCCCCAGGCGGACCGGCTCCTCCCCGTCGATCCAGGACCCCTGGCCGTCCAGGTCCTGGCTCAGCAGGATCAGGTCGTCGCGGATGTCGTCCGACTCCGACCGGTCGTACCGGGAAATGGTCAGTCCGTACGTCTTCAGACGGGCCGCGATGCGGTTCGGGCTCGTCCGGAGCCGACGTGCGGTCAGCAGCAGGTCGGACATCGCGACGTCCGTTTCAAGGGTGGAGCGGTACTCCCACAGGTCGAGGTGGATGTCCAGGAGGGCCTCGTCGAATTCCGTGAGTTGCTCGGGAAAGGTCAGCGAGGTGCGCACACCAAGCTCGCGCAGCCTTTCCACCACGGCTCTCAGCGACATCTCGAACTCCTCGGCCACTGCCCACAGCGTTCGGCAGTTGACGCCGGTGGGAGGTGACCACAGGAACTCCTCGTCGCCGTCGAGGTCGAGCAGCATCCGGTCCGACGCCGACCATTCCTCGGCCGGAGTCGCCCGTGCACACAGTCCATAGGCTTCGAGGACGCCGGCCACGTCTGCGACTTCCATGTGGCACGATCTCGCGGCCGCCACGAGGTGACCGTACGGCACTGTCTCCTCATGGCCGATCCAGCCGGGCTTCGCGTCGAGGTTCCGGCTGAGGAGGCGCAGATCGTGGAGTCCTCGGCGATCGGGCAGGTCGGCGACGGTCAGCCCGTACCGGCGCAACCTCGTGCACACGTCGGCGGGGGACAGGTCGGGGGTGCGCACGACCATGGAGAAAGCGTGCCCCGGCGGAACGGGTTCATCGGTGCCCCACCACCCCCGCTCGCCCTCTCCCCCGCCGTCCACGCTCAACAGCCGGAGGTCGAGTGGCTCCGGCCGGTCCGGGAGTCCCGCGGCCCGGGACACGTCGAAGCCGTAGCGTTTCATGCGCGCGGCCGTCTCCCCGACGGTGAGGCCGTGCCGCAGATAGGCCTCGACGAAGTGTCCCAGTGGCACCGGCCGGTCGGTGGAGTGCCAGCCCGGCTCCGCGTCCCCGTCGCGGCTGAGCAGCGCGAGATCGAGCGGATCCGGTTCGGTGTCCAGGTAGGGCTCGGTCGGCAAGGTGGCGATACGCAGATCCGCCGCGCGCCGGACGACCTGCCGCGGAGTCATGCCGGTCCGCACGGCGACCCACAGAACGTGGCCGGGCTTCGTCCAGCTCTCGTCGTCCAGCCAGCTCCCATCGGTGTTGAACACGGCCGTGTCCGACGGCAGCGCGGGAAGGAGCGGGCCCACCTCCGCCAGCTCAGGGACCAGTTCGACGAGCCGTTCCGCCCGGCCGTGGGCCAGGGTTCGCCACAGCAGGATGTGATCCGGTACGTGACTGACGGTGACGGACCGGTCATGACCGGTGGTCCAGGCGACGAGTTGCTGGTCCTCCGGCAGAATGCCCACGTCGGCCGGCCTGAACGGATGACCGTCGGGCAGTTCGAGCTCCAGGTCGGCGTCCATGACCGCTCGGGCGACGATGTCGGCCACCTTGGGGCTGTCACTGGCCACCTCGTCGATCCACTCGCAGTTCACGAGCTCGGACCCGGAGCGGGCCAGTTCGTCCGCCGCCGCGCACAACAGCTTCTCCACGTCGTCCGACACGTCGTCGAGGATCTGAAGTCGGTCGATGGAGAGCTTGGGGACGAGTTCTCCTGTCAGGTTCACGACGGCTCCACGAAGGACCTCGTCTCTGGACACCCTGAACACCTGGTCCGTGCCACCGCGACGGTCCGCCAGCACCCCCCGCCGCCGTGTCGGCCGGGTGAGGATCCCGTCGACCAGGACACCGCCTCCGTTCTCGCACCAGACCACCCGGGGCACGCCGCTGTCCTCCTCCGGCGGCCCAGTCACCTGCGTACCGAAAGCCCGCAGTGAGTCCTTGTCCTGTGCTCGCGGGTCCTTCCGCAGCCGGAACTCCCCGGCCTTCCACTCCGCCGAGATCGACTCATGACTCGCCGAGGTGTCGAAGTCGGTGAAGCCCAGCAGCCGTGTCAGTTCCTGGACGCACGACGGCGCACCGGCCCTCAGATAGAGCCGCACCGTCGTGCCCGCCTCCGTGCGCCGCTTGCCCGGCACGATGCGGAACAGGTGGTTGGGGCCGTAGATCGCGACCTTGTAGCAGTCGCCGGTGCCGCCGTCCTCCTTCAGCTTGCGTGTGACGACCTCGATCTCGTCGGCGATCATGAAGTAGCTCAGCACGCCGATGCCGAAGCGGCTCACGGGGTACATGCGGATGCCCGCGGCCTCCCAGTTGCTGCGTTCGTTGCGCACGTCCGTCAGGTCCGTGAAGCGGGTTCCGGCGCGGGCGAAGACGCGGGTCAGTTCGGACTCGCCCATGCCGATGCCGTTGTCCCAGCAGTCGAGGTAGGGGCGCCCGCCGTCCACTCCCTGAGTGAACCGGATCCGGCCCCGCCAGCGCTCCCCCTCACGGTCGATGCCCTCCTGGCGTGCCTCCTCGTCCAGGTACTCGGTCCGGGCCCTGCGGTAGCGGCAGGCGTCGAGGGCGTTCTGGTAGAGCTCGCGGATGGCGAGCGCCGGGCTGCGGTACAGCTGGTCCCCCATCAGCAGGTTCTGCACCCGCCGGGGGTCGACCCGGAACTTGCTGTAGCTCTCGAACGTCGGCGTCCCGTCCTCCCGGGGCGCGGCGCTCAGGCCCTCCGCCGAGGCGCGCATCGGCAGCAGGTGCAGCGGCTTCATCCTCTCGTCCGCACGGACCGCCCGATGCACGTCGTCCAGAAGCACGTCCACCTGTTCAACGTGCTGCCGGAGCGCTTCGACCACCGCTTCGTGATGGCAGACGGCCTGGAGCACCATGGGGCCGTGGTCGCTGTCCCAGGCGGCCCGGCGCACGGTCTCGCGAAGCCGGTCCAGGTCCACCCGGTGCGGGATTCCGAGGTTCTCCACCAGGTCGTCCGGCAGCGCGGGGACGTCCAGGGCGCGGGCCCGGGCGACTCCCAGGAGCGGCACGAGCCGTTTCAGGCGGAGCTTCTGCGGCACGTGCAGGCCGCCGCCCACGGTGGTCGAGGTGTCGAAGCGATCCAGTCGCTCGGGCCGGCACATCTCCCACAGGGGCAGCCGCAGTCCGTAGAGGAGTTGACCGGTCCTGTGCTGGTCGAACACATCGCGCACGTGCGGTTCGCGCAACGTGAGCCGTCCGACCACCTCGGCGTACGCGGTCCAGTGGTCCTCCCTGCCACGAAGGCCGTGGTCGAGCCACTGGTGGAACAGCCACCAGCCGATGTCCGACTGGGCATCGCGGCGGCCGGGCAGCTTCAGCATCGCGCGACGCACGAGCCGCTCGTGCCCGTCACCGCAGAACTTCTCGAAGGAGGCGCGTGCCCCGCCTCCGCCCCGTTCCCCGAGTTCGGCGGGGTCGACATGGACTCGCCCCGCGGCCGTGCGGACCCAGAGCGTCTGGGACAGATACGGCGCGAGCGTCAGCAGCATGACCTCCACGGGATGGAAGCCCCAGTCCGCGTCCGTCTTGTCGCACACCACATGGCCGGTCTGGAAGCAGAACCGCGAGGCGAACTCCCGGTCCCACCAAGGGTCTTCGAGAAGTACCCGTTCGCTGTCGTCGTGCAGCGCCCCGAGTTCGGCCGCGATGCCGCGTGCCGCCGCGAGCGTCTCGTCCCGGACGGGCTCCTCCGGCAGGCACGACCAGAGCGGCGAGGCCGCGACCTCGCTCACCCACCGGTGAGGCGTCTCCTCGGGTGTGGCGGCCAAGGGCGTCGGTGCCGCATGGGTGTTGATCACCAACGACTCGATGCTGTGTGTCTGGATCACCGGCCCGTGAGCGGTGGTGCCACTGATCCGGTTCTCCGCCCCGCCCGGTTCCGTCACGCCGACAAGCGTAGAAGGAACCCGTCACAGCGGCGAGGAAAACAACCGGAGCCGGGGAAAGTCGAGTTGGGGGAACCCGAGCTGGGGAAACCCGAGCCGGGGAGGCTCAAGCCGGAGAGGCCCGTGGTGGAAACCGGTGGGGAAGCCCTACCCGAACTGCACCGACCTCTTCGCCAGTCCCAGCCAGAAGCCGTCGATCACCGATCGCTGGGCGTCCAGCTCGCCGGCGGCGTCCGCCGCGCCCATCGTCACGAACAGCGGGGCGAAGTGCTCGGTGCGCGGGTGGGCCAGCTGCCCCGCCGGGGACTTGTGGAGGAAGTCGAGGAGGCCGTCGACGTCACCCGAGTCCAGGGCCCGGTGGCCCCACTCGTCGAACTCCGCCGACCAGCCGGGGATCCCGCCCTGCCGCAGGGCCGCCAGGTTGTGGGTGAAGAAGCCGGAGCCGACGATGAGGACGCCCTCGTCGCGCAGGGGCGCCAGCTTGCGGCCGATGTCCATGAGGCGGACCGGGTCGAGCGTGGGCATCGAGACCTGGAGGACCGGGATGTCGGCCGCCGGGAACATCTCCACCAGCGGGACGTACGCGCCGTGGTCCAGGCCGCGGTCCGGGATGTCCTGGACGGGCATGCCGGGGGCGCGCAGCAACTTGCGGACTGACTCGGCGAGTTCGGGGGCGCCGGGAGCCTCGTACCGCACCTTGTAGTAGTGCTCGGGGAAGCCCCAGAAGTCGTAGACCAGGGGGATGGTCTCGGTGGCCCCGAGGGCGAGCGGGGCCTCCTCCCAGTGCGCGGAGATCATGAGGATCGCCTTGGGGCGCGGCAGGTCCGCGGACCAGGCGGCGAGCTGGCCGGGCCAGACCGGGTCGTCGGCCAGCGGTGGGGCGCCGTGGGAGAGGTAGAGGGCGGGCATGCGCTCCACGACGGCACGTTCCTCGGTGGCGGCGGACATGGCGGCGGCTCCCTCTGGTACTCGTGCGACCGGCTCGACGCGACCGGCTCGGCCGGCTCCTGTCGGGCACGCTCGCTTGAACTCTCAACTTCTATGATGCCAGGTTACTCCCCATTTGTTTAACGTTCAAGGAGGGGTCTCGTACAGTAGATGCATGAACACGGCATCCGCTGACGAGCCGCGCTGGCTCAGTGACGAGGAACAGCGCACGTGGCGTGCGTACATTCATGCCACCACCCTTCTTGACGACCATCTCGACCGCCAGCTGCAGCGTGATGCGGGCATGCCTCACATCTACTACGGCCTGCTCGTCGGTCTCGCCGAGGCCCCGCGCCGGCGGCTGCGGATGACCGAGCTGGCGATGAAGGCGAAGATCACCCGGTCCCGGCTCTCGCACGCGATCGCGCGGCTGGAGAAGAACGGGTGGGTGCGGCGGGAGGACTGTCCTTCGGACAAGCGGGGGCAGTTCGCGGTGCTGACGGACGAGGGGTACGAGGTTCTGATGCGGAGTGCGCCCGGGCATGTGGCGGCGGTTCGGCAGGCGTTCTTCGACCGGCTCACCGTCGATCAGCAGAAGGCTCTTGGTGAGGCCATGTTGCTCATTGCGGAGGGGCTTCAGCCGGAGGGGGCGGGGGCGGATCTGCCCTGGCTGCGGTAGGGCTTCGCCGGGTTCCTTTTTGGGTGCGGGTTCGTTTTCGGGTGCGGGTCCGTTGTGGCTGGTCGCGCAGTTCCCCGCGCCCCTAAAAGATTGCGCCGTTCCCCGCGCCCCTAGAAGCCGAAGGACTGCGCCGTCCCCCGCGCCCCTCAAAGCCAAGAGACTGCGCCGCTCCCCGCGCCCCTCAAAGCCAAAGGACTGCGCCGTTCCCCGCGCCCCTCAAAGCCAAAAGACTGTGCCGTTCCCCGCGCCCCTCAACGACTTGCCCCAGGCATGGATCTGCCCCGGCTCCACCGCTCTCGGAGCCGGGGCAGATCCCGGTTCGTACGTATGAAGGCGTCCCCACCCCTGCATACGTACGAGGTCAGTGGGTGACCTCGTTCAGGTCCGGGCGAGCCCTTTCAGGGGCGCGGGGAACTGCGCGACCTAGCCACAGCGGACCCGCACTTCCATGACCGCGCCCCCAGCGGAGCGCCTAGTGGGCGATGACCGGGACCTTCACGTCGTCCTCGGCGCCTTCGAGGGAGCCCGCGGCCGCCGTGGCGTCGGGGCTTCCGGCGTTGATGAACGTGAAGGCGATTCCCGCGGCGACGACGAGGATGCCGACGGCGAACCAGATCGCGTTGGTGTAGCCGTGCACCTGGGCCTGCAGCTGGACGAGCTGCTGCTGGGGCTGGGTGGTGGCACCGGCGATGTGGTCCTTGACGTACGCCGTGGTGGCCGACGCGGCGATCGTGTTCAGCAGAGCCGTACCGATCGCGCCGCCCACCTGCTGCGAGGTGTTGACCATCGCGGAGGCGACACCGGAGTCACGCGGCTCGACGCCCAGCGTGGCCAGGGACATGGCCGGCATGAACGCCGTACCCATACCGAGGCCGAGCAGCAGCATGGCCGGCAGGAGCAGGGCCGCGTACGAGGAGCCGATCTCCATCTGGGTCAGCAGCAGCATGCCGGCCGCGGCGACCAGGAAGCCCGGGCCCATCAGCAGACGCGCCGGGAGGCGGTTCATCAGCCGGGCGCCGATCTGCGTGGAGCCCGCGATCATGCCCGCGATCATCGGCAGGAAGGCGAAACCGGTCTTGACCGGCGAGTAGCCCTTCACGATCTGCAGGTAGTAGGTCAGGAAGAGGAACAGGCCGAACATCGCGATGATCGCGAGACCGAGCGAGAGGTAGACGCCACCACGGTTGCGCTCGGTGATGACGCGCAGGGGCAGCAGCGGGGCCTTGACCTTGGACTCGACGAGGACGAAGGCCGCGAGGAGCACCGCCGACGCGACGAACAGGCCGATCGTCATGGAGTCGCCCCAGCCCTCGGACTCGGCGCGGGTGAAGCCGTAGACGAGCGAGACCAGACCGACGGTCGACAGGACCACACCCGGGATGTCGAGCGGCGAGCGGTTGCGGCCGGCCGGCTCACGGATGACGAAGTACGCACCGGCCGCGGCGACGACCGCGAACGGGATGTTCACGAAGAACGTCCAGCGCCAGTCCAGGTACTCGGTGAGGAAGCCGCCGAGGATCAGGCCGACGGCGCCACCGCCACCGGCGATCGCACCGTAGATGCCGAACGCCTTGGCGCGCTCCTTGGAGTCGGTGAACATCACCGCGAGCAGCGAGAGCGCGGCGGGCGCGAGCAGCGCGCCGAAGGCACCCTGCAGGGCACGGGAGCCGAGCAGCATGGCCTCGTTGGTCGCGGCACCGCCGAGGGCGGAGGCGCCGGCGAAGCCTATGAGGCCGGTGACGAAGGTGCGCTTGCGGCCCCAGATGTCGGCGATCCGGCCGCCGAAGAGGAGGAGTCCGCCGAAGGCGAGGGCGTAGGCCGTGATGACCCACTGCCGGTTGCCGTCGGAGATGCCCAGGTCCTGCTGGGCCGAGGGCAGCGCGATGTTCACGATGGTCGCGTCGAGCACGACCATGAGCTGGGCGAGCGCGATGAAGGTCAGCGCTTTCCAGCGGTTGGGATCGGGGGCCTGCGCCTTTGCGGCGGTGGCCTGGACTGTTTCAGACATGGAGGTACCCACTTCGGGACTTCGGATCGAAAAAGGCAGTGTGAGGGCGCGGCACGTCGTCGGTGACGGGCCGGGAGGTTCTTGCGTGAGTGGGGGCGTAAGTGGGGTTACGCGAGCACTGGTCGGGTCATCGCTGGTACGGACCGCCGCGGGGGGCGGGATTCATCGGTCAGGGTTTGCGCAGGTCCTCCATGGTCGCGGCCGTGCCCGGCAGCTCGGATCGGGCCGGGGCCCGCAGCCCGTCCAGGAACAGCTGCAGGTGGCGGTGGACGAACCGGTCGAAGCACAGGGTTGCCGTGCCGGCCGGGGGCCTGCTGAGCTGGGCCACGGCGATCATGAGGTCGCCGACGCCCACGTCGGGCCGGAGCTGTCCGGCCTCGCGGGCGCGAGCCATCATCCGCTCGGTCAGTTCCTCGATCCGCTCACGCGCGGCTTCCAGGTCCGGGTGGTGCTGGTCGAAGGTGCTGGAGATCATCGGGCAGAGGGCCGAGAGCCGCTCGTCGGCACAGGCGTGCACGAAGCGCGACAGCGCCTCGAACGCGTCGCCCGTCTCGGCGAGCCCGAGTTCGGCCGCCTCCGACGTACGGTCCATGACCGAGCAGACGACCTCCCGCACCAGTGCGTCCCGGTCCGGGAAGTTGCGGTACACCGTGGCATTGCCGACGCCGGCCCGGCGAGCGATCTCGTCGAGCGGCACGTCGGGGCCGAACTCCACGAACATCTCGCGGGCGGCGGTGACGATCCGCTCCCGGTTGCGCAGGGCGTCGGCGCGCGGCCGGGTCACCTTGTGCTGAACGCGGACTGCGGTCTCCACGGCGTACTCCTTGAGCCGGTGGGTGCGATCCGGGGATCGACTCCCCGTTTCGCTCGGACACATGGCTAAACGGGGAAACGATCCCCAGTTATTTCCCAACCTCGAAGAGATTTCATGTGACCCGCGTCACATCTCTCGGAGGCTCCCGCGAGCAAGAAACCCACGATCGGGCTCCTCCAGCGCGCGCCCTCGCATCCGGCGGCACAGGGTGATCGAACAGGGTGCAGCCGCACCGGCCGGCTGCCTGGAGCGAAAGGCCCCTGCATGCAGCCGACCAGCCGTCGGATATCCCCGCGCCGCCGCGCCGCAGCCTTCGCCACGGTCACCGTCCTCACCCTGACGGTCAGCACCTCGGCCGGGACCGGACATCTGACGACCGGTTCCACCACGGCTGCGGGACCCATCGCGCTGGCGCGCTCCTCCCCTCTCGGTCCCTGCATGATCAGCGGCCCGATGGGCGTGCAGATGTCCGAGGGCATCCCCACCCCGGCCGGCTACACGCGCTCCACCGGCACCGTCCGCGCCCTGAACCTGATGGTCGACTTCTCCGACGCGCCCGGCCAGGGCAGCGCGCTCGACCGCTTCGGCGAGTTCTTCCCGCAGACCACCAACTGGTTCCGCACCAGCTCGTACGGCCGCCTCGACTACCGCCCCGAGGCCCCGATAGGCGGCTGGCTGCGGATGCCCAAGTCCTTCGAGGAGTACGGGATAGAACGCGGGGCCCCCTTCGACCCCGGCTACCGCGAGCTGGTCCAGGACCTCGTGGCCGTGGCCGATCCGAAGGTGGACTTCCGGGAGTACGACCTGCTGAACGTCCTGATGACCCCGAACGCCGGCCCCTCCGCCCTCGACACGGTCCTGTCGGTGACCTTCGCGGGCAACACGGAGGCGCCGGTCGCGGACGGGGTGCCGGTGGCGAACGCGTCCTTCGTCTACAGCCGCCAGGACGACGGCTCCGGCTCGTACGACGAGACCGGCTACCGCGTACTCCCCCACGAGAACGGCCATGTCTTCGGGCTGCCCGACCTCTACACCCAGGACGGGGGCGGCGCGGTCGGGCACTGGGACATCATGAGCGAGGACTGGGGGGCCGACAACGACCTGCTGGGCTGGCACAAGTGGAAGCTCGGCTGGCTCGACGACGCCCAGGTCGGCTGCGCGGCCGCGCAGGGCACCACCGAGCACGTCCTGACCCCGCTGGCCGAGCCCGGCACCGGCGGCAAACTGGTCTTCGTCCCGGTCGACTCGAAGACGGGATACGCGGTCGAGCTGCGCACCCCGGCCGGCAACGACGACGCGATCTGCAAGACGGGCGTACTCATCTACAAGGTCGACGCGACCGTCGACACCGGCCGGGGCCCGATCACGGTCATCGACTCCACCAAGGAAAGCGGCGGCTGCACCCGCAGCCCGAACGTCCACGCCGAACTCTCCGACGCGACCTTCTCCCCCGGCCAGTACTTCAAGGACCTCAGAACCGGCATCCGCATCACGGTGGCGGGCATGGACTCCAAGGGCAACCACCAGGTGTACGTGACGAGGCAAGCGCCCCTTTAGGGGCGCGGGGAACTGCGCGACCAGCCACTGACGGCCCGCAGCTTCGGCACGACCGCTCCCCCGTATTTCATTACCGTGGTCCGGACACCGTAATGGGGAGCCCATGCCACCGACCCACCTCACCCCTGCCAAGCCCGACGCAGTCGTACCCGTAGAGGCAGTAGCCCCGCTGATGCGAGGCGTCACCGTGCTGCAACGGCTCACCGAGGCAGGCGGCACGTCGAGTCTCAGCGCCCTGGAGAAGGCCACCGGCCTCGCCAGATCCACGGTGGACCGCATCGCGGCAACACTGGCCCGCATGGGATACGTACGTCTCGACGGACGGGACGCCGTGCTCACACCGCGGCTGATGGAGCTGGGCAACGCCTATCTGGCCGCGCTGCGGCTGCCCCGGCTGCTGGACGGGCGGGCCGACGCGCTCGCCGACGAACTGGACGAGTCCGTGTCGCTGGCGGTCGGCGACCGGGACGGCATCCGCTTCATCCACCAGGCGACCCGGCGGCGCGCGATGTCGCTGAGCTTCCGCATCGGCGATCTGCTCCCGGCCGAACGGACCGCGCCGGGCCCGCTGTTCGCCACGGAGTGGACCGACGAGGACTGGACGCGCTGGCGCGAACGGCGGGCCGCCGATCCCGAGGACCACGGCTTTCCCGCCGTGCCGCCCCGCGAACACCCCACCGGGGACAAGGAGTTCGAGGAGCGGACGCACGAGGCGGCGGCCCGCGGCTGGGCGCTCGACGACCAGTTGATCGAGCCGGGCCTGGTCGCGGTCTCCGTCCCGGTACGGGATCGCGGTGGACGTATCGCCTGCGTGGTGAGCGTGGTGAGCCACACCAGCAGACACACCGCCGACTCCCTGCGGGACACCCTGCTGCCCCGGCTGCGGACGACCGTGCGCGCGATGGAACGGGATCTGCGGGACGCCCCCGCCCAGCAGCCCGCCGCGCCGGCCGCGCTTGCCGCGCCCGCCGGACTCGCCACCTGGACCGGAGCCTCGAAGCATGAACTGGGCCGGGAGTTCATCGAGTCGCTGGCCCGCGGGCTGACCGTGATCACGTCGTTCGGCGAGGGCCGGGCCGAGCTGACGCTCACCGAGGTCGCGCAGACCACCGGGCTCGCGCGGGCGACGGCCCGGCGCGCGCTGATCACGCTGGAGCACCTGGGCCAGGTGACCGCCCACGGGCGGACGTTCACGCTGACACCGCGCGTCCTGGCCCTCGGCTTCCCGCCCCTCTCCCGTACGACGCTTCCGCAGATCGCGGCCCCGCATCTCGCCGAACTCGCCGACCGGCTGCACGACTCGGCGTCCCTCGCGGTCCTCGCGGGCGACGAGATCCAGTACACGGCCCGCGTCGCCACCAGCCGCATCATGAGCGTCAACATCACCGTCGGCACGCGCTTCCCCGCCTACGCGACCTCGCTGGGCCGGGTGATGCTCGCCGGCCTCACCGCCGCCGAGCGGGGCCCGTTCCTGACCGGCCTGCACGCGCTGACCCCGCACACGGTCACGGACCCGAGTGCTCTCGCGGCCGTCCTCGATCGCGTCCGGGAGGCCGGATACGCCCTGGTGGACGGGGAGTTGGAGGAGGGGCTGCGGTCGATCGCGGTTCCGGTGCGGGATCGTACGGGGCGGGTCGTGGCGGCCGTGAACGTGGCTATGCACAGTTCTCGGCGGACGGTTGAGCAGTGCGTGGGTGAGGTGTTGCCGGAGCTGGCGGCGACGGCCGGGCGGATCGAGGGGGACCTTCGGGTGGCGGGGCGGTTTGCGCGGGTTCTGGTCGCCTAGCCGGCGGGGCATGCGGCAACTAAGGGGGCTGGTGGGAGACCGGTTTGACCGGTCTCCCACCAGCCCCTAGCGCTTCGCGCGATGGGTTGTGGGCAGCTGCGGGTCCGTGGGGGCTGGTCGCGCAGTTCCCCGCGCCCCTAAAGGGCGCCAGCCCTGCCTTCGTCGGCGTCGTCATGCCCCCGAGCGGGCCGTCGCGCGGAACGGCGGGGGTACGCCGTCGACCCCCGCCGTTCCCTCCCGCCGGCCAGAGGCCACCAGGCCCTTGAGCGCCGCCTCTGTGGAGAGTCGCGGCAGCAGCAGCGCCCAGAAGCGGGTCAGCATGGACTGCGACAGCCACTGCGCGTTCCGGCTGCCCAGGGCACCGAAGCCCACGGTGGCCGCGACCACGGCATGGGCCGCGTCCTGCGGCGACACATCACGGGCCAGCGCCCCCTCGCGGGCCGCCTCGGCCAGCACGCCCTCCACCCAGGTCTGCCACCGCCGCCGCAGATCCGCCCCGGCCGCCACCGGCACCGGGCTCTCGCTCAGGTCGAACCCGGCCCGCAGGATCACGTCGTGCCGCAGGCCCCGGAGCAGCGCGTGCGTGGTGTCGACCAGTACCTGCATGGACCCGCCGGAGCCGGTGCCGGTGGAGCCGGTGCCCCCGGCGGTCGCGGCGGCCTCGCTCCTCGCCCGGCCCTCGACCGTGATGCGCCGGAGCCGCTGCGCCGCCGCCTCCCACACCGCCGCGGCCAATGCCGCCTTGCTGGCGAAGTGGAAGTGCAGCGCGCCGTTGCTCACCCCGGCCCGGGCGCTGATCGTGGACAGGGACACGACGTCGAAGCCGTCCTTGCAGAAGAGCTCGGCCGCCGACTCGATCAACGCGTTGCGCGTACGTACCGCGCGTTCCTGCTGGGCCATCTGAGCGCTCCGTTGCTGCGAGAGGCGTGCCGGAGAGGCGTCCTCACGATAACAAACCGCACGTGCGGTTTCTATTGCGGTGCCATTGCGATCGCTACTGCTCCTGCGGGGCTCGCAGCACGGGCAGCGACCCGTGGCCGTTGACGATGAAGGACTCGACCGGCTCGATGCCCTCCACCGGAGCCGCCAGGGAGAGCCCGGGGAAGCGGTCGAACAGCCCCGCCAGGGCCACGCTCGCCTCGATGCGCGCGAGCGGCGCCCCCAGGCAGCGGTGCACCCCGAAGCCGAAGGCCAGGTCCTCGCGGCGGCCCGGGCGCAGCAGGTCGAAGACGGCGACGTCGTCCCCGTAGGCCTCCGGATCTCCCGACGCGGCGGCGAAGGAGACCAGGATCGGGTCGCCCTTGCGGATCAGCACGCCATCGGCCTCGCCGTCGGCCGGTGCGGGGTTCCCCAGTGTGATGTCGTCCACCGCGAACCGCATCGGGGAGTACGCCGCCGGGCTGTGCACGCGCAGCGTCTCGTCCACCGCGTCCATCCAGGTGGCCCGGCCGGCGCGGATGTGCGCGAGCTGTTCCGGGTGGGTGAGCAGGGCCCCGACGGCGTTGGTGATGAGCGTGCAGGTCGTCTCCTGACCTGCGGCGATCATGAGGTAGAGGGTGCCGAGGAGTTCCTCCTCGGTGAGCCCGCCGTCCTCCTCCTGGTCACGGGCCTCGATCAGCGCGGACGTCAGATCGCCGCCGGGTTCGGCCCGCTTCTCGGCGGCCAGCCGGGCGAGCATCCCGAAGACCTCGATCTGCGCGGCGGCCATCCGCTCGGCGGACACAGCCGTGCCGAACACCAACTCCAGGGCGGCACAAAGGGGTTCGCGCGCCTCCTCCGCCACCCCGAACAGTTCGCAGATGACCCGCATCGGCAGCAGTCTGGCGAAGTCGGCCCGCAGATCGATCCGTTCACCGGCCGGCACGGCGGCCAGGTCGTCCAGCAGCCCGGCCGTGATCTCCTCGATCCGCGGTCGCAGGGCCTCGCTCCGGCGCGTGGTGAACGCGCCCGCGACCAGCCGCCGAAGCCGGGAGTGGTGATCCCCGTAGGCGAACAGCATGTTCTCGTTGGCGACCCACGGATACAGCGGCCAGTCGGGGCCTATCCGCCCCTCGACGAAGGCGGGCCAGTGCTGCCGGGCGTCCTTCGACACCCTTGGATCCAGCAGGAGTTGCTTGACGTACTTCTGCCGTACGGCCGCCCAGGCGACCACCCCGCCCGGCAGCTCCACCTCGGCCACCGGCCCTCGTGAGCGCAGCTTCTCGGCCTCCGAGGCGAGATCGCGCCCCGTCACGTCCAGCGCGTACGGGCAAGCAGGCATGTCCATCCGTGCACTCCGTTCGATCGGTCGTCGACGCGCCCCCGACGCGAGGGCGCTTCACTGGGCGGCGGTCGCGACCCCCGCGGGTGCCTCGGCCCCAGCCCCGGCACCGGATCCGGCACCGGCCTGCGGACCGGTCGCGATGTCCGCCTCCGGGCCGCCCTCGGGGCCGTCCTCGGGGCCGTCCTCCAGGTCGCCCTCCGCCTCGGCCTCGGCAGCCTCCGCCTCGCGCAGTTCCATGGCCTCGCGGTGGATCCGCGCCGCCCGCTCCGGGGTGAAGTCCAGCCGGACGAGCACGCCCGGCACCGCGATCGACGGCATCAGATGCCGGTAGAGGTCGGCCACCCGCTCCGCCAGATCCGCGCGGCCGGTCATGATCCGCGACAGCACCTGTACGCCGGTGAAGGCGCCGACGAACAGCTTCGCGAGCGAGTCCACATCGGCGTGCGGCAGGACCTCGCCCTTCGCCTTGGCCTCCTGGAAGAGGGCCTTGGTGTGGTCCTGCCAGGCCCGCATCGGCACACGCCGGTTCAGGTGGTCCTTGGGCGACCCCTGGTCGACGGTCAGCCGCACGCTGCCCTGGACGATCGGGTCACCCGTGTCCCGCTTGAGCAGATACGCGAGCAGCAGCGCCTCGTCCAGCGACTGCTGGAGCTTCAGCTCCTGTTCGGGCACCTGCGGCAGGGACTCGACCTGGGCCGCGAGGACCGCCTGGGCGAGCTCCTCCTTGGACGTGAAGTGGAAGTAGAGGGCGCCTTTGGTCATGCCCGACTTCTTGAGGACGTCCGAGATGGTCGCCGCCTCGTATCCGACCTCGTCGAACACCTCGGCCGCCGCGACGAGAATCGCCCGCCGCGTCCGAATGGCCCGCTCTTGCCGCGCCACGAACAACCTCCGTACCATCCCGCTCACCGGGAAAAGAGACCATGAGGTCTGTACCGGGCAGCTGCGACCTCGCGGTTCAGAATAAAACCAGCTGAACGGTTTCTCAAGGATTCACCCACATAGAACTCATGGCCCTCATGGCCCTCGCGTGAGCTGCACCGACGCCCCGGCCGCGCCGTGAGCGCCCCCGAGGGCTCCCCCAGTAAGCGCCTTCGCCCCCTGAGCACCCTTGAAAACAAAACCGGTTGGTACGTATCTTCGATGCGCAGTGGTTCGTACCTGACCGGTTCCCACACCCAGGGGAGTTCGATGGCCGTGCCCGCACACACCAGGACCCACCCCGTCGCCGACGAGCTGGCCCAGCTGCTCTTCGAGGGCGCCGATCGCGAACGCGTGCACGGGGTCTGGCGCCGGCTCGTCTCCGGCAAGGAGTTCGCGTACCGCCCGGGGCTGCCGCCCGAGGAGCGGACGGCCCTCTCGTACGAGCGGCTGCGGCTCCTCAACGACGCGGCCGGTGACCCGGTGGCGCTGGCGGCCGATCCGTACCGCCTCGCCGGGCTGCACGAGTGGACGGGGCCGGTGGACGGCGGACTGACCACGCTCGCGAGCATCCACTACAACCTGTTCCTCGGCAGCGTCCTCGACCACGACGGCGGCCGGCGCAGGGACCTGTCCGCGTTCACCTCGCTCCGGCGTACAGGAACGTTTCTCTGCACGGAGTTGGAGCACGGGAACGATGTCGCGTCGATGGAGACGGTCGCGGTGTTCGACCGCACGACGGGCGGCTTCCACCTCACCACCCCCACGCCGGGCGCACGGAAGTTCATGCCCAACACCAGCCTGACCGGCGGCCCCAAGACGGCGGTGGTCGCCGCACGCCTCGTCGTCGACGGCGAGGACCAGGGCACCTTCCTCTTCCTGACCCCGCTCAGCGACGAGAACGGCCACCTCCCGGGCGTACGGGTCCGGCCGCTCCCCCAGCGCACCGGCACCCCGGTCGACCACTGCCTCACCTCGTTCGACCGGGTGTGGCTGCCCCGCGAGGCGCTCCTTGAGGCCGAGCACGGGCGGCTCGGCGCCGACGGGACCCTGACCAGCACCCTCGGCAACAGGCGCAAGCGGCTGCTGCGCTCCATCAACCGCGTCACCATGGGCAAGCTGTGCATGAGCGCCGGCACGCTGGGCATGTCACGGGCCGCGCTGACCATCGCGGTGCGGTACGCCCACAGCCGTTTCCTGGCCGGGCCGAAGGCGGGCGAGCGCATTCCGCTGGCCGCCCACCGCAGCCACCACGGCCGGCTCTTGTACGCACTGGCGACGGCGTACGCGATGACGTTCCTGCACCGCTCGCTGGTGAGCCGTTTCGCCGTGCACGCGGAGGAGGACCGGGCCGAGGTGGAGCGCGAGGTGGCCGTGGCCAAGGGCTGGATCACCTGGCAGGCCCGCGCGATCACCACCGAGTGCCGCGAACGCTGCGGCGCGCAGGGCCTGTTCCCTGCCAACGGACTGGCCGACCTCCCCCTCAACATCGAGGGCGGCATCACCGCCGAGGGCGACAACCTGGTGATCTGGGTGAAGGCCGCCTCCGAGATGGTCTTCGGCCACCAGGGTGTACGGGCCGGTGAGTCCGGCGATCCCGAGGGCCGGGAGCTCACCGAACTCCCCTTCCTGCGCGGCCTGTTGGCCGAGGCCGAGCGCATCTGGCAGGACCGGGCGCGGGCGGCCCTGCGCGAGGGCCCCTCGGGCGACCCGGTCGGCCGCTGGAACGCGACCTCGGACGCCGCCCTGGAGATGGTCTCCGCCCACGCCCGCCTCCGGGCCGCCGACGCGTTCCTCGCCGCGGCCGCGGCCGCGCGGGCGCAGGATCCGCGCGCCGCTTTCCTCATGCGGAGCCTGTGCCGGCTGTTCCTGTTGCGGCAACTCGGTGAGCACACGGGGGATCTGCTCGCCGAGGGGCGGCTGACGCCGGATCATGTGCGGGGGCTGCCGAAGGCCGTCGACACGGTTGTCGGGGAGCTTGCTCCCCATCTCATGACTCTGGTGGACGCGTTCGATCTGCCTGCGGAGGTGTTGTCGGGGATTCCGATAGCGAGTGGGGGGTCGGTGGGTGGGGATGGGAGCGGGGACGGGGGCGACTGGGTGGAGGCGGAGGTGGAGGTGGGGGCCGGGGTTTCGGTGCGGGTGTGAGTCTGCGGGTGGGTGGGGGCTGGTCGCGCAGTTCCCCGCGCCCCTAAAAACGTTGTGGCTGATCGCGCAGCCTGGGGCGCCCTAAAAGACAGGGGCGCAGCCCCGTCTTTTAGGGGCGCGGGGAACTGCGCGACCAGCCACAGCGGGCCCGCACCCATACGACGACCCCAACCTTCGTCCTACCGGACCAGGCAAGGTCGTTTCGGGTCGAACTGCCAGTCGGGGATGAGGTATTGCATCCCGGTGGCGTCGTCCCGCGCACCGAGGGCCTTGTCCTTGTAAAGGGCGTGCGCGGCTAGGAGGCGGTCCATGTCCAGGTCGAGGCCAAGCCCGGGCGCGTCGGGGACGGAGATCTCGCCGTCGGTGATGCGGGGCGGGGTGACCGTGAGGCGTTCCAGGCCCTCCTGCCAGATCCAGTGGGTGTCGAGGGCGTTGTACTCGCCCGGGGCGGCCGCGCCGCAGTGGGTGACCATGGCGAGCGAGATGTCGAAGTGGTTGTTGGAGTGGCAGCCCCAGGTCAGACCCATGGCGTTGCACAGCTGAGCTACCCGCACCGAACCCTGCATGGTCCAGAAGTGCGGGTCCGCCAGCGGGATGGAGACCGACTGGAGGGCGAGGGCGTGGGTCAGCTGACGCCAGTCCGTGGCGATCATGTTCGTCGCGGTCGGCAGGCCGGTGGCCCGGCGGAACTCGGCCAGGATCTCGCGGCCCGAGTAGCCGCCCTCCGCCCCGCAGGGATCCTCGGCATAGGCGAGGGTGCCCAGCAGCGGCGTACACAGCTCGATCGCCTCGCGCAGCGACCACGCGCCGTTCGGGTCGAGGGTGATCCGGGCCTCGGGGAAGCGGGCCTTGAGCGCGCGTACCGCCTCGACCTCCTCCGTGCCCGCCAGGACGCCGCCCTTGAGCTTGAAGTCCCGGAAGCCGTAGAGGTCGTAGGCGGCCTCGGCCTGGCGGACGATCGCCTCCGGCGTCAGGGCCTCCTCGTGCCGGACGCGGTACCAGTCGACGTCCGAGTCGGGCTCGCGGACGTACTCCAGGTCGGTGCGGTCGGGGTCGCCGACGTAGAAGAGGTAGCCCAACACCCGTACGGAGTCCCGCTGTTGACCGTCGCCCAAGAGGGCTGCGACCGGGACGTCGAGGTGCTGGCCCAGGAGGTCGAGCAGTGCCGACTCGACGGCCGTGACCGCGTGGACGGTGGTGCGCAGGTCGAAGGTCTGGGCGCCGCGTCCGCCCGAGTCGCGGTCGGCGAAACGGGCGCCGATCTCGCGCAGGACCCGCTTGTAGTCGCCCACCTTCGCGCCGACCACCAGGGACTCGGCGTCGCGGAGAGTCTGGGTGATCTTCTCGCCGCCGGGCACCTCCCCCAGTCCCGTACGGCCCTCGGAGTCCTTGAGGACGACGACGTTGCGGGTGAAGTACGGGCCGTGGGCGCCGGAGAGGTTCAGCTCCATGCAGTCACGGCCGGCGACGGGATAGACGGCGAAGTGGGTGACGGTCGGCTGGCTCAGGAAGCTCATGCGGGTCGCAGTCCCTTGTGTGTGGAGGTGGTCGGGGCCGGTGGTCGAGGACTTCACAGGCTGAGGACGTCCAGGGCCCACTCCAGCGCCAGGACGCCGCCCAGGCCGATGATCGCGAGCACCGTCGTATAGGTCGTACGGACCTTGATCGCCTCGATGACCGAGAGGTTGAAGTACTCCTTGAACAGCCAGAATCCCGGGTCGTTGACGTGGGAGAAGGCGATCGACCCGCACGACACGGCCAGCACCATGATCTCGGGGTGGACGCCGCTGCCCGCGAGGAGCGGGAGGACCACGCCGGAGGCCGTGACGACGGCGACCGTCGCCGAGCCGAGGGCCACGCGGAGGATGACCGCGATGAGCCACGCCAGGATGATCGGCGAGATGGACCAGCCGTCGGTGGCGTCCTTGATGTAGTCGGAGATGCCGCCCTCGACGAGGACGTTCTTGAAGGCACCGCCCGCTCCGATGACCAGCAGGATCATCGCCATCGCCTTGGCGGCGGAGGTGCAGGAGGCGCTGACCTCCTCCATGCTGCGGCCGATCCGCGGTCCGAACGCCCAGATGGCCAGCAGCAGCGTCAGCATGAGCGCGATCGGTGCCGAGCCGATGAACGCGACGAAGTTCAGGAACGGGCTCTCGCCGGACGTGGCCATGTCGGTCACGGCGGCGCCCGCGATCAGCACCACGGGGAAGAGCGCCACGAACAGCGACCAGCCCATGCCTGGCATCTCCTCGTCGGCGAACTCCCGCTCGCTGACCAGGCCCTTGGGGATGGACGGGTTCATCCGCCTGATGAACGGCAGCCGCGGCCAGGCGAGCGCGATGAGCGCGCCGGCCGGTACGGCGATGAAGAGGCCGTAGAAGAGGGTGTGGCCGACGGACGCGTGGAAGGTCGCGGCCACGGCGGTGGGGCCCGGGTGCGGCGGCAGGAAGCTGTGCATCGTCGACAGCGCGATCGACATCGGCAGGCCGACCCAGAGCAGGTTCGCCCCGGTGACCCTGACCAGGGTGAACGCGATCGGCACGATGATGATGAACGCGACCTCGTAGAACATGGTCACGCCGATGAGCATCGACGTGACCACCATGGCGACCTGGACCCAGCGGGGGCCGAAGGCGTCCAGCAGCTTGCCCGCGATGCGTTGGGCGGCGCCCGAGTCGCCCATGACCCGGCCCACCATCGCGCCGAGGCCGATGGTGAGCATCGTGTCGCCGATCTGGTCGCCGATGCCGGTGGAGAGGACGTCCGGGATGTCGGCCACGGGTATTCCGCGGACCAGGGCCACGCCTATCGCGACGAGGAGGAGTGCGGCGAAGCCGTTGAGTTTCAGGCGGGTCATCAGGAGCAGCAGGATCAGGACGCTGATCCCTACTACGAGGAGAGGCATGGCAGTTCCCCTTTGAACTGTTGGCTCTTGTTGCGGGTGGCTCCGCCGGTTTGGTGCGGGGTGGCTCCGCCGGTTTGGGGCCGGGTGCGGGTGAGTGGGGGCTTGTCGCGCAGTTCCCCGCGCCCCTAAAAAGCCTGGTCAGCGGGCTCCTACCAGGCTCAAGCCCGTGGCGAGGATCTTTTCCAGGGCCGCCAGGTCTGTTGGGGCGGGGTCCGTCAGGGGGGCTCGGGTTGGGCCCACCGGGAGGTTGCGTAGGCGGGCGGCGGCCTTGATCAGGGAGACGGCGTAGCCCGGGACGCGGTCGCGGAGCTCGACGAGGGGGACGTAGAAGTCGCGCAGGAGCTTGGTCGTTGTCGGGTGGTCGTCGGTGTGCAGGGCTGTGAAGAAGGCGTTCGCTATCTCGGGGGCGAAGGCGTGGACGGCCGACGAGTAGGCGGGGACGCCGACGGTGGCGTACGCGCGGGCCTGGATCTCGGCGGTGGAGGCACCGTTGAAGAAGAGGAAGCCGTCGGGGGCGGCCAGGGTGAGGCGCTGGAGCCGGTCCAGGTCGCTGTGGCCGTCCTTGAGGCCGATGACGGTCGGGATCCCGGCGATCCTGCGCAGGCCCTCGACCGTGAAGGCGACCTGACCGCGCTGGTACGCGATGAGCGGGAGCGAGGTGCCGGCAGCAATCCGGCGCAGCTGCTCGACCAGTCCGTCCTGCGGGGCGGCGACCAGATAGTGCGGGAGTACGAGGAGGGCGTCGGCGCCCGCTTCCTCGGCGATCCGGGCGAAACGGCGGGCCTGCGCCCAGCCGTAGCCGATGCCCGCCACCACCGGCAGCCGGCCGGCGGCGACCTCGACCGTGGCCCGGACGACCTCGCGGTACTCGTCCTCGTCCAGCGAGAAGAACTCACCGGTGCCGCAGGCGGGGAAGACCGCACCCGGGGCGATCGTCTCCTCCTCGGCCGCCAACTGGCCGGTCAGGTACGTCCGGTACGAGTCGAGGTCGAGGCCGCCGTCGCTGTGGAAGCTCGTGAGGGGGAACGACAGCACCCCGCCCGCCATGCCCTCACGCAGCCGCTGGACAGTGCCTTCGGCCTCCGCGCTGATCCCTGTCATGAACGCTGTCTCCATATGCAGATGCTGTCTACGTATGAAGATGGAGGCTAAGTTGATGAACGCGCAGGGTCAATGGGTGGGACATCGCGGATTTACGATGAGCCCCATGCCGGAGAGCGAAGAGGTGCAGGGCGGAGGCCCCCTTGCGCGGGCCCGGGTCCGTACAGAGGGCTCGGGCGTCCGTGAGGTCAAGTCCGCGGCCCGTACCGTCGCGCTGCTCGAACTGCTCGCCGCGCGCGGCGACCGGCCCGCCCGCCTGGACGAACTCGCCGAGGAACTGGGCGTACCGCGCAGCAGCATGTACCAGCTGCTGCAGACCCTCGTCGACCGCGGCTGGGTGCGTTCCGACACCACCGGCTCCCTGTACGGCATCGGGATCAGCGCGCTGCACACCGGCACGAGTTACCTCGACAGCGATCCGCACGTCCGCACGGTCCGCCCCTTTCTCGACGAGGCCTCGGACGCGCTCGGCGAGACGATCCACCTGGCCCGGCTGGACGGCCCGAACGTCGTCTACCTCGCGACCCGCGAGTCCCACGAGTACCTGCGCACCATCAGCCGGGTCGGCCGCCGGATCCCGGCCCACGCGGGCGCCCTCGGCAAGGCACTCCTCGCCGAGCGCCCCGACGACGAACTCCCGCTCCCCGAAGGGCCGTTGGCCGCCCTCACGGAGAACACCCACACCGACCGCGCGACCCTGCTCGCCGACCTGGCGGAGGTGCGCGAGCGCGGTCACTCCATCGACCGCGAGGAGACGGTGACCGGTATCGCGGGCTTCGGCTTCGCCCTGCGGTACGACTCACCGGCCATGGACGCCATCAGCTGCTCGGTGCCGGTGGCCCGGCTCGACGCGGCACACGAGGCCCGGGTCGTCGCGGTCATGCGGGAGATCCGGACGAAGATCGAGAGCGTTCTGTCGCCCGCGTCAGGCGCTCCCGACTGGCGTTGACCCGCCGGCCTCCTCCGGTCCGAAGTCCTTTTGGTGCAGCGGCAGTTCGGCCACCACTTCGAAGCCGCCCTCGGGGCGGTGGCGGGCGAGGAGACTGCCGCCGACGGACTGGGCGCGTTCGCGCATGCCGAGGAGGCCGAACCCGCCGGCGACCTCGGCCTCGGTTCCGACCCCGGTTCCGGCCCCGGCCCCGGTTCCGGTCCCCGTGTCGCTGCCTCCGGTGGCCCGGGTAGGTGTCGGGCCGCCTCCGTCGTCGGTGACCGTGATGGTCAGCCGGTCGTCGGAGTGGGCGAGCCGGACCCGTGCCTCGCGCGCGGCCGCGTGCTTGGTGACGTTGGTGAGGGCTTCCTGCACGATCCGGAACGCCGTGTGGTCCGCTCCCGGTGACAGCCGGCGCGGCGCGCCCTCGGTGGTGACGGTGACCGCGAGCCCGGCGGACCGGAACGACTCGGTCAGGGCGGCCAGCCTGGCGAGTCCGACGGCGGGCACCGCGGGCGGTGTGTCCGGGTCGTCGTCCGGCTGTCTCAACAGGCCGACGGTCGCCTTGAGTTCACGCAGCGCCGAGGAGGTGGAGAGCGCGAAGTCGGCGAGGATCCCGTGGGCCCGCTCGGGGTCGGTGCGCATGAGGTGGGTGATGGCACCGGCCTGGGCGTTGGCCAGCGCCAGATGCTGGGCCGTGACGTCGTGCAGTTCGCGGGCGATGCGCATCCGCTCCTCCGCGACCCGGCGCCGCGCCTCCTCGTCACGGGTCCGCTCGGCGTGTTCGGCACGGGCCCGCACGGCGTCCACGTACGCCCGTCGCAGCCGGACCCAGCTGCCGAGTGCGGTCGGCAGCAGGACCCAGGCCGCGGGGCCGGCCGCCCTGAGGTCCAGCGGGCGGTCGGCGGGGCCCGCGATCAGTTCGGTGGTCATCAGCAGGGCGGCGATCCCGATGGCACAGCACCTGCGGACGCCGTCGCGGTCGGTGCGCAGGGCGAACAAGTAGAGCGCGGCCATGAGGGGCCCCAGCGACAGGACCGTCTGCAGTTGGCCGAGCCCGGCCGACGTCACGGCACAGGCGGTGGCCACGGCCACGGTGACGTACGGATGCGTGCGGTGCAGCGGCAGGACCGCGCACGGGACGCCCGACAGCAGCAGCACGGCCCACCACGGGAGCGGGGATTCGGCGCCCGAGGAGACGTACAGCGCGCCAGGCACGGAGACGGCGAACAGAAGCAGGGCGATCGAGGTGTCGAGGACTTGGGGGCTGTTGCGTACGGGTCTGTGTACGAGTCGCTGCCGGCTGGTGGTCATCGCGGATTCCTGTCGGGTGCTGTGCTCGCTACGGGGTTACGTACGGCTGCGTACTGGGTGTGCGTACGGGGTGTGCGTACGGGCCGAGGGCCGCCCCTGGGTGGCGGGCGGCCCTCGGTGGGTGGCGGTCAGACGGTGGTGAACTCCGGCCTTGTGTCCTCTGCTTCGGTACGTGCCTTGGTACGTACCTCGGTCGGGACGTCGTCCTTCGTGGCCTGTGGTGTCGCGGCCCGGTGGCTGAGGGCCTCGCCCTCCACGTCCACGCGGGGCAGGATGCGGTCCAGCCATCGGGGCATCCACCAGGCGGCCTTGCCGAGGAGGGCCAGGACGGCCGGGACGAGGGCCATGCGGACGACGAACGCGTCGAAGAAGACGGCGATGGCGAGCCCGAAGCCGATCATCTTGATCATGGATTCGCCGGCCCCGATGAACCCGGAGAACACCGCCATCATGATCAGTGCGGCGGCCACCACGACCCGGGCGCTGTACCGGAAGCCGGTCCGGATCGCCTGGCTCGGGCTGTCCCCGTGGACGTACGCCTCACGCATCCGGGCGACCAGGAACACCTCGTAGTCCATGGCCAGGCCGAAGACGATGCCCACCAGGAAGATCGGCATCATGCTCATGATCGGGCCGGTCGTCTCGACCCCGAGGAGTCCGGCGCCCCAGCCCCACTGGAAGACCGCGACGACGGAACCGAGGGCCGCGAGCACCGAGAGGAGGAAGCCGACGGCCGCCTTGACCGGGACGAGTACGGACCGGAAGACGATCATCAGCAGCAGGATGGCCAGACCCACGACCAGGATCAGGTACGGGATCAGCGCGTCCTGGGTCTTCTGGGCGACGTCGATGTTCAGTGCGGTGGTGCCGGTGACCTCGAACTCCGCGCCGGTGGAGGCCTCGGTGGCGGGACGGTCGGCCCTGATGCTCTTGACCAGGTCCACGGTCTGCTCGCTGGTGGGTGCCGTGGACGGGATCGCGGAGAACACGGCGGTGTCGCCGGCCGGGTTGAACCGGGCAGGTGAGACGGACACGATCCCGTCGGTGGCGCCGATCCTCTCCTCGATCGTACGGACGGCGGTCTTGGGGTTCTCGGCGTTCCTGGCGTCCACGACGACGGTGAGGGGCCCGTTGAAGCCGGGGCCGAAGCCGGCGGCAAGGTCGTCGTAGGCGCGGCGTTCGGTGGTGGAGGTGGGCTTGGCCTCGGCTCCCGGCATGCCCAGTTGGAGGTCCATGACGGGTATCGCGAGTGCGCCGAGCCCGACGACGGAGGCGATCAGGACGGGGACGGGGCGGCGCAGGACGAAGCGTGCCCAGCGGCTGCCGCCGTTGTTCTCGCCGCCTTCCTTGCCACGTCCGCTCCGGCGGGCCTTGCGGGCCCTGCGCGAGAGAACGGTGCTACGTCCGCTCCGGCGGGCCCTGCGCGCCCTGCGCGAGAGAACGGCGTCGGGCCAGAAACCGAGCACGGCCGGGACGAGTGTCAGCGCGATCAGCACACCGACGACGACCGCGCCCGCGGCGGCGAGCCCCATCTTGGTGAGCATCGGGATGCCGACCACCGAGAGTCCGGCCAGCGCGATGACGACGGTGAGCCCGGCGAAGACGACGGCGGATCCGGCGGTACCGGTGGCGAGCCCGGCCGCTTCCTTCGGGGCGTGGCCCTTGGCGCGCTCCTCGCGGTAGCGGGAGACGATGAACACGGCGTAGTCGATGCCGCAGGCGAGGCCCAGCATGGTGGCGAGGGTGCCCGTCGTGGACGACAGACCGAACGCACTGGCCAGCGCCATGATCGACGCCATGCTGACACCGACGCCGAGGATCGCGGTGAGCAGCGGAAGCCCGGCGGCGGCGAGGGACCCGAAGGTGATCAGCAGTACGAAGGCGGCGATGGCGATACCGATCGCCTCCGCCGAACCGCCGGCCGAGGGCTGGGTCTCCAGGGCGGTTCCGCCGACCTCGACGGTGAGGCCCGTGTCCCGGGCCTGCTCGACGGCACTCTCCAGCCGGTGCTTGGCGGCGTCGGTGAGATCGTCGGCGGCGGCCTTGTAGGTGACGGTGGCGTACGCGGTCGTACCGTCCTTGCTGACGGCCTCTGCCTCGGCCTGGAACGGGTTGACGGCGCTCGCGACCTGCGGTCCGCCGGCCGCGCGCTCGACCAGGGTGTCGACGGCCTTCCGGTGGTCGGCGGCGGTGATCTTCTGCCCGTCGGGCGCGACGAACACGATACGGGCGGTCGCGCCGTCGGCCTCGGTCCCGGGGAAGCGCTGTTCCATCAGGTCGAAGGCCTTCTGGGACTCGATGCCCGGCATGCTGTTCGTCGCGTCGGGGGCGGCGGGCGCCTTGGCGGCACCGAATCCGACGGCGGCGAGGACCGCCACCCAGAGGAGGGTGACGTACCAGCGCCTTCGAAAGGCCAGCCGGCCGAGTCGGTGGAGGAAAGTGGCCACGGGGGTCTCCAGGGGTGGTCGCGTACGTCGAGATACGTCGAGGTGTGTGTGGTCGAGGTGTGTGTGGGGGGGGGCGGCGAGGCATGGGGGCGCTTGAGCATTGGGCCGGGCGGTGGGTCGGTGCTTGAAGGGGTGGGCCGGGGTTGGCCCGTGGCCCGGCTCCCGCCGGGGCCGTCAACGCCCTCCGGGGGGGCCGCCGACTTCCGAGATCAACGATCCCGGCGGCGGCCCGCGCTCACGAGAGAGCGCACTCCCGAACGGTGGTGTAGCGGGCTACACCACCAGGACGGGGCCCCGCTCTCCCCCGCAGGGCACCCCGCGGCTCCTAGCCTGAACGGCATGAGGAAGACGACGCGGCAGGCGGCCGGGGCAACGGTCCAGCTGGCCAGGGCCGCGGTCCTGACCTTCGGCACGATGCTCTTCCTCACGGTCCTGCTGATCACGGCCACGGCCACCCTCGCGGTGGTGGGCGCGGGGCTGCTCCCCGAGACGGTGACGCTGGTACGCCGGATCGCCGGGGCGAAGCGCCGCCAGGTGACACGGTGGACGGGCGAGCGGATCCCGGAGGCCTACCTCCCCCTGGACGACGGCCCGCTCCGCGCCCGTCTGCGCACGGCGGTCCAGGATCCCGGCACGCTCAGGGACCTGCGCTGGATGTTCGCCCAGTACGGCTACGGCAGCCTGCTCCCGATCCTGGCACTCGGGCTCTGGCCGGTGGCGCTGCTGGTGGACGGAGTGCGCTGCGGCCTCTTGACCCGCGAGCCGCGCGTCCTCCCCCTGATCGTCCGACTCGCGGACCTCGAAGCGAGATGGTCCACCGCCCTGCTGAAGCCCTCTCCCCGGGCACGCCTCAGCGAGCGGGTCGAGGAACTGACCGCGACGAGGGCGGGAGTGGTCGCCGCCCACGAGGCCGAACTGCGCCGCATAGAACAGGACTTGCAGGACAGCACCCAGGCCCGCCTGGTCTCCCTCTCCATGCGCCTGGGCCTGGCGAAACGGGCGTACGAACGCGACCCCGCCGCGGCCCGCAAACTCCTGGACGACGCCCAGGACCAGGCGGAGGAGGCCCTGACGGAACTCCGCCACGTCGTCCGCGGCATCCACCCGCCGATCCTCACCGACCGCGGGCTGGCGGGTGCCGTACGGGCCCTCGCCGCGAGCAGCGGCCTCGACGTCACCGTCGACACGGGCGACCTGGAGACCGGCCCCCGGGCTCCGGCTGGGGTCGAGGCGGCCGCCTACTTCACCGTGGCCGAGGCCCTGACCAACGCCGCGAAACACAGCGGCTCGCATCGCGCCTCGGTCCAACTCGCGCGCTCAGCAACGGGATTGACGGTAACCGTCTCCGACGAGGGCCACGGCGGCGCCGACGAGACAGCCGGCTCGGGCCTACTCGGAATGCGCCGCCGAGTCGCCGCCCTCGACGGCACCGTACGCCTGACGAGCCCGGCGGGAGGACCGACGGTGATCGAGGCGGGGTTGCCGTGTGGGTGGTGAGGGGGCGCGGCGGCCGTGCGGGGGCGGGCGGCGGGTGGTGGCGATCGGGGCGCGGGTGGGAGGCGAGGATTCCAAGGCGGAGCCAGGGGCCTCCTCCCACCCGAACGAAAGGAACACCGCACCGACACCGCATGGCCACCGAGCCCGCCCACAGACACCCCCGGACCACTGCCCACCCAGCCCCCACGCTCGTCCGCTACGCTGTTCCCGGTACCTCTCCCTGCCACCAGGAGGAGGGCTGGGGACAAGCACGACACCCCCACCCCCCACCTGAGCCAGGAACCGGCACCACGCCTTCGTAGCTCAGGGGATAGAGCACCGCTCTCCTAAAGCGGGTGTCGCAGGTTCGAATCCTGCCGGGGGCACAGCGCAATAAGCCGCTGACCTAGGGGTTTCACCCCCAGGAAGGCGCTCTACTCGGCCTCGGACTCCTCGTCCGGGGCCGTTTGCGTGAGCGGACGGGCCGCCAAGGCCCGATATTTCTCCCGCCTGATCAGCATCAGTCGGCACAGACACCGCTGTCGTGTCGGACGAGTGCCGCCGGCAGCCCACTAACCCCCGGCGATCCGCAGCGAGGGTGCTCCTGGCTCGACTAGTCTTCCCTCGTTGCCGGAGCAGTACGGGGAGGGGCAGCAGTGGCGCAAGTGGGGCGTGAACATTTCGTCGCCGTTGTAGAAGAGCTCACGGCACGGTGGCTTCAGGGCAGCGAGCGAGAACTGCCCGTCCGCACGCGTGCGGAATTGATCGGAGAACGGGCCCTCGACTCATACGAGAGCGCGGCGCCCGATGGCGCTCTCCCCGACGCCCTCGCGGCGCTAGGTGCAGCTGACGCCCTCGGCTCCAACATTCCGGCCCTGCGGCAGCGGCTGGGCCACCTCTCCGACGCGGCCAGGTATGCCCGGCCCCAAAATGCAGAGCTCCAGGACCGCTCCGAACCGGATGTGTCCCGGCTTGACGAGCTGCACGACCTTCTTCGCGTACAAGCCAGTGAGAGCCGAACCGCCTACCGGGCTCTCCGGCCCAGCCTGGAAACCGCCCGCGGCTATGAGAGCGAAGCCCTGGGTTTCGCCCTGCTGGTCTACACCTGCCAGCTACGCGACGCACTTGACACGCACCTGGAAGAGGTCAGAAGCACCCCGCCCATCGAGCACATCCAGCTCTCCCCTAGTGACCGCGCTCGCCTCCTCCAGTGCGTCCGCACCCGAGCCTCTGGCGCACTGAACCAGGCGGTCGACGGGTTGCAGACTGCCGTCGACGCCAGCACCAACGACGGGCATCCTCGGGGACGGAGCTACACGCTCGGCGATCTGGCTCAGGCCCTGCTTCTGCGCTACGAGGCCCTCAAACGACCTTCCGACCTCGAACATGCGGTGAGCAATGCCAGGGCAGCGGCGCGGCTGGCTCGGAGCGTCGACGATCGAGACTTGTCCCTAGTGTGGACGGGGGTGCTCGGTGTTGCCCTACGAATGCGGCACGATGCCGACGGTGACAGCGAAGATCTGAAGGCTGCCGCCGACGCACTATGGAAGACCAAAGACCTGAACTCGCTGAGCATCGAACGGGGCGCACTGAACGGGTGGTTACGAGCCGTAGGGGCTGTGCAGCGGTATTACTACGCCATCTCGCATGAAGTTCCCTATCTGGAGAAAGCGTTCGAGACACATCTCGGCATCTTGCAAGCACACACATCGCTCGATCTACGCGATGCTCGTGGCACCTCCCCATCCGCGGTGTACGCCAGTTTCGGCTACAGCTGCCTCACCATGTGTGAGCACTCAGCCGAGCCGGACCTGCTTGGCAGAGCCGTGCATGCCCTGGACAGCGCCTTGGACCCGGCAGCTTCCGAGGAACGCGGCCCGGTCGAATGGACGGAGTGGACAGGAGCTCTCGCCACAGCTCTGCGGCTCCTCTTCGAACGGCAGGGCGACTCCACCTCCCTAGAGCGGCTAGTCACCGTCCTCACCCTCGGCTTGAAGTCCCCAGCCCTACCGGAGTCGAGCCCAGACCGTACGAGGTGGCGTAAGAAGCTCGGTGAGGCATTGCTGCGGCGCTATGAACTCATCGGCGCCGCCACGGACTTGCACACCGCTCGCGGCCTCCTGAGCCATGCGCCCTCAGACGCCCTACTCGCCGCTGCACATTACGCCGAATATCTACGCGCCAGCGACCTGCGTGCTCTGGACAGCGCAGTCCTGACCGCCGTCGCAGCGGTTCGAACTGCTGTGGGGCCAGAAGGTGCACACCTCCCGGCAGCCTTCCAGCTCGCTCAGTGCCTGCTCGCCCGAGCAGACGTGCTGCGTGCGCCGGACGACGCAAGGCACGCAGCCGATCTTCTTAAGCACTGCCTGGGGTGGTCCGACCAGCCAGCCGAACAGCTAGCACTACAGACCGTCGAGTACGGACACGCACTACTGACGCTCTATGAGGCACGAACGTCCCCAGTATTGAGCCGCGAAGGGGGCGACCCCTCGGATATCAGCACCCTGGAAACCGCAGTTGTGACTCTCACGGAGGTGCTGGTTAATCCCGGCCCTCGGGAGAGGGTCAAAGCACGGGCTGCGAGCCTTCTGGAGCAAGCCGTGTCACTGGACAGGGAGCGCCGCGCGCGTTCCCTTCGGCGGGCTGAGAACGACTACGATAGTCATCTTGACGCCCACGCGTGGCGGCAAGCTCACGCCGCCCTGGAGGAGCGGGCCACGGACGACAGGCGGCCTCATCGACCACGAGCGACGCACGACCTCCGCGGCGACCTCGAAGCGATCCGGGACGAGCTTCACCATCGTGTAGTCGATGTCGTGATGGAACACCCCGACGCCGGGCCAGTCGTGCAGGCCCGGTTGGTTACGGCCAAGGCCGACGTTCTTGCTCATTGGTGTCTGGAGGCCGGTGAGATCCACGCCGCCCTCGAAGTCACGGAGTCGGGTCGGGCTGTGCTGGCGGCAGCGGCCGCAGGAGCAGACGTGATCGGTGACCGGATCGCCCTACGGGCCCTTTCCTCCCTACAGGAGCAGGGTATGGAAACCCGGGTCGCGATCGATGCCGCGGAAGTCGGCCGACTGGCCAACGCCGACCCACGCCATGCCCTACCCGAGGCCGTCTCCGGGCGCAGTCGCCTTCCCCTACCAGAGAACATGCGGGAGTCTGTGCGTGCTGCCCTTCGTGACGTCATTCCCGCACCCACGGCGCATGACATTGCGGAGTGGTGTGGATCGCTGGGCATCGATGCCGTAGTGCATCTCTTCGCCGGACGGCACTGTGGCTGGGCTCTCATCACCCTCTGGGACGGGCGCATCGCTTCTCTGCGGCTGCCCCTCCTTCGACTGAACGCAACCGAGTTGGTTCATTTCACGGCAGCGCACGACAGCCAACTACGAGTTCAAGGCACCGGGAACCCGCCAGACGATCTATCCCGGCGGACGGCAATACGCAATGTCTGCGACTGGGCCTGGAAGGCTGCGATCGGGGCACTGCACGAACATCTCGCCACCGTAGGAATCGAAGGTACACCGCGCGTCGCCGTTATTCCGCCCGGGCCCCTGGGCCTCGTGCCATGGCACGCGGCCCGGCACCGTGTGAAGGAACCCGGCGGATGGGGACACCGCTTCGCGATCGAGTCGATGGCATTCACCTACGCGCCGTCAGCACGAGCTCTGTCCTGGTACGCCTTCCGTGCCCTCCTGCCACTCACGGGAAGTGGCGTGGTTGTCGTCGACCCAACCCGGGACCTACCGCATGCCCGCCAGGAGGGCGAGGACGTCTACCGCTGGTATTACTCCAAGGGCCGACGGTTCAGCGGATCCGGCGAGCCCGGCTCGGTGCCCGCTACTCCGCGAGCAGTGCTGTCCGCACTGAGTGACACGTTCGACGATCTTTCACCCGCATACCCGGTGGCCCATTTCGCCTGCCACGCGCGCAGTCTGGCACTCGCCAACGAGTCGCACCTGGTGTTGGCGAACGAGCAACGGCTCAGCGTCGCCACGGTTCTCGACCGACTCCGATGGGATAGCCAAAGGCCGGGTCTAGCACCGCTAGTCGTGCTGTCCGCCTGTGCCACGGCCGTACCGGGAGCGCACTATGACAGCGCCTTGAGTCTGGCCACAGCATTCGGGGCAGCAGGCGCGGCGGCCGTAGTGGGGTCGTTGTGGGCGGTGGACGACGCTACGACCGCTGCTCTGATGCGTGACTTTCACACGCTACTCAATCTGGAGGGACTGCCGCCCGCCGAGGCACTGCGCACGGCGCAACTACGTGCTTTGCGGGAGGCCCGGGCCCGAGCACGAGGGAAGAAGACCAAAGCCAAGGCCCTGGCTGGAGACCCTTCGTCCTGGGCCGCATTCGTCCATCAGGGTCTCGGAAACGCATCGGCCACTCAGGGCTCGGTCGTCTCCTCCGCTGTCGCCAGGCTCCCAGAAAGTGAGGGCTCCAACGCCGGCTCGGCGCCCGGCAGCCCGGGACTTCGTCTGCCGATCTTCGCAAGCCTCCCCGGGCCAGATCCATCCGCCATCGTATGGAAGTGTCCGTTGGACGACTGCATCCAGCAGGCCGACGGCGATATGGACTCCCCGTTCGACGCCGACTGCTGCCCGAGCCACCCCGACAACGCGTTCATTCTGGCTTAGGGGCAGAGTTGGGCGGCCTGGTCAAAGGACTCCTCGAACCCATCGCGAAGCGGTGGAGTGCGGTCATGGGTGGCCCCCTGCTTCTGTTCTGGCTGGCGGGTGCGCTGGCCGTGGTGTGGCGGCGGGGTTCAGGCAAGGACCCATGTCGCCTGCCTGAGCGTCACAGCGACGTGCTGTGCACGATCGCTGCGCAGAGGCCGTTGGGGCCAATCCTCTGGGCTGCGGCGGCGACCGCGGTCATCGTGATCTCGGCGTGGGCACTGTCAGCGTCGGCAGGGTTCGCACTCGAGATACTCGCCGGCCGTTGGGGTACCTCCAAGATCGCTCTCGCGTATACCCGGCACCGCATAGCCCGGCATCGCGCCCGCCGCAGTGACCTCGCCACCTGGCGTCAGGCGCCACCCGCCGGCCTGAACGGCGAAAACCTTGATGCCTGGCACAGTCAGAACGGTTGGCGCGCCACCCGAAGGCGGGCCGCATATGCGCGCTACCCACGGATGACCGACTCCCACCGCCTGCTCCCTACGTCTGTGGGCAACGCCCTCGTTTCGGTGTCGGCCGAAGCACGTCGCACATACGGACTCGACCTCGCCGTCTGCTGGGACCCGTTCGTGAAGGCCCTAGAAGCACCCGTACGGAGCGAACTAACCGTCGCTGCGACCCGCGTCTTTGCCCGGGTACAAGGGCTTGTGTGCGCGGCGGGCGCCGCTCTCTGGGCGGCCGTGATCCCGGGAGTGCTACCGCGGCTGCTGTGGGTGGCGGTATGCGTACTGCTCGTCTGGGGCGCGCACCGTTCTATTCGGGCTGGCGTCGACGCGTACTGCCGTCACGTGGCCAGCCTCTTCGCTATTCATCGTGTGCGGCTCTACCGGGCGCTGGGGTTTACTCCGCCGACGACCGCACAGGCAGAGACGGACTGCGGCGCAACCCTGAGTGCCGTACTGTCCCGTAGCCTTCCCACTGTCTCAGACCCGGTGCCGTATGAGTGGGCCTCGCCGGGCGATTCGGGCGCTTAGCAGAGCAGTTTCAGCGCACATGAGACACCAGAAGCACGCGGGTTATACGAAGAGGTAGATCCGAGCCAGAGCCTCGATTGTCGGCCTATTCACCGGTCACGGGCTTACCCAAAGGTATCTCGGAGGCGGATGCCGCAGATTCGGGTCCGTCGAGGCACAACGAATTACCGATCTGACCTGCGGTCTAGGTAGCAGATTCATCCGTCCTCGAACTCCTCGTTCGGCGCCGATTGCGTGGACGGACGGCGGCCGGTTGCCTGAGGATCTCCCAACAGATCGGCACCATCTGCATAGTACTTTCCGCCTCCTCGGACTGAGGATCTACCTCGGGTCCGGTGTCCCAGGATGTGACCCGTGCCCGCGGCACGAGCCGGGCCGCACCCGCCGCGTGATCCAGGGTCGCGGCACCGTGACGGAGGTCGTGGAGCCGGACCGGCGGGAGGCCGATCTCCTCGTACAGCTCGATGAATCGTCGTGTGACGTTGGCGGGGTGGAGCAATTCTCCATTCTCGCGGGTGAAGACCCTTCCGGTCTCCACCCAGGCGCTCCCCCACTTCTCGCGGTCCTTGTCCTGTTGGGCGCGGTGCCGTGTGAGGGCCTGGACCGTGTCGGAGTCGAAGTCGATGGTGCGCGCCCCCGCGTCGGTCTTGGGATCGTCCTCGTACACCTCCCAGCCGTTCACCACGAGTTGCTTGGCGACCGCGAGGAGGCCGGCTCTCAGGTTGGTGTCGGTCCACCTCTGACCGCATGCCTCACCTCACCGCAGCCCGCGGAAGGCGACCAGGTGAAACAGCGCGTACAACCGGTCCTCGGCTACGTCAAAGAGGCCTGTGTGTTCCGGCGTCCAGACCATCACCGGCGAGGGCTTCTCGCCGGTGCGCCTCCAGTGGAGGATGCGCTCCTCGGTCCACACGAGCGCCTTGGGAAGCCTGCCCACCATCCGCCTCAACCAGCAGACCCGCCACAACGGACTCGCCCTCGACGACATCACCGTCGGAGCTATCTCCGCCATCGCCCCGCTCGCCCTAGCCGGAGCCCTCCACTTCTACCTCCTCGTCGCCCGGCGCCCCTGACCGCCACAACCCCAAAGACCGCCACGAACCCGCCAAGAAATGAAACTGGCGTGGTTCCTAGCGTGGCACAGCGGTTGGATACCGACACAGTGGGCGCAGTTCGACAGTCTCGGTCGAGTCACACGGATCAACTACGACTTCGCTCCGGACGTCGACAAAGACCAAATGCGGGAGATCGCCAAACAGGGGTTTGCCTTCTTCGGAGCACTCAGTACCCTCTACACGGCGCGATTCCGGCAAGCTACAACCACCGATGGCGGCGATATCAGGGCACTGAGCGAGGAGCCTTCGCCTGCCCTCATGACTCAACTGGTACCCGAGGATTATTGGGAGCGAGACCGAATTCTCGGACTTTGGAAGTTCAACCTCAAACCGCAGTAAAGAAAGCGGTTAAACCACCGCCTGCTCTGTACGAAGGCACCCAAGTCCGTGCGCTCATCACGCCCTCCCCATAAGGATTTTACTTCCAGGGACGGAGGGCCCTTCGAGGCTTTTCCGGATCACGCTGTCGCTGGCGCGCAGAGCCGCCGTCAGTTCTCGTCGCAGCTCGTCCGGGAGGATCCCTAAGCCAAGGGCACAGGCGTGCACCAGCTCGCGGCAGTCCTGCAGTTGCCGGTCCGTGGCGATCTCGGTGAACAGAAGGTGAGCCAAGGCGGCCGTTCGAGGAGGTCCGGGCATGACTCCAGCCGTGCGACCAGGGCCGCCAGCCACTCGGCTCCCGCGCGGCCGACGGCCACGTGCTCCTCGCCCCAGTCGGCCCGCGCCTGCGGGCCGAACTCCGCAGTGGCCACGCCGGCGAACAGGCCGAAAGGCGTAGCCCGGTGCTGGGCCCGCAGCAGGTAGCTGGCCACGGACAGCACCGCATGCTGCACGTCACGGACGGCGGGGTGCTCGGCCGTACACAGGGCTCGTACCTGCGCGGCCAGGACCGGGCTGGAGTGCTGGAGTGCCTCGCCGACATCCTTGTCCGCCCAGACCGCGCGTAGCCACGCCACACAGGCAGACGAACCGCTGGGCGAGCGGTCATCAAGGTCAGGGCATGGAGGAAACGGCAGCGAGGGCCGGGCCACTGCGCGCAAGAGAGCAGTGGAACCGGTGCGGAACGCTGCGAGCGGAGCGACCACCAAGTACCTCCGTAGGTGAGGGGTCCGAGTGGCTGGTGCCGCCGCACTGAGACGCGGCGGCACCAGACCGGAGTGGCCTGAGAGCCGGGTCAGGCGACGTTGGTGGTGCAGGCCCCGCAGGTGGACCCGCAGTTGTCGTCGGTCAGGTTGACCAGGCCCGCCGGGTCGGCGATCTCGACGAGGGATACGTCCAGGTCGAAGCCGTCCGATGCCCCCGGAATCTGCGGGCGTACTTCGGTGCGGCTGGGAACTACGGTGCTGCGCGTCATGCTTCAACTCCTCGCAATCGTTGTGGTGTTACTGGGCTGGAGCGCCCACCAGGTGCCGTCACGGGAGCGTTGCCAGACGGCTGCTCCCCGGACGGCTCCTGGCCGCCCGGCACGAGGTGACGTGCTCCGCGTAGGAAGTCCTCGCGGGCTGTCTGCCTCACGCCGGGAAGTCGTGTGCCGGGAGTCTGATCAAGCGGACGTCGGCCGCCGTCCCATGAAGTAGGCGAGCGCCTGGGCCTTGAGGCGATCGAGGCACAGCTCGCACGCGTAGAAGGAGGCGTGCTGCCCATCCCACTGCACCGGGCCGAGCCAGATCACCAGGACTCCGGTACGCCCGCAGCCGATCCAGCCGTCGCCGGTGATCCACGGCCACTCTCCATGAGAGGACGTCCCCTTTCTCAGCTGGTCGGGATGGTCGATCTGGCGGCCTGGCAGTGGGGAGCGCAGGCCCAGAGCTGGAACGGCAGGCCCCGGTGGCGTATCTCGCCCAGCCGTCGACCGCTCGCTCCCAGTGGACGGGCGCAGAGGGCGCAGTCCATGGCCATCTGCCGGCGGGGCCGGAGTCGGGCGAGGTCCGGAAGGGGCGCGGGTGCCGTGGCCGGGATGCTCACTTGCCGCCCTCGGTGCGGAGTTCGGCCCAGACCTCTTTGCCCCAGGGGCGTCTGCCTGAGCCGTGCAGGTCGTAGCCCCAGCGGTCGGCGACAGCGTCAACAAGGAGCAGCCCGCGCCCCGACTCGTCGTCATCAGCCGCCTGGCTGAGTACGGGCAGACGCGACGGTTCCCGGTCCACGACCCCGACACGCAGTCGTGTCGCGCTCGGCCGTACAACCGTGAGGCGGATATCGGGACACAGAGTGTGCCTGGAGGCGTTCGCGATCAGCTCCGTGACGATCAGTGCCGCACGGTCGACGAGGCCATCGAGGCGCCACACCCCGAGGACGTCTCGGACGAGTTCGCGGCCGAGGTCGGCCGTGGACGGCTCGCACGGGAAGGTCTGGCTGTATCTGGGGTGGCCGAAGGAAAGGGCCTCAACTGGTGTTCTCAGACTCGTCATTGGGGTGGAGCCTTCGTGTCGTCTCGGCGCCCGGCCCGCCCCCGCGGGGGAACTCAGGGGGCGGGCCGGGCCGTCAACAGCCGCCGCACAGTGGGGCTCGGCGGGCGACCAGCACCCAGACAACTCCCTCTTCCAGCAGGTTGGTTAGGCCGTTCAGGCACTCAGCAGACGGACCGACCTAGGCTGTTTTGACCTCCTCTTTACCTGGCGGGTGGGAATCGCGCGGACTACCGTGCCCGCATGGACACCACCCGCAACACCGTTCTTGAGGCGTGGATGACCGAACACGGCTACAGCTCCAACAGCCTCGCCGAGGCCGTGAACAGGGCCATTGAACGGTTGACCGGACGCCCTGGAGGGCTCGACGGCTCATCGGTCCGGGCATGGAAAGCGGGCCGGGTCACGTGGCCAAAGTCAGCTGCCCGCAAGGCACTTGAGGGCGTCACCGGACTACCCGCCGTCGCTTTGGGGTTCGTGCCACGGGGCCGGCCTTCGTCCACCCCGGCCCCACCGCAGCAGGAGGACCCCGACATGAAGCGCCGCACTCTCGTCGGCAGCATCGCGGCGGCTGCCGCCGCAGCAGCCGCTCCCGGCACCACATCGCCGCGCCGTATCGGCATGAGCGACGTCAACCGCCTCAACAAGCGCTTCGCCGAGATCATCGCCAGCGACCACCGCCACGGCGGACAACTCGGCATCGAGCAGCGGGCCGCCGCCCTCGCCGACGAGGCGCTCAACCTCCAGAACGCCGGCAGCGCCACCCAGCGTGTACGAAGCAACCTCTACGCCTCCGCAGCCGCCTTCCGCTCCTCCGCGATGTGGGCCGCCATCGACGGCCGGCGCTACGACGTCGCCAAGGCGCACATGCGCGAGGCCCAGGCGCTCGCCGAGATGTCCGGCGATCAGGCGATCAAGTTCCGCATCTGGAGTCACGCGGGAACCATGTACCGCCACATGGGCCGTCCCGCCGACGCGATCGCCGCCAACGACGTGGCCCGCAACCTGCACCTCCCCCGCCGAGACCCCCTGTTCGCATCCCTCGGCCTGGCCCGCCAGGGCGCCATCCACGGCACAGCGCAGGATCGCACCGGCACCCGCCGCTCCTTCGGGCAGGCCCAGGAAGCCATGCTGCGTGCCGACGCCGCCGACTACCGGCCGGTCTGGATGCTCGCTTTCTACGACCAGGCCGAGCTGAACTCCCTTGCCCTCTGCGCACACTTGGCGCTCGGCGACTACTCGACCGCCGAGTACCATGCCCACCGCTGCCTGTCCTCCCTCCGGCCCCACATGATCCGATCCAGGGCCATCACCACGACCCGGCTCGCCCACGCCCAGCTCGCACAAGGCGACGCCGACGCCGCCACGGCCACCGCGATGAAGGTCCCCTCCGACGCAGCCACCCAGCACGCCCGGGTCACGCGCATGCTGCAGGAGTTCGGGGCCGCACTGCGCGCCACCGCGCCGGGCAGCTCCACCGTGCAGACCTGGACCGAGCACACCGCCACCTGGAGGATGGCCGCATGACCACGGCGCCCGCCATCGAACTGCGCACCTTCACCACCCTCGACACAGCCCGCGGCGACCTCCTCGACGTGTACGCCGACGTGCGCGCCCCGCTCCTCCACCTGCCGAACTACGCCGTCACGGCATTCGGCGAACGCCTGGACCGGCACGGCACCGAGCCGGGGTTCACGGCCGCCCTCGCCTACGCCGACGGGCACCCGGTCGGCTACGCCTACGGCAACACCATCGAGCACGGCGACCGCTACTGGCAGCGCATCAGCCCGACGCCAGCCGAGAAGTACACCGAGCGCCCGGCCCTGGCCCTGAAGGAGATCGGCGTCCGGCCGGCCTGGAGGAAGACCGGCACCGCCCGCCGCATCCACGACGCTCTCCTCGCCTTACGCGACGAGCCATACGTCACGCTCATGGTCAACCCGGCCGCCGGCGACGGAAAGGTCCATGCCCTCTACAAGTCGTGGGGGTACGAGGACATCGGGCAGAGCCAGCCGTCACCGGCCTCGCCCGTTCTCAGGGTGATGGTCCGCGCCAGTACCTGACCGACGTCCCCCACTTACCCCTCCCCCTCACTGATCCACGCCGTCGGCCGCATCACCTGGACGATCCGCCCAGTCCTCTTCGTGCCCCTCGCACACCGACAGAGCGTCGAACTGGCAGCCTGCGCATATGATTTCGAGCCTCAGCAGTCCGACTGAGTTACAAACTTTCTCTACTCGCTTTCAAGGCGGCTCGCTCCGCTCACCGCGCGCGGCACGGGCGCCGGCCGAGCCCGCGCTCCTGTCTCGCCCCGCTCCAGCCCGGTCGACGCCGGTACCGCACCCTTGGCGATAAGCCGCCTGATGTCAGAGATGGGGTACGTCGTGGCTGGGGTGGTCGGCTCCGCTGCTTTACGCAGCCACTTTGGCGCGAGCCTCGAAGATCACGGCCCCAAGGTCCTGCTTCACTGGGCAGGTCCACAGACTGCCCGATGCGCCAGAAGTTTAGGGGGTCATGATCACTCGCGCCAAAGTAGCTCCAGCCCAAAGCCGCTATGCGCCGATGCTGTTGCCCTTGAGCCGATCACAAGTGCGCCCCTACAGGCCAAGGTAGACAGGCTATCGCCTGCGAAGTACTGGACCCGCGCAGTCGCCGTGACTGATTACGAAGCGATCGCCGAGGTCGCAGCCCGGCTCGTACCGCGTGCCCGCGCCAACCTCCGGAAGCTTCCGGCGGCTTCCTGCAGGCCTCGGCCGCCGAGCATCGTCCCTCGGGGCTCAGCCGCCCTGGTCGAGCGGTGGGCGGCACGGTCGGTCGAGAGCGCGCTGCACCCGCTCGGCCATAAGGGAGGCGCTGTGTCGGACACCGGTCACCCCGTCCAGCACGGATTTCACCCTACTCATCTGCGCATCGGCATCTCGGTACCCCTGCTCATACAGCGCCTGGAAGCGACTGGGCGAGAAGTCCAGGGGGCCGCTGACGCCGCCCAGCGGACCCGCTGGGACCAGGGGCCGGTCCGGCCTGATCTGCAGCAGGGTCAACCCTTCGTGGTCTCCCCGGCGGAGCGTCTCACCCGGGGACAAGTGCACCACTATGACGATGTCGCAGTCGTCCAGATCGGCGAGCGCCCGGATCGGCGTGTTGTCCCCGCCGAGGAAACCGTCTCGGTAGTAGCCGCTGCCCGCGCTGCGGGGCGGAAACAGGAACGGCAGAGCCGCACTGCCCAGCACCGTGTCCACCACCTCTTCCGCGGGCAGCGCGTTCAGTTCCACCATGCGCGAGCGGAATCCCATCCATCGGCGCAGGAAGTGCGATGCGGTCTGTGCCGCCCGCAGTCGGACGAAGACATGCGGGATGGGCATCTCCACCGGGTACACCGCGACCCGGCACGGGATGCCGCTGCGCAGCGCGGGCACATCCACGTTCGAGCGGACCAGCCGCTCCAGATCCCCGCGCCGCGTCAGGATCCGCAGGATGCGCGGTGTCAGATTGCCGAACTGGGAGGCCAGGGCGTCCTCCTGCCCGGGCTCGCCGAACGGTCCCTCCCCGAAGCGCGCGGTGAACCACCCCCAGGCGCTGACCAGCCGGGTCGAGCCCGCGGCCAGGTCGGGGGACGAGGCCAGGACCGCCGCGTTGAGCGCTCCGATGCTGGTCCCGGCCACGGCCGTCAACTCGATCCTCTCCTCCGCCAGCCGCCGCACCGCCCCGACCTGGTACGCGCCCTTCGCCGCGCCCCCCGCGAGCACCAGCCCGACCCGGTGCACGGCGGGCAGCGGCAGCGGCAGCGGCTCCCGCTCGTCCCTCCGTACGGCCATGGGCGGCACCGGACGCTTGGCGAGCGCCCGCGCCCGGGCGACCAGGGCAGCGGTGTCGGTGACGTCATCGGCCAGTGCGGGCGGCCGGTGCGGGCGGTTGTCAGCGACACCGCCCGTTGGCACCTCGGCCGCTCGCTGTTCCGTCGGCTCTCCCCCGCCCCGTGGCTCTCCGGGCATCAGCCGTTCCGTTCCGGCACGGGGCTCGCTTCCGGCAGCGTCCGGGAGCCGACACCGTTGGCATGGCGCGGGAGCACCGGAACTCCCGGCCTGCCGGGTGGCAGCCTGTCGGCCAGCCGCCCTCGTGCGGCCCGGGCCGCGTCGGCCTGCTCGTCCACCGCCCAGCGCACGAACTCCTGGACGGTCAGCAGCCCGGCCGGCTTCCGGCACTCACGTGCGGTGTCCTCCCGTGCCTGCCCGATCACCACCTCCACTGAGTCGTCGGGTTGGTGCACTGACCGTTCCAGGGTGCGGGCCATCACCAGGGCGAACGGTGCGTGCGGCGGGCGCAGCTCCTCGAGCACCCCAGCACCGAGTAGTTCCGCGGTCATCAGCCGGTCGTCGGCGGAGGGGAGTTCGTCCAGGACGTGGGAGAGCAGTGCTGCCAGCGGCAGGCGCTCCTCCTGCCAGCCCAGTCGCCCCCGTACCCGGGCCAGGGCGGCATCGGCGAGCGCCTCGTCGGCCAGCCGCTCGCGCCAGGTACGGTCCCGGGTGGCCGACTCGTGCTCTCCCGGCTTTCCAGCCGCCAGCTGGCGGGCCAGCAGCAGCACCTGACACGGCCAGGGCAGGGAGCGGTAGACGCCGTGCGAATGCCACCGGCGCAGCAAGGTGTCCAGGGTGTCGCGGGACGCCTGCCAGAGTTCCGAGTGGAGCTGTCGGCGTTCGAGTTCCAGCAAGGCCGTGTCATGGGTGTCCAGCCGGCGGGTGGTCACGTCCATAAAAGAGGCCACTATCGAGGCCAGTTCGGACACCTCTTCCATGCTCTGGCGCGCCAGTCGGCCACCGTCCTCCGTCTCCCGGGCGAGTTCGTCGAGACGGGTCGCCACCAAGGCGACATTCAGGTTGGTGAAGGACAGATGCTCTCCCAGGTCCCGTACCACGCCGACGGTCTGGCGCTGGGCGCCGGCCAAGGCCTGGGCGCCCTGGACCTGGCGCTTGCGGTCGGCGCCGGTCAGCCTCGACCAGTGGCGGCGGAAGAAGCCCTCCCCCGCCCGGTGGTCGGCGAGATGGGCGGCCGTCTCCGAGTGATTGACGATCTCCACCAGGGCCCGGTCGGTGGCGAGGGGGATCTTCTCGGCGAGCACCCGCAGATCCATGAGCGTCATGCCGGCCCCTGACCGGAGGGGGTGGCCTTGTCCGCCCGGGTGGTGGCGGACCGGGGTGCGGCGGGGCGCAACCGGGCGGCTGTCAGGACCACGGGCAGGCTGAGCCGCTGGTCGCCGAGGCGGTAGGCCGGCAGTACGACGATGTCGGCCTCGCGGCCGAAGCCGCATTCCGGCGAGTAGAGAGTGACCGTCTCGGGGATGACACCGGTCTTGGGCCGCTCGAACTCGAACACCGGGCGCTGTCTGAGGTGGCTCGCCGCTCGGTGCAGAGTGTCGGCCCTGTCGCAGAGTTCCGCCACGGCCGCTCGCTGCCGCTCGCCGTCCGGGCCCTCGGGCACGAGAAGTCCCTCCAGCCTGTCCCGGTCTACACCTTCCCCCCCCACCAGCAGTTCCGCGCAGGATCGCTGCTGGCGGGCCTCGGCCCGGAGCAGCGCGCGGTGGGCATCGACGGACTGGCCGGCGGCATGGCCGACAGCCGTCGACCGGGGTCGGGCAACGGCCTTCTCGACCAGCGTCCTGAGGTCGTCACCGTTCAGCAGCCGCGACCACTCGCGACTGAGCTCTTCATGACGGGTTATCTGGTCGTCCTGAAGCCTGCTCAGAGCGGACCGGGCTCCTTCGAGTTGCTGCACGGCATGCGCGAGCTCGCCCTCGCAAGCGTCCAGACGCTTCTCGAGTTTGTTCAGCCGCGTTGTCGCGGCACGCTGCTCCCCTGCGAGTTGTTCCACCGACCTCTCCTGGTCGGCAAGGTCCTGTTTCAGTTCTCTTCGGTTTCCGGTGATCGTCTTCAAGATGCTTTCCACCCACGTCACAGACTGCGGATCCCCTTCCGCGAAGGGCGCGAGAGCCGTGGAGTCGGGACCGCGCGGTGAGCCGGCCGCGGGCCCGTCCTCGCATCCCCACTGGTCGTTCATGGGCTGCCCTCCTCGGGGCTGGCGTACGCCGTTCAGTGCATGCGGTCGAACGTGATCGTTCCCGGAGTCACCTGGCCGGTCAGGTCGTCGACGGCCTCCACCTTGATCTCCGTTCCGCCGAAGTACACGCGGAGCGTGAAGTCGTATTCGTTGCTCTTCTTACGGTGCTGGACGGGCACGTCGACCGCGATCGACCCGATCCGCTCGCAACCTCCTTCCGTGACATAGCGGGGCTGCTTCGCCGTCGTTCGGTAGAAACGGAGATGGACGTTCCTGGTGTTTCGGTAGGCGGGGCTGAAGCTCATCTTGGCGCCCTCGTCCATCTCAACGGGCCGCCCACGGGTCACCAGGAGGCGGAACCTCCCCTCGCACTTCGGCTCGCCGTAGATGTCCTTACGCCGCTCAGGGCCGTCCGACTCCTCCCAGGGCATGATCATCTCCACACCGTAGGTGTACCGGGCCCGGCGGGAAACCATCATGTCCGGGTTGTAGGCGTAGTGCACGGCACCTTCGAGCACGGCGTATTCGTGATTGGGAGGCCGCAGCACCCGGATCCGCCCGCCGAACCGGTCGTGCACCCGGTCACGCAAGTAGCCGGAGGCGGAGAAGCCTCCGACGAGCAGCATGCACTCGTACGGGACACCCCCGTCGCCGGCCATGGCGGGCGTGGCCTCCACGGCCGTCAGCTGTTCCTCCACTCGGTCCAGGATCGGATCGATCAACCGGTCGAAGACCTTCTGCGCGTCCGCCGCCGAGTACGTCAGGCGGTAGCGCCTGCCGGAGACTTCCTCGAGTTCCTTCCTGCGCTCCTCGGTGAGGAGTTCCCAGATCTCCCCCGGAACGTCCACCGAGACACGGGCCGACTCGTCGAACCGGAGCTTGCCGTCGCTGTCCCGCACGGTGAGGATGTCGCCCAGTTTGTACTTCTCCCACTGGTCGTCCATCCGCTGGAGTTCTTCCGGGTACTCACCGGCCAGCCTCGACGCGATGTCGAAGCCGAGCCGGTCGGCCAGGAGTTCGGTGCGGAAGGCGTGGTTGAGGAATTCCGATCCGAGTCGGCCGCCGCAGACCTTGCCGATCTCGCCGAGCCGGATCTGGTCGTCCCGCAGCGACTCGTAGGCCGTGATGTCGATCGTGCCCCCACCGCAGTCGACGACCATGAGGCGGGTGCCGGCCTTGGCGAGGGGCACCTGATCAGTGCGCCCGCTGCCGTCGATGAGGGTTCCCAGG
This sequence comes from Streptomyces sp. NPDC058697, assembly GCF_042715345.1. Lineage (NCBI taxonomy): Bacteria > Bacillati > Actinomycetota > Actinomycetes > Kitasatosporales > Streptomycetaceae > Streptomyces > Streptomyces sp. NPDC058697. The sequence goes on from NZ_JBHXSU010000017.1 coordinate 112,830, forward strand.
CCGAGGAATCCGGTGATGGCTGCGGCCTCCGGCTCGATGACCAGCAGTAACCGATCATCGTCCGCGGGGAATCCTGCCCGGACGGCGGCGTCCCGCATGAACTGTTTGTCTTCCTCGTCCCAGATCGCCGGTACGGTCAGGCACCAGCGGACCTCGTCGGACAGATACCCGGAGGCGGCCATGTCCTTCTCGGCCGCGCTGCGCACCATCGAGAGGACGCCGACGACCAGGGTGCGCACCGCGTCGATGCTGCTGACCTCGGCCCTGCCCGAGGCCTGGGTGACCGCCAGTTCTCCGTTGTCGGCCCGGAGCGCCATCTTGTAGCCGGTCACATAGCCCCATCCGGCGTCGCGGCCACTGACGTGGCGCTGCCAGCGGTCCCGGGCCCTGTGTCCCCATTCAGCGACCTCCCCGTCAGAAGTGGTGAGCACGGCGGAGAGGTTCTTGGAACGGGTCATACCCCCGGCGGAGCGGTAGCTGGGGTATCTGATCTCGCGGCTCTCGGGGCTCTCGTTCTTCCAATCGATCACCGACCAGGCAAAACCCGTTCCATACGTGCCAAAGTCAACAGCGGCGGCGACCTTCACCTTGTCGCTCGCCCGCGCGCTGTCCTGTGTCATGTGCCCCCCTGACCGCTGACGGGCTTACGACGCCGCCCCTTGGACGCCGCACGCGGCGGTGCCATCAGTGTGAGGCTGGACTGTCCGGCGGTCGCGGTGTTGCGGTGTTGCCTATCCGGCCGGTTCCTCGCCGCTGTCGGTCGTGTACCCCGCCCGGACCCGGGGCGTCGACCCATGGGCGGACCGGGAGCGGATGGCGTATACCAGTTCGGTGGCCGGCCCGTGGCGTGGGGACTGCTCCAACGTCCCTGCCAGCAGGCGAAGTTCAGTCATCGCGGTCGCGGACCACGTCATGTCCGCGCTCCGCAGCGATCGGCGGCCCAGCTGTACCGCCTCGTGCAACTCGCCCTCTACCGCCAGGGCTCTCGCCGCCCGCGCGCCGAACAGCGCACGCATGCGGCGCCCCTGCGAGGTACGGGCGGGCCGGAGTCCGGTGCGCAGCAGTTCCACCGCGTTCCGTGGCCGGCCGAGGTCGAGCCAACACCAGCCGCTCACCAGCTGCGCCGGATCCCCGATGGTCGCCGAACCGAGCAGCAGGCCGTCCGGTCCTTCATCCGGCTGAGAGGCCCACAGGGTCCGCGCCCGGTCCAGGGCACGAAGGCTGCCCAGCTCTTCGCCCCGCATCGCATGGCCCTGAGCAGCGCGCTGCGCGGCGAGGGCACGGACACGTGGCCCGTACTGGTGGTGGTAGACCGCCTCACACAGCTCGATCACGGCGTCGGCGCGCCCTGCATACATCTCCAACTCCGCGCGCCGCACGAGGCTGTAGCCACGCAGGTCATTGAAGCCCGACCGGGCTGCGAGCCGGCCGGCCTCGGCCGTCCAGCACCGCGCGGCCGCCTCCGATCCGCTCTCCTGGGCCATCCATCCGGCGAACTCCGCGGTGTGCGCGGCGAGACGGAGCAGGGCGCGGTCGGGGTTGCGCCCGGTGAGGGCGATCTCCTTCAGCGTGCGCACCTGTTCCGCCACCGCGGGCAGTACGACGCGAGCGGGGACCTCGCGTCCGAGCAACCTCAGCTGCCAAGCGGTGTTTCGGAAGGCCGCAGCGACGGCGGCCGAGTCCCGTCTGTCGGGGATCCAAGGCTCAACATCCCCGACGAAGCGTGCACCAGGACACGGTCCCGCGCCGGAAGCCGGAGACAGATCACCGGTGTGTTGGTGGGGGTCAGCCGTCGCCGTGGACGACGCAGCCGATCCCGGAAGCAGCTGCAGCAGGCGCCCTTGCCCATCGACCGCGCGATCGCAGATCCGGGCGAGCTCGACACTGGGGAGCCGCAAGCCGCGCTCGATCCTGCTGAGATGCCCTTCGTTGTACCGAACCTCTCGGGCCAAGGCGCGTAGTGACAACCCGGCCTCGCTCCTCAGACGGCGCAGTTCGGCTCCGAACGGCAGCGCCATCCCGTCCCCCCGGGCCTGCCCCTCCGCCACGCGCCCCCAACTCCAGCCACCCGGCGGGCCGTTCACAGTCCGCCATGAATGTCAGACTATGGGTCACGTGAGACCACATCGTGGCTGCTCCCGAACGCCGCCACTCGTACGGGTGACGCCTGAGAGGTCTGTCGGGAAACCACCTCCCGTCACCGGACAGCGGCACCTCCTGGACTGCCTGCTCCAGGGCCCGGAAGTCCGCCTTGCCCTCAGCGGAGACCATTCGGCAATCGCGCTCGGACGAGGCCGCGCGAGCCGCACCGCCCGAGCGAAGCTGCACCGGCCGCAACAGCGCGCCTTCGTGTTCGACTCCGAGGCAATTCAGGGGTGATCGGGAGATCAGGAGATCGCTGCGCTGATCAAGACGGCTCCGCGGATCGACACCCCGATCATCACCTCGGCGCTCACGACCTTGAAAGCATGGGACCCTCGCGAAACGTCAAGGCAAGCACTGTGGAACTGAACGCTGTCCCGCCTCCGCATCACCGACGACATGGGCCAACTCCTCGCGGAACACTCCGTGCGAATCGAGACGGTCTGACAAGACACCGCCCGTAGCCCACTCCGACCACTCGTCGGCTCCCGTGAGCAACACGTGCCCTCATCGGACAACATCCACCGGCACGTATTCAGCACACACGGCAACAGGAAGCACCGTGAACAAGTGAGAACTACTGAGGAGTGTTTCCCAGGTCGGACACCTCGTGGCGCGCATCTCCGCAGGTCACAGCTCCACCCAGGGAAATCTCCTAAAGCGGTTGTCGCAGGTTCGAATCCTGCCGGGGGCACAGAAGAAGGGCACCTACGGACTTTCGTAGGTGCCCTTTGGGATTCATGGTCGGCAGGCCGCCTCCCAAAGGCTCAGGCGGCGTGCGGGGTGAAGGTGACATGCGAGTCGCCTTCGTCGATGGTCAGGTTCAGCGTGCCTTCCAGGGCCTTGGCCAAGCGCCGCAGCAGCGGGAGAGTCGGCACGGTGTCGCCGCCCTCCATCCGAGAAACCTGGGGCTGAGTCATCCCAGCCCGCCCTGCCAGCTCCACCTGGGACAAGCCGAGTTCGGTCCGACGGTTGTAGACCGCCTGCCCGAGATCGCCGGCCAGCCGCGCGTCGAAGTACTCCTGGTCGTACTCCACCTCCTCACCCGCAAGCTGCCGGGTCCGGCGCGTCCTCCACGTACTGTGATTCATCAGCTCTCCTTGCGCCGCTCGTACGTGTGCTGGGCATGGTCATGCTCGGCCTCGCAGACCTTCTGGGCCTGATGCGCACGCTCGACTTCCGCCGCCTCACGCATCCTCGTCTTACGGAAGACCGTCAGCAGCACGATCCGTTGGCCTGGCGCGAGCCAATACGGAATGCGTACGGCTTCGCCGTCCAACTCGAAGCGGAGCTCACGTAGCTTGCCACCCAGGTGCCGCGAGTACGGCTCACCGAGGGTCGTCGGCTCGTCCAGCAGTCGGTCCGTCTTGTCCTCGACCCGCCGGTAGAAGCGGAACGGAAGCAGCTCCAGCCAATCCCGTACCTCGGGTTCGATCTCGATCTCCCACCGCGCCGCCATGCAGTCAACGGTATATATCTCCGAATGTATAACGCAAGCCGCCACGGACCTCGGAGCTGCACCGCCCCAACCAGACCGGCGAGAGCCCGGCCTCGTGCAGCGAGGACACCTCCGTCGGAGCGAGCCACCGAGTCCACGTCGTGCCCGTTGTCCTGGCTTCCGCCAAGCCACCGCTTCGGCGGAACGTCTGGCTCGGCCAGGAATTCCCTCGTCATGGATGATCCAGCACCGCTACCGTCAGCGTCCGCATTCTCATTCTCATTGTCCTTGGGGGGCATCCGTGATCGTCCGTGCGTTGCGGCCTTTGTCGTTATTCGGAACTGTGGTTGCCGGGGTCCTGGTGGCTTCCGGGTGTTCCGCGCGTTCAGATGCGCCACCGGACTCAGTGGCCCCGCGGGCGACCGCATCGGCCAAGGTCGCCGTGGCACCTCTGACGCGGGCACAGTTGCGGACGCTCACCTTCAAGGAAGGCGAGGTCACGGGGGTGCACGAGGCGGGTATACCGGTGCAGGACCCCCAGCCGAAAGAGGATCAGCGCTCTTTCCCGCCGGTGTCCGATCCCGCTTGCCAGACCATGCTCGACATCCGGAGCGGGAAGCGCGCGTCCACCGTCGTCCTCCAGATCTTCAACTGGAAGGGGGACATCTGGGGTGGCGGCTCGACGCTTGCCGCCTACGAAGACGGGAAGGCGCAGCAGGCCTTCACACAGCTCAAGCAGGCACTCGGCTCCTGCCGCTCGTACGAGGGCACAGGCTGGGTGGGGAAGTTCAAGGCCACGCTGACGACGGAACAGGCCCCGGGAGTTGGGGACGAGGGCGTGCGATTCCGGGAGACCATCCCCATGGGCTCCGAGTACCCAGGGGACCGCAACGAGCAGTTCACCGTGGTGCGGGCCGGGAACACCATCGTGACGTTCCGAAAGCTGAACATCGGCGGCAGTGCGTCCTTCCCCACCGATCTGGTCAACCGGCAAGTCGAACGGCTGCAGAACGCGCAACGCTCCTGAAGGCAACACAAGCAACCCGAGGCGTCGGTCGGCATGGCCGGTGGTTCTGGGCCAGCCGGCCGGACGAGAAGTCGCCCGCTAGTAGGCCGACTTACCGGTGGACAACACCGTGGATGCGGCCGCGTGCTCCGCGCAGACAGCCCACCAGCTTTCGCCACCGGAGTCCGTGACAAGCACGCTCCACTTTGCGGGTTCGGGGCACGGTGCCGCCCAGGAACACTCACCCCGCGCCGATGCCGTGTCGGCCTGGTGGCGGCTTGCGTCCCACGGGCCCAGCCACTGAAGTTCCATGTCTCCCAGTGAAGCGAAGGCGAAGGTCAACCGGCGTCGCTACTCGTGTGGCAGAACCAGACGGTCCCAGTCATCCCCTCCGCCCCGGCGGCGGTTCGTCGAACAGGTCGAGTTCGGCGCCGGTCGGGGCTTCGAAGAGCTCTGCGTACGGCTCGAGCATCTCGCGAGTGATCCGGGCCGTCCCCCGCTCGCCCGCCCTGTTGCGGGCATCGAGGCGGCGGCACAGTTCGTCGATCGGCGCCGCAAGGTAGTGCAGTTCGACGGAGACGCCGAGTGCGCGCGCACCGAGACGCTTCTCATCCCGCTCCGAGCGTGACCAGAAGCCGAACTCCAGGATCACGCTCCGGCCGAGCTTCAACAGCTCCTGGGCATGCTGGGAGAACCGCCTCTCCAGCCGGTCGCGCGTCTGCGCGTCGAACAAGTCGATGCCGAGATCCGCCATCCATTCGTCCGGACACAGACGCACAGCCGGAATCTCGTTCGCAAGGCGCTTGGCCAGTGTCGTCTTCCCTGAACCAGGAAGTCCGCACAGCAGAATCAGGCTCGGCTCGTGTCCCGCGTCCACCGGATTCCTCCACAGCGCCTCAGAATCATCAACGCCGCACATGCTGACGCAGCCGAGTCGAACCATGGAACTGAGTTTTCAGCGATACGGACGCTCAGCGCTTCAGCGGGCATTCCCGCCGGAACCCGTACAACTCATTCGCCGTATCCGAGGGTCGCCTTCTGGAGATTCGGCCGGCGACGGGTCGCCCGAACGACCGGCTGACCGCTCACCCGCCACCCCTCACCCACCGTCCACCGTCCACCGTCCGCCACCCGTCATCCGACACCCCTCACCCGCCACCCACCACCCACCACTCAAACCAGTTCAGCTTGCGGCTCCGGTTTCGGTTGTCGCGACGGTGTGGGGCTCGGCTCCCACAGTGCGGCGGTCCTTGCGTATCCGTAGATCACAGAGGTCATTGCCAGCAGGAGAAGGGGGCCGAACACCCACGGATGCCTGGCCATCTCCAGCGGCAGGAAGCGGTACGACACCAGGAGCGCGGCGAAGACGGTCGTGCCGTAGGCGGCCAGTTGGAGCCCCGCTCGGTCCCAGCCGCGGTCGGACGAGCGCAGCGCCGCCTCGACCGTGAGCGTGAACACCACGCCTGCGATGAGATCCACGCCGTAGTGGTAGCCGAATCCCAGCGTTGCGCCGAGCGTGGCCACCAGCCAGAACGTGCCCGCGAATCGCAGAGTCCGCGGCGCATTCCGGGAGTGGATGTAGATCGCGGTGGCCCACGCCGTGTGCAGGCTGGGCATGCAGTTCCGTGGGGTGATCGCGTCGAACGGCATGGGATGCGGCGTGCTGATCGGCGGCAGAGTCTGCGGCCACAGGTCGGCCACCGCCCACTGTCCGCTGGGCGGCGCTTCCGGCCACAGGCCGACCGACGACCAGTGCTCGACACCGGTGCCGTAGGCGAAGACCGGTCCGACCACCGGGAAGACCAGGTAGGTGGCGGGCCCGAGGAGGCCGATCACCAGAAACGTACGCACCAGATGGTGGCGCGGGAAGCGGCGCTCGGCCGCCACGTGGCGCAGTTGGTACAGCGCGACGACGACCGCGGCCACCGCGAGCTGGCCGTAGACGATGTTGAGGAGGTTGGAGCCGACCGGGCCGGTGGCCTCGACGATCCGGCCCACCAGCCACGACGGGTTGCCCAGCGCGTGATCGGCGGTCGCCACGTACTGGTCGAGCACCCCCGGGCGGGTCTTGGAGGTGATGAGCAGCCAGGTGTCGCCAGTCTTGCGGCCGGCCACCAGCAGCAGGCCCATCCCGACGCCCTTCAGCAGCAGGACGCGTTCCTGGCCGGTGCGACTCGTGACGGCGATGACCGCGCAGCCCAGCATCACCCACAACGCGCCGTTGCCGAACGGGTGGCCGTCGGTCACCTTGGCGTCCACCGCCCACCGGACCGCCGCGAGGGCGATGTCGACACCGATCGCGGCGCCGACCGCGATGAACCGCTGCCGCCAGGTGAGGACCACCATCATCAACGCCATACCGGCGTACAGCAGAAAGCCGGATTTGGGAGCGAAGATCACCTCCCGCGCCTGATTGGTCATCGGCCCCGGCTGGCCGTAGTGACGTGCGGCTATCTCCAGCGCCACGAGGAATCCGAGGCCCACGGCACCCGCCGCGGCCCAGAGTCCCGCCCGTGGCCCACGCGGCATGGAGAGCGTGATTCTGCTTCTTGCGCGCGCAGAATCACGCCAGGTTATGTGTCTCAATTTTCAGCCGATTTAATAGATTTTGATTTTGATCAGCGGGCGGAGTGAGGTCCGGTCGCCGCCTTCCCGTCGGGGCCGCGTCCTCCCTCATGAAGAACAGCCCGCCCGACGAGGGAAGACGGAAAGATCACGCTCCGGGTTCCGGCCTCGTCCTTGCCTCGTCACATCTGTTGGAGGCGGTACGCGCTGAGGGCCAGGACGACCAGGGCCGCGTCCTCCGGGCGCCTGGGGTCGCGGCCGGTGAGTTCGGCGAAGCGGTTGAGGCGCTGCTGGATCGTGTTGCGGTGGCAGTACAGGGCTGCGGCCGTGTCGGCGATGGAACCGCTGCCCGACAGGTGGACCTGGACGGTCTCCAGCAGCCGGTCCGCCTCCGCCGGGGGAACTCCCGTGCGCAGCCCGCCGAGCACGTCGGCCGCCAGATCGTGGCCGAGGTCCCCGGCCCGGTGGACCAGGACGTCGAGCCAGCTGTCCTCCAGCCGATGCGGCTGCGTGGCGTCGCCCGGCAGCACCCGGGCCGTGGCGGTCGCCAGCGTCACCGCACGCGGCACCTCGGTGAGCCCGGCCACCACGGAGGAGACACCGCACGGCGTCCCCTCCAGCTGTGCCAGCACCGCTTCCCCGGTCAGCCGGGAGCCCAGCTGGACGACCAGGACCATGTCCGAGGCGACCGCCTGCTGCTGCAGCGGCGCACCGAGGACGCGGAGCGCGTTCGCGACTCCGCGCAGCGACGCCTCACCGCCACCGGGCGCGACCGCGCACAGGAACTGCCCGGACGCCTGGAACCCGAGAGCCCGCGCGGCGTCCTGCACCACGGTGGGATTGCGGCCGCCGCTGTCCAGGAGCCGACCGAACCACAGCCTCCGCTCGTCCTCCGTGCGCCGCCCCATCTCCAGCACGGTGCGCTGGTAGGCGGTCATGATGCCGGTGACGTGGTGCTCGACCGCCTCCCACACGTAGTAGGCGGAGGTGACCAGCTGCGCCCTGCCCTCGTCCCCCGCGCGCCTCACCAGCGCGGCCCAGACGACCCGGAAGTCCACACGGGCGGCCTGCAGCAGCGCGTCCAGCGGAACGCCCTGCCGGGCGCGCTGTTCACCGACCCGCCCGGATACACCGGCGACATGCTCAGGCACCGGCAGCTGCGCGACGGTACGCAGCAGGAGCTCGAACGCCTGCCAGGCGCTGTCGCGGAACTCCTGCGGCGACACCATCTCCGAGTAGGAGGCCCGGACCGGCCCCACGTACTCGGCCCACTCGTCGACCAGGCTGTCGATCTCCTCCAGACACTGGCGCGCCAGAGCGACGACGTGCGGGTCCGGCGGCGGCAGGGCCGAGTGCGGCGAGTGCGAGGTCGGAGGCGGGGTACGCATGGGCTCCATCGTGCCTCGTCCTCACCTGGCAGAACCCCGGGGTCAGCCCGCCCGGCCTGCCCGTCCCGCCTCTCCCCGTACGCGTACGACCTTCCGGTTGACGAACTCGGCCATTCCGTACGCGCCCAACTCCCGCCCCACGCCGGACAGTTTGACCCCTCCGAAGGGGAGGTCCTCCTGGGTGCCGGAGGGGCCGTTGATCGAGACCATGCCGACGTCGAGCGCGTCGGCGACCGCCTTCGCGGCGGCGATGTCACGGCCGAAAACGACACTGCCGAGGCCGTACGGGGTGTCGTTGGCGAGGCGGATCGCCGCCGCGGTGTCGGGGACGCGGTGGACGACCGCGACCGGTCCGAAGATCTCCTCCTGGTACGCGCGCATGCCGGGGGTCACACCGGTGAGGACGGTCGGTTCGACGAAGGCGCCCTCGCGGGCCGGCCGCCCGCCTCCGGTGACCGCCGTCGCGCCCCGCTCCACCGCGTCCTCCACCTGCGCAATCACCGTCCGGGCGGCCTCCTCGGAGGAGAGGGGGCCGAAGGAGACGCCGTCGTCGGTGGGGTCTCCGACGGTCAGGGCCCGCACCGCGTCGGTGAAGGCGGCCAGGAAGCGGTCGTGGACGGAGTCGACCACGATGAACCGCTTCGAGGCGGTGCACGCCTGGCCCGCGTTGCCCATCCGGCCCTCGACGGCCGCGCCGACGGCGGCCTCCAGGTCGGCGTCGGGCAGGACGACGAAGGGGTCGGAGCCGCCGAGTTCGAGGACGTACTTCTTCAGGTGGCGGCCCGCGATCTCGCCCACCGCGCGCCCGGCCCGCTCCGAGCCCGTGAGCGAGACGCCCTGGACCCGCGGGTCCGCGATGACGCGGGCGACCTGCTCGTTGGTGGCGTACACGTTGACGTACGCGCCCGTCGGGAGCCCCGCCGCCCTCATCATGTCCTCGATGGCCTGCGCCGACTCGGGGCAGCTCGGGGCGTGCTTGAGGACGACCGTGTTGCCGAGGACGAGGTTCGGGGCCGCGAAGCGGGCGACCTGGTAGTACGGGTAGTTCCACGGCATCACGCCGAGCAGCGCGCCGAGCGGCTCGGACCGTACGACCACCTCGTCGCCACCGCGGATGTCGAGCCGCCGGTCCGCGGCGAAGTCGGGGCCGTGCTCCGCGTAGTACGCGAAGATCGCCGCCGACAGGTCCACCTCGCCCAGTGCCTCGCGGGTGGTCTTGCCCATCTCTCGGGTGATGATCGCGGCCAGCTCCTCGCGCCGGTTCTCGAACTCCCGGGACACGGCGAGGACGAGGTCGGCGCGCTCCTTGACGGGGCGTCGGCGCCACTCGGCGAACTCGTCCGCGGCGGCCGCGACCGCGCGGTCGACGGCGGCGTCGTCCGACGTCGGATACCGCCGCACGAGGGTGTTGGTGGCCGGGTCGACGATCTTGTACTCCGTCACGCGTTCCGTCTTGGTTTCCGTCGCGTGGTCCGTCTCGGTTTCCGTCGCGTGGTCCGTCTTGGTTTCCGTCGCGTGGTCCGTCTCGTGTTCCGTCACGTGCTTCTTCCCTTGCTGGGGTCTGGTTCTCGGTCAGCCGAGGTGGAGCAGCGTCCGGAGGTCCTCGCCCGCCCGGATCCGCGCGAGGAGGTCCGGCTCGGCCGCGTCCGACAGTTCCGCCTGCCGCACCACGGCGGCCAGCGCGGCCGGTGGCAGGGCGATCACTCCGTTGGCGTCGCCGAGGACGAGGTCGCCCGGCGCGACGCGGACACCGCCGATGTCCACGGGCACCTGGTGCCGCCCTCCCCCGCCGTCCAGCCGCTTGGTGGTCAGGCAGGTGGTGCCCCGGGCGTGGACGGGCAGGCCGGAGTGCGGATCGGTGAGCGCGTCCACGTCGGTCACCACTCCGTCGACGACGACACCCGCGGCCCCACGCGCCCGGGCCGCCGCGATCGTGACGGCGCCGACCGGCGCGTGGCTGTGGTCGCCGCCCATGTCGACGACCAGCACCTCGCCGGGGCGCAGCGCGACGAGCGCCCGGTTCACCGCGGCGGCGTCCGGAGCGTCGAGGGCGAGGGTGGCGGCCGTACCGGCCATCCGGCGCGGCTGCCCCAGCCGCCGTACGGCCGGGTCCACGAAGCCCTCTTCGAGGAAGTGGCCGAGGGTGGGGAGGTCGACGCGCCCGAGGCGCTCCAGCAGCTCCGCGTGTACGGGTCCGGCCTGGGCGGGGGCCTTCACCGCGCGGCCTCCGTCCTGACCACCGCGACACAGTCGATCTCCAGGGACACGCCCCACAGCCCCACGCACACAGTCGTCCTCGCGGGCCTGCGGTCGGCGAAGAATGCCTCGTACGCCTCGTTGTAGGGCGCGAGTTGGTCCGGTGAGCTGAGGTAGGTGTTGACCTTGACGACGTGGTCGAGATCGGAGCCCGCCGCGTGGAGCACGGCTTCGAGGTTGCGGAGCGTCGCGTGCACGTCGTCCTCGAAGGTGCCGGTCGACCGGCCCGGAGCGGCGGGTATCTGTCCGGTGGTGAAGACGAAACCGCCGGCGGACGTCGCCTGGACGTACGGACCCACGGCGGCCGGAACGCCGGGCGCCGAGCCGATCCGCGTGATCCCGCCGGTGCCTGTGCCTACAGCAGTGCCCGCACCCGTGCCCGTACCCGTGCTCATACGACGGCCTTGACCGGACGCGCGGCGGGCGTGGACTGCAGGCCCGGCTCGTCGATGTCGCCGAAGCGGGTCTCCGCGAGGAGGAGCAGGGCCAGCAGGGACACGGTCGCCGCGCCGAGTACGTACCAGGCGATCGAGGAGCTGCTCCCGGTGGCCGTCAGCAGCCACGCGGTGACGGCCGGGGTCGCCGCGGAGCCCAGCAGGCCCGACAGCATGTAGGAGACCGAGAGGCCCGAGTACCGCACGCGAGTGCCGAAGAGTTCGGCGAGGAAGGTCGCGATGGGGCCGTAGTTGGCGGAGAACGCGAGCATCATCAGCGCGTAGGCCACGAAGACCAGCGGCGCCGATCCGGTGTCGAGGAGCCAGAAGAACGGGAAGGCGAGTACGGCCTCCGCCGCGATGCCCGCGTAGATGACGGGCTTGCGGCCGACGCGGTCGGACAGCCGGCCGAAGTACGGGATGGCCAGGAACGCGACGGCGCAGGACACCATGACCGCCCACAGCATCAGGTTCTTCGAGTGCCCCAGGTCGTTGGTGCCGTAGCTGACGCCGGAGGCCACCATCAGGGTGAAGGTCGACCCGGTGGAGAGGGTCGCGACACCGCCCAGCAGCACCTGGCGCCAGTACCGGGCCATCAGGGCGAAGAACGGGATCCTCGCCTTGGCCCCCTCCTGCCTGACCGCCTGGAAGGACGGCGTCTCCTCGATGTGCAGCCGGATGTAGAAGCCGATCCCGACGAGGATCGCCGAGGCCAGGAATGGGATCCGCCAGCCCCACGAGTACAGCGCCTCGGTGCTCGTCGTGGAGGCCACCACCAGGAACGCCCCGTTGGCGAGCAGCGTCCCGATCGGTACGCCGATCTGGACCATGGAACCGAAGAACCCGCGCCGGTTCTCCGGTGCGTGCTCGACGGTCATCAGTACGGCACCGCCCCACTCGCCCCCGAGCGCGAGGCCCTGCACCACCCGCAGGCCCAGCAGCAGGAGGGGCGCGGCCACACCGAGGGTGTCGTAGCCGGGGACGAGGCCGATGCAGAAGGTGGCCACGCCCATCGCCGTCAGGGAGATCAGCAGCATGGACTTGCGGCCGAGACGGTCGCCGAAGTGCCCGAAGAGCACCGCGCCCACCATGCGCGCCAGGTAGGCGGAGGCGAAGGTGAGGAACGACAGGATCGTGCCGACGGCACCGCCGAACTCGGGGAAGAACACCTTGCCGAAGACCAGCGCGGAAGCGGTGCCGAACAGGAACAGGTCGTACCACTCAACCGTGGTGCCGACCATGCTGGCGAGGGAGATCCTGCGCATCTTCGTCGCGTCGAGCCGGCTGTCCGGGGTCGGCGGGGAAGCGGGAGCGGTCATGGGGACTCCGGTCTGGGTTCTGAGGTCTGAGGTCTGAGCCGAGGAATCGTCTGGGGACTGTGCGGGCGCCATCGGGTCGGCCCACCGTGCAACGACCTCTTCGCCGGCCACAAGAAGCAGAAGCACACCGCCACGGGCCGTCGACTGTGCACATGACCAATGGGCCACGTCGGGCTTCGAACCCCGGATGAAAACTTCTTGTTACGGACATGGGGGTGGGGTGGCGCAACAGGCGGGGCTCGGACTCCGGCCGCCTGCCCGGCTCTGTTCATCTGCACACCGGGGCGCCCGTATCCGGGGGCCTTTGCCCCGTGTTTCCCGACGCCTCCGAGGCAACACTGGCCGGGCAACCGCGGCCTCAAGAGAAGGAACAGACCCCGATGGCGAACGTCGCAACCGAGCCCGCCGAACCCACGGAGCGCCCCCTCTCCGCCGGCCATCTGATCGTCGCGCAGCTGGAGCGCGAGGGCGTACGGCGGGTGTACGGCGTTCCCGGTGAGTCCTTTCTCGACGTCCTCGACGGCCTGCACGACTCGCCGGTCTCGACGGTGGTGACCCGGCACGAGGGCGGTGCGGGCTTCATGGCGCTGGCGGAGGGCCGGCTGACCGGGCTGCCCGGGGTGGCGATGGTCACCCGGGGTCCGGGCGCCGCGAACGCCTTCATCGCCGTGCACACCGCGTACCAGGACGCGACGCCGATGATCCTCTTCGTCGGGCTGATCCCGGTGGCCGACCGCGGCCGGGAGGCGTTCCAGGAGTTCGACCTCACCGGGTGGTTCGGCAGCACGGCGAAGAAGGTCGTCATGCTGGACGACCCGACCGCGGCCGCCCGTGTCGTCGCGGAGAGCGTCCACGTGGCGCGGAGCGGTCGGCCCGGTCCCGTGGTGATCGGCCTTCCCGAGGACGTCCTCACCCTGCCCGCGGGCCCCTCCGGCGTGGTCCGGCCGCTCGCGGTGCCCCGGCCGCGGGCCGCCGAGGCGGAGCTGAAGGAGCTGGTGCGCCGGTTCGAGCGCGCGCGGCGGCCCCTCGTCGTGGTCGGCGGCGAGGAGTGGACCGCGGAGAGCGGCCAGGAACTCATGCGCTGGGCGACACGGCACTCGATCCCGGTGCTCGCCGACTTCCGTGCCTACGACGCGGTCCCGCATGACCTCGAACAGGGCCTTGAGCAGGGCGTTGAGCAGGGGCTTGCCGAGCGCCCTGACCAGCGCCTTGGGCAGGAGCTCGAATGCACCGGCACAGGCACAGGCGCCTACGTCGGCTCGCTCGGGTACGGCCGCGCCGATCACGCGGCCCGGCTGCTGGACGAGGCGGACCTCACGGTCTTCCTCGGCGCTCCGCGCGGCGACGTGCTCAGCGACGGGTACACCCGCGGCCTCGACTCCGAGACGGTGCTCGTCCTGCCCGGCGAGGCGCGGGGCCACTGCGGCCGCATCGACCAGTTCGTCTCGGCCCACGCGCCGACCTTCGTCCTCGACCTGGTCACCGTGTCCGCGGCGCCCGACACGGACGTCGAGTGGTTCGTGTCCGCCAGGGAGGCGCACACCCGCTTCACGACTCCCACGCCCGAGCCGACGGCCTCGGACGACTCGGGCGACGACGCCTATGTCGACCTCACCGCGGTCATGGCCGTACTGCGCGAAGAACTCGCCCCCGACGCCGTCATCACCTACGGCGCCGGAAACCACGCCCTCTGGCCGGCCCGCTACCTTCCGCACCGCAGCCCGGCCTCACTCGTCGCGCCCCGCAACGGCGCCATGGGCGTGGGCATACCGGCCGCCGTCGCCGCCTCGCTTGCCTTCCCCGGCCGCGAGGTCGTGTCCGTCGCGGGCGACGGCTGCTTCCTGATGAACGGCCAGGAGCTGGCCACCGCGGTGGGTCACGGCGCCGTCTTCGTCGCCCTGGTCGTCGACAACGGCTGCTACGCGACGATCCGCGAGCACCAGGAGGGCGCCTATCCGGGCCGCCCGTCGGGCACCCGGCTGACCAACCCGGACTTCGCGGCATGGGCCCGCTCGTACGGCGCGTACGGCGAGACCGTGACCTCGGACCGCGACTTCCGCGAGGCGTTCCGGCGGGCCCGCGCGAGCGGCCTCCCGGCCGTGCTGCACCTGATCCAGGACCCGACGGTCCGCGCACCGGCGACCACGCCCGTCTGAGCCCCCCTCCCCCCTCTCTTCTCTTCTCTCACAAACCGACAGGACGTGATCATGAGCACCCCCGACGCCACCCTCCTGAAGGACTTCGCGACCCTCTCGGCGTTCGGCGCCACCCCGGCCGGCGGAGTCGAGCGCCAGGCCGCCACCGCCGCCGACGGAGAACAGCGCGCCTGGCTGCACCAGTGGCTCACCGCCCGCGGCGCCGAGGTCCGCTACGACGCGGTGGGCAACCAGTTCGGCCTCTTCACCGTCACCCCCGGAGCCCCGTACGTCCTCACCGGCTCCCACCTGGACAGCCAGCCGCTCGGCGGCCGCTACGACGGGGCGTACGGCGTCCTCGCCTCGGCCCACGCGGCACACCGGGCCGTCCAGCGGTACGGCGACTCGGACGGGACGCCGCGCCACAACGTGGCCGTCGTCAACTGGTTCAACGAGGAGGGCTCCCGCTTCAAGCCGAGCATGATGGGCAGCGCGGTCTTCACGGGCAAGCTCCCGGCCCGGACAGCGCTCACGACCACCGACCCCACGGGGACCACGGTCGAGACCGCCCTCCGCGAGATCGGCACGATCGGCGACTATCCCGGCCCGGACGTGGCGGCGTACGCCGAGATCCACATCGAGCAGGGCCGCGACCTGGAGAACAAGGGGCTCAACATCGGCCTGGTGGACTCCACTTGGGCGGCCCGCAAGTACCAGGTCGTGGTCCGTGGCGAGCAGTCGCACACCGGGTCCACGATCATGGCGGACCGCCGTGACGCCCTCCTCGGCGCCTCACTCCTGGTCGTGGCCGTGCGCGAACTGGCCGAGCAGAGCACCGACACACCGCTGCACACCTCGGTCAGCGAGATGACCGTCCTGCCCAACTCCCCCGTGGTGGTCGCCCGCGAGGTACGCATGCACGTCGACCTGCGCTCCCCCGACGAGGCCCTGCTCGACGCGGCGGCCAAGAAAATGGCCGAGTCGATCCCCGGCATCGAGGAGCGTGCCTCGGTCACCGTCGAGCAGGTCCAGACACACGGCTGGGGCGTGGCGGCCTTCCCGGCGGCCGGGGTCGAACTCGCGGCCCGGGCGGCCGACGAGCTGGGCCTCAGCCACCAGACCATGATGACCATCGCGGGCCACGACTCCGTGAACATGAAAGACATCGCACCCTCGATCATGCTCTTCGTCCCCAGCGTCGAGGGAATCTCCCACAACGAGGGCGAGTCGACGGCCGACACCGACATCAGCGCGGGCACCGACCTGCTGACCGAGGTGGTCCACCGGCTCATGTCGGGCGCGCTGGACTGAGCCCGGACCGATCACGGACTCACCACGCCGTCGCCAGCCAGGCCGCCAGGATCTGGAGTACGAGGAAGCCGAGGGCGGCGAGTATCGCGAGGGCGGGGGCCGTCCCGGTGAGCGGCGGCAGTAGGAGGCCGGCGGCGCCGAGGATCTCGACGGTCCCGATGGCCCGGACGGCCCCCATGGGAACCGTGTCCACCCAGCCCATCATGGGCGCCAGCCGCTCCTTGTAAGCAGGCACATGGTCGGTGACTATCGAGACCCTCACAAAAGGCACACCGCATGCTCACCCGCACGGTCCGGCACCTGGAGCGCGACGGCCTCGTGTCCCGCACGGCGTACGCCGAGGTCCCGCCCCGCGTGGAGTACGAACTCACCCCGATGGGGCGGACCTTGATCGAGCCCGCCGTGGCGCTGGCCGAGTGGGCCGTCGACAACAACCCGGACATCGAGCGGAACCAGAGGGCGTACGACACGGGGCGTCCCTGAGACCCCGGCCGCGGTGGGCCGGAGTCACTCGGGCTGCTGAAAGGCGCTCAGGGGCCGTTCACTGGCCGAGCGGCGCCGGTGGTGTGGCGTCCGGGACTGCGGGGGTCGGGGCCGGCGGGTGGGCGGTCCTCGTCCGTTCTCTCGTGAGGGCGGCGGTGAGGGTGCGGGCCTGGAGCGGATCGGCGGGCAGGACGTGGGAGGCGAACCAGCGGGCGGACGACGGGTCGGGGGACGGTTCGGCGAACTCCGCGCCCGCGTAGTCGTCGAGCGGGGGATCGTAGATGTAGCCCGCGACCACTCCGTGTCCCACCAGGCGCTCCACGAGGGCGTCACGGTCGTGGACCAGGAGCGGGACCCGGAAGAGGGGCAGCGGGCCGCCCCGTGCCGCGCGGTCGCGGAGTGCCGGCGAGGCCCAGGCCGTACCGGAGAGGACGCTGACGCCCGCCCGGCGACGCGTGAGGTTCTCGTCGAGCAGCGCCATGCGAAGCTTCAACTGGCCCCGCACCAGGGTTCCGTGGCGGGTCCGGAAGTCGTGGAGGTCGACGCGTATCCATGGCTCGTACGCGGTCAGGCTCGGCGCCCGGAGTGCGCTGACGGAGAGCCGGGGTGCGTGCAGGGCCATGCGGAAGTCGTCGCGTTCGAGGAGGCCGAGGCGCTGCATCGTCCGCCAGGCCGGGCGCACCAGGTGCAGCGTGCGGACGGCCGAACGCGCCAGTGGACGCAGGGCAGTTGCCAGGTCGCCGGCCAGGCGGCCCGGGACCAGGAGGTCGTCCCGCAGCAGCTCCAGCTCCCGGCGGGTGCGCGCGTCCTCCACGGCCAGGAAGCCGCCCGCCATCGCCGCCACGTGCTTGGAGAGGCTGAAGGCCGCCGCCGTTCCGAACGTCCCGATCGGCTGCCCGTCCAGGTGCGTGCCGATCGCGTGCGCGGCGTCCTCGATCAGGGGTATCCCCAACTCCTCGCAGCGCAGGCGTAGTTCGACGACCCGGTCCGGCATGCCGTACAGGTTCGTGGTGAGGACGGCGTCCACGCCGCGCCAGGTGGACTCGGGTACGGCGGCCGGGTCGATGTTGCCGTCCCAGACCGACACGGGGGCCATCACCGGGCGCAGTCCGGCCGCGAGGACGACGAAGAGGATCACGTCGTCGTTCACCGGTGACATCAGCACCCGCCCGCCAGGCCGGCACCAGCGCCGCAGTGCCAGGTACAGGGCCAGACGTGCCGAGGGCGTGTAGACGCACTCCCGTCCGAGTCGACGTGCCATCGTCGCGGCGAGCCGCGATCCGTACGGCATCGTCACCTCTCCCGCCGCGGGGCCGCATTGCCCCGCGCGCTCACGGTGCCCTGTACGTTCGCATTCCGCTGCGAGTTGGCGTTCGCGTTCCCCGGCGGGTTCGCGGTGCCCTGCGCGCTCACGCCCCGCTGCCCGTCCGCGTTCCGTCGAGGGCCGGCGCCGGAGCCCATGCCCGCGCCCATGCCCGCGCCGGAGCCCATGCGGCCCGTCGTACGCAGCGTGCCGACCGTCTTCAGCAGCCGGTCGGCCGGTTCCCGCAGCCGTGGATGGGCCAGGACCGTGTTCCGCAGCCCGCGTACCGGCCTGCGCCACAGCCGGTGTGCCGTGGCCACCGGGTGGGGGCGGACCGCGAAGCCCTCGCCCACGCGCAGTTCGCGGGTCTTGAGCCAGTCCTTCCACTCCTTGTCGCCGCGCCCCAGGTCCATGAGCCGCACACCGTCCCGGCCGGCGGCCTCGGCCATGCGCAGGTGCATGATCAGGCCGGGCGAGTAGTACTGGAGGTCGGGGTCGTACGCGGTGAACCACGGCGCGAACACCGTGCGCGACCTGGGCCCGAAGTGCGCGGCCACGGGCCGGTCCCCCGCGTACACCACGGACAGCACACCGGTGAAGTGCTCCTCGCGGACCTGGAACAGCTGCTCCACCAGCTCGACTATCCACGGCCGCGCGAACCGGTCCATCCGTCCCGTCCTGCGGTACTGGGCGGACTTCCACCGCATGAGCGTGCGCAGCGCTCCCGGATCGCGCTCGTCGAAGACGAACCGCATCTCGCCCAGGTCGCGCGCCAGCCGCCGTTCCTTCTTCAGCGTCGTCTTGGCCAGCCCCGGGTACGCGCCGCGCAGCCACTCCGCGTAGCTCGCGCAGTCGCCGTCCTTCAGGTCGATGGCGGGTGAGGCGAACGTCCCCGTGACGTAGGGCCCAAAAGGTTTCTGCTCCTCGACGAGGTGGTCGAACTCGAAGACGGAAAGACCGCAGGCCCGCAGCAGTTCCCGGGTGTCCCAGGCGAC
The DNA here is from genome assembly GCF_042715345.1 of Streptomyces sp. NPDC058697. Lineage (NCBI taxonomy): Bacteria > Bacillati > Actinomycetota > Actinomycetes > Kitasatosporales > Streptomycetaceae > Streptomyces > Streptomyces sp. NPDC058697. Next base: position 131,605 of record NZ_JBHXSU010000017.1, read on the forward strand.
GCCGGGCCGGTGCACGAGGGCCTGGGCGTCGGAGAGACCGAGCCCGATGGCCCGGCCCACCCCTAAGGCGCTGCGCTCGTACGGGAGGAAGCCGACGGCCTCCTGGCCCTCGTGGAGGACCGCCACCCGCGCCCCGCCGCGGTGCCGGCCGATCCCCGCCGCGAACTCCGGTGCCAGGAAAGGGTTCGCGTAGTCCGGTGACTCGTCCATCGCGCGGTGCCAGGCCCGGCGCAGTGGCAGGCTCAGTTCCTCGGGTCTGTGGATCGTGATGGTGCTCATGGATCGCACGGGCAGCCCCCCATTCCCCCATGACGCGCTCTCCGCGTCCCGCCCCGCCTCGAACTGTTCGGCGGGGCTCAAACGTCGCGAAACAGCACGCACGCTGTCAAGGGTGGTGTGGGTAATGGAATCGTACAGATCGGACTGCCCCGGTCCGCCTCCGGGACGAGCCGCCGCCGGCCGCCGCCCGCCTCAGGTGAACGCGTGCCCTGATTGCCCTACAGTGAGAGGATCTTGTGACATCACGATCCGGTCCGCACGTCCCGGTCCGCACGTCCGGTCCACACATCCGGTTCCACACATCCAACGGGGGCTCACCATGGCGCTGTTCGGAAACGCGCACACCATCGATCCGGCGAAGGCGCAGCACGACTACGCGCGACTGCTCGGGCAGGACGAGCAGGTGTACGCGGCGTACCTGCTGATACGCGACACGATCCTCTTCACCGACCGCCGTCTCATCCTGGTCGACAAGCAGGGCATCACCGGCAAGAAGACGGAGTACCACTCCGTCCCCTACCGCAGCATCACCCACTTCTCGGTGGAGACCGCGGGCCATTTCGACCTCGACGCCGAGCTGAAGATCTGGATCTCCGGCACCCCGGCGCCGATCGAGAAGACCTTCACCAAGGGCGTGGACATCTACGAAGTGCAGGCGGTCCTCACGCAGTTCGTGGCGCGCTAGCCACGCGAGGCCCGGGACGCAGCCCCGGCGCCAGGCTCACCGTCACGGCGATCGACACCAGCGCCATCACCGTCATCGCCGTGCCCGGTGACGTCAGTTGGGCCGTCGCGCCCGCCAGGGCCGCTCCCACTCCCTGCATCGTCAGCATTCCGGAGGAGTGCAACCCCAGTGCGTGGCCGGACAGTTCGGGCTGGGTCACGGCCATGAGGCGCTCCTGTTGCAGGAGGCTCGCCGCGAAACCGGCCGAGGCCACGGCGGCGAGGACCGCCGCCAGGGCAGGCCCCGGGCGCAGAACGAAGAAGACGTACGGGGCGGCCAGCAGCAGAAGCAGCGGAACCCCAAGTCGCGGGCGCAGGCGGGGCGGCACGAAGCGGGCCACCGTGACATCCCCCGCCAGCATGCCCAGGGCCGCGCAGGCGAAGAGCAGGCCCGCGTGGCCGGGAGCGTACGAGACATAGAGGGACTCGCAGCCGACGATCAGGCCGTTGGGGATCCACAGGGCCAGGAACAGATGGCGGCGGGGGCCGGAGGCGAGCAGGGCCGCGTTCGTGCGCCGGGTCTCGCGCACAGAGGGGCGGCCCGTGGTTCTCGGCGGGCGGGCGGTCAGGGCGAGGCGGGACACCACGGCGGCCGTCACGTACAGGGCCGCCGCGGTGAGGAGCGTGCCGCGCGGGGACAGGAACGCGATGAGTACGCCTCCCGTCGCGAACCCCGCGACCTGCGTGATCCCGTTCGCCATGTTGAAGACCGAGCGGCCGAGGATGTAGCCGTCCTCGCGCAGGATCTCGTTCAGGAGGCCCCAGCGGACCCCGCCGCCCAGGGACGCCACCAGGCCCAGTACGAGGATCAGGGCGAAGATCCCCCACAGGGGCAGCGGGGCCGCCAGTGCCGCCGTACCCGCCGCGAACGCCAGCGCGGTGCCCGTCAGCGTGGCCCGGGGCGGCAGCCGGTCGGCCGCCGACAGGAGCGTGGTCGCGCCCAGCACCTGGGCCAGGGACGGACCGAACATGCTCAGGGCCGACAGCAGCGGCGAGTCCGTGGCCCGGTAGACCAGCGTGCCGAGCGCCAGACCGCTCATCGTCTGGGCGGCCACCTGCGCCGAGGAGGCCAGGAAGAGAGGGGTGAACTCGGGGGTACGGAAGAGGGACCGGTACGACGTCATGGGCATGCCCGGAGTCTCGGACCGGGGCCGGAGCGGCCGGTAGAGTTTCGCGCCTGCGCGAAACGGACGGCGCAGCGGACGACAGGACAGCTGCCGGGGAGGCCGCCGACATGGGCTGGTGGCAGGTCAACGCCGACACCCTCGCGGGCAGCCGCTTCGTGCTCTCGCCGCTCGCCGAGACCTTCGCCTGTCTGAAGGCGCTGCGGGCGGGGACGGCCACGCACCCGGGCGAGCGGACCTGGCTGCAGGCCCATCTGCCGGACCACGAACGGCGGCTGGCCGCCGATCCCGTCACCGCCGCCCTCGTCCGGGCCGGACTCGGACCCGAGTGGATCGCCGACTTTCTCACGCCCACCCCGCGCGGCGAGGAGGACTTCGAAACCGAGGTCGCCCGAGTGCGCGGAACGTCCCCCGAGGCCGCCCGCGCCCACCTCTCCGTGGCCCTGCGCGGCCCGCTCCCCCGCATCCTCCAGGACCGCGACGACCTCCCCGGCCGCGCCGCCGACCTGCTCACCCACGTCTGGACCGAGGCCGTACGCCCCTACTGGCCCCGTCGCCGTCGCGTGCTGGAAGCCGATGTCGTCGCCCGCATCGCCCAGTTGAGCCAGGGCGGCTGGGCGGCGGCCCTGGACTCGATGCGGCCGGGCATGCGCTGGCTCGGCGAGAACCGGCTGCAGATCAACCTCCACGAGTACCCGCCCCGCGAGATCTCGGGCGCCGAGCTCCTCTTCGTACCCGTGACACCGCAGCGGCAGGGCTGGGTGTCGTGGGAGGAGCCCGACCGGTACGCGGTCGTGTACCCGTGCTCGGGCGCGCTCGCGGACACCGGGCCGACGGCCGCGGGCGCCCCCGAGAGCCTCAGCCGGCTGCTCGGGGCGGGGCGGGCGGGCGTTCTCGTCCTGCTCGGCTCCCCCATGAGCACGAGCCAGGTGGTGGCCGTCACCGGCCAGGGGCTCGGCTCGGTCGGCCGCCACCTAAGAGTCCTCTTGGACGCCCGGCTGGTGGAGCGGCGCCGCTCCGGGCGGTCGGTCCTCTACTACCGCACCCCCGCGGGCGAGGTTCTCGTCGGGGCCCAGGGGGACCGGGGCGCCGCCCGTGACCCTTCGGAGCGGAGTTAGCATCCGTTTATGACTACTGACTCAGTTCTCGACGTCGACATCGATGCCCTGCAGGGCGGTTCCGCGGACCTCGGCCAGTACAAGGGCCAGGCCGTGCTCATCGTCAACGTGGCCTCCAAGTGCGGGCTCACCCCTCAGTACGGGGGCCTGGAGCGACTGCAGGAGCGGTACGCCGCGCAGGGCTTCACCGTGCTCGGGGTGCCCTGCAACCAGTTCATGGGCCAGGAGCCCGGCACGTCCGAGGAGATCGCGGAGTTCTGCTCGGCGACGTACGGCGTGACCTTCCCGATGACCGAGAAGGTCGACGTGAACGGTGACGAGCGGCACGCGCTGTACGAGCGGCTCACCGGTTTCGCGGACGGCGAGGGCCACAGCGGTGACATCCGCTGGAACTTCGAGAAGTTCCTGATCGGCCGGGACGGCACGGTGGCCGCCCGCTTCTCCCCACAGACCGAACCGGAGTCGGCCGAGGTGGTGGCGGCCGTGGAGGCACTGGTCGCCTGACACGACGGCTCGCGTCGGTGGCCTGCGCCCGGTACAGCGGCTCGCGTCGGTTACCGGCGCCCGGTGCGGCGGCTCGCGTCGGTTACCGGCGCCCGGTGCGGCGGCTCGCGTCGGCTGCCGGCGCCCGATACCGCGGCTCCCGTCGGTTGACCTTGTCCCTGGGGCAAGGAGCAGCGTCCTCCCCGCCGGGCGGCAGGCGCCCGGTGACGGAGGATGGGTCCGTGGAACCCGTGACCGACACGACCAGCGCGTCGCCCCCGGCCGAGGGCCTGCTCACGATCGGCGCGTTCGCCGCCCGTGCGCGGCTCTCGCCGAAGGCACTGCGGCTGTACGACCGGCTGGGCCTGCTGCGCCCCGCGCACGTCGACGACACGACCGGCTACCGCTACTACCGCGCCGCCCAGGTCGAACGGGCCCGCCTGGTCTCCCTGCTGCGCGGACTCGACATGCCGCTAGCCCGGATCGCCGAGGTCGTCGAGCGCCAGGAGACCGACGGGCAGGCGGCCGCGGACCTCGTGACCGCCTACTGGGCGGACGTCGAGGAACGCCTCGCCGGGCAGCGGACACTCGCGCACTACCTCCGTGGACGGCTTTCCGGAAGGAGTTCCGAGTTGTACGCGACATTCGAGGTCCACACCGTGGACGTACCGGAGCAGTGGGTCATCACCGAGAAGCGGCACACCCTCGTGGAGGAGCTGCCCGTCTGGATCCCGGCGTCGCTGGGCCGGCTGGAGGCGGCCGCGGAGGAGTGCGGCGGCACGACGGGCGCCCCGTTCGTCGTGTACCACTCCGAGGTCTCGCAGGAGAGCGACGGCCCCGTGGAGTCCTGCGTCCCCGTGGCCGACGCGGAGGCCGCCCGCACCTGGGCGGCGGGGCACGCCCGCGCCTGGAACACAACGGCCCGCCTCGAACCCGCCCACCGCCTCGCCTACACCCGCATCACCAAGGCCCAGGTCGCCAACCCCCAGATCCACGCGGCCTACGAGGCAGTAGAGGCCTGGCTGACCGAACAAGGCCACACCTACGCAGGCCCCTGCCGAGAGATCTACTTCACGGATTGGGACACGTCGGGCCCGGAGGACGAGGTGTGCGACATCGCCTTCCCGATCCAGCCGGGCTGACGACGGGCGCCCCGTCAGGGGCGCGGGGAACTGCGCGACCAGCCACAACGAACCCGCACCCGACAACGAACCCGCGGAAGCCCTACCCACCACTCCCGCGGACGGCGTCCCTCATCTCCTCAGGACACCCCGTGCCCCGAGGCAGTTGATAAGGCGCAGCCAACCGATACGTACCGGCCCGCGGAGCAAGAAGCTCAGTCCACTTGTCCCCGTTGACATCCTCCTCCGTCTCCATCAGACACCCATTGACGTTCTCGTACGCCTTCGGCATCTCACCGTCGTCCTCCCGCAGCCGCTTCGACTCCTCGGTCTCCTGAGGCGGCTTCACGCCCTTGCCATCCGCGTCGACGAGCCCCAGCCACGGCGAGTACGGGATCCGGATGAGCACCCGCCCCGCCCGCTTCACCTCGATGGTCAGCTCACCCTGCTCGGCCCGGTCGACGACGGCGGGCGGGTCGGCCATCGGGGTGGGGTCGGTGACCTGGAAGAGCTGCCAGTTGGCATCGCCCCAGACCTGCTTGAGATACGGCATCCCGCGCTGCACGAGCTCCCGCTCGCGCTCACCGCCGTCGCCGTCGGGCTCGCCCTTGGGGACGACGACGAAGTGGACGGCCCAGCGCCGCAGCCACTCGTGGTAGTTCGCGGAGTTGAGGGTGTCGTCGTAGAAGAGGGGGTTGCGCTCCATGTCCGCCTGCCGGTTCCAGCCGCGGGCGAGGTTGACGTACGGGGCGAGGGCGGATGCCTCCCGGTGGGAGCGGGCCGGTACGACCTCGACGCGGCCCTTCTCGGCGCCGGCCACCTGGAGCTGGTTGACCAGCGGGGCCAGTTCGCGGGCCCAGGAGGCCGCGGGCGTCGTATGCACTATGTCGTCCACGGCCTTGAAGCCGATCCAGGCGTTCATGCCCACGAAGGTCACGAGGATCGCGTACCACTTGCGCGAGCGCGGCACCGTGAAGGGCAGCGCGGCGATCAGCACGACCCCTGCCAGGAGCATGGGCAGGCGGCTGATGTTGGAGCCGATCTGCGAGCTGATCAGCCAGACCAGGAGGACGGAGAGGCCGTACACCGCCGCCGTGATCCGGACCGTCTTCCACTCCTTGGGGACGAGGAGGAAGACGAACACCGAGTACGAGAAGGGCAGCAGGACCGAGGCGAACAGCATCGGCTGCGTACCGGAGAAGGGGAACAGCCAGGCGGAGACGCCCACGACGGCGGCGGGCGCGAGGCCCAGCGCGTACGCGCCCGGGCGGCGCTTCTGCAGGAAGAGCGCCACCGCGACGAAACCCACGAAGAGTCCGGCCACGGGTGACGCGGCGGTCGCGAGCGCGGCGAGGGGGGCGGCGCACAGGGCCTTGGCCCAGCGTTTGTAGCGCCAGCGGTACGGCCAGCAGAAGACGACGGCGGTCGCGCCGAGCGCGAACACCATGCCGAGGCCGAAGGTCACGCGTCCCGAGGCCGCGTTGCACAGCAGCGCGAACACTCCGGCGAGGGACGGCCACACCGGGTTCCGTACGGCCCTGGTGCGCATCAGGATCAGCGTGAGCAGCCCGGCGGAGATCGTCCCCGCGATCATCAGCGTCGTACGCACGCCGAGCACGGCCATCAGATACGGCGACACCACGCTGTACGACACCGGGTGCATCCCGCCGTACCAGGCCAGGTTGTACGCCGAACCCGGGTTCCGCCCGACGAACTCGGCCCACGCGTCCTGCGCCGCGAGGTCGCCCCCACTGTTCGCGAACGTGAAGAACCAGATGACGTGGAGGATGCCGGAGAGTGCGGTGGCGAGGGTCGCGGGGTGCCGCAGGAAGCGGTGCAGACGGGTGGTCCCGTGAACGCCGTCGGGGTCCGCGCACTGCTCGCCGCGGTCTGAGTCCGTGCCGCTCTCGGGGTGTTCGGGCGGCGCGGAGACGTCGGGGAGTTCGGCGGACCCGGAGGTCTCCGGAGCCTCGGCCGACCCGGAGGGGTCGGAGGTGTCGTCCGGTTCGGGGAGTTCAACGTGCCGCGTGCGCAGCCGTATTCGCTGGCCGGCTTCTTGGCCCGGCTCGGCGTCGTCGGCGTGCGTCGGCTCCGCTGTCGCCACGTGAAGGCACTCCCGTGTCCCGTTGTTTCGCTCTCGGCCGGGCCCCGCGGCGGGCGACCTGCCCTTCTCGCGACGCTAGCACGCACCCCGGCCCGGAGCGCCGGGGCGGTACTCCGTCGGTGGCGTACGACCGTTTCGGCACGGCTTGGGAGCGTTACGCCCCCAAGCCGCCGCGGCCCTGCAGTCCGTACGTCCGTATGTCCGTACGCCTGTCCGTCTGTCCGTCTGTCCGTCAGCTCACGCGGGTGAGCTTGGACCCGTAGCCCGGCTCGACGAGGTCCGACTTGAGCGCCACCGGCACCTCGACCGCGTTGCCGCTCGTGCCGTCACCGACGCTCAGCGAGCCGACCTTGGTTCCCGCCTTCGCCGTGTGCGGGATGGCCGTGCCGTCCTCGCTCAGCTTCAGCTTGACGGTCTGTCCGGCCCAGCCCACCGCGGAGACGTCCTTCGTGGCGACGACCGGCGTGCGACCGCCGAGCCCGTCGTCCACGTACCCCACGACGTCGCCCTTCTTCAGGATCTTCTGCGAGGTCAGCGCCTCCTGGGCGGCGATCATCGCCTCCTTGCTGACCGCGTTGACCGTGTCGATGATCGGCGGCTTGTGCTGGCCGAGGACCGCGCCGACGACGATGACGTTCTCGCCGCCGACCTCCTGGGTGGCGGCGAACAGCAGGTTGCCGCCGGCCTTGGTGGTGGAGCCGGTCTTGATGCCGATGGCGTTGTTGTACGGCACGAGGCGGTTGTAGTTGTCCCACTTCTTGCCGGACGGGTCCACCCAGGTCGGCAGCTTGGTGATGTCCACCAGCGCCTGCATCCGCACCAGTTCGTTGCCGAGCTTCACCTGGTCCTCGGCGGTGGAGACGGTGGTCTCCTTCAGGCCCGAGGGGTCGGTGTACGTCGTGTCGGTCATCCCGAGGTCCTTGGCGGCGTCGTTCATCTTCTTGACGAACGCCTCCTCGGAACCGTTCGAGTCCCAACGGGCAAGCAGCCGGGCGATGTTGTTCGCGGAGGGGATCATGATGGCCGCGATGGCGTCCTTCTCGGTGAGGGTGTCGCCCTCCTTGACGGTGTTGAGCGTCGACTCGCCCTGCGCGTCGTAGCCGCCCTCCGTCTCCGCCTTCGCGTCGACGGGGATCTGCGCGCCGTCCTCGCCGGGCTTCAGCGGGTGCTCCTTGAGGATCACGTACGCCGTCATGGCCTTGGCGACCGAGCCGATGGCGACCGGCTTCTGCTCGCCGAACCTGTCGACGGTGCCGATGCCGTTCACGTCCATCCAGCCCTGGCCCTCGCCGGGCCACGGGAGGGAGACCTTGTTCCCCTCGAAGGCGTACGACTCGTCGGCCGTCAGCGCGAGCGTGGGGGTGGGCAGCGGGCGTACGGCCTGTACGACTGCAAACACCACGGCCAGCAGCAGCACCAGCGGGGTCCAGATCTTGACCCGCCGCACGACGGTCCGCACCGGGGTCTGCCGGGGCGGCGGCGTGTTCGTCAGCTCCGCCAGCAGGTCCAACGGGGGCTTCGGCGGCAGGGGTTGCTGGGTCGTCCGCTCGGGACCGACCTGAGGAATGGCGGCCGTCTCGGCGGCCGGCGGAACCGGCGGCCGCGCGGGCTCGTCCAGCGGCTTGAGAGCCACGAACTTACTGGTGCGCTCAGCCTCCGGCTCGACGGGAGCGGAGGGCTTCGCGGCCCAGGCCGGAGCGGGTTTGCCTTCGGCACCCTTGCTGGGGTCGCCACTCTTGCCGGGCTCGGCACCCTTGTCGGACTCGGCATCCTTGCTGGGCTCGGTGCCCTTGCCGGGGGCGGTTGCCGTGCCCTTGTCCGCTCCGGCATCCGGTCCGGCTGCCGGTCCGGCTGCCGGCTCGGTCGTGGGCTTCTCGTCGGTCCCGGCACCCGGCTTGGCGCCGCCCCACTTGAGCATGGTGGTGGGCTGATCCACGGCACGCGCCGGCATCTTGAAGATGGCGGTGGGCTGGTCGACGGGAGGCTTGGGGCCGTCGTCGGAGTCCGCGTCCGCCCCGGCGTCACGATCACCGGAGGCAACCGCACCGGACTCGGCGCCGGCGCCACCTTCCCTGGAGCCTTCACCTGCGGCTTCGCCCGCATCGGCGACAGCACCGGCCTTGGCCTCGGCGGGGGCTCCGTCAGCGGGTTCGTCCACGTCGGAGGCAGCACCAGCCTCAGGAACGGCGTCGGCCTTGGCGAGGGCTCCGTCACCGGCTTCGCCCGCGTCGCGAGCAGCACCAGCTCCAGGCACGGCGTCGGCCTTCGCGGCGTCAGCCTTGGCCCCGGCGGGAACTTCGTCAGCGGGTTCGCCCGCGTCGGAGGCGGCACCGGTCCCAGGCTCGGAGTCGGCCTTCACGGCGTCGGCCTTGGCCCCGGCGGGGACCTCGTCAGCGGGTTCGTCCACGTCGGAGGCAGCACCGGTCCCAGGCATGGCGTCAACCTTGACCTCGGCGAGGGCTCCGTCAGCGGGTTCGCCCGCATCGCGAGCAGCACCAGCTCCAGGCACGGCATCGGCCTTCGCGGCGTCAGCCCTGGCCCCGGCGGGAGCTTCGTCAGCGGGTTCGTCCACGTCGGAGGCAGCACCTGGCTCAGTCACGGCGTCGGCCTTGGCCTCGGCGGGGACTTCGTCACCGGCTTCGCCCGCATCGCGAGCAGCACCGGCCTCGGACCCGGTGGCCACCTGCGCGCCCGCGTCACCGTCGGCGGAACCTTCGCCCTCGGGCGCTGCGTCCGCCTTCGCATCGGCACCAGCCGTCGGCCGGCCCTTCGTCTCGTCTGCCGTCTCGCTCTGCGACTCGCCCTCGGGCTCCCGCTCGGCGTCGGTGTCGGCGCCACCAGCGGGCGTCACGTCGTCGCCATCGGTCTCGGCGTCGGCTTCAGACTCGGCCGGGGCCCCCGCGGCAGCGGCGCCCTCCCGCTCGGCGTCATCGTCTGCGAGGGCGTCGTCGGCCTCGGACGCTGCCGCGCCGTCCTCCGCCCCGGACTCATCCTCACCGTCCGAGTCACCGCTACCAGCGGCACCCTCCGCGTCACCCCCGGCCGAACCGGCCGAATCCGACGTGGCCGGTTCCGGACCGTCGGACCCCTCCGCGTCACCCCCGGCCGAACCGGCCGAACCAGTCGAACCGGCCGATTCGTCGCCCCCGTTCGAACCGGTCGAATTCGACGTGGCCGGTTCCGGGCCGTCGGGCCTCTGCGCGGCAGCGGCAACTTCCGCGCCATCGGGGCCATCGGCGGCAGAGGCGGCCTCAGGGGCCTCGTCGTCCGTGGTCGCGACCCATGCGGCCACCACGTCCCGCAGACGCGCGTCACCGCCCTCGGTGCCCTTGGCGGGGCCATCACCGGCGGACTCACGGTCCGCAGAACCGTCACTCCCCTGGGAACTCCCGGCGGCGGACCCCTCCGACCCCGCCGAACCCGCGGAGCGCTTCGTCGAGAACACCGCCGTGGCCGTGTCCACCCGGGCAGCCGCGGTCACGGCCTCCCTGGCGACCGCCAGCCGCGGATCCGGAACCGGAGCCTTGCTCCCCGACGTCGGTTCTGCCGACGACTCGTGCTGCTTCGACCTGTCGGGGGACTCGCCCGCCACCGGTGCCTCCTCCATGCGCCACAACTCAGTGCGGCCAACCGAACCATGAACCCGCCAAGTCATGCACACACGCCCGGACATCCCGTGTCCGAACCATGTACCAGTGTCCTGTGTGCGGGCTTAACCCCCGTGGTAGACGAGAACGACATACCTATCGGTTCCACTACATTCCGGTCACGCACTCTCGACAGACCAATGTGAGAGGGGTCACCCTGTCATTCATCCACGCGGGGAGGCATGGATGGGCAGGAGCCGCAGAACACTTCCGGAGGAGCTTCTGCTGCTGGCGCTGGACCCGACCACGGGTACCACCGCACAGCCGCAGTCGCTCGACCTAGGTCTGGCCGGAGCGCAGCTAGTGGAGCTGGCGCTGGCCGGACGGATAGCCCCAGACGGGGATCGTATCGCCGTGGTGGCACCACGGCCGACCGGAGATCCGACCTTGGACTGTGCGCTGGAACTACTCCGCAGGCGGGGTGCTCCAGTACGCGCTGTGAACTGGATCGGCGGACCCCGACTGGGGCTGCGCCAGACATATCTCTCGCATCTGGAGCGGTGCGGCATGGTGCATGCCGTGGCGGGACAGATGTGCGGGGTGCTTCCGACGACTCGCTATCAGGCGACGGACACGGAGATCAGCCGGGAGATCAGGGCCCGGCTGGACAGCGCGATCCGCACCGGCGTACCGCCGGACCCGCGGACCGCCGCGCTGGCCGCGCTGGCGCACGCCGTCGGCCTGGGCAAGCACCTCTACCCGGGGAACGAAGGGCGTTCGTCTCGCTCCCGCCTCCGGGACCTGATCAGGCACGACCCCATGGGCGGCCTCGTGGCGCACGCCGTGATGGACGTCCAGAACGGTGTGGCCGCTCAGCCACGCCGCAGCCCGGCACCGGCCGGCCGTCAGGCCGCCCCCGGAGCAAGGCCCGCACCGGAGCCCGCCAGGGGCGTCCCGATGCAACCGCGCCGCGGTTCGATGGCGCGTGCCGTGGCTCACTGAGCCGCAGTCCCACGGCACCCGCCGGCACGACCGCAGCACAGCAGGACCAGCAGCACCCGTAGGACCAGCAGGACCCGACAACCGCAGCACCCACCGTGCAGCACGCGGCACCCGCCGCGCGCCACGCACGTCAGCGCCGCACCGACGTCCCCAAGACCCGGTTCGGGAGCCGCTGGGCCGCGCGGGGCGGTGGGCCGTACGTCCGGACGACGACACGGCCCGCCGCCCCGCGCGTCCGCATGTCATCGCATGTACCGCCAAGTCGCTTGTATCGCAACGTCCTGTATCTCCACGTACAACCGCGCGCCTCATCACACTTCTCACCACTCTTCCACGCAAGGTGGCGCGAGGTGGCGACAAGTGGCGGGTACGCACGGCATATCCGCTGTTTCCCAGCGGTAGCAAGCACCTTGGTGGCAATCTGCTCAACAGCAGATACGCAAAGTACAGACAGTACGCAGCCGGAGGTGCACGTCCCGTGGCGTCCAATGTCAATCCCACCGTCAGGCGACGCCGGTTGGGCCAGGAGCTGCGCCGGCTCCGCGAGCTCAAGGGCATGACGGCAGAAGAAGTGGCCGAGCGGCTGCTTGTCTCGCAGTCGAAGATCAGCCGCCTGGAGAACGGGCGGCGCAGCATCAGCCAGCGCGACGTCCGAGATCTGTGCGGGGTGTACGAGGTCGAGGACGTCCGGATCGTCGACTCGCTGATGCAAATGGCCAAGGACTCGCGCCAGCAGGGCTGGTGGCACTCCTTCGGCGACATCCCGTACAGCGTCTACATCGGTCTGGAGACGGACGCGGCGAGCCTGCGCGTGTACGACCCGCTGGTCGTCCCGGGCCTGCTGCAGACCCGTCCGTACGCGGAGTCCCTGATCCAGGGCGCGCTCCCGGAGGCGGCCCCCGGCGACATCGAGAAGCGCGTACAGGTACGGCTGCGGCGACAGGAACGTATCTCCGACCTGGAGAACCCGCTGCGGCTGTGGGCCGTGCTCGACGAGGCCGCGCTGCGCCGGACCGTCGGCAACAAGCAGGTGATGATCGAGCAGTTGGAGCATCTCGTCGAGATGTCCCACGTGCCGCATGTGACGGTCCAGGTCATTCCGTTCACGATGGGCGCCCATCCCGGGGTCAGCGGGCAGTACGCGATCCTGGAGTTCCCGGACGCGGCCGACTCCAGCGTGGTCTACATCGAGGGCGTCACCAGCGACCTGTACCTGGAGAAGGCGAACGACGTCCAGAAGTACAGCGTCATGTACGAGCACCTGCGGGCGCAGGCCCTGAACGCGGACCAGTCCCGGGAGTTCATCGCGGACGTCGCCAAGGACTACGCCACCGAAGCGCTGTCCTGAGGCAGGGCGTCACCCGTGGGACAGGGCGTCACCGGGCGGCGCGCGAGGCGGTGTTGGGCCGATTTCCACCACCCCCGGCAAGAGGGCGCCGGACCATACACCCTCGCGGTATCTCAGCGGAAGACTCCACTGGTATATGCCACCCGGTCGAGTGAATAGTCGCTTCGTAAGCCGATGTTGGCGAGTAGCGTCGATCACGCCAAGAAGCAACAACCTTGGCGCAATCCGAACAGTGGGTTCCGGAACGAACCCGCAGTGCGGTGACAGCAACTCAGCAACTGGCTACCGGAGCGAACATGGCAATCAAGCAAGGCGCCACGGATACGTGGACGAAGTCCTCGTACTCCCAGGGCAACGGCGCGTGCGTCGAGGTCAAGTCCCCCGTCCTGACGGCGCTGGCCGTCCGCGACTCCAAGGTCCACGAGGGCCCGACGCTGGCCTTCGCGGCCGGCTCGTGGAACGCCTTCGTGGCAGAGGTGAGCCGGGGCACCGTCTGACCTCACCGCAACTGCATCAACAACCGCATCAACAACTTCACAAGCACCACGTAAGAGCCCTCTCGACCGGCCCGCCGTCCTGGCCGAGGGGGCTCGGCCTTTTTCCGGATTTCCCGTCTTTCAAGACCTCCAAATGTGATCAGCTCTCCCACTGCTCACAAACCGCTCCGACCTTCAACCGACCGTTCCCGTTCGATTACAGTGCTGGACTGTCGGCCGTTCCGACGGAATCGGCACGGGATCGGATCGGGATCTGTAGGAGGCCTCGGTGGGTGCGACAGCCGGTGCCGTCTGGGGCCGTGCCGAACAGCAGGACTTCCGCAGCCGGGTGCGTGGCACGCTCCTCGGCGCGGCCGTCGGGGACACGCTGGGCTCGCCCGTCGCGGGTCTGGCGATGGACGGGATCCGCGAGGCGCACGGGGCTCAGGGGCTCACCGATCTGGCCTTCGGGCACGGCAGACGCGGAGCCGTCTCCCATCTCACGCAGCTGACGCTGTTCTCCATGGACGGGCTGATAAGGGCCCAGGTGCGCCGCGACACCGGAGCCTGGCATCCGCCGACGGACCTGCACCGGGCATATCTCCGGTGGGCCGCCACACAGCGCGACTGGGGCCCGGACGAGCGGCGCAAGGAGGACGGCTGGCTGGCCCGCGAGGAGTGGCTGTACGCCCGGCGTGAGCCCGCGCGCGCCTGTCTGGTGGGGCTCGGCGACGAGATGATGGGGACGCTCGACGCCCCCAAGAACCCCGACGAGCGGGGCCCCGAGGCGGCGGTCCGCTCCGCGCCCTTCGGGCTGCTCGTCGGATGGGAACCGCAGCTGGTGATGCAGCTCGCGGTGGAGTGCGCGGCACAGACCCACGGGCATCCGACGGCCTACCTGTCGGCGGGGGCGTACGCCGTCGTCGTGCACGGTCTGGCGCGCGGTGAGAGCCTCGACGCGGCCGTCCAGCGGGCCCTGCAGCTGCTGGCCGGGCGCCCGGGGCACCAGCCCGTCTCGGACGCGCTGCAGCAGGCGCTGGGGGCCGTACGGCAGGGCATGCCCACTCCGGCCCGGGTCGAGGACCTGGCCGGGGCCGGTACGGCGGAGGGGCTGCTCTCGGTCGCCGTCTACTGCGCCCTGGTGGGCGAGGACACCCGCCACGGTCTCTGCCTGTCGGTGAACCACGGCGGCGACTCGGCTGCCACCGGCGCGCTCACGGGCGCCCTGCTCGGCTCGCTGCACGGCGAGACGGCCCTCCCGCCGTCCTGGCTGGCCGAGTTGGAGGGCCGCCCCACCATGCTCGTCCTCGCGGACGACTTCGCGATGGAGATGACCCAGGGCCCGGCCCTGCACGGCCCGGCGGGCTCCTCCCCTGGCTGGCTCGCCCGCTACCCGCGCGGCTACGCGGCCCTGGCGGGCGCCACCCCGGTCCCCGCGGGCTGACCACCGCCCCCCCCACACACACCCATGTGACCGGCGCCACAGGGACGAGGACCGCCGGGCGGACAGGGCTGGTCGTGGAACTTTCCCTACGTGCCCGGATACGGGCCGGTGACCCGGAGGCGTTCGCCGAGCTGTTCACCGCGCACGCGCGGGCCGTCTACAGCTACGCCGCCCGCCTGTCCGGAGATCGCACCACCGCGGAGGACGTGGTCTCGCTGACCTTCCTGGAGGCGTGGCGTCTGCGGGAGAGGCTGAGACCCGATGCCGGGCCCCCGGAGGAGGACGGCGCCCCGGCCGACCCCGAACCCCCCGGGGGCGACGGGCTGCGGCCCTGGCTCTACGGCGTCGCCACCAACGTGCTGCGGAACACGCGGCGGACCACGCGGCGGCACGGTGCCGCGCTCGGCCGCCTCCACGCGAGTACGGCGGACCACGACATCGTGCCGGACTTCGCGGACGAGCTGGTCGGGCGCCTGGAGGACACCGAGCGGCTCGCGGCGGCCCGGCTCGCGCTGAAGCGGCTGCGCAGGTCCGAGCGCGAGGTGTTCGTGCTGTGCGTCTGGTCGGAGCTGAGCTACGCGGCCGCCGGTGAGGCCCTCGGGGTGCCGGCGAGCACCGTACGGTCGCGGCTCGCCCGTGCCCGGCAGCGGCTGCGGCGCCTGGCGGAGGCGGAGTTGACCCGCCGCGGGTCCGGGCGGGGGCCGAAGCGGGCCGCCCCGGAAGAAGGCCCGGAAGAAGGCCTGGAAGAAAAACCGAGACCCCATCCCCGTACCGGACAGGTCCCCAGCAGCCGCCCGGAAGCGGCCCGGTCGACACAGGAGAAGCACCGATGAGGCCCGAAGAGCGCGAGGAACTGGCGAGGCTGCTGCCGAGCCCGGGTGAGCCGGTCCTGTCGAGCGACCGCCATGACCTGATGAAGGACCATCTGATGCGAGAGCTCACCCCGGACGCCGTCACGGCCACCGCGGCCACCGCGCGGCCGAGGACCGCCGCCCGCCGCCGGTTCGCCGTACCACTCGCCGCCGCGACCGCCGTCGCCGCCGTCGCCGCGGCCGTGGTCACCGCCACCGGCGGACCGGACGCCCCCACCACCGACCAGGAGGCCGTCGACCTCCTGAACCGCATCGCCACGGTCGCCGCCGCGAAGAAGCCCGTGGCCGTCCGCGACGGCCAGTACGTCTACATCAGCGTCCAGGGCTCCATGGACATGGAGGAGATGGGCACCCAGGTCTTCCGCCGGACGGACTGGACCGCCGTCGACGGCAAGCGCTCCGGACTGGCCCGGACCACGGTGCTGTCGGGCCCGAACCTCCCGGGGGAGCGGACCCCCAAGGGCGCCCCGGCCGACATGAGGCTGTCCCCCGACCCGAACGTCACCACGTACCGCGAGCTGGAGGCACTGCCCACCGACCCCGACCGGCTGCTGAAGAAGATCTACGCGGACGCCGCGGGCGAGGGGCAGAGCCGGGAGGAGTCCGCGCTGGAGGCGATCGGCGACATGCTCGACACCGCCACCCTCCTCCCCGAGGTGGACGCGGCCCTCTACCGCGCCGCCGCGAAGATCCCGGGCGTCAGGGTGGTCGAGAACGCCAAGGACCTCGCGGGACGCCCGGGTATCGGCCTGAGCTTCAAGGATCGCGACGACCGCGACGTGTGGGTCTTCGACAGGAAGTCCCTCAACTACCTCGGCTCCGACGAGGTGGCCCTGCTCGGTGCCGGAGTCGTCGACAAGATCGGTGACACGCCGAGGAGTTGACGATCCGTCAGTGCGAACGCCCGACGGCCCGAGGGCCCGACGAGAAGGGCGACCGCTCCCAAGGGAACGGTCGCCCTGCCTCA
Organism: Streptomyces sp. NPDC058697; assembly: GCF_042715345.1. Classification (NCBI taxonomy): domain Bacteria; kingdom Bacillati; phylum Actinomycetota; class Actinomycetes; order Kitasatosporales; family Streptomycetaceae; genus Streptomyces; species Streptomyces sp. NPDC058697. The sequence continues at coordinate 148,253 of NZ_JBHXSU010000017.1, forward strand.
TGCGCCCAACTGCCCTACCACCGTACGGAATTCACTCCACGCCCGATGCCCCAGCGGGAGCCGGTACCGCGGTGGACGTCGAGCCGGGGTCGTCGTTGTTGATCTTCTCGATGAGCGCGTCCCGTTCAGGCGTGTCCTCCGGTTTCACGTACCCGATGAGGATGTAGAGGACGAGCGAGACCGCGAGCGGGATCGACACCTGGTACTGCAGGGGTACGCCGCCGTCGACGTTCCAGCTGATCGGGTAGTTGACCAGCCAGAAGGTGAAGAGGCCGAGCCCCCAGCTGATCAGCGCGGCCGTCGGCCCGCTCTTGCGGAACCAGGGCAGCAGGCCCAGCATCAGCGGGATCGCGATCGGGCCCATGAGCCCCGCGACCCACTTGATGACGACGGTGATGATGTCGTCGAAGAAGCCGGAGTTGACCTGCGTCGCGATGGCCATCGAAAGCCCGAGGAAGAGCAGCGTGGCCCAGCGCGCGGCCAGCAGCCCCATCCGGGTGTCCCACTCGCGCACCTTGTGCGAGACGGCGGGCATGATGTCGCGCGTGACGACGGCCGCGATCGCGTTGGCGTCGGACGAGCACATCGCCATCGTGTGGGAGAAGAACCCGACGATGACCAGCCCCAACAGCCCGTGCGGCAACAGCTGTTCGGCCATCAGCGCGTACGAGTCGGCCGGCACGTCCGTCTTGATGATCAGCGGCGCGACCCACATGGGGAAGAACAGCACGAGCGGCCAGACCAGCCACAGCACGGCGGACAGGGTGGCCGAGCGCGTGGCGGACTTCGCGGAGTCCGTGGCCATGTAGCGCTGGGCCTGGTTCCACATGCCGCCGTTGTACTCGAAGGTCTTGATGAAGAGATAGGCGATCAGGAAGACCATCATGTACGGGCCGGCCAGCGGCTTGGTGTGCCCGTCGAGCGCGGGCTCGTCCCAGACGCTCCACAGCGTGCTGAAGCCGTTCAGCTCGGCCATGACCGCGACGAGCATCGCGATACCGGCGATGAACTGGATGATGAACTGGCCCAGTTCGGTGAGCGCGTCGGCCCAGAGCCCGCCGACCGTGCAGTAGACGGCCGTCACGGCGCCGGTGATCAGGATGCCCATGTTGAGCGAGACACCGGTGAAGACGGACAACAGGGTCGCGATGGCAGCCCACTTGGCGCCCACGTCCACGATCTTCAGCAGCACACCGGACCAGGCGAGCGCCTGCTGGGTGGGCAGGTTGTAGCGGTTCTTCAGATACTCCAGCGGCGAGGCCACGTGCAGCCGTGAGCGCACCCGGTTGAGCCGGGGCGCGAACAGCTTCGCGCCGATCGCGATGCCGATGGCGATGGGGAAGGACCAGGTGACATAGGAAGTGATGCCGTACGTATAGGCGATGGCGGCGTAGCCGGTGAACATCACCGCGCTGTAGCCGGACATGTGATGGGAGATGCCCGACAGCCACCACGGCATCTTGCCGCCGGCCGTGAAGAAGTCGCTGACGTTGTCGACCCGTTTGTGGGACCAGACACCGATCGCGACCATCACACCGAAGTAGCCGATGAGCACGGCCCAGTCGAGACCGTTCATATGCCCCCTCCCAGGGTCGTGTGACGCCCGCTCATCGTGGGTTCGATGGCATGACTGCGACAACAGCCCGTACTGTCAAGAGGAGGTAAAATAGTTCTGCTCACTGACCTCGGTTCATGTCCATGAACAGGGTCGGATCGGGTTACCGCATCAGCTCCCCCGCGTTGACCAGCAACGACTGCCCGGTGATCGAGCGCGCCCGGTCCGACGCCAGGAACGCGGCCGCGTCCGCCACGTCCGAGTCCGTGGCCAGCTCCGGCAGCGCCATCCGGGACGTGAGCCGCTCCAGCACCTCGGCCTCCGGCACGCCGTCGGTGTGCGCGGTGAACTTCACGTACGCCTCCACGGGCGGCCCCCACATCCAGCCCGGCAGCACGGTGTTCACCCGGATCCGGTGCTGGCCCAGTTCCCGGGCCATGGAGTACATCGCGCTGGTCAGCGCGCCCTTCGAGGCCGCGTACGCCGCCTGCCGCACCTGGGACGGGGCGGCGACGGACGACTGCGTGCCGATCACGACGACGGACCCGCCGTGCTCCTTCAGCGCGGGCAGACAGGCGCGGGTCATCCGCAGTGTGCCGAGCAGGTTCACGTCGAGGACGGACTGCCAGGTGGCGAAGTCGGCGTCCTCCAGACCGCCGAAGTAGCTGTCCCACGCGGCCACATGGACGACGGCGTCGATCCGCCCGAACCGCTCCTTCGCCAGGGCGGCGAGCGCCTCGCACTGGCCCTCGTCGGTGATGTCGGTGGCCCGGTACGCCGTGTGCGCGCCGTCCGGGTCGAGCTCGGCGGCGGACTTGGCGAGATTGGCCTCGGTACGGGCGCCGAGCACGGCGTTCCCGCCGTCCCGCACGACGGCCGCCGCGACCTGGTGACCGAGCCCGGCCCCGACCCCCGAGACGACGACGGTCTTGCCCTGGAGCAGTGACATTGCAGGCCTCCCGGCTCTGGCGGTTGATCTGACGGTCCGTCAGAGTAGGTCCGTCCGGAGGAGGAAGGAAGGCCGGACGAGGAAGGAAGGCCGGAGGAAGGATGGGGAGTGCCATGCTCGATGACACGCCGAACGACACCCGTAGCGAGGTGTACGCGGAACTGGCCGGCGTCGGCCCGTACGGAGTCCACCCCGGCCATGCCCTGATCACGATGGTGGAGCCGCATCCGGGCCACGAGTACGCGTACAACCGCTGGTACGAGGACGACCACTACTACGCGGGCGCGATGGCCATGCCGTGGATGTACGCGGGCCGGCGCTGGGTCGCCACCCGGGACCTCCAACTCCTGCGTTACCCCGAGAAGTCGGCGGTCGCCCAGCCTGTCACCGCCGGCTGCTACATCTCGACGTACTGGGTCACCGACGGCCGCTACGACGACCACATGAAGTGGACCGTCGGCATCAACAAACGGCTGAATCGGGACGGCCGGGTCTACCAGGACCGCACGCACGTCTTCACCGCCTTCCAGGACCACGAGGCCACGGTCTACCGGGACGGGGCGGCCGGGCCGCGCGACTTCCACGCCCTCGACCACCCGTACGCGGGCCTGGTGGTGGAAGTGATCGACGCCGAATCCCCCGCGCAGCGGGCCGAGTTGCTGGAGTGGCTCCGCTCCCGCCACCTGCCCAAACGCCTCGCCGGCTCCCCCGCCGCCATGGTCACGGTCTTCCGCCCGACCCCGCTCCCCGGCGACCGCATGACGTACGTGAAGCAGGTCGAGGGCGTCGACACGCGGCTGACGCTGCTGTGGTTCCTGGAGGCGGATCCGCGGGAGTGCTGGGATCCGTACTTCACGAGGCTGGACACTCCCGTGGCCGAAACAGGGCTGGGGCGCGTCGAGCTGGTGGCGCCCTTCATTCCGACGGTGCCGGGTACGGATCGGTACGTCGACCGCTTGCGGTGACCCGCCGCGGCATACCCGCAGGTCCCTCGCGGTTGACCAACACACCTACGCGAAAGGGGACTTGAAGAATGGCCGCAGCACGCGCGCTTCCGCTCACCGCGACCCTGCTCACCGGCACGGTCGCGCTCTACATCACGCTCGTGGCGTTCGGGAACATCACCGACTTCGGCACCAACCAGCAGTTCGTCCAGCACGTCCTGGCCATGGACACCACCTTCAAGGACGACGACCTGATGTGGCGGGCCGTCGAGTCCAAGGGGCTCCAGGACGCCGTGTACATAGCGATCATCGTGTGGGAGACGATCGCCGCGCTCGTCCTGATCCTGGGCACGGTCCAGTGGCTTCGCCACGATCCTGTCCGGGCGCGGCGGACGTCCACGCTGGGGTTGCTGATGCTGATGCTGCTCTTCGGAGCGGGGTTTCTTGCCATTGGTGGCGAGTGGTTTGCGATGTGGCAGTCGGAGGACTGGAACGGGCTGGATGCGGCGATGCGGGTGTTTTTGTTGAGCGGGGTTGTGCTGGTGGTTGTTCATCTGCCGGTGGAGCGGGCCGGGAGTGCCGACGTGTAGGAGTCGCTCCGTGGGGGGGGTGTCGGGGGTTGTTCGGCGGCTGACGGTCCGCTGTGGCTGGTCGCGCAGTTCCCCGCGCCCCTGACGGGCTGCGCCCGTCATTGGGCGCCGTTGGTTCGGATCCCGTCACGGACCGTTGTGACCTCTGCCAGTAGGGCGGTTAGGCGGTCTCGGTCCGAGCCGGGGCTTTCCAGGATGTCGGTGAGGATGGAGGCCAGGTTCGCCAGGTCGTCCCAGTCGGGGGGCATGGCCAGGAGCTCGGCCAGGCCCCGGTCGGCGGTGGGCCAGTCGGCGAGGGCGCAGGCGACGAAGCAGCGGCCCTGGGCGCGCTCCGGGTCGTCCAGTCCGCCGCCCTCCTCGATCATCCGGGCCAGCTCTCGCCAGAAGGGGTCGGCGGCCGGTAGTCCCTCGGATCGGCTGACGGTCAGCGCCAGTTGGAAGGTGCCGGAGATCGGTTCCGTCTCGCGTATCCGCTCGGCCAGCCGGCGGGCCTCGGTCCATCGCCCCGCGTGCCGGTGGGCCTCGACACGCAGGTCGTCCAGGTCGTCGTCGTGCGTCGGCGCCCGGTCGGCGTCGGCCAGCCGGGTCAGCGCCTCGTCCCAGCGGTCGCACAGCATGAGCAGCTCGATGGCCGTACGGCGGGCCCAGTCCTCCTCCGTCGCCAGCTCGACGCACCGGTCCAGGTCGGCCAGCGCCCGCTCGGTCCGGCCGGTCGCCAGGCCGACCCGGGCGCGTGAGGCGTACGCCCATCCGTAGTCCGGGTCCAGCTCCAGGGCACGGTCCAGGTGGCGCAGGGCCTCCTCGTACTCCTTCATGGCGCGGTAGGTGCCGCCGAGACTGCCCCGGGTGACGTGGTCGTCCGGACTGCGTTCCAGTACGCGGCGGAAGACGGTGACCGCCTCCTCGTACAGGCCTGCGTTGCGGTACTCCACGCCCAGTTCGTGACTGGTCCAGTCGACGTGGGGGTCCGTGTCCACGGCTCGGCGCAGGTCCTCGAACTTGCCTTCCCGGTCGCCCAGTTCGTGCTTCGTGTGGGCCCGCATCACCAGTGCCCAGGAATAGTCGGGCGCCAGCTCGACCGCACGGTCCAGGTCGGCCAACGCCTCCTGGTACCTGCCCAGTTCATGGAGGGCCTGGCCGCGGCTGGCGTGGGCCGAGGCGTAGTCCGGTTCGAGGGAGAGGGCCCGGCCGAGCTCGGTGACGGCCTCCTCGTAGCGGTCGGCGCGCCGGTAGGCGTCACCCCGCTCCGACGCGACCCAGGCCTCGTCGGGCGCGAGGTCCACCGCGCGGTCGAAATCGGCGAATGCCTCGTCAAGCTCGCCTCTGGTGCGGCGCAGCCGAGCCCTGCGCACCAGCGCCCACACGTACTCCCCGTCGATGCTCAGAGCACGGTTGAAGTCGGCGAGCGCCTCGTCGTACCGCCCGAGAGCCTGTCGGCAGATGGCTCGCCCGGTCAGGACCTCGTCGTTGGTCGGGTCTAGGGCGACGGCACGGTCGAAGTCGGCGACGGCCTCCTCGAAGCGGGCCGAGAGCCGATGGGCCTCCGCGCGCTCGGAGATGATCCACCAGGTGTCGGGGGCCAGTTCGTCCGCCCGGTCGAAGGCGGCCAGCGCGGCCGGGAGGTCGTTCATCAGCCGGTGGGTGAAGCCGCGGCCGTAGTGGGCCCAGGCCAGCTCCGGATCGAGTTCGAGCGCCCGGGCGTACTCCTCCAGCGCCCGCACGTACTCCCCGCCGTGGCGCAGCTCCCTGCCCCGCAGTGTGTGCGCCGCCGCCCGGCCGCCGGTGTCCAGCCCCGGCCGGGCCACGAGCAGTGCCATCGCTCCCGCCACCCCGGTCTCGTCGTCCGCGAGCGCCTCGCCCAGCTCCCGGCCCCACTCCCTCAGGGCCGCGTTGTCCGTCGCGTCGCCCGCCTCCGCCAGCATCCGCGCCCAGCGACGTCCGGCGACCGCGTCCTCACGGCAGGTCAGGACCAGTGACCGCAGAGCCTCGCCGAGCGCCGCGGGCGGCCGGGCGCAGAGCAGGTGGTACGTCTCCTCCAGGCGCAGCCCGCGCCACTCCTCGTCCTCCCACAGGTCCTCGGGCCCCCGGCCGGCCCCGACGTCCTCGCCCCACCGGGCGAACGCCTCCGCCAGCCGCCGGTGCCGCCCGGCCCACTCGCGCGGGGACCTGCGTCGCTCCATGCGCAGCATCGGCGCCCGTACGACGTCGTGGTACTGCACCCGCTCCCCGCGCTCCCCGACGAACGGCAGTCCGGTCAACCAGTCGTACAGCGCGTCCAGTTCGTCGTCCGGGCGGTCGACGACCAGGACCCGGAACACGTCGGCGTCCAGCCACCGGGGCAGGGCGCAGATCCCGGCGACCTTGCGGCGGACGGACGGCTCCGACCGCAGGAACCGTTCCACCGCGGTGGCGCTCGGGTCGCTCACGGCGTCCGGGGCGCCGGGGCGCTTGTTCGCGAGCGTCGACACGAGGACGGGCAGGCCGCCCGTGAGGCGCAGCACCTCCTCGACGACCGGCTCGGCCACGACACCCTTCCCGGCGAGCAGCCGGCGCGACTCGGTCTCGGTGAACGGCGCGAGCGGCACGTCCGCCACCGAGTCCAGGGCGCTCCAGCGGGCGGGGTCCAGCGGGCGCTGTCCCGCGGTGACCACGACGACGGTGGCGGGCAGCCCGCTGCCGGCCGTGCCGCGCGTGATCGTCTCGTGCAGCCACGGGTCGAGATACGGGCCTGTGCGCTCGTACGTGTCGAAGAACAGGACGATCCACTCCGAGGTGGAGGAGGAGAAGGCGGAGGCCGAGGTGGAGGTGGCGGCGGCGCGCAGTTCGCGGAGCAGGATCGGCGTGAGCACCTTCTCGGGTGACGTCACGAGTTCGATGTCGTCGGGGTTGCGAAAGCGGGCGCCGAGGCCGGCCCGCAGGCGGTCGGCGCCCAGCGCGAGCCGGTCCGCGGGGAGGGCACTCGTGAGGAGGCCCCCGCCCGGCAGGGTGGCCTCCACGGCGGCGAGGCCCAGCCCCACCGCGGCCCTGCTGCCGGCCGACGCCGCCTCCGGCTCCGGTGCGGGGCCGCCCGCGAGCGCGGCGAGGGCGGCCGCCTCCGCCTCGTGCCGCCGCTCCTGATACGCGGTCAGCCGCCGCTCCAGGTCCTTCAACCGCCGTCCCTGGTCCGCGAATTGCTCGCAGATCTCCGACAGTGCCTCCGGGACGCTTCCGGCGCGCTCGTCGACGTACGCGGTGAGCGCGCCGCGTTCGCGTGCCAGGTGCCGCAACTCCTGTACCAGGAAGGTCTTTCCGACGCCCGCGGGGCCGTGCACGTGGAAGCGGAAGCGCTGTCCGGGGTCGCCTGGCCGGAGGTCGAAGTTCCGCAGGAACACGGCCCGTTCGGTGTCCCGGCCGACGAATCCGGCGCGGTTGCCCTGCTGGATCAGCTCCTGCCTCGACGGTCCTGCCTGCGCCACCCGCCCGCCTCCTTGCCGCTTCTGGTCCGGTTCTCAGTACGGGTCCCAGTCTGGCTCAGGCTGCCGGAAATGACCTAGGAGTCGGCAGGCGGGGTGGTCCTTGCGGTGATCCGCCTTCCGATGGAGCGAGCCGCGGGCCGGTCCCTCTCAGGTGCCGGCGACCGGGACCGAGCGGTACGCGCGATGGACTTTCCCCCCGGGAGGCAACTGTCCGCCTGACCACTCACGTCCCTTCAGAGGTACCAACTTCCGTCCCTGCAAACCGAGTTCGCGGGGAAGTGCTGTCATCTCCAGGGGGAGACGTGAACAGACAGATGAAGAGGGCGTACGCCACCACGGTCGCCGCGGCGGCCGCGGTGGCGCTGACGGCGGGCATGACCGGCCCGGCGTCGGCGGGCGGGTCCACGGCGGCGGGTCAGGCTACGGAGGCCGGGGAGGTTGGGCAGACCGCGAAGGCCGGGGCGAGCGCGGCCGTGAAAGGACCGGTCTCGAAGGGGCCGGTCGCGCATCGCGTCACGCTCATCACCGGTGACCGGGTCGCCGTCGACGCGAAGGGCCGGGTCCTCGGCGTCGAGCGCGCCGAGGGCCGCGAGCACATCGCGTTCCGCACGCTCACGGAGTCCGGGTCCGGACACTCGCTGGTCGTGCCGGCCGACGCACAGCGTCTGATCGCCTCGGGCAGGCTCGACCGGCGGCTCTTCGACGTCACCGAGCTGACCGGGAAGGCGCTCCGGGCCTCCCACGGGCGGGGCCTGAAGGTGATCGTCGGCTACCAGGGCACGGCGAGGGCGGCGAAGGCGGACGTACGCGCGGCGGACGACACCGAGGTCCGCCGCACGCTGAAGTCGCTGAACGCCGAGGCCGTCAGCACCCGGGACCCGGCCGGCCTGTGGGCGGCGGTCACGGACGCGCAGGGCGGCAACGCGCGGACCGCGTCCGGCATCGCCCACATCTGGCTGGACGGCGTGCGCAGGGCGAGCCTCGACAAGTCCGTCCCCCAGATCGGCGCGGACAAGGCCTGGGCGTCCGGGTACGACGGCAAGGGCGTCCGGATCGCCGTCCTCGACACGGGCGTCGACGCGGCCCACCCGGACCTGAAGGACCAGGTGGTGGCCGCCAGGAACTTCACCCGGTCCCCCGACGCGACCGACCGCTACGGCCACGGCACGCATGTCGCGTCCATCGCCGCCGGTACGGGCGCCAAGTCGGCCGGGGCCTTCAAGGGCGTCGCGCCGGGCGCCGAACTGCTGAACGGCAAGGTGCTCGACGACGAGGGCTCCGGCGACGACTCCGGCATCCTCGCGGGCATCGAGTGGGCCACCGAGCAGGGCGCCGACGTCGTGAACCTCAGCCTGGGCGGCGGCGACACCCCCGATCTCGACCCCCTCGAAACGGCGATCAACACACTCTCCGCCGACAAGGGCATCCTCTTCGCCGTGTCTGCGGGCAACGACGGCGAGTCCGGCGAGCAGACCATCGGCTCCCCCGGCAGCGCGGAGTCCGCGCTCACCGTGGGCGCGGTGGACGGCGACGACAAGCTCGCCGAGTTCTCCAGCCGGGGTCCGCGCGTCGGCGACGGCGGTATCAAGCCGGATGTCACCGCGCCCGGCGTCGACATCACGGCCGCGGCGGCGCCCGGGAGCGTCATCGAGCAGGAGGTCGGCCAGAATCCGGAGGGCTACCTGACGATCTCCGGTACGTCGATGGCGGCCCCGCATGTGGCGGGCGCCGCCGCGATCCTGAAGCAGCGGCACCCGGACTGGACGTACGCCGAACTCAAGGGCGCGCTGACGGCCTCGACGATCGGCGGCGCCAACTACCGGCCGTACCAGCAGGGTTCGGGCCGAATCGCCGTCGACCGGGCCCTCGCGCAGACGGTGGTCGCCGAGCCAGTGTCCGTGAACTTCGGCGAGCAGCAGTGGCCGCACACCGACGACACCCCGGTCGCGAAGGAGATCACGTACCGGAATCTCGGTACGACGGACGTCACGCTCGACCTCGCGGTGACGGCGGCCGACCCGGAGGGCGAGCCCGCCCCGGCCGGCTTCTTCACGCTCGGGGCGAGGACGCTGGCCGTCCCTGCGGGCGGCAGGGCTTCGGTGAGCCTGACGACGGACACGAGGCTCGGCGGAACGCTGGACGGCACGTATGCGGCGTACGTCGTGGCGACGGACGGCGGCCAGTCCGTGCGCACCGCCGCGGTGGTGAAGCGGGAGGCCGAGGCGTACGACGTGACGCTGAAGTTCGTGGGCCGGGACGGGCGGCCGACGCCCGACTACTGGTCGTTCCTCTCCGGCATCACCGGCGCGGCGCAGGGCAGCTACCGCGAACCGCACGACGCGTCGGGCACGGTCAAGGTCCGCCTCCCGAAGGGCACTTACCTCTTCGACACCACGATCTCCGAGGACCCGGAGGACTCCCGCGCGGGCACGGACTGGCTGGTCCAGCCACGGCTGGACGTCACCGGCGAAATGACGGTGACGGCGGACGCGCGCGCGGCGAAGCCGGTCGACATCACGGTGCCGGACGGCGCGGCGAAGCCGACGTGGGTGGCGCCGAGGTACTGGTACGCGGGTGACGGCTACAACGTAGAGACCGGCGTGGACGTCGAGACGTTCGACAGCCTCCGTACGGCGCATCTGGGCCCGGAGGTCACCACCGGCGCGCTGAACCAGCAGTGGATCGGCGTGTGGCAGGGGGGCACGGACACCGAGTACGACGTCATGCTGGGTGGCAACACCCGGAAGCTGGCGACCGGTTACCGCAGGCATCTCCGCCCCGCGGACCTGGCCACGGTCAAGGTCGGCATGGGCGCGTCGGCACCGGGCAAGCAGGGCCGCCTCTACGTGGCCGGTTACTTCCCGGAACTCGGCGGCATCTCCCCGATCACCGACCCGCAGGACCTCCCCCGCACCCGCACGGTCCACCTCTCCACGCTGGACAACACCAAGTGGGACATCGCCTTCGAGCAGTCCGGCACCCCTGACGAGGAGGGCACCGCCCCCACCGAGTCGTACTACGCCTTCGACGAGCCCCGAACCTTCAAGGGCGGCGCCACATACGGGACACGCTTCAACACAGGCGTACTTGGCCCGCGCCTCAGCCTGACCGAGGGCATCTCCAGGGACGGCGACACGATCACCGGGGACCTCCCCTTGCACGCGGACGGCGACGGCCATGCGGGCTGGACGAGATACTCCGCCGTTACAACAACGCTCTACCGCAACGGCGAGAGGCTCACGGAGAACTCCGACGCACTGAACGGCAACGGCGAGGGCTTCACGGTCCCGTCGGACGCGGCGACTTACCGCCTGACGACGTCGGTCCGCAGGGCCCCCGCCCTCGCCACCACATCAACCCGCGTGGACGCGACCTGGACGTTCCGCTCGGAGAAGTCAACTGCGCGAACCCAACTCCCCATCTCCACAGCCCGCTTCACAGCAAAGACGGACCTGACGGGCCGGGCCCCCGCCGACAGGCAGTCGGCCATACCGGTCACAATCCAGGGCGCTGCGGCGGGCGACAACCTCAAGTCGCTTGCCGTGTACGTCTCGTACGACGGCGGCACGACCTGGAAGAAGGCGCCCGTCAAGAACCGAGGCATCACGGTGAAGAACCCCGCGAAGGCGAAGTCCATCTCCTTCCGGGCCAACATCACCGACAGGCAGGGCAACAAGTCGTCGGTGACGGTGTACGACGCGTACTTCGGCAAGTAGCAAGAACGCGGCGTGCCCTGAATGGTCCGCCGGTGCTCAACGCTCCGGCGGACCATTGAGCATTTTCCAACCTCACGCTGAGGCGTGGTGAAGGACGAGGACGGCCTTCACCACGTTGTTGATTCGGTTGGTGCTGCAGCGGAGCTTTCGCAGGATGCGTCAGTCCTTGAGGGTGAGCATGGACCAATCGCCGAGGGAGCGGATCTCGGCGTGGGTGGTGTTGTGGCGGCGCTTCCATTTCCTTGACACACGGCCCTCTCCTGCGGACTGTCGCGGTCCTGGGTTCGTTGGGCCGGGCGGCCCGGATCCGGGCCATCGTGCTGGGTTCCCTGGGGTCAGGTTGCTGAAGGTTCGTCTGCGATGAGGTCCAGAAGCTGGTCGGGGGTGAGAGTGGCAAGATCGACAGAGCGGTCTTCACGTACGAGCCGTGCTGCTGTCTGCTGAGCCGCGAGCTGTTGGGCGCGTTCGATGAGCTCGCTGGCGCGGCGCCGTTTGTGAATACGGTCGGCGATGTCTGCGACCGCGAGCATGGCCGATGGAATGGACACGAGCAGGGACGTCACCGCGACGGGATCGACGCCTTTGGTGTCCGGATCGTTCGCCGGTTCCGCTGTCGGAGCTGGTTCGGGTTGGTAGCCCCAGTTCGAGGTCAATGCGGCGACGCTCTTCCCGGCGGCTTCGACGTCCGCTCCGACAAACTCGATGATCATGATTCCTCGTTTCCGTCGCCAGTGGCCTTCAGTAGCTCATCAAGGTGGTCAACAGCGTCCGCGAAGCCGATCTTGGCGGCAGCGGCTCGGCTCGTCTGAAACACCTGTCGGGCCTGCCCGCGTTCACCTGCGGTCAGCAGAAGTTGCCCCAACGTAGCCCCGACGACCGCGATGCCATCCGGCCGTTGAAGCTTCAGAAGGAGCTGAAACGAGGTGACCAGCCTCGGCATCGCCGCGTCGAGATCCTGGCGACTCAGATAGATTCGCGCAAGGTCCCAGTTGGCTGCCGCGATGCCTTCCACGTCGCCGAGCTGCTCATTGACTTCCAAGCGCTTGAGCTGCAGTTCGAGGGCCTCGTCTGCTTCGCCCCGCTGTTGGAAGATGTCGGCGATCTTTCCCCAGGTGACCGCGACCTCGCGGGTGTCACCGATCCGCTCGTACACCGGCAGTTCGACCTCGCGGCGGATCCGCAATGCCTCGTCCACTTCGCCCCGCCGCTGGAGGATGTCGGCGATCTGGCCCCAGGTGACCGCGACCTCGCGGGTGTCACCGATCCGCTCGTACACCGGCAGGGTGACTTCGCGGCGGATCCGCAATGCCTCGTCGACTTCGCCCCGCTGCTGGAGGATGTCGGCGATCTGGCCCCAGGTGACCGCGACCGAGCGGGTGTCACCGATCCGCTCGAACACCGGCAGTTCGACCTCACGGCGGATCCGCAATGCCTCGTCCACTTCGCCCCGCTGCTCGAAGATGTCGGCAATCTTTCCCCAGGTGACCGCGACCGAGCGGGTGTCACCGATCCGCTCGTACACCGGCAGGGTGGCTTCGCGGCGGATCCGCAGCGCCTCCTCCACCTCGCCCCGCTGCTGGAGGATGTCGGCGATCTGGCCCCAGGTGACCGCGACCGAGCGGGTGTCACCGATCCGCTCGAACACCGGCAGGGTGACTTCGCGGCGGATCCGCAGCGCCTCCTCCACCTCGCCCCGCCGCTGGAGGATGTCGGCGATCCTTCCCCAGGTGACCGCGACTAAGTGGGTGTCACCGATCCGCTCGAACACCGGCAGGGTGACTTCGTGGCGGATCCGCAGCGCCTCCTCCACCTCGCCCCGCCGCTGGAGGATGTCGGCGATCTGGCCCCAGGTGACCGCGACCGAGCGGGTGTCACCGATCCGCTCGTACACCGGCAGTTCGACCTCACGGCGGATCCGCAATGCCTCGTCCACTTCGCCCCGCTGCTCGAAGATGTCGGCAATCTGGCCCCAGGTGATCGCGGCCGAGCGGGGGTCACCGATCCGCTCGTACACCGGCAGGGTGACTTCGCGGCGGATCCGCAATGCCTCGTCGACTTCGCCCCGCTGCTGGAGGATGTCGGCGATTTTTCCCCAGGTGATCGCGACCGCGTGGGTGTCACCGATCCGCTCGTACACCGGCAGTTCTACTTCGTGGCGGATCCGTAATGCCTCGTCGACTTCGCCCCGCTGCTGGAGGATGTCGGCGATCTGGCCCCAGGTGATCGCGACCGAGTGGGTGTCACCGATCCGCTCGTACACCGGCAGTTCGACCTCACGGCGGATCCGCAATGCCTCGTCGACTTCGCCCCGCTGCTCGAAGATGTCGGCGATTTTTCCCCAGGTGATCGCGACCGAGTAGGTGTCACCGATCCGCTCGTACACCGGCAGTTCGACCTCACGGCGGATCCGCAATGCCTCGTCGACTTCGCCCCGCTGCTCGAAGATGTCGGCGATC
>NZ_JBHXSU010000017.1:162014-197297 GCF_042715345.1 Streptomyces sp. NPDC058697
ATCTGGCCCCAGGTGATCGCGACCGAGCGGGTGTCACCGGCGTCGGTGAACAGTTGGCGGGCCTGGTGGAGCAGGTCCTCGGCTTGGTCGACCTCGCCGCGGGTGATCAGGCGGTTGGCGTGGTCATAGAGAAGTGCGGCGTGGCCGGCCGGGTTGGTCTGCCGGTCGCTGGTCCGGGTCTGCTGGACGGCGCGGTGGAGCAGGGTGTCGGCGTGGTTGCCGTCGCCGCTGGTGACGGCCGCGTCGGCGACGGCCCGTAGCAGGATGACAGGAACCTCGTGGTTGTTGCGGTCGAGGAGGGTGATCGCGTGGTGGCCGAGCTCGGCGGCGATGGAGGCGAGGCCTTGTCGCAGGGCGGACACGGCCGCGGCGGCGCAGTTGGCGGTGATGGTCGGGTTGTCGGCGGCCAGGGCCAGTTGGGTCAGCTGCAGGTCCAGGTCGCTGCCGCGGGCGGGTCGGGGTGTGGCACCACCCCACTGGGCGTACAGCGGTTCGGCGGCCACGGTGGCGAGGGCGGCCCGCTCGTCGGGGCTGAGAGGGGTCAGGCGTCCGGCCGCGAGGGCGTTGACGGCCAAGGCCGGGAAGTCGGGGCGGTGCTGATCGGGAAAGGCGTCAAGGAGCCCGAGGCCGCACAGGCGGGACGCCGATCCGCCGACAGCGGCGGCGAGGACGTCGATGACGGGTTGCGGGACCGGGACGGTGAACAGGGTGCAGGCCCGCAACAGGTCGCGGTGGGCGGGCCCGGCCTGGTCGAGAAGGGTGTCGAGAGCCAGGTTCTCCAGGAACTCGCCGATGTCGGAGTTGTCGGCTGGGGGGTCACCCTGGTGAAGGTAAGCCTCCATGCCGACGACGGCGGCCTCGGCGCGAGCCCGGTCGACCTGGCTGCTGTAGACCAGGCGCAGCCCGATGAGGTCCTGCAGCCCGGGGTTGCCGCAACTGACGTCCAGAGCTCGCTGGGCCAGCTCGGCGCGCTGGGTTCGGAAGCCTGCTGGGGCGAGGTCCTGCTGACGGTGTTGGAGCTTGCGCTGGGCCGCCGACGACAGTGGCTGCAACTGGACCGGTTCCAGCCGGGCCTCCAGCCCGTCGAGAGTGAATGTGTAACGGCTGGTGATCAGCAGTCGGCTGTCGGTGATGGACGGGTCGAACGCGGAGAGCACGTCGGCGAGCACGGTGGCGTGCCCGGGGTCGAGCCGGTGCGGGCCATCAGGGTTGGCGGTCAGGATCTGTTCGAGATCGTCGATGATCAGCAGGAGGGGTTTGCGAACGTCGTCGAGTTCCTGGGCGCACGGTCCGGCCAGCAGATCAACCAGTAGCGGTTTGAGGCGTTCCGGCTGTTGGCGGACCTCGACACGCCTCGCTTCGATGAGGGTGCGGGCGTCGGGGTTGGCGGCGACGGCGTCGGCGATGGCATCGAGGATCGCCGTCGGGGTGTAGTCGCCGAACACGACCGCGACAGCTCGGTTGGGGTGACGGTCGGCGATGCGGGCGGCCAGGCTCGACTTGCCCAACCGGCCCTGCCCGTGGAGCAGGACCCCGGCCTTCTGCCCGCCACGCAGGGCCCGCAGCGTGTGCTGCATTTCCGGGCGGCGCCCGACGAACATTTCCGCGGCCGCGACCGGCAGTTGGTGCTTGCGGTCCAGGAATGTCTTGGTCACATGGTGCGGGGGCACCATCTGGCGTTTGCGGGTTCCCGCGACCAGCGGGCCACCACCGGCCGGCCCCAGCCACAGCCGCGCCAGGTGCCATTCGGCGCGCTGGCGCTCATCGGAACAGGCCAGCAGGTGGCGGCGGGCGCCGGCGACGGCCTCGGCCACCTCGACGCGGCGGCTGAGCTGCCGGTACAGGTGCTCGGCGAAACGAGTGGCAGCCTGGTCGCTGACCGAGCCGTCCCAGCCGATGACCGCGGGAATCCCGGCGGCCACCAGCCCGGTGGCCATCGAGTGCGCCACCGGAACCCCGGGCTCGGCTGTCGGACCGCCGCGGTGGCCAGCGCCGGCGGGAACATGCCCGGTCACGTCGGCACCGGTGGCGGTCAGGCAGGCCGACACGAATACCAGCCGCGGCCGAGGGGTCAACAGACTCACCAGCGCGTCCGCGCTCGTCGGATACCCGCCTCCGAGATCATCTTCCATCAGCAGGACGGGCGTGGCGGGCCTGTCAGGCCCCGGGCGCCAGTTGTGCAGCCCGTGACACGACAGATGAACCACCGGCATCCCGCCAAGCTCGGACAGACGCAGGCCAAGATGCTCGGGATTACCGGAGTCCTCGACAGCGAGATCAAGGCTCGACCCTCCGACGGCGTTGAGGATGGCCATCTCCTCGGCCTCGAAGTCCAGCTCGTGCTGGCCCCGGGGTGCCGAGGCCATGAACGCCACCCCGAGCCGGTACCCGTCCAGGGTTTGCGCCGGGCTCGGTTGACCGAGCCGACGCGCCACGGCGAACAGCTTCGGCGCCTCGGCGAGGAACCCGCCCTCGGGGGCGGCCAGCAGCTCGTACGGGGCCCGCAGCAGCGCCCACGCCGCTGCGGACGGCCTAGCTGGAGCACGGACCTCAAACACCGTTGGCGCCGACGCCTCATCGAGCAGGCGCGTCAACTGGCCGCGGTCGCCGTCGAGCCACCGATACAACTCGCGTCCCACCGCGAGCAGCGCCTGGCCCTTCGAGCCGTAACGCACGGCATCCACATACCGGCTGGCAAGGGCATTGAGCAGGTCGATGTCAGTGGCCTGCAACGTCCGACGGGGACCGACCCGCTGACCGTCAACGACCAGCTCAAACCCATTGGCGTCCACAACCAGCCCAGTAACCATGCGTCATCTTATCGTTGCAGAGCGCCATCGAGGGCCCGTATGGCGGTCAGCCATCTGATGTGGTCCGTTCCGCGGTTGTTGCCTCGTCCACCGTGAGGCGCCGGAGACCGCGGGCTGTATGCACGGCACCGGGACACTGCTGCGGAAGTCGGCGCAGCAGGTCGGAAACGCGCACTGAGGGCCGCCGAAGTCCAGTTGAGGACGGAAAGCGAGACGGGCAAGCGCCGCCACAACACCACCCACGCCAAGATCCGCTCCCTTGGCGAGCGGGCCATGGCCACGCGCAAGAGCTGGCGCCTCCTACGAAAGCTCCGCTGCAGCACCAACCGAATCACCGACATCGTTAGGGCTGTCCTCGTCCTTCACCACGCGTCAGTGTGAGGTTGGAAACGCTCATTGAGCCCTTTCAGAGTGACCACCGATCACGTGACGCTTCGGCACCCCTGGCATCAAGCACCCGCCGAGCAGGCAGTCAGTTGAAAGCGTCGGTCATGCAGTCCACCCGGCACTCGGCGGCTTCAAAGCGCTGACGGAGGGCGGCAGCTGCCTCCTCGCGCTCCACGGAGATGTGCCCGTAGTGCCGGCGGGCCACACTGGTCACGTCCCCGACCGTGACGATGGCCGGTTCGCCGGATGCAGCCCGGCGGCGCGCTTCGGCGATCGCCATGTCCGCAGAACGCAGCAGGTTTCTGGAACGGTCCCGGTTCGCGGCGGCCCGGGCCCGCTTCACCGAAAGGGGGCGCAGGACACGTCCCCGCCAGACGAAGCCGGCAGCGACAAGTACGAGACCGAGCGCTACGAACAGGAGTCCGCCGGGGTCGTGAGCCATCTGTCCAGTCTTCCCCACGCGCACGGTGACCGTCATGCTCGCACCGGCGTGATGCTCCCATTTCCCGGGCGACTTGGCGTCATCGGAGTCGGCCCATTGGTGACTGCGCCCTTCGAATGTCGTGATTCGCCGCGACCCTCCTCAGCCTGGAGCGGCAGCGCTGGAGGACTCATTGATCTCCGTTCGCACTTCCGTTGCCCTTTGGCTGAAGACGCAGGGCCGGGCCTGGAGTTCGACACGTCCAGGACGGGCATCCTCGCGCCCGTACGCCAGCACCTGCACGAGCACCTCCCGCAGCCGCTCGATGTCCTCTTCCGGAGCGTCGAGCAATGCCTCGATCTCCGCGTTCTCCAACTCCAGGTCATCCAACGAAGCAGGATCCAGCGACACAGTAAGCAGGTTGCCCGACAGGTCCACCTCTCGGACACAGCCGTAGGCCGTGCCCTGGTCCTGAGTCACCAGGCAGTAGGTGTCGAGGCCGAGCGACACGTTCTGACGCGACGCTTCGCCGATGTTGCTCATGAACAGGAGTAAGAAGCCCTCGCCGCTGTCGTGCTCGGCGACACCCGCCTGTATGACGTCGTTGGCGTGGTCGACTTCTGCAGCTATCGCACGAGCCGTGAATCTGTAAGCCATGCCTGGGTTCTAGCAGGAGCCCCGAAAGCGACCAGATCCGGGAGGGCCACCATCAGAGAAGGTGTCTCACTTGTTGCCGTCCAGGTCCAGGGCGGGCGGGGACGGCATGCCGTTGTCCATCGACGCAATCTCCGACTCAGACGTGGGCTCACTGGGCATGTGGTTACCGAGCATGGTGACGGGCTCCTCCGTCGCATGGCTGTCGAGCGTGGTGATCTCATCGCGTCGCGGCTCAGGCCTAAGGCCGTCCAGGCTGTTGACCTGGGCCGTCGGGGCTTGGGCGCGGAGCCGGCTCTCGGGTGCCGAATCTCCCGGTCCCTCTGTGCGTCGCCGTTCCATTGGCTTGGTTTGAGCCGTGGTACTCCGAATCGGCGTCACCGTCGAGTTGGGAGGGGCACCGGTGATGGCCGCCAGCCCAACGGCCGTATCGAGTGCGCCCTCGACACTCTCCAGAATCCGGTCGTCTGCCGAGTGCAGTAAGGCGTCCAGTTCGCGATCGCTGTCGAAGTGAGTCACAGCTTGCCTCCTTCCGCTATTCCAAGACTCTGCTTGAGCTGTTTCCGTGCGCGCTCCAGGTTTTTCCTCACCGCTTCTTGGGTTGCTTCCAACTCTTCAGCAATCTCCTTGGTGCTGTAGTTGTCCAGGTGCCACGCCATCACCTGCCTTTGGGCCGGGGGCAGTTCGGAGAGTGAGCAAGAACGCGCTCTTCTTCCTGGCGTATCTCCACGTTCCGCACTGGACACTGGGGTGACGCCGTATCCGGGAGCTCGCCGGACAACACTTCGCGTATGGGCTGGCGTAAGAGGAGACGGAACGCAACACGTCGCAGCCATGGGCCGGGATACTCGATCTTTCTCCACGTCGCGTAGGCCTCCACGAACGCCGACTGGGCCGCCTCCGCAGCCTCATGCGGTTCTGCGCCTTGCCGCATGAGGTGACGGATCAATTTGCCCATGTGCTCTGCGTAGTACTTGGAGAAGTCCTGTTGCTTCTCCACATCCGGCTCTTCTGGCTTCGTATCCGGCACTTGACGTAGCGCTAGCCCCTGAGCGGCTGTCGTGCGCGTCTGCTGCAACTCATCCACGTCCACCTCCACCGATCTCGATACGCACTTCTTCGCCTTCGCGCAGTTCGTTGAGGACGCTTCCCGGAGGGAGCACGCGCACCCGGTCGCTGGTTCCCTCTTGCCGGGCGCGCACCAACTGGATGCGACTCCGCTCGATCAGCCATCGATGCAGCAATCGCAACAGCCCCGCGGCCACCATGCCCGCAGCCACGATGAGTGCCTCTTGCATCGCATCCCCTTGTCGACTCCTCCGTGATGCTCATGCACCGCAGCACTAGATAGGTGCGTCGAGCCCTTCAAAGCGTGACATCGGAGTGAGACGCCGTCCTCGATGCGGCGCCCGCCTCGGCCTCGGCCGCCGCCCGGATCGCGCGGATCTCGGCGATGGCCTCGGCCGGCTCCTGGTCCCCCGCGTCCACGATCCGCTCCAGTTCATGGAGACGGGCGGCGCGCTGCGGGTGCCGTTCGATCGCGACGAAGACGGCCCACGAATGCACGAAAGCCCGCAGTGGGGCGAGGCTCTGGGTCTGCTGCGCGTTCGTCGTGGCCTCGAAGAGGTGTTGGGTGAGCGCCGGGAGCCGGCTGGGGGCGATTCGGGCGACGGCAGCCCGTAGCGCGTCGGGGGTGCGTTCGGGCATCGGCATCAGGGGTCCGTGGCCTTCGTTCATTTCCTACGCCATTCCCTACGCCGCTGCCGCTCGGACCTCGTGGGATGTGCTGCAGCCCCTGCAGCGGCCCGGTGTCACGGACCGGAAGGCTCGGTCGCAGTCGTCGCAGTTCTGGAGGGGGGCCGGGCGGGGTGGCTCTGGAAGGGCTGCTGGGAGGGGTGGGGGGAGGAGTGCCGTGAGGCGGTGGGCCAGGAAGCCTGCTGGGTGGCGTACGCCGTCCTGGGGGATTCCTGCCGCGAGTGTTCGCCGTACGTCGTCCGGGGTGACGCCTCGTTCCAGCCAGGTGGCCACCGCGGGGGCTAGGCGGCGTACGTCCTGCTCGCTGAGGTGGAGTCGGGGGTCGTGGGTGCGTAGGCCTGCGAGGACGTCGCGGGCAGGGGCGGGGGGCTCTGGCTGCGGGGGTGATGTCGGCACGACCGGAGGCGGGGTTGGGGTTCGCTTTGGTTCGCCGTGTGGCTTCGGCGGGAGCGGGGGCGTGTGTGTCCTCGGCTTGTTGTACGAGATCGTGCGCGTCACGATGCGGCCCGATGGAAGGCGTTCCTTGATGCGGGACAGGTAGCCGTGGGTCTCCAACTCCCGCAGGGCCGAGGCGATCCTCGTCTCTCCCTCCGGGAACTTCGCCGCCAGCGCCTTGATACCGACGAGCGTGCCGCTGCGGAGCGAGTGGATGTGGACCGCCAGACCGATGGCCGTCAATGACAGCTCCGAGTGCTGGGCCAGGTGGTTTCCGACCACGGTGAACCGCTCGTCGTGGTGCTCGTCGACGTGTCCCACTCCTTGGTGGGAACGGCCGGTCCGGGCGCGCGTGCGCGCGCTAAAGTGCTGATCAGTCATCGGGAAGCTTGCTTCTTCCTAGGTGGTCAGGCCCTCGTTCGGGATGCCAGTCCCTGCGGGGGCCGTTTCATGTGTGCGGTTGTCTGTTCGCGCTGACGCTGCCCGACCAATCCGCCTTTCCGCCAGCCGAATTGGCCGCGATCACCCGACCGAGTGATCAGCAGTCAGAGACGCGGGACTGCTAGCGGTGCGGTGGATGACGGGCTCGGTTGGGTGGGTTGGGTTCTTTCCCCGGTTCTTTCTTTTGGTGTCCGGCCCTACCGGGTCACGACGATCCACGATCCGGCATCACTCCTGTCCGTGACCCGGCGTCAGCTCCGCCCAGACCGTCTTGCAGCCCGGTCCCGGGCCGTCCACCACGCCCCACCCCTCCGCGTACGCCTCCACCAGCAACAGGCCGCGGCCCGACTCCTCACCGTCACCGACCGGGTCCTTGATACGCGGGTGCCGGTCGCCCCGGGCGTCGGTGACCTCGATGCGCAGCACGCCGGCCTCGTCGAGCCTGAGCGTCAGCCTGAAGTCCCTGCCGGGGACGCGTCCATGGAGTACGGCGTTCGCGGCCAGTTCGGCCACCACGTGCAGCGCGGGCTCGGACTCGGCTTCCCATTCCACGAGTTGGCGCTCCGTGAGCAGGCGGGCCAGGCGGGCGCCGCGGCGGGTCGCGGAGAGCAGGATCGTGAAGTGCCGGGCGGCGAGGACCGGTTGGGCGGGGGCTTGGATTCCGTTGTTCACGTCACTCAGCGTGGCCGCCTGCATCTACCCTGAACAGCGGCGAAGCCGGTACGCAGCGTGACTGTCCGGGTGCGGTACGGATGCGGTGCGCAGTTGTCCGGTGCGTGGTTGTCCCGTCCGTACGCGCGAGAGGTGAGCTTGTGGAGGACGAGGAGGCGACGGCCGTACTCAAGGCCGTCGGGCGTCAGATCAAGGCGTGGCGGGAAGCCGCCGGGATGCGGCAGTCCGAGTTCGGGGCTGCCATCGGATACGGCGAGGAGATGGTCTCGTCCGTGGAGCGGGGGCGGCGGGTGCCCCAGCCGGAGTTCCTCGACAAGGCGGACGAGGTTCTCGATGCGGGCGGCAAGCTCTCGGCGATGAAGAAGGACGTGGCCGAGGCCAGGTATCCCAAGAAGGTGCGGGATCTGGCGAACCTGGAGGCCGAGGCGGTCGAACTCGGCGCGTACGCCAACCACAACATGCACGGTCTGCTGCAGACGGAGACCTATGCGCGGTCACTGTTCGCGATGAGACGGCCCGCGTACACCGAGGACGAGATCGACCGCCAGGTCGCCGCGCGCATGGCCCGGCAGTCCGTCTTCGAGCGCGTGCCCGCACCGCTGCTCACCTTTGTCCAGGAAGAGGTGACGCTACGGCGGCCCATCGGCGGCAGAATGGTGCTGCGGCAACAGCTCGAACGCCTGTTGGAAGTTGGCAGGTTGAGGCACGTGGAGATCCAGGTCATGCCGACGGATCGTGAGGATCACGCGGGCATGGGTGGCCCGCTCCAGTTGCTGAAACTTCAGGGCGGCAAGGCGTTGGGGCACTCGGAAGGTCAGCTGCACAGTCGCCTGATCGCTGATCCGAAAGAGGTTCAGATCGTCGAGATGCGCTATGGCATGATCCGGGCGCAGGCTCTCACGCCGCGGGAGTCACTGGCCCTGATCGAGAAAGTTCTGGGAGAGACATGACCCCCACCGCCGCCTCCGCCGAAGCCGACTCCTCACTGGAGTGGTTCAAGAGCAGCTACAGCAGCAACGACGGCCCCGAGTGCGTCGAGGTCGCCATAGCCCACGCCACCTCCGCCACCATCCACGTCCGCGACTCCAAGGACAAGCACGGCTCGCAGCTCGCGTTCGCGGGGCCGGCGTGGGCCGAGTTCGTGGGGCATGCCGGGCGGTCAGCGTGACTGGAGGGCGTCCAGGGCCACCGCCTGGGCGATGGCCAGGCGGCGGTCCAGGTCGGGGTTCGCTATGTCGAGTACGTAGCGGTCGCGCAGGCCGAACTTCTTGTCGACCGCCATCGATCGCTTGTCGCCCTCGGTGAAGTCGAAGTGGTACGGCCACGCGAACGGCAGGAAGTCGACGAGCGGGAGGAACTCCCAGACTCGGCGCAGGACAGCCACCGCCCTGTTGCGCTCGCGGCCGGTCAGCTGCGTCGTGCCCGGTTGGTCCAGGGTCCACGTCGAGCGCAGCAAAGAGGCGGCGAACTCCTTGCGGAACGTGCCGATGGTGTTGCCCGTCTCGTCGCGTACGTCGTAAGTGGCGCCGACGTCGAGGAGTTGGCGGGCCTTGAAAGTGAACAGGACACTCTTCTTGGACTCGTCGGAGTAGACGGTCATTTCTTCCTTGATCGCGGTCCGTTTCTGCTGGGCGTAGGCGACGACCTCGCCCTCGGAGCCGTCCGGACCGGCCACGGTCACCACGTACCGGTTGGCCATGAAGGTCATCTTCTGCCGGACGTTGAACCGCTCGTGCGCCTGCAGTTGTGTGTCGTCCACGTGCCGTCTCCCGTTTTTCGTCGCCTGCGCTGTTGTCGCCTGCGTTGTTGTCGCCTGCGCTGATTCCTGCCGAGTCATCGTCGCGGCCATGGCCGCCCGGATCAGTCCTCGGAAGTCGCGGTCCGCAGCGACCTTCGGAGACGGCGGAGACGGCGGACACGGCGGATACGGCGGATACGGCGGATACGGCACCGGCGGCCCCCGACAGCGCCCGCCCCGGCCGCGGTCGTCCACTTTCGTCGTTCGGTGGCGCGACGCAGGGATGATGCGGGCGCTCCCGGGCACTGCCTATCGTCGGGCCGTGGAACTGGACGAAGCGAAGACCGCCCGCAGCGCATGGCCGCTCCGACGCCGGCTTGCCGCCGCGTCGCCCTGGAGTCGTGGGCGGATCGCCGGGGAGGCCGTACTCACCGTTGTGCTCGCCGGGCTCGCGGGGCTGACCGACGCCGCGGGGGCGGGGTTCGGCGTACGGACCTTCGTCGTCGTCGCGGGCATCGCCCTGCTGTTGCTGATCCGGCGCTCGCTGCCTGCGACCGTGCTGCTCGTCTCGGCGGCCGCGGCCGGGGATCTGGCCGGCGCGGCCCTGCTGCTGATCTACGCGAGCTGGTCGGCGGGCAGCCGCATCATGAAGCCCTGGCGGGTCGTTGCCGCGTTCGGCGCAGCGTTCGTACTGCATGCCGCGGTCTCCTTCCGCAGCGAGTTCAGCGCGGATTCCGACCTGCCATTGGCCTTCACGGGCGGGCTCAGCGCAGGCCTGTTCCTCACGCTGTCGATCGTGCCGGGCCTGGCCTCCCGCTACCGGGCGCAGCGCCACTCCCTGCTGGACGCACTGCAGCGGAACAACGTCCAACTCGTGCGCGAGCAGACGATGGTGGCACGGCAGGCGCGCCTGCTGGAGCGGGGCCGCATAGCCCAGGACATGCACGACAGCCTCGGCCACCAACTCGCCCTGATCGCCGTGCACGCGGGCGCCCTGCAGGTCGATCCGGATCTCACCGACCGACAGCGGGAGGGCGTACGGATCCTGCGGGACGCCTCCGTGACCGCGATGGGCGAGCTGCGCGAGGCCGTCGGCATCCTCCACGAGGAACGGGAGGAACGGGACGACAACCGGAACTGGCCCGACGTACGCACCACCGAGCCCGGACACACAGAGCGCGCCAAGCACACCGAACCCGCCGACACGGACGGCGGGCGTCCCGGCTCCCGCGCGGTCGCCGCCATCGACGGCCTTGTCGAGTCGTCCCGGGCCGCGGGCGCGTCCGTGGAACTGCTCCGGTCCGGCGCCTTCCGGGCGCTGGCGCCCGCCGCCGGTCACACGGCGTACCGCATAGCCCAGGAGGGCCTGACCAACGCCCACAAGCACGCCCCGGGCGCCCCGATCACTCTCGCCCTGCGCTACGAACCGGACAGCCTGGTGGTGGAGGTCGCCAACGGGCCCGCGCCCGCCGGGGCGCCGGACGCCCCGGCAGTGATCAGCGGCGGCCAGGGGCTGCGGGGCCTCCAGGAGCGGGCCCGGCTCATCGGCGGCATGGTGCACACCGGTCCCACCGCGGACGGCGGCTTCCGCATCGCGGGCATGCTGCCCTACGGCGCGGGCGCAGCCACCAACACCAGCGCCGGGAGCAGCACCGGAGGCGGCGAACTCCAGCCCCGCCACCCCCACGACACGACCTCCGTCGGCCCGTACAACGACTTTGTGGGGCAGCCGGGCGCCGGCGCCGCGGACAACAGTGGAGCGGTCATCAACCGGTCCGATCCGCAAGGGGAGTTCGCCGCCACCATGAGCAGGAAGAAGAACGTGGCCATCGGCTGCGCCGTCACCGCCGTCGTCCTCGTCGTGGGCGTTGTCGCCCTGGGAATCTGGGGGGTGACCGCGCTGATGGACGAGATGAGCAAGGCCACGATCCCGCCGAGGGTGTACGAGTCGGCGAAGGTCGGCGACCCCGAGTCCGCCGTGCAGGACAAGCTGCCCGACGAGGACTCGGTACTGACCTCGGCCTGGGCGGACCAGGGCCCGCGGATACCCAAGGGCGCGGACTGCCGCCACTTCGCGTCCGACGACCCCGACGACACCACGACCGTCTTCCGGTTCTGCTTCCGCGACGGAGAGCTGGTCGAGAAGCAGACCTTCAAGGACGAGGGCTGACCCGACAAGGCTCCTGAATGACCGCTGGGCCGGATCAGGGCATGATGGCGAGGCCATGCCATCCGCTCCCGACCGACACCGCGCAGGAGGCCGTGTGATCCGGGTCCTCGTCGCCGACGACGAGCCGCTCATCCGGGCCGGCATCAGGATGATCCTCACCTCGGCCGCCGACATCGACGTGGTCGCCGAGGCGGGTAACGGGCGCGAGGCGGTGGAGAGCGCCCGGAGCACCGCCGTCGACGTGGCCCTGCTGGACATCCAGATGCCGGTGATGGACGGGCTGACGGCCCTGGCCGAACTGGGCCGCGCCGCACCGGACGTACGGGTGCTGATCCTCACCACGTTCGGCGAGCGCGACAACGTGCTGCGGGCGCTCGGCCACGGCGGGGCGGGGTTCCTGCTCAAGGACTCCGCGCCCGACGAGCTGATCCACGCGGTGCGGGCGGCCGCGGCCGGGAACGCCTACCTCTCGCCGGCGGCCACCCGGCATGTGGTGGACGCCCTCTCCTCCCCCGGGGCCACCGCCCGCGCGGAGGAGGCCAGGCACCGCCTCGACGGGCTGACCGCGCGGGAGCGCGATGTGCTCGCCCTGCTCGGAGAGGGCCTGTCCAACGCGGACGCGGGCAGGCGGCTGCACATGAGCGAGGCCACCGTGAAGACGTACGTCAGCCGCATCCTGACCAAGCTCGACTGCGACAACCGGGTCCAGGCGGCCCTGCTCGCCCGCGACGCCGGCCTGCACCCGGGCGACGTCTGACCGGTCCCGCGCTGCGCCTCACGTTTTCGTGCGCTGTCTCGTCATAGGGGCATGAACACGAAAATCCGGTACGCCAACCTCGGCTTTCTCGCCGCGACCGCGCTGTACACAGGCGCCTGGGCCTATTTCGCGCCGAAGGAGTGGCACGCGAACTTTCCCGGCTTCGGGCTGAGCTGGCTGCCCCAGCTGGGCCCGTACAACGAACACCTCGCCAAGGACGCCGGGGCCATGTTCCTGGCACTGGCGATTCTCACCGCCATCACCCTGGGTTCCGTACGGAACACCCGGCTCGTGCAGACCACGGGCGCGGTGTGGCTGGTCTTCAACGTGCTGCACCTCAGCTACCACATGCAGCATCTCGGCATGTACGGGACGCGCGACCAGGTACTCAACGTCGTCCTGCTGACGGCACTCGTGCTGTCGTCCGCCCTACTCCTCGTGCCGGCGCTCCCCGGGCGGCGAGGGGACACATGATGACGTACGGGATCAGGATGGACAGGGACAGGGACAGGGACAGGGACAGGGACAGGGACAGGGACACGGCTGACGAAGGAGGTCCGTCATGCGGATCGCGGTAGCGGGCGGGACCGGGATGGTCGGGCGGTACGTGGTCGACGAGCTGGTCGCCGCGGGGCACGAACCGGTGGTACTGGCCAGGTCGCGGGGCGTGGACCTCGTCTCGGGCGCCGGACTCGACGCCGCGATGACGGGCGTGGAGGCCGTCGTCGACGTCAGCAACCTGCAGACCACCAGCGCCAAGAAGTCGATCTCGTTCTTCGAGAGCACCGGGCGGAACCTCCTGGCCGCCGGCGCCCGGGTCGGCGTACGGCACCACGTGCTCCTGTCGATCGTCGGCCTCGAACGGGTCGGCCTCGGCTACTACCAGGGGAAACTGCGGCAGGAAGAGGTGGTGGCCAAGGAGGGCGCGACACCGTGGACGGCGCTGCGGGCCACGCAGTTCCTGGAGTTCCCGCAGCAGGTCCTCGACCGGATGCCGGGGCCGCTCGCGTTGGTGCCCCGGATGCGTACGCAGCCGGTGGCGGCCCGCGAGGTCGCCCAGCATCTCGCGCGGCTAGTCCTCGGGCCGCCCCAGGGCATGGCGCCGGAGCTCGCCGGGCCGCGGGTCGAGGAACTCGTCGACATGGTGCGCAAGTTGCTGCGGGCCGGGGGCCGGCGTCGGCTGCTGGTGCCGGTCACGCTCCCCGGCGCCGTCGGGCGGGCCATGAAGAGCGGCGGCAACCTGCCAACCGGACCGGGGTCCCGCGGCACCCAGACCTTCGACGAGTGGCTCACCCAGAACGTCCGACACATCGCGCAGAACGGGCAGGACGGACACGGCGGGCACGACGGGCGCCCAGGAGAGGGAGGCTGAGCGCCCCGTGCCCACCTCGCCCGCCTCCGACCCCGACACCGACGCCAGCTCCGATCCCGGCCCCAACTCCATCCCCGACTCCGACTCCGGCTCCGGCTCCGGCTCCGGCTCCGGCCAGGCCCCCGGTCCCGCCCAAGGCCCCGACTCCGCCTCAGCCCAGAGCCCCGGCTCCGCCCAGAGCCCTGAGGCCGAGACGGGCCCCGGCCCGGACCATGGCCCCGGTCTCGGTTTCCTCATGGCCAAGCGGCGGCGGCTTTGCCAGCTCTTTACAACCCGGTCCGTCGCTGTCTCGTCTCTCCGCTCGATCCGTATCCCAGTCCGCCGGGTCATCGGGCGGGCGGGCCGACGAAAGAGAGCGATTCATGCGCCGAACTGTCCTCAGCGCCATAGCACTTGCCTGCACCGCCGTACTGGCGAGCACGGTGCCCGCGTTCGCCGACGGGACGACCCCGAGCGCGGCGCCGAGCGACGCCCCGACCCAGGCTCCCGCCGAGACCGCCCCGACGCCGGCTCCGAGCAAGCCCGCCGAGACGGCCCCGACGGTGGCGCCCACCCCCGCGCCGAGCCAGGCGCCGGGCGACGAGGTCTCCGTCGTACCGAGCGGGGCGCCCGACACCGGTGCGGTGCCGCCGTCGTCGCAGTCCGGGTCCAACGGCGAGCTGGCCGCCGGGAGCGCCGCCGCGGCGTTCGCCCTCGGCGGGGCGGCGTTCTTCGTCGTACGCCGTCGGCGGGCGACCGGGGCATGACCTTGCCCCCCGGTCGAGTTCCCTCCAAGCGCGTGCCGTCCGAGCGTGTGCCCTCCAGGCACGCGCTCTCCCGGCGCGCGTTCGTCACCGCCGCGATGGCCTCGCTGCTCGTGAGCTGCGACGGTCAGCAGGCCGACCGGGCCGGAGGCGAGAAGAAGACCGGGAGCTCGTCGCAGCCCTCCGCGAACACGGCGAAGGCCCTCGGACGTTCGGTCCCGGTCAGGCTGCAGGTCCCGGCCATTCAGGTCGACACCCCGGTCATGCGGCTGGGGCTGGCCTCGGACGGCACCGTGGAGGTGCCCCCGATCGCGGCGGACGACAAGGCGGGCTGGTACGAGCACTCTCCGACGCCCGGCCAGGTCGGCCCGTCGGTGCTCCTCGGCCATGTCACGGTCGGCTCCTACGGTGACGGTGTCTTCCACCACCTCTCACGGCTGCGCCGGGGCGACCGGATCGTGGCGCGCCTGGAGAACGGCAAGACGGCGGAGTTCGCGGTCACCGACGTACGGACGGTCGCCCAGGCGCAGTTCCCGACGGACGACGTCTACGGGGACGTGGGCCGTCCGGAGCTGCGGCTCATCACCTGCGGGGGCCCCCGCACCGGTGAGGGGTACCGCGACAGCGTGATCGTCTTCGCCTCGCTGAGCTCCGACAGCACGCAATAAACCCGTAGCTCCAGGATCCTGGGCCGCCGGACCGTACGTCGATGGACGGTTCGCCCGCGGCCCGGGATCCTTCCTACGAGTCCATCACGACCATGGAGAGCGTTGAAACGGTCCCGCGAGAAGGCAGCGTCCGAGCTGTTCGCCGCCCTCTACCCGCGCCTGGCCGGCTGGTGCCGCCGCCTGGTCGACGACGACGAGACGGCCCACGAGATCGCCTCGGAGGCGTTCACCCGGCTCTGGGCCCGCTGGACGAACGTGGCCGAACCACGGGGATTCCTCTACGTCACCGCCGCCAACCTCGTACGGGACCACTGGCGCAAACTGGAGCGCGAGCGCAGAGCCGTACGCCGTGTCAGCGACGAGGTCGCGGTCCGGCCGCAGAACGAACAGGCCGACCCGTCGGTGCGCCTGCTCGTACAGTCGCTGCCGGAACGACTGCGCGTACCGATCCTGCTGCACTACTACGCAGACATGCCGATCCGGGAGGTGTCCGCGCTGACCGGGCGCAAGGAAGGAACCGTCAAGGCCGACCTCCACGCGGCCCGTGAAATGCTCCGCGCCCACCTGAGGAGAAGCCTTGATCACACCCTCTGAGGACGGTCCGGACCTGGAGCCCGACGACCCCCTCGCCGTCATCCTGCGGCCCGCCTCCGGCTATCTCGCCCCGCCCCCGGGCGGCTACGAGGCGATCCGCCGCGACGCCTCGCGCCGCCGGGTGCTCCGCGCCGCGGCCGGGGTCGGCCTTTCCTGCGTCGCCGCCGCCCTGATCGCGCTGCCGTTCCGCCTGGCCGCATCCGATGCGCCGGTCTCCCCGACGGTCCCGCTCGCCCCGCCGCCGGCGAGCAGCCCCTCGACGCCGCCCACTCCGTCGCGGTCGCCCGAGCCCGCCACCCCGAGCCCCAGCCCCAGCCGCCCGGGACCGAGCGACGACCCCAGCGCGCCGGGCACCACCACCCCGGACAAGCCGACCGAGGCGACCGCCCCCAGTGACGCGCCGCCCGCGACCCAGGCCCCGCCGTCCCTCGAACCGTCGACCGAGCCGTCACAGGCTCCGGACGAGGCGGCCAGTACCCCGGCCCCGTGAACAGCCCGCTGCCGTAGGCGAGGCGCCGGGGCGGACCTGGTCCACACGGTCCTAGTCGACGACCGCGACCTTCGTCCCCGCCGTGCCGAACTTCCAGACCGCGTCGCCGTCGGCGGCGCGCATCCGGATCCCGCCGGTCGGTACGCCGGACGCGGGCGGCGGCGGGGAGGAACCGTCCACCGCGTTCGAGAACGCGATGTTGGTGCCGGAGCTGACGGTGAAGAAGACGATGTTCTCGATCTCCACACCGTCACTGCCCGTGCTCGCCTCGCGCCGGGTGCCGACCGTGTACGAGCCGGGTTCCGGGTTCACCGTCCCGGGCCACACCTTGAAGCTGCGCCGGGACGCGTCGCTCGCGTCGACGAGCCAGACGCGGCGCTGGTCGAGGGAGTAGACGATGCGCCGTCCGGTGCCGGAGCCGTCCGGCACCGCGACCGGCTTGGACTCGTCGGGGCCGGTGGAGGGCTTGGCGGTCGCCGAGGCGGAGGGCTTCGGCGAGGCCGAGGCGGTGGGCTGCGGGCCCTTGTCGGCCTTGACGGCCAGGAACGTCACCGCCACCAGAGCAGCCGCGGTCAGACCGGAGACCCAGACCCACGAGGGAAGCCGTCGGGCAGGCACGCGTACGCATCTCCTCAGCTCTGATTCACCCCGTCGGAGGGTCGGATCATCCTACTCCGACGAGGTCCTCGGCCGATCCTGGCCCACCCGCCCCGGACCCCGCTCCCGCGCACCCGGGAACTCCGGAACCCGCGCGCCCGCGTCCGTCACTCCAGCACGGGCAGCAGCTCCGGCAGATGCCCGTCCGAGGCCGCCGCCGCCCGCTGCCGCTCCTCCGGCACCTCGCCGTACAGCGTGGTGCGGGGCCGGGACGGCCGTCCCGCCGCGTCCGCCACGGCGATCAGTTCCTTGACGGACTTGTACGAGCCGTACGACGAGCCCGCCATCCGGGAGATGGTCTCCTCCATCAGCGTCCCGCCGAGGTCGTTGGCGCCCGAGCGGAGCATCTCCGCCGCGCCCTCCGTGCCCAGCTTCACCCAGCTGGTCTGGATGTTGGGGATGTGGGGGTGCAGCAGGAGCCGCGCCATCGCCATCACCGCGCGGTTGTCCCGTGTCGTCGGGCCCGGGCGGGCGATCCCCGCCAGGTACACCGGAGCGTTCGTGTGGATGAAGGGCAGGGTCACGAACTCCGTGAATCCGCCGGTCTGCTGCTGGATCCGGGAGAGCGTACGGAAGTGGCCGAGCCAGTGGCGGGGCTGGTCCACATGCCCGTACATCATCGTGGACGAGGAGCGGATGCCCAGTTCGTGGGCGGTGGTGATCACCTCGATCCAGGTCGCCGTGGGCAGCTTGCCCTTGGTGAGGACCCAGCGGACCTCGTCGTCGAGGATCTCGGCGGCCGTGCCGGGGATCGAGTCGAGGCCCGCCTCCTTGGCGGCCGTCAGCCACTCGCGGATCGACAGGCCGGTGCGGGTCGCGCCGTTCACGACCTCCATCGGTGAGAAGGCGTGGACGTGCATGCCGGGCACCCGCTCCTTCACCGCGCGGGCGATGTCGAAGTAGGCCGTCCCCGGCAGGTCCGGGTGGATGCCGCCCTGCATGCAGACCTCGACGGCCCCCAGGTTCCACGCCTGCTCGGCGCGGTCGGCGACCTGGTCCAGAGAGAGCGTGTACGCGTCGGCGTCCGTGCGGCGCTGGGCGAAGGCGCAGAAGCGGCAGCCGGTGTAGCAGACGTTGGTGAAGTTGATGTTCCGCGTGACGATGTACGTGACGTCGTCGCCGACCGCCGACCTGCGCACGTCGTCGGCGATCCGGCACAGCGCGTCCAGCGCCGGTCCGTCCGCGTGGAGCAGCGCGAGTGCCTCGTCGTCGGTGAGGCGGGTCGGGTCGTCGGCGGCGGTCGCCAGCGCCGCCCGTACGTCCGTGTCGATCCGCGAGGGCACCATCCCGGGCGCCGCGGCCTCCCGCAGGGCGTCCCAGTCGCCGTACACGTGGTCGTAGTCCTCGCGCCGGTCGGACATGCGGCCCTCGGTGTCGATCGCGGTGTGCAGATCCGTACGGCCCGACGACGTGAACGCCTCCTCGGGCTCCTGCCAGGGGTGGCCCTCCACGACGGCGTCCGGCACCGCGAGCCCGGTCTCCGGGTCGGCGAGTGCCCGTACGTGCGGGAGCAGCCGCGGGTCCAGCCACGGCTCGCCGCGCTGCACGAACTCCGGGTAGACGCAGAGGCGTTCGCGCAGTTCGAAGCCCGCCTCGGCCGACTGCTCGCGCAGCAGGTCGATCTGCGGCCAGGGGCGCTCGGGGTTGACGTGGTCGATGGTGAGCGGCGAGACCCCGCCCCAGTCGTCGATACCGGCGCCGATCAGCCGCCCGTACTCGGAGTCCACGAGGTTCGGCGGTGCCTGGAGGCAGGCCGAGGGGCCCATGATGTGCCGGGCGACCGCGACCGTCGCGACCAGTTCGTCCAGTTCGGCGTCCGGCATGCCGCGCATCGCCGTGTCCGGCTTGGCGCGGAAGTTCTGGATGATCAGCTCCTGGATGCCGTGGTAGGACCGCGACACCCGCCGCAGCGCGAACAGCGAGTCCGCGCGCTCCTCGTACGTCTCGCCGATGCCGATCAGCACACCGCTGGTGAAGGGGACCGACGAGCGGCCCGCGTCCTCCAGGACGCGCAGGCGGACGGCCGGCTCCTTGTCCGGGGAGCCGTAGTGCGGGCCGCCCGGCTCGCTCCACAGCCGCGTGGCCGTCGTCTCCAGCATCATTCCCATGCTCGGCGCGACCGGCTTGAGCCGCTGGAAGTCGGTCCACGACATGACACCCGGGTTGAGGTGGGGCAGCAGGCCCGTCTCCTCCAGGATGCGGATCGAGATGGCCCGTACGTACGCGATCGTGTCGTCGTAGCCATGCGCGTCGAGCCATTCGCGGGCCTCGGGCCAGCGGTCCTCGGGCTTGTCGCCGAGGGTGATCAGGGCTTCCTTGCAGCCCAGTTCGGCACCCTTGCGGGCGATGTCGAGGACCTCGTCCGGGGACATGAACATCCCGTGGCCCGCCCGGCGGAGCTTGCCGGGGACCGTGACGAACGTGCAGTAGTGGCACTTGTCCCGGCAGAGCCGGGTGAGCGGGATGAAGACGCTCTTCGAGTACGTGATGACGCCGGGCCGGCCCGCCGCGGCCAGGCCCGCGTCACGGACCCGGGCGGCGGACGCGGTCAGGTCGTCCAGGTCGGCGCCGCGCGCCTGGAGCAGCACGGCCGCCTCGGTGACGTCGAGGGCGACGCCGTCGCGGGCGCGTTTGAGGGCGCGACGCATGGCGTTCTCGGTGGGCCCGGTTCCGGAGGTCGCGGAAGTCGTCATCCTTCGAGCATACGATCGCATTGATCAGGCCCGGCATGAGATGGGCAGCGTCACAAGCGGCACACCAGCGGCGCACCAGTGACACACCAGCGGTCCGCTACAGGTACTTGGCGTATTCGTCCAGTACACGCAGTACGTCCCCCTCCCCGGCCGGCGGCAGCTGGAGGACGACCTCCTCGATGCCGAGGTCCGCGTAGTGCGTGAGCTTGCCCGGGGTGGGCAGCACGGCGTACGGCACGAGCTGGAGGGCCTCGGGGTCACGGCCGGCCTCGGCCCAGGCGGCCCGCAGCACCGGCACGGACTCGGTCAGCCCGCGGCCGCCGATCGGCATCCAGCCGTCCGCGTACTCACTGATGTGCGCGAAGAGCTTCGGCCCGGCCGCTCCCCCGACGAGCGTGCGCGGACCGACGACGGGCCCGCGCGGCTTCTGTACGGGCTTGGGGTGGGCGTGGCTCGGCCGTACGGAACCGAACTCGCCCTCGTGGCCGGTCGGTTCGGCGGACCACAGCGCCCGCATCAGGGCCATCCGGTCCCGGACCAGCTCCCGCCGCGTGCGCCAGTCGACACCGTGGTCGGCGGCCTCCTCGACGTTCCAGCCGAAACCGAGGCCGAGGGTGAAACGGCCGCCGGAGAGGTGGTCCAGGGTCGCGATCTGCTTGGCGAGGGCGACCGGGTCGTGCTGGGCGACGAGGGTGATCCCGGTGCCCAGCGCGAGCGACTCGGCGACCGCCGCCGCCTGGCCGAGCGCGACGAAGGGGTCGAGGGTCCGGCCGTACTCGGGCGGCAGCTCACCACCCGCCGGATACGGGGTGACACGCTCCACGGGTATGTGCGTGTGCTCGGGCAGATAGAGCCCGGCGAAGCCCCGCTGCTCCAGCTCACGAGCGAGCAGCGTCGGGGTGATCGTCTCGTCGGTGAGGAAGATCGTCACAGAGATGCGCATGGCACCTCCCTACCGGCACGGGCCCCAACTGTCCATACCGACCGGTAGGGATTCCACCCGCTCCTCACGAATGCTTCTTATGAGTGCTCCATACCCGAAAACTGCCGATCCCCTTCCCTTGCACCGCAGTTCACGGCTGAATACCAAAGTTGTCGTACCACCCCCGCAGCTACTGAACCGCTACATGCCACTCAGCCACTCACGAGACCCGGGAGCAGCAGACATGTGCGAGGACGACCACAGCGGTGACCACGGCATCGGCAGACGCGCGCTGTTCGTGACGGGAGCGGCCGCCGCGCTTACGTTGGGAAGCGTGAGCTTTCCGAGCGAGGCCGCCGACGCGGCACACGCGTCCGAGACCCGGACGGTCCGCGGCACCCTGCCCACCGGTTCGCCGGACTTCGTGTACCTGCCCGTCGAAGTCCCGGACGGCGTACGGGAGATCAAGGTCGCGTACACCTACGAGAGGCCCTCCATGCCTGCGGGCACCGCGGGCAACGCGCTCGACATCGGCATCTTCGACCAGCGCGGCACCGAGCTGGGCGGCAAGGGTTTCCGCGGCTGGTCGG
The DNA here is from genome assembly GCF_042715345.1 of Streptomyces sp. NPDC058697. NCBI lineage: Bacteria > Bacillati > Actinomycetota > Actinomycetes > Kitasatosporales > Streptomycetaceae > Streptomyces > Streptomyces sp. NPDC058697. Next base: position 182,984 of record NZ_JBHXSU010000017.1, read on the forward strand.
GCGGGGCCCGCACGGAGTTCTTCATCCGCGCCGACGACGCGACACCGGGCTACATCCCGGGCCCGGTCAAGGAAGGCACCTGGCACATCGCGCTGGGCCCGTACACGGTGGCCCCGCAGGGACTCCCGTACGAGGTCACCATCACGCTGACCTACGGCGAGCCGGGCACGGCCGTGAAGCCGGTGTACCCGCCGTCGCGGGCCAAGGGCCGTGGGCGTGCCTGGTACCGGGGCGACTGCCATCTGCACTCCTGGTACTCCGACGGCCGCCGCACCCCGGCCGAGATCGCCGCCCTCGCGCGGGCGGCCGGCCTGGACTTCATCAACTCGTCCGAGCACAACACGCACTCCGCGCACGCCCATTGGGCCTCGGAGGCCGGTGACGACCTGCTGATCATGCTGGGCGAGGAGGTGACGACGAGGAACGGTCACGTCGTCGCGCTCGGCACCGACCCGGGGACGTTCGTCGACTGGCGCTACCGGGCGCGCGACAACCGCTTCGGCAAGTACGCCCGCCGGATCCGCGAGGCCGGCGGTCTGGTCGTGCCCGCCCATCCGCACGCCACCTGTGTCGGCTGCAACTGGAAGTTCGGCTTCGGCGAGGCGGACGCGGTCGAGGTGTGGAACGGCCCGTTCGGCCCCGACGACGAGGTGTCGCTGGCCGACTGGGACAGCATGCTGGTCGCCTCCGTGCGTGAGGGCCGGGGTGACGGTGGGGGTGGCCGGGGCTGGATTCCGGCGATGGGCAGCAGCGACGCCCACCGGGATCCCGACCCGGTCGGCACGCCGCAGACCGTCGTCCTCGCCGACGACCTGACCCGCGAGGCGATCCAGGAGGGCATCCGGGCGGGCCGCTCGTACGTCGCGGAGTCCAAGAAGGTGTCGCTGTCGTTCTCCGCGAGCGGGCCGAAGGGCGAACACGCGGGGATCGGGGGGCGGTTGAAGGTCGACCGCGACGATCCGGTGACCGTCACGCTGGAGGCGTCCGGCGTGCCGCGCTGCACGGTTCGGTTCGTCACGGACCAGGGGGTGCTTCACACGAGTGCGGTGCTGCCGGTGTCCGGGGGTGGGACTGTGGAGTGGCGTACGACTGCGCAGTATGCGGCGTATGTGCGGGCTGAGGTGCGGCATGAGGCTGCGGTTGGGCCGCTGCCTGGTGCGATGGCCGGGTTCACCAACCCGATCTTTCTCGGGCGGGAGTGAGCTGCGCTCGGCCTGGTGGTGCGGGTGTGTGGGGGCTGGGCGCGCAGTTCCCCGCGCCCCTTAAGGGGCGGCTGAGGTTCGGTGTTCGGGTGCGGGGGCGTTGTGGTTGAGCGCGCAGTTCCCCGCGCCCCTGAAGGGGCCTTGTGGAGCCGCATGTGTCAACGTCCCGCGCCCCTATGGCGTGCGGTTCGGGCTTACTGAGAAGGCCTTGTTGCCTGCTACTGCCACTATCGCGTCCTTTATCAGGAGGAGGCTGGGGATTGTTTGCTCGGCTGAGGTGCCTGGGTCCTTGAGTTTGTCGGTGGTCCATTGTTCGGTGCCGGTGGTGCGGTTGAGGGCCAGGAGGCGGCCGTAGCGGTTGGCGAAGTAGAGGGCGTTGTACTTCTTGGACAGGACCGGGGCCGACAGGTTCTCGACCTGGGTCTCCCGCTGCCACAGGCGGGTGCCGTCGGTCGCCCTGTTCGCGGTGACGGTTCCGTCGGGGCGGACGAAGTACACCACGCCGTCGATCACGGTGGCCGTGCCGCGCGGGGTGCCCGCCAAGGGGATCCGGACGGCCGCGCCGGTGGCCGGGTTCACCCGCAGGAGGGCCTGGTACGGCTCGTCCCGTCCGTCGCTCGACTGCCAGTCCACCTGCCGCGGAAGCGCGAACAGCGGCTGCCCGTCGGCGGCACCGAGCGGGGCCGCGCCCTGGGGCGGCGCCTTGAGTTCCCGCGGTGTGCCGTCCACCGGGTCCAGGCGCAGGAAGCCGATCGGGCCGTCGGCGGGGCCGTCCTCGTTGCTGCACATGCCGTAGGGGGCGCCGCCCATGACCAGCACGGTGCAGTCGGTGCCGGCCGACGACTTCGCCGGTGTCCGCCACATGTCCTCACCTGTTTTGGCGTTGACGGCGACGAACTCCTTGCCCCCTTCCGGCATCATCAGGATCCCGCCGCCGTCGAACAGCGTGGCGGGGCGACCGGCGTCGACCGGCCGGGTCCAGAGCCGTTTCCCGGTGTCGGCGTCGATGGCGAGCAGCCGCAGGGCCGCCCCCACCTCGTCCGCGTCCGGCTCGTCGGCGGTGTACACGATCCCGTTCTCGACGCCCAGGGGCCGCCCGGTGCTCTGGGGGTTGCTGCCGAACCGCCAGAGGACGCGACCGGAGGCGGCGTCGATCCGGGCGACCGTGAACCCGGTCCCGGCGCAGTACACGGAGGACCCGTCGGGCACACAGCCTGAATCCAGGCCGTCCACGTCGACGATCACGGTGTCGCTCTTCACGACTCGGACGAGACTCGTCTGCCAGGGCCGCCACCCGGCGGGAAGCGCCGGGGCGGCAGCGGCGGAGCCGGACGCGGACGTCCGCCCGGCTGACGTGTCCTCGGTGGTCCTCGGCCGCGTGACCAGGTACACCGACGCGCTCACGGCCACGGCCAGGGCCACGCCCGCGGCGACCAGGAGACGCACCCGGGGGCCACGGCGGCCGGAGCCCGTCGAGGTGGTGCCCTCGGGTTTCCGAGCGGCCCTTCGGCCCTCCGGAACGGTCGGCGGGCCCGACACGGACGGGGCAGCGGACGTCTCCGGCAGCTCCCTGAACAGCCAGTGCAGCTCGGCGAGTTCGGGCCGTACGCCCGGGTCCTTGTCCAGGCAGCGCTCGACGATGCCCCGCAACGGCTGCGGGACCCCGTCCAGGGACGGCGGCTCGTTCATCACCTGGTAGCCCGTCACATACGGGCTGCCGCCGTCGAAGGGGCCGTCGCCGGTGGCCGCGAACACCAGGAGCGAGCCCAGCGAGAACACGTCGGAGGCCGCGGTGACGTCCCGGGGCGAGGCGAACTGTTCCGGGGACATGAAGGGCGGGGTACCGATCAGCCGCCCGGTCACGGTGAGGGCCTGGCTGTCGGCGGCGCGCGAGATGCCGAAGTCGATGACGCGCGGGCCGTCCCCGGCCATCAGGACGTTGCTCGGCTTCAGGTCCCGGTGCACCACACCCGCCTGGTGGATGTCCTTCAGCGCCTCGACGAGCCCCAGCGCGAGCGCCCGCAGTTCGCGCCCGCCCAACGGCCCTTCCCTGTCCACCATTTCGGACAGCGTTCGGCCCGGCACGTACAGAGTCGCCATCCAGGGCAGTTCGGCGTCCGGGTCGGCGTCCACCACCGGGGCGGTGAACGCCCCGCTCACCCGGCGGGCCGCCGCGACCTCCTGCCGGAACCGGGCGCGGAACTCCTCGTCCAGCGCGTACTGCGCGTGCACGACCTTGACCGCGACCTGCCGCCCGGAGACCGAGCGCGCCAGGTACACGACCCCCATGCCGCCGCTGCCCAGCCGGTCGACGAGCTCGTAGCCGCCTATGGACCCGATGGACCCCTGCTCCCCGGTGTGCTGCGGCATGCTAGGCGCCTCCTGCCATGCGGGCCCGCTGGAGGTTCGTGAGCCGTCGCACGAAGAGGATGGCCAGTAGGGCGGTCACGATGCCGATGACGTTGGCCGCCTGCGAGGTGACGATGGTGTCCGTGGCCGCGACGACGAAGTCCCTGTCGTACCAGCCGGCCCACGAGTCGTTCAGGTACGCCAGGGAGTAGGCGAGCCAGAACCACCACCACGTGTGCAGGAGCCACCGTCCGGCGCCGGACGGCCTGCCGGTCGTCGCCGTCCAGATGTCGTTGCCGATCTGCTTGGGCATGTAGAAGTTGACGACCGGGATGAACCACGAACCGGCCGCCATCCCGGACGCGTGGCGGATCCGGCCCGGCGCGAAGGCCTCGGCGTTGAGCCGGCTGCGCTGGAACCAGAACGCCCACAGGATCACCACCGCGATGCCCACGAACACGGTGAGCACCTCGGTCCCCAGCGACGCGACGCTCAGGTACTTGTAGTCCTGGACGAGGTCGGTGGCGGACGTACTGTCCGCCGCGGAGAGCCGGGAGTAGGCCACCCCGAGGACGGCGATCCGCAGCAGCAGCGTCATGACGAAGAGGGCGAGCAGGAGGGCCAGGGCGATCGAGAGCCCACGGGTCGAGCGAGGGGTGGGCACACGGGAGCCGTAGGCGGGCGCGGAGAAGTGCGGGGCCCGCAGATGACCCGGGGGCGGGCTGTGGGGGTGGAGACCCCCGGGGAGCGGGCTCTGCGGGTGGAGGCTGCCGGGCAGCGGGCTGTGCGGGTGAGGGGCCCCATGCTGCGGGCTCTGCCACGAGGGCGCCGCCGGGGAGTACGCGAGGGGAGGGCCGAAGCCCGGTACGGGGCTCGACTCCGGTATGGGGCTGAACGCCGGTGCGGGGCTCGATGCCGGTGCCGGGCCCGGTATGCGCGCCTGGGCGCTCGCCCCGGCCACGGGACTCGACACCGACGCCGGGCCCTGCGGGTCCTCGCTGTCCAGGAGGCGTACGGCGTGTCTGCCCAGCTCCGCCAGCACCTCGCCGGGCAGCCACGCGCCGCCCCTGCCGTCTCTGCCGACCGGTGCGCCCGGCATCTCCTCGGCGGACGCCAACAGCGTGTCCAGGGAGGGCCGTTGGGCGGGGTCCTTCGCGAGGCAGGCCGCGATCAGTCCCTGCCACGCCTCGGGTATGCCCTGCAGATCCGCCTCCTCCTCCGCGATACGGAAGAGCAGCGAGTGGATCCCGCCCTCGGCGGTACCGAAGGGCAGCCGCCCCGTCGCGGTGTACGCCAGCACGGCACCGAGGCAGAAGACGTCACTCGCGAACGTCACCCGCTCCCCGCGCACCTGCTCGGGCGCCATGAAGCCCGGGGACCCCACGAGGGCCCCGGGCTTGGTGAGCCCGTCGGCGGACTGCACGGCCGTGTCGAGGGCGCGCGCGATGCCGAAGTCGATGACGCGGGGCCCGTCGATCGTCACCAGCACGTTGGAGGGCTTGAGGTCGCGGTGCACGAGACCCGCGCCGTGGATGGCCTGGAGCGCGCGGATGAGCCCGATCGCCAGCGCGCGCACGGACTGCGGAGGCAGCGGTCCGTACTGCTTGTCCACCACCTCGGCGAGCGAGGGACCGGCGACATAGCCGGTGGCGACCCAGGGGGTCGGCGCCTCGGTGTCGGCGTCGAGCACGGGTGCCGTCCAGTCGCCGCCGACCCGCTGGGCCGCCTTGACCTCCTGCGCGAACCGCCGTCTGAAGTCCGGCTTGCGGGCCAGCTCCTCCTTGACGACCTTGACCGCGACCGTACGGCCGCGCTCGGAACGGGCCAGATACACCCGCCCCATGCCGCCTTCACCGAGTCTGCCGAGCAGTCGGTAACCGCCGATCCAGCCCGGATCTGCCGGGTCCAACCCGTCCATGCGTGCTCCCTCTCCCCCGGCGGCGCTTGCGCCTGAGGATAGGGGAGGGGCGCGAGTGGCGTGTGCGGGACCGGTGTCTGCCGGCGGTCGCGTTCCGGTCAACAGTCGCGTGCCCAGCGGCAGTTCTGTGCCTATCGGCAGTACGTGTCCCTTGCGGGCCGTTCCCCCGTGGCCAAGTAGCGGGTGACGGCCGTGTCCCCGCAGGCGTTGCCGTTGCCCAGGTAGGCGTCGTGTCCGGTGGAGTCCACGGTCACCATGACGGCACGCTTCCCGAGGGCGGCACGCAGTTCACGGGCGCCGACGAGCGGGGCGGCGGGGTCGCGCTCGTTCTGGACCATCAGGATGGTGGAGGGTCCGCGGTCGGTGATCCGTACCGGGTCCTGCTTCGGCGGATACGGCCAGGCGGCGCAGAGGGTCGCGTTCCTCGGCATTCCGGCGGTCAGCGGGTACTTGGCGCGGCTCTCGTCGACCTCCTTCTGGTAGCGGGCGGCCGACGTGGGCCACTTCCCCTCGTTGCAGAAGGTCGCGGAGGCCACGGCGAGGCCGTTCTGCAACAGCGCCTCCGGGGGCGCCTCGGGCGCGGGCGGGACGGTGCCCTTCCGGGCGGCGAGGATCAGCTGGGCCGCCGCCGGGAAGCCCTCGGGGTCGTAGAACGCGTCGAGCAGGCTCTGCCGCAGCACGTTGCCGTTCAGCTCCGCCGGATTGGCGCCGGGCCAGGGGATCGGCTCGCGGTCGAGGCGTGCGGCGAGCCGCAGGAACATCGGCCGCACCCCGGCCGCCGTGTCGGCCAGCCGGTACGGATTCCCGGGCGCCGAGGCCCACTTGGCGAACTCGGGGAAGACGTCCTCGACGCCCTGCTCGAACCCGGCCCACAGACCACGGGCGACCTGGCCGCCGTGGGCGTCCGCGTTGGCGTCCAGATTGCTGTCGAGCACGAACCGGTCGGTGCGGTGGGGGAACAACTGGCTGTAGACGGCGCCGAGATACGAGCCGTACGAGACGCCCCAGGCGGACAGCTTCCGCTCGCCGAGCGCCGCCCGGACGCGGTCGACGTCATGCGCGTTGGCGACGGTGTCGATGTGCCGCAGCAACTCCCCGCCGTTGCGCTCGCAGGCGCCTGCCATCCGCGTGGCGGCAGCCATGTTCGGGGCGACGGACCCCTCCGGACCGCCGGGCCACGGCCGGAACGCGGTCGAGGCCAGGTCCCGCCGCTCGAACCCGCAACTCACCGGCGCGGACCGCCCGTTGCCCCGGGGATCGAACACGACCAGGTCGTACGCCTCCCGTACCTCCCGCGGCAGGGTCCGCGCCTTCGCCGACTGCTCTTCGAGACTGCTGCCACCGGGCCCTCCGGGAATCAGCAGCAGGACCCCTCGGCGTACGGCCGGCTTCTCGCTCCGGATGCGGGAGACGGCGATACCGATCTCCTCGCCCCCGGGGTCGGCGTAGTCCATGGGCACGTCGACCGTCGCGCACTCCTGGCCGGGGCCGAACCCGCTCCCCTCGCACTTCACCCAGTCGAGGGGCTTGTCCCGTGCGGCAGTTGAGGAAGTCTGGGCGGTCGACGCGGTCGCGGTGAGCGGGAGGGTGAGCCCGAGCATCACGCCGGAGACGGCGGTCAGGGCGATGTTTCGCTTGCTCTTCTTCGTCATGGGAAGAGCCTCGCGAATCCGCGCCGATCCGCCCATCCGGCCACCCGGCCTGTGCGCACGGCGGTTTCCCGAACCGGCGGCATCGTGGGGGGCGGTGCCGGAGCCTGCTCGGCGCCGCCCGGCATGGCGTGGTCAGTGGCTCAGCAGGTCGTCCAGCTCGGCCGCGTACAGCAGTGCGGGGTCGAAGCCCATCCCGGTGAAGTGGCCTGCGAGTTCCAGGGACAGCACGCCGTGCAGCCGGGTCCAGAGGGCCAGGCCCCGGTGGAGGGCCGCAGGCGGGGCGGGGTGGCCGGCCGCCCACTGGCGGTGGCTTTCGAGGTGGGTGTCGAACGGTGTCGCGGGGCCGTCCGAGGGCAGTGCGGCGCAGGCGTCGAGCAAGGTCGCCATGATGCCCTGCGCGATTCCGGTGACGTCGTCCGGCGCGTGGTAGCCGGGTACGGGCGTGCCGTAGAGGAGGAAGTAGCGGTGGGGGTCCGCGAGGGCCCACTCACGCAGGGCGTGCGCGAGCGCGGTGAGGTCGGCGCCGGACTCGGCGGCCGTCCTGAGGGTGTCGGCGAGGCTGCCGTAGGCGTCCCGGATCAGCTCGGTGATCAGCTCGTCACGGCCCGCGAAGTACCGGTAGAGCGCGGGACCGCTCATACCCATCTGCTTGGCGATCGCGTTGAGGGAGAGCGCGGTCGCACCCGCCGTGGCGATCTGCTCCCACGCGCGTTCCTTGATCTCCGTACGCACCTGGGTGCGGTAGCGCTCTCGCGGGGTCGTCGTGCCGGTCTCCGCCATGACCTGCCGCCTTCCGTGCTCGTGGGGACACCTGCCAGATACAGGCTCAAGATTTAGTTAGAGGCTATCACTGAACCTCTTGACGTCACCTTTCTTGTGGAGTTATAACTTCTAACAGAAGCGAGAGTGAGTAACTCACCGAGTGGCTCACATGGACCGAACACAGAGCGCAGTGGAGGAAGTCATGAACGCAGAGGCACTCGTCGAGGTCGTCCTGCCGGGCAAGGTCGAGCCGGAAGGCCTGGAGTTCCGGCACGGAGCCGTCCCCGTCGCGGGCCCCGGCCAGGTCGTGATCCGGATGGAGGCGACCGGCGTCTCCTTCGCCGAGCAGCAGATGCGCCGCGGCCGCTACTACGACCAGCCGGCGTTCCCCTTCGTCCCCGGCTACGACCTGGTCGGGACCGTGACCGCCACCGGCGAGGGCGTCGAGCCCGGCCTGGCCGGCACCCGGGTGGCCGCACTGGTCAAGGTCGGCGGCTGGGCCAGCCACGTACTCGTCGACGCGGCGGACGTGGTGCCGGTGCCCGACGGGGTCGGCGCGGCGGAGGCGGAGACGCTGGTGCTCAACGGCATCACCGCCTGGCAGATGCTGCACCGCAAGGCCCGCGTCCGCGCCGGGCAGACCGTCCTGGTGCACGGCGCCAACGGCGGCGTCGGCTCGGTCCTGGTCCAGCTCGCCGTGGCCGCGGGCGCGAAGGTGATCGGCACGGCGTCCGCACGCCACCACGACGCGCTGCGGGCCCAGGGGGTCACCCCCGTCGACTACCGCACCGAGGACATCCCCGCCCGGGTCCGTGAACTGGCCCCCGGCGGAGTGGACGCCGTCTTCGACCACGTCGGCGTGCGCAGCGCGGTCGACTCCTGGCACCTCCTCGCGCCCGGCGGCACGCTCGTCGCCTACGGCAGCGCCGCCACCCGGGACGACGAGGGCTCCAAGCAGCTGCCCGTACTCAAGCTGCTCGGCCGGATCTGGCTGTGGAACGCGCTGCCCAACCGCCGGCGCGCCTACTTCTTCAACGTCTGGGCCGGGCGGGCCTTCGCCAAGAACAAGTTCCGGGCCCGGCTGCGCGCCGACCTCACCCAGGTCCTCGCGGCCCTCCAGCGCGGAGACATCACCCCCCGGATCGCCGCACAGCTCCCGCTCTCGCGCGTCGCCGACGCCCTGCGATTGGCCGAGTCCGGCACCGTCGCCGGAAAGATCGTCCTCAACCCGTAGACACGTACGCTGCCGCTGCCCCGGCCGCCACCCCGGCGGCCCGAGCCGGCCGGCCGAGCCCTATCCTCACGACCGACCGACGGCTCGGCCGACAACCGCCGCCCAGGACGAGGATCACAACGACATGTCACGCCTCCACGAGACCAAGTTCCGCGTCATCACGAAGATCCAGCGGTGGGTCGTGAACCCGGTGTCCAGACTGCTGCCGTTCCAGACGCTGCTGGAGACCACCGGGCGCACGTCGGGGCTGCCACGGCGGACTCCGGTCGGTGGGCGGCGGGTCGGCCAGGAGTTCTGGATCGTGTCCGAGTACGGCGAGAAGTCGCAGTACGTACGGAACATCCAGGCGAACCCGAGTGTCCGGGTCCGCGACAAGGGCCGGTGGCACCACGGCACCGCCCACCTGCTGCACAAGGACGACGCCCGCACCCGGCTGAAGTCCCTCCCGCGCATGAACAGCGCCGCGGTCCGAGCGGTCGGCACGAACCTGCTGACGGTGCGGGTGGATCTGACGGACTGAGCGCGACCGGATTTGGCCGCCTAGGCTGCCCGCCAGACCGTCAGGTCCCCGGTCACGAATCCGATCTCCGGGAGCGCGGTCGACTTCACCTGGAGCACGAGCAACGCGATGTCTCCGGAGGGGTGCTTGATGCAGATCTCGCTGCCGGCCGCCGCCCCGGCGAGCGGGAACCTGTGGCGGGCGTCGGAGAGGGCTGTCCGGCACGATTCGAGGGTGGCGCCCGGCTTCTCGGAGAGCACCCAGTTGATCAGACTCGTGTCGCTCTCCAGCGCGCAGGTCTCCTCGCAGACAAAGCGGATGTCCGCCTTACGTTCTTTGGCGCTCCTGGTGTCCTTGACACCCTTGGCCCTGCGGTAGGGATCCTTGATGTCCAGGGGTTCTTTCGCCTGCAGCATCTGCGGGGGGTACGCGATCGCCTTCGGCGACTCGGACGCGGTCGCAGAGGGGCGCGAGCCTCCTGATGTCCGGCCACCCGCCTGCGCCTCCGATGACGCCGACGGCCGTTCGGACTCCCCCGAGCCGGACGTCGAGGACTCGGCCGCGTTCCGGTCCCGGAGCCGGTCCGACACGTCCAGGGTCGTCCATGCCACGCCCGCCGCCAGCAGCGCACCCACCGCCACGACGGCCGAGAGCATCCTGGTACGCCGTCGGAGGCCCCGTCGCTCGTCGGATCCCCTCGGCTGCGGGCGCCGCTGCAGTTGCGGCTGCGGGAGCAACGGCATCGTGTGCACCGGGGTCGGGTGGGGAACCGGGGACGGAACCGTCACCTCCGGTCCCATGACCTCCCGCCAGACGGCCGGCCCGGCGCCCGCGTCGGCGTCCCGGCCCAGCCGCTGCCGACACCACTCGACGATCTCCGCCGGAGTGGCCCGCTCCCCCGGATCGGCCGCGAGGCACCGGGCCATCAGCGGACGGAGCTGCGCGGGCAACAGGGACAGGTCGGGTTCCGAGTGCACGATCCGGAACAGCACTCCGACCGAGTTGCCCTCCCCGTACAACGGCTCGCCCAGCGCCGCGAACGCCGCTGTCTGGCCGAGCGCGAACACGTCGGTCGCCGCGGTGACCCCACCCCCGGACGCCTGCTCGGGGGCCATGAACTGGGGCGTGCCGACAGTGGCTCCCGTGGCCGTGTGCGAGGTGATGCCGGAGGCCAGCGAGATACCGAAGTCGATCACCCGCGGCCCGTCGGCGGCCAGCAGCACGTTCGACGGCTTCAGGTCCCGGTGCACGATCCCCGCGGCATGGATGGCCTGCAGAGCCTCGGCCACCCCTGCCATCAGCCACAGCACCGCGGGCACCGGCAGTGGTCCGCGCCGGGCGACCGCCTCCGCCAGCGAGGGGCCGGGCACATACAGCGTGGCCAGCCAGGGCGGTACGCCGTCCGCGTCGCCGTCGATCAGCTCCGCGGTGTACGCGCCCTGGACCCGCTGGGCCGCCCTTATCTCCCTGCGGAACCCCCGCCGGAAGGTCGGGTCGTCGGCCAGCTCCGGCCGGATCACCTTGATCGCCACCGGTCGGCCGCCCTGGGTGTGCGACAGATAGACCCGGCCCATGCCTCCCGCGCCGAGCCGGGCGGCGAGGCGATAGCCGGCCACCGTGGGCGGATCGTCCGCCTGCAGCGGCTGGAACACCTCAGTCGCGCGGTCCATCGGCCCTCGTCCCCCACCCACTGGTCGGAGCGGCAAGCCCGGTGCTCGGCCACCCCGTCAAGATCGTACGAACTGGGAATTCAAGCACGACGGCGCCGAATTCGTGACCGCTGCCTAACTCCGGGGGGCGTTCGAGATACGGTCCAGCCACTCCGTGAGCAGCGCGTCCTCGGCGGGGCTGAGGACCGGGGCCGGGGACTGACGGAGGAGGGCGTTCAGACGGGCCGCCGTGGCGGGGAGACGGGACTCGTCCGCCCCGGGTGTCGAGGGGGCGGGTGTCGAGGGCTCGGTGGTCGAGGGCTCGTTGGAAGCCGCCAGTGCCGTCATCACGTCCGGGGTGAAGACCATGGTGTGCACCGAGTCCCGTACCCGGCGGGACACCGACTCGTCGGTGAACGTCGCCGGGCGGGAGACCAGCATCAGGGCCACGCCGACGTTGGCGGACATGATGATCTGGGCGGCCAGCTCGGGGGCGAGGCGCAACTTGCCGTGTTCCGCCGCCCGTTGGAGGTCCGCCGTGAGGATGCGGTGGGACTCCAGGGCCGCCGCCGGGGGCGTACGCATCGCCGGGGAGTTCATCAGGCGGTACAGGTTCGGGTTGTGCAGGGCGAACTCGACGTGGGTGTCCCAGCCGTCCCGCAGATCCTGCACAGGATCCGTGCCGGGGGCGCGGTCGCGCTTGGCCGCGAGGTACTTGTCCCAGCCGTGGTCGACGACCGCCGACAGGAGACCCTCCTTGTCCCCGAAGTGGCGGTAGAGGGCCGGGGCGCCGACCCCTGCCGCCTCGCACACGGCCCGGGTGGAGACGTCCCCGTCCGGCGACTCGGCGACGAGGGCCGCCGCCACTTCGAGAATGCGCGCTTTCGTACTCACGGAAGCGACGCTAACCGACGCGGCCCGGGCCGATGTGGGGCGGGCGGGTGTGGGGCGGGCCGATGTGGGGCGGGCCGGTGTCGCGCCAGCCGATGCGGGGCGGGCCGGTGTCGCGCCGACCGGTGTCGTGCCAGCCGATATGGGGCGGGCCGATGCCGTGCGGGCCGTGGTCACGCGGCCCTCCCGTGCGGGGCGAGGAGGTCGTCCAGGCCTATGCGGGTCAGGAACTCGGCGCGGATGCGGTCCGCGACCCGGCTGACCTCCTCCGACCCGTCGTTCGCCGGGTCGACATGGACCCGGAAGGGCCGCTCGCCGGGCGGGGTGCCGACGACCTCGACGATCGCGTCGGCCACCAGGGAAGCCGGGGCGTCGGCGGGCGCGAGGGCGGCGAGGCGCTGGGCGACCTGGTCCATCAGGCCCGCGTACCGCTCCTCGTACGCGGGCAGGACCGCCTGCTCGGCGGGGTGGCCGCCGGTCGCGAAGTGGTTGGTGCCGGAGGTGAAGGCGCCCGGCACGACGATGGTCGTCTCTATGCCGAAGCGGGCCAGCTCGGCCGCGTACGACACCGCGAGCGCGTCCATCGCGGCCTTCGCGGCGAAGTACGGCGCGAGGTAGGGCGGGGTGCCGCCCCGGGTCGAGGTCGAGCCGATCCAGAGCACCAGGCCGTGTTCCTGGGCCCGCAGGTGGGGCAGCGCGGCGCGGTTGACCCGCTGGGTGCCCAGCACGTTCGTGTCGTACACCGCGGCCAGCTCCTCCGGGGTGAAGGCCTCGGTCGGGCCGGTCACCATGTGGCCCGCGTTGTGGACGACCACGTCCAGCGTGTCGGCCCCGGACAGGACCGTGGCGACGGCGGTGTCCGCGGACTCCTGCGACAGGACGTCCAACTCGACCGTCCGCAGGTCGACTTGGTGCTCGGCCGCGTACGCCTCGGCCTCCGCGACCCGGCTCGCGTTGCGCCCTGCCGTGTCGCGCATCGCCGCGTAGACCGTATGCCCCGCGTCGGCCAGCGCCCGTGCGGCGAGCGCGCCGAATCCCGAACCGGCGCCCGTGATGACGATCGTCTTGCCCATGACGGAACTCCTGAGGAGAGAGAGGAATGGGGAAAGGGAGAAAGGAGGAAAAGGGGAAAGGGGGAGAGAAGGGGGACGAGGGCTCACGCAATGCCGCCGTTGGCGCGGAGCACCTGGCCGTTGACCCAGCGGCCGGCCGGGCCGGCGAGGAAGGACACGACTCCGGCGATGTCGTTCGGGGTGCCGAGGCGCGCCAGCGGCGGCTGGGCGGCCATCCTCGCGATGGTCTCCTCGTCCTTGCCGTCCAGGAACAGGGCGGTGGCGGTCGGGCCGGGGGCCACCGCGTTCACCGTGATGTCCCGGCCGCGCAGCTCGCGGGCCAGGATCAGCGTCATGGCCTCGACGGCGCCCTTGCTGGCGGCGTACGCGCTGTAGCCGGGGATGGCGAGGGCCAGTACGGAGCTGGAGAAGTTGATGACCGCGCCGCCCTCGCGCAGCCGGCGCACGGCCTGCTGGTCGACGACGAACGTGCCGCGGATGTTCGTGCGGTGCATCCGGTCGAGGGCGTCGAGGTCGAAGTCGGCGAGCGGGGACAGTGTCATGACGCCCGCCGCGTGGACGACCACGTCGACCCCGCCGTACGTCGACTCCGCGGTGTCGAAGAGCGCCGCCACCTCGGTCTCGTCCGCCACGTCGGCCCGGAAGGCGAGCGCCTGGCCGCCCGCCTCGGCGATCGCTGCGACGGTCTTGTCGGCCTCGGTCTGGTTCCCCGCGAAGTTCACGACGACCGCGAAGCCGTCTTCCGCGAGGCGCTCCGCGGTCTCGCGGCCGATACCGCGGGATCCGCCGGTGACGATCGCGACGCGGGTGGGGGTCGACGCGGAGGTGCTGGTGCCGGTGCTGGACTGCTCACTCATGACGGTGCTCCTCGTCTCGGCGGGTAGCGCTGCTCGCATCCCGACGAGAACAACGCTAACACCGATTCCGTATCATCGCTACCCTCGATCGTAGCGTCGCTACGGTGTCGTGGTCCGGAGGAGGAATCGCCCCCGCCGCCCCTACCCATTCCCGTCACTAACTCAGGGGCTCCGCCCCCGAACCCCCAAAAGACTGCGCAGTTCCCCGCGCCCCTAGGTACCTAGGGG
>NZ_JBHXSU010000018.1:0-173834 GCF_042715345.1 Streptomyces sp. NPDC058697
GGGCTCCGCCCCGGACCCCGTGGGGTGCGATTTCGGGTGCGGGCCGGTGGGGGCTTGTCGCGCAGGTCCCCGCGCCCCTTTAAGGGGCGCGGGGAACTGCGCAGTCTTTTGGGGGTTCGGGGGCGAAGCCCCTGAGTCAGGGACGGGAATGGGTAGGGGCGGCGGGGGCGAGAAAACCCCAGGGTCAGGCCTCTGTCAGGCCCTCGATCAAGGAGTCCGCCGCCCGGTAGGGGTCCAGGTCGCCCGCGACGATCCGCTCGGCGAGGGCGCTGAGGCGGCGGTCACCATGGAGGTCGGCGATCCGGGCGCGAAGGGCCGTGACGGCGATCGTCTCGACCTCGCGGGAGGCGCGGGCGAGACGCCGCTCCGCGAGCACCCCCCGCTCCTCCATCCACGCCCGGTGCTTCTCCAGCGCCTCGACGACCTCGTCGATCCCTTCCTCCCGCGCAGCGACCGTCTTCACGATGGGCGGCCGCCAGTCCCCGGGCCGCCGCGACTCACCGAGCCCGAGCATGTGGTTCAGCTCACGGGCGGTGGCGTCGGCCCCGTCCCGGTCGGCCTTGTTGACCACGTACACGTCACCGATCTCCAGGATCCCCGCCTTGGCGGCCTGGATGCCGTCGCCCATGCCGGGAGCCAGCAGCACCACACTCGTGTCGGCCTGCGACGCGATCTCGACCTCGGACTGCCCGACCCCGACGGTCTCCACGAGGACCACGTCACAGCCCGCCGCGTCCAGCACCCGGATGGCCTGCGGGGCGGCCCAGGCGAGCCCGCCGAGGTGCCCCCGCGTCGCCATGGAGCGGATGTAGACACCGGGATCCGACGCGTGGTCCGACATCCGCACCCGGTCCCCCAGGAGCGCACCGCCCGAGAAGGGCGAGGACGGGTCGACGGCGAGGACACCGACCCGCCTGCCCTGTCGCCGGTAGGCGGTCACGAGCGCCGACGTGCACGTCGACTTGCCGACACCGGGCGAGCCCGTGAGCCCGACGACGTACGCGTTGCCGGCGAGCGGGGCCAGGGCGGCCATGACCTCGCGCAGCTGCGGGGACGCCCCCTCCACCAGGGAGATCAGCCGGGCCACGGCCCGCGGCCGGCCTTCCCTGGCCTGGGTCACCAGCGAGGCGACGTCCTGCATCACAGCTCCGTTCACGAAACGAGAAAACGCGTCAGACCTTGGGTACCCGCACGATCAGTGCGTCACCCTGCCCGCCGCCACCGCACAGCGCCGCCGCGCCCACACCGCCGCCCCGCCGCTTCAGTTCGAGGGCGAGGTGCAGTACGAGCCGGGCGCCGGACATGCCGATCGGGTGACCGAGGGCGATGGCGCCGCCGTTGACGTTCACCTTTTCCGTGGACACCCCGAGGTCCTTCATTGACTGGACCGCGACGGCGGCGAAGGCTTCGTTGATCTCGATCAGGTCAAGATCCTCGACGCCGATGCCCTCCTTCTTGAGGGCGTGCTGGATCGCGTTCGACGGCTGCGACTGCAAAGAGTTGTCGGGTCCCGCGACGTTTCCGTGGGCGCCGATCTCGGCGATCCACTCCAGTCCGAGCTCCAGCGCCTTGGCCTTGCTCATGACGACGACGGCGGCCGCCCCGTCGGAGATCTGCGAGGCCGAGCCGGCGGTGATCGTCCCGTCCTTCGCGAACGCGGGCCGCAGTTTGCCGAGCGACTCGGTCGTCGTCTCGCCGCGGATGCCCTCGTCCTTGCTGAAGACGACGGGCTCGCCCTTGCGCTGCGGAATCTCCACCGGAGTGATCTCGGCCTCGAAGAGGCCGTTCTTCTGCGCGGCGGCGGCCCGCTGGTGCGAGAGGGCCGAGAAGTCGTCCTGCTCGGGCCGCAGGATGCCCAGGCGTGTGTTGTGCTTCTCGGTCGACTCACCCATGGCGATGTTCTCGAAGGCGTCGGTCAGCCCGTCGTACGCCATGGCGTCGAGCATCTCGATCGCGCCGTACTTGTAGCCCTCCCGGGACTTCGGGAGCAGGTGGGGAGCGTTGGTCATGGACTCCTGACCACCGGCCACGATCACGTCGAACTCTCCGGCGCGGATCAGCTGGTCGGCGAGCGCGACGGCGTCGAGGCCCGAGAGACAGACCTTGTTGATCGTGAGCGCCGGGACGCTCATCGGGATGCCCGCCTTGACCGCGGCCTGGCGTGCCGGGATCTGCCCTGCCCCGGCCTGGAGCACCTGGCCCATGATCACGTACTGCACCTGGTCGCCGCCGATGCCCGCACGGTCGAGGGCGGCCTTGATCGCGAAACCACCGAGGTCGGCTCCGGAGAAGGACTTCAGAGAGCCGAGCAGCCGTCCCATCGGGGTGCGGGCACCCGCGACGATGACGGAGGTGGTGCTGTTCGTTCCAGACATGAGGAGCGATCCCCTTCCAGCTTGCACAGCTGAGGAGTGAACGAGGGTTTACTTGAAATGTACTGACCGGTACGCCACCCGTCATCCGGCGCGGTGTGTGATCGCGCGCACGTTGCGTAACCGCCCCGGGAGCGCTGCACTGACACCATGCTGACGCGAATCGACCACATCGGGATCGCCTGTTTCGACCTCGACAGGACTGTCGAGTTCTACCGTGCGACATACGGCTTCGAGGTCTTCCACACCGAGGTCAACGAGGAGCAGGGCGTGCGCGAGGCCATGCTCAAGATCAACGAGACGTCCGACGGGGGCGCCTCCTACATCCAGCTCCTGGAACCCACCCGTGAGGACTCCGCCGTCGGGAAGTGGCTGGCCAAGAACGGTGAGGGCGTGCACCACATCGCTTTCGGTACGGCGGATGTGGACGGGGACGCGGCCGCCATCGGCGACAAGGGCGTACGCGTGCTGTACGACGAGCCGCGCACGGGTTCGATGGGGTCGCGCATCACCTTTCTGCACCCGAAGGATTGCCATGGCGTCCTGACAGAACTGGTCACATCGGCGCCTGTTGAGTCACCTGAGCACTGACCCGCGTACATAAGGGCCGGTAGGGTTGGGGACGGCCGCCGCTTCCACGGGGCGGTCCGGGTCCTCATCGTCAGGATCCGAGGGCCGGGGTCCAGGTTTCGGGGGCGAGTGGCGGGGCAGCAGCGTCTGCTCCGCCGTTGATCTGACACCATTCCCCGGGGGCCCCGTTCGGCGGATGGACGGTGCTCGTTTGGAGAGACTTGCGACCAGGGGACGGATGGGACCGCGCAGTGCGGGGCTACGAACGCCAGGAGCGAGAGCCGGCGGCTGACGTCGACCACCTCTCTCGGTTCGAGGCCGAGATGGAGCGGCTGAAGACCGAGCGGGAGAAGGCCGTCCAGCACGCCGAGGACCTCGGCTATCAGGTCGAGGTGCTGCGCGCCAAGCTGCACGAGGCGCGCCGCAGTCTGGCGACCCGGCCTGCCTACGACAGCGCCGACATCGGCTATCAGGCCGAGCAGATGCTCCGTAATGCGCAGATCCAGGCCGACCAGCTCCGCCAGGACGCGGAGCGGGAGCTGAGCCAGGCCCGCGCGCAGACTCAGCGGATCCTCCAGGAGCACGCCGAGCAGGCCGCCCGCCTCCAGGCGGAGCTGCACCAGGAGGCGGTCACCCGTCGCCAGCAGCTCGACCAGGAGCTCTCCGAGCGCCGGCAGAGCGTCGAGTCGCACGTCAACGAGAACGTGGCGTGGGCCGAGCAGCTGCGCGCCCGCAGCGAGCAGCAGGCCCGCCGTCTTGTCGACGAGTCCCGTGGCGAGGCCGAGCAGTCCCTGGCCGCCGCCCGCGCGGAGGCCGAGCGGGTCGCCGCGGAGGCCCGTCAGCGGCTGCAGAGCGACGCGGAGCAGGCGCGCGCGGAGGCCGAGGCGCTGCTGCGCCGGGCCCGTACCGACGCCGAGCGGCTGCTGAACGCGGCGTCGACGCAGGCCCAGGAGGCCACCGACCACGCCGAGCAGCTGCGCAGTTCGACCGCCACCGAGTCGGACAGCGCGCGCCGTCAGGCCGGCGAGCTGAGCCGGGCCGCCGAGCAGCGCATCAGCGAGGCCGAGGCGGCGCTGCGCGAGGCGCGGGCCGAGGCGGAGAAGGTCCTCGCCGAGGCGAAGGAGGCCGCCGCCAAGGCGCTCTCCAGCGCGGAGTCGGCGAACGAGCAGCGCACGCGTACGGCGAAGGAGCAGGTCGCCCGGCTGGTCAGCGAGGCCACCAAGGAGGCCGAGTCCACCAAGACGGAGGCCGAGCAGGTCGTCACTGACGCCAAGGCGGCCGCTGAGAAGATCGTCGCGGAGGCCGAGGAGCACGCGCGCAGTCTCACCGCCGAGGAGACCGCCTCCCAGCTCGCCAAGGCGGCCCGTACGGCCGAGGACGTTCTGAACAAGGCGTCCGAGGAAGCCAAGTCGACCACCAAGGCCGCGTCCGAGGAGGCCGAGCGGATCCGCGCCGGCGCCGAGGCGGAGGCGGACCGGCTGCGTGCCGAGGCGCACGACATCGCCGAGCAGCTCAAGGGCACGGCGAAGGACGACACCAAGGAGTACCGCGCCAAGACGGTCGAGCTGCAGGAGGAGGCGCGCCGGCTGCGCGGCGACGCCGAGCAGCTGCGCGCGGACGCCAACGCCGAGGGCGAGCGGATCCGTTCCGAGGCCCGGCGCGAGGCCGTCCAGCAGATCGAGGAGGCGGCCAAGACCGCCGAGGAGCTGCTCGCCAAGGCGAAGGCCGACGCGGACGACCAGCGGTCGAACGCGACGACGGAGAGCCAGCGGGTCCGCACCGAGGCCATCGAGCGCGCCACGACGCTGCGCCGGCAGGCCGAGGAGACCCTGGAGCGCACCCGCGCGGAGGCCGAGCGGCACCGGGCGGAGGCCGTCGAGCAGTCCGAGGGCATCATCGCGGAGGCCGAGCGCGGCGCCCGCGAACTGCACGAGGACACCGAGCGGGCCATAGCGGCCCGTCAGGCCGAGGCCGCCGAGGGGCTGACCCGGCTGCACACGGAGGCCGAGGAGCGCCTCACCTCCGCCGAGCAGGCGCTGACCGACGCGCGCGCGGAGGGCGAGCGGATCCGCCGCGAGGCCGCCGAGGAGACCGACCGGCTGCGCGGCGAGGCCGCCGAGCGGATCCGTACGCTCCAGGCGCAGGCCGAGGCGGAGGCCGAGCGGCTGCGCGACGAGGCCGCTTCCGACGCGTCCGCCTCGCGTGCCGAGGGCGAGTCCATCGCCGTACGGCTGCGTTCGGAGGCCGCGGCGGAGGCCGAGCGGCTCAAGTCGGAGGCACAGGACACCGCGGACCGCGTACGGACGGAGGCGCAGGCCGCCGCCGAGCGGCTCGCCACGGAGGCCGCCGAGGCGCTGTCCGCCGCCCAGGAGGAGGCCGCCAGGCGCCGCCGCGAGGCCGAGGAGCTCCTCGGCGCCGCCCGGCAGGAGGCCGACCAGGAGCGGGAGCGGGCCCGCGAGCAGAGCGAGGAGCTGCTGGCCTCGGCGCGCAACCGCGTGGAGGAGGCCCAGACCGAGGCCGTACGGCTGGTCGAGGAGGCGGACCGCCGGGCGACCGAGATGGTGTCGGCCGCCGAGCAGACCGCGCAGCAGGTCCGGGACGCCGTCTCGGGGCTGCACGAGCAGGCCCAGGAGGAGATCACGGGCCTGCGCAGCGCCGCCGAGCACGCGGCGGAGCGCACACGCACGGAGGCACAGCAGGAGGCCGACCGGGTCCGCGCCGACGCGTACGCGGAGCGGGAGCGGGCCTCCGAGGACGGCAACCGCGTACGGCGCGAGGCGCACGCGGAGGCGGAGGCCGCCAAGTCCCTTGCGGAGCGCACGGTTTCGGAGGCGATCACCGAGTCCGAGCGGCTGCGCTCGGACGCCTCGGAGTTCGTCCAGCGGGCCCGTACGGAGGCGTCGGACGCCGTCGCCTCGGCCGAGCAGGACGCCTCACGGGCCCGGGCAGAGGCCCGCGAGGACGCCAACCGCATCCGGTCGGACGCGGCGACGCAGGCCGACACCCTCATCACCGAGGTGACGTCGGAGGCGGAGCGGCTCACGGCGGAGACCAACGCGGAGGCGGAGCGGGTCCGTGCCGAGTCCGTGGCGAAGGCCGAGAAGCTGATCTCGGACGCGACGGGCGACGCGGAGCGGCTGCGCGCCGAGGCGGCCGAGACGGTCGGTTCCGCGCAGCAGCACGCGGAGCGGGTCAGGTCGGTGGCGGAGCGCGTCAAGAACGAGGCGGCCGCCGAGGCCGACCGGCTCATGTCGAACGCCCGCGACGAGGCCGACGACACCCTGGACAAGGCGCGCAAGGAAGCCAACAAGCGGCGCTCCGAGGCGGCCGAGCAGGTCGACACGCTGATCACGGAGACGGCCTCCGAGGCCGACAAGCTGATCACGGAGGCCCAGCAGGCGGCGCACAAGACCACCGCGGACGCCGAGAGCCACGCCGACACGATGGTCGGCGCCGCCCGCAACGAAGCGGAGCGGCTGGTCTCCGAGGCGACCGTCGAGGGCAACTCGCTGGTGGAGCGGGCCCGGACGGACGCGGACGAGCTGCTGGTCGGCGCGCGCCGGGACGCCACCGCCATAAGAGAGCGGGCGGAGGAGCTGCGCGACCGGATCACCGGCGAGATCGAGGATCTGCACGACCGGGCCCGCCGGGAGTCCGCGGAGACGATGAAGGCGGCGGGCGACCGCTGTGACGCGCTCATCAAGGCCGCCGAGGACCAGCTGAGGGAAGCCGAGGCGAAGGCCAAGGACCTGGTGTCGGAGGCCAACTCCGAGGCGGGCAAGGTCCGGATCGCCGCCGTGAAGAAGGCGGAGGGGCTTCTCAAGGAGGCCGAGCAGAAGAAGGCCGCGCTCATCTCCGAGGCCGAGGCGATCAGATCCGAGGCGGTGCGCGAGGCACGGGCCGCGGTCGAGGAGGGCAAGCGCGAGCTGGAGGTGCTGGTCCGGCGCCGCGAGGACATCAATGCCGAGATCTCCCGTGTCCAGGACGTCCTTGAGGCGTTGGAGTCGTTTGAGGCCCCGTCGAGTGGCAAGGACGGTGGCGTCAAAGCTGCCGCTGCGGCCGGTGCGACTCGTTCGGGTGGCAAGCCGTCGGAGGGCTAGCCAAATGGCCAACTTCCGTGCTTGCCAGAGGCCTTCGGCATCGTCTCTGGCAAGCGGTCCGGCTGTTAGCCACCAAAAAGGGTGTCATTCTCCATATCAATCGGGCTACTGCTCGATGACACACCGTCTTGACCCCTAGGATTCCACCTATCACCTCACCGGTCTCATTCGACAGGAACCCCATGAGCGACACTTCCCCCTACGGCTTCGAGCTTGTGCGGCGTGGGTACGACCGCGCTCAGGTGGACGAACGCATTTCGAAGCTCGTCTCCGACCGTGACAGCGCTCTGGCCCGTATCACTGCTCTGGAAAAGCGCATCGAGGAGCTCCATCTCGAAACGCAGAACGCCCAGGCCCAGGTCAGCGACGCAGAGCCGTCGTACGCGGGTCTCGGCGCGCGCGTCGAGAAGATCCTCCGCCTCGCCGAGGAGGAGGCGAAGGACCTGCGCGAAGAGGCCCGTCGCGCGGCGGAACAGCACCGTGAGCTCGCCGAGTCGGCGGCTCAGCAGGTGCGTAACGACGCAGAATCGTTCGCTGCGGACCGCAAGTCCAAGGCGGAGGACGAGGGCGTCCGGATCGTCGAGAAGGCCAAGTCCGACGCTTCTCAGCTGCGTACCGAGGCTCAGAAGGACGCGCAGTCCAAGCGTGAGGAGGCGGACGCCCTCTTCGAGGAGACCCGTGCGAAGGCCGCTCAGGCCGCCGCCGACTTCGAGACGAACCTCGCCAAGCGCCGCGAACAGTCCGAGCGTGACCTGGCCTCGCGTCAGGCCAAGGCGGAGAAGCGTCTCGCGGAGATCGAGCACCGCGCGGAGCAGCTCCGCCTGGAGGCCGAGAAGCTGCGTACGGACGCGGAGCGTCGCGCCCGTCAGACGGTGGAGACGGCTCAGCGCCAGGCCGAGGACATCGTGGCCGACGCGAACGCCAAGGCGGACCGGATCCGTTCCGAATCCGAGCGGGAGCTGGCGGCTCTCACGAACCGTCGCGACTCGATCAACGCGCAGCTCACGAACGTTCGCGAGATGCTCGCCACGCTGACCGGTGCGGCGGTCGCTGCCGCGGGCTCTCCGGCCGAGGACGAGCCGATCTCTCGTGGGGTGCCGGCGCAGCAGACGCGGTAACCCTTGGGTACGCCCTTGGGTACGGGTCGTGGGTGAGCTGCAGGCCGGTTGTGGCTGGTCGCGCAGTTCCCCGCGCCCCTTCCGGGGCACACCTTCGAAGCCCCCTGCCTTTAAGTGGCAGGGGGCTTTGTCGCGTTTTAGCGTGGGTCCATGATCGAGCTCGAAGGGCTTACCAAGCGGTACGGCGAGAAAATGGCGGTGAATCATCTGACGTTCACCGTGCGGCCCGGGATCGTGACCGGGTTTCTGGGGCCGAACGGGGCCGGGAAGTCCACGACGATGCGGATGCTGCTCGGGCTCGACCGGCCGACCGCGGGTGATGTGCGGATCGACGGGCAGCACTACGACGGTCTCAAGGATCCGCTGAAGTACATCGGTGCCCTGCTCGACGCCAAGGCCATGCACGGCGGCCGCAGCGCCTTCAACCATCTCCTGTGCCTCGCGCAGAGCAATGGGATTCCGAGGGCGCGGGTGCATGAGGTCCTCGACACCGTCGGTCTCACGGCGGTGGCGAAGAAGAAGGCGAAGGGCTTCTCGCTCGGTATGGGGCAGCGGCTCGGTATCGCGGGCGCGCTGCTCGGCGACCCGCGGATCCTGATGTTCGACGAGCCGGTCAACGGGCTCGACCCCGAGGGCATCCACTGGATCCGCAACCTGATGAAGTCCCTGGCCGCCCAGGGCCGTACGGTCTTCGTCTCCTCGCATCTGATGAGCGAGATGGCGCTGACCGCCGACCACCTCGTCGTGATCGGCCAGGGCCGGCTGCTCGCCGACACCTCCATGGCCGACTTCATCCGGCAGAACTCACGGTCGTACGTACGGATCCGGTCGCCCCAGCGGGAGCGGCTGCTCGACGTGCTGCACGGGGCCGGGATCACCGTCGTCGAGTCCGGCGCCGAGGCACTCGAGGTGGACGGCACGAGGTCGGAGGACATCGGGGAGCTCGCGGCCCAGCACCAGATCGTGCTGCATGAGCTGAGCCCCCAACAGGCCTCGCTGGAAGAGGCGTTCATGCAGCTGACGGCGGAGTCGGTGGAGTACCACGCGCACTCCGACCCGGGGCTCGGCTCCGCCGCGCAGCCCGCTGCCGGGGCTGCCGTTCCGCTCGCCGGGCAGCAGGCGCCCCAGTGGGGCAACGACTGGAAGAAGGGCTAGTACATGGCCGCGACCCAGGTCGTCCGGTCCGAGTGGACCAAGATCCGGTCGGTGGCGTCCACGGTGTGGACGCTCAGTCTCGCCGCGGTGGTCACCGTCGCGCTCGGCGTGCTGATCTCGCTGCTGTCCAAGAACGAGTTCGACGACCTGAGCACGAAGGACCAGCTCTCCTTCGACCCGACGTTCATCAGCTTCGCCGGGATGAGCCTCGGTCAGCTGGCAATGATCGTGTTCGGCGTGCTGGTGGTCTCCAACGAGTACAGCACCGGAATGATCCGCACCTCGCTCGCCGCGGTACCGCAGCGCGGCACGTTCCTCTTCAGCAAGATCGCGGTGGCGACCGGGCTCGCCTTCGTCGTCGCCCTCGCCACCAGCTTCGTCGCCTTCTTCCTCGGCCAGGCGATGCTGGGCTCGCACCGGGCGTCGATCGGCGACCCGGGTGTGCTGCGCGCGGTCATCGGCGGCGGCCTCTACATGACCCTCATCGCCCTCTTCTCGATGGGCGTCGCCACGATGCTGCGCAGCCCGATGCTCTCCCTAGGCATCCTGATGCCCTTCTTCTTCCTGATCTCCGCCATCCTCGGCAACGTCGACGCCACCAAGAAGGTCGGCCAGTATCTCCCGGACCAGGCGGGCAGCAAAATCATGCAGGTCGTCACCCCGATCGACGACGACGTGCCGTACGGCCCCTGGGGCGGCCTGGGAATCATGGTCCTGTGGGTCGTGGTGGCGGTGGCGGGCGGATACGTGCTGCTGAAGAAGAGGGACGCCTAGGGTTGCTGCCGAAGAAGCGGGACGCCCAGGGCTCACGATTTTGCTCAGCTTTGGGGGGAACCGTCAGCGCCCGGCTATCCTCCTAAGCCTTACGGGGGCGTGCGCCCCGACGTCCTGAACCTTTCGATGGGTGCGGAGAATGATCGAGGCAGTCGGCCTGACGAAGCGCTACGGCGACAAGACAGCCGTGTACAACCTTTCCTTCCAGGTAAGGCCGGGTTCCGTCACCGGCTTCCTCGGGCCCAACGGGTCGGGCAAGTCGACGACCATGCGCATGATCCTCGGGCTCGACAACCCCAGCTCCGGTCAGGTCACGATCGGCGGCTACCCCTACCGCAAGCTGCCCAACGCCCCCCGCCAGGTCGGCGCGCTCCTCGACGCCAAGGCCGTGCACGGTGGCCGGCACGCCCGCAACCACCTCCTGTGCCTCGCCCAGCTGTCCGGCATCCCGGCCCGCCGGGTGGACGAGGTGCTGGGCGTCGTCGGCCTCCAGGACGTGGCGCGAAAGCGCTCCAAGGGCTTCTCGCTCGGCATGGGCCAGCGGCTGGGAATCGCCGCCGCGCTCCTCGGCGACCCCCAGGTGCTGCTCTTCGACGAGCCGGTCAACGGCCTCGACCCCGAGGGCATCCTCTGGGTGCGGAACCTGATGAAGTCGCTGGCCGCGGAGGGCCGGACCGTCTTCGTCTCCTCGCACCTCATGAGCGAGATGGCGCTCACGGCCGACCACCTCATCGTGATCGGCCGCGGTCAGCTGCTCGCCGACATGAGCGTCCGCGACTTCATCTCGCACAACTCCGCCGACTTCGCGCGCGTACGCACGCCCGACACCGAGCCCCAGCAGCGCGAGAAGCTGACGGCCGCGCTGACCGAGGCGGGCGGCCAGGTGCTGCCCGAGCAGGACGGCGCTCTGCGTGTCATGGGCCTGCCGCTCCCCCGCATCAGCGACCTCGCGCACAGCTCCGACGTCCGCCTGTGGGAGCTCTCCCCGCACCAGGCCTCGCTGGAGGAGGCGTACATGCGGATGACGCAGGGCGCCGTCGACTACCGCTCCACCGTCGACCAGCGCGCGGGCCTCCAGCAGGAGCTGCCGCCGGGCGCGATGCCGCCTCCGCAGATGCCGGTGCCGGGTCAGGGCCAGCCGGGCTGGTACGCCCCGCCGCCGCCCCAGCAGGGCGGCCAGCCGTTCGCGATGCCGCAGGCGCAGCCGCCCGCAGCGGCGCCCGCGGGCCCGTACGGTGCCCCGGCCGCGCCCGGAGCCGGAGAGCCCAACCCCTACGCCCAGCCCGCCGGCACCGCGCCCGCGGCCGCCGCTCCCGTACAGCCCGCCCAGCCCGCCCCCGCGCAGCCCTCCTCCGCCGCGCCCGACCTGAGCAAGCCCGAGGACGCCCGATGAGCACGCCCCAGCACCAGATGCAGCAGCAGGCCGCCCCTGCCCCGAACTGGCAGGGCGCGCCCGGGACTTCGTACACCTCGCCGATTCCGATCACGCGTACGCACCTCGGTCACGCGCTCGCCTCCGAGTGGACGAAGATCAAGTCGGTGCGCTCCACGATGTGGACGCTCGGTGTCTTCGTGCTGCTGGTCGTCGGCATCGGTTTCCTGGTCGCCGCACAGACCACCAACGAGGACTTCGCGGACGTCCCGTACACGATCCCCGCGTTCTTCGGCCTGATCCTCGGCCAGATCTGCCTGATCACGCTGGGCGTGCTGGTGGTCTCGTCGGAGTACGGCACGGGCATGATCCGTACGACGTTCACGGCGTCGCCCCAGCGCCACCGGGTGCTCACCGCCAAGCTGATGATCTTCTTCGTCGTCGCGTTCGTCGTGTCGGGCCTCTCCATCGGCGTGGTCGGCCTGATCACGTCGGGCATGCACGGCGGGGCGTCGGACAACGAGTGGGGCGGCACCGTCCTGTTGGGCGCGCTGTACGTGTCGCTGCTCGGCGTGCTCGCGCTCGCCGTGGGCTCGATGCTGCGGCACTCCGCCGGCGCGATCACCACGATGCTCGGTGTGGTGCTGGTGCCCGCGATCCTGCCCGCGTTCCTGCTGATGTCCGAGAGCATGCGGACGATCGGCGAGAAGATGCTGGACTACAACGCCCCGAACGCGCTCGCCCGGATCTTCCAGCTCGAATCCGACAACGGGAACGGCAGTTCCCAGCTCCTCCTCCTCGTGGGCGTGACCGCGGCGGCGATCGCCGGGGCCTACGCACTGCTGGAGAAGCGGGACGTCTAGGACATAGACGACCTACGCAAAATCGTTCGAAGGTCTAGAACCTCGGAGCGTTCCGGGACCGCTGCACCCGTGTGGTGCGGCGGTCCTTCGCGTTCCAGCACGCCTTGTGCCAGTGCCGCCGCTCGTCCACTCCGGAGTGCTCGGGCCAGGCCACCACGTGCGGAAGGCCGGAGGGAATCTGCTGGTCGCAGCCGGGACAGCGATACGTCTTGCCCTGGGCACTCGCGCCCGCCACGTGCCGCACGCTCCACGCCTCGCCCTGCCAGCTCTCCGTCGACTGCCACCCGCCGTAACGGTCGGACGGGTCCGATCCGTCCGGGGACTGGCTCCGGCCGGAGTCACCGGCACCCTTGGGACGGTTGCGACGCGGGGACACAGGACACCTCACGGAGCTATACAGGGAGCACGGGCTGTGTCCAGCCTACGCGGAGCACCCAGGGGTACGCGTACGTCACCAACCCCCACAGATCCCCCGCACGGCCGGCTCATTCTGCAGACAATCCGCCAATCTCCTCACCAAGCCGTGTCCTTGGCACGTGTCAGACGGTTATGCGAGGTGGGGGAGCCGCGTCGGCACAAGGAGGCAGGAGTGCGATGCGCGTAGGAAGTTTTGTACTGGCGGCCCAGTTCCCGGGCCAGGGCCAGGGGGAGGCACTGCACCGCGCGGTGCGGTCCGCCGAGGTCGCCGAGGAGGCGGGGCTCGACGCCGTATGGCTGGCCGAGCACCACTTCGTGCCGTACGGGACGTGCCCGTCGGCCATCACGCTCGCCGCGTTACTGCTCGGCCGCACCCGGCGGATCCGGGTCGGCACGGCGGTCAGCGTGCTGCCCACCGTGCACCCCGTGGCGCTCGGCGAGCAGGCCGCGCTGCTGCATGTGACGTCCGGCGGGCGCTTCTCGCTCGGACTGGGGCGCGGCGGACCGTGGGTGGACCTGGAGGTCTTCGGGACGGGCCTCGACGCATACGAGAAGGGGTTCCCGGAATCACTCGATCTGCTGGTGCGGTGGCTGCGTGAGCCGTCCGTCGCGGGCGGTTCGGAGCGCTTCGACTTCCGTGAAGTCCCAGTCGTGCCAAGGCCGTCGGAGGCCCTGACGGGCGGCGAGAGCCCCGAGGTCGTCGTCGCCTGCACCTCACCGGCGAGCGTCAAACTGGCCGCCGAGCGCGGGCTGCCGATGCTCCTCGGGATGCATGTGGGCGACGAGGAGAAGGCGGAGATGGTCACGCTGTGGCGCACGCACGCGCGCGACGCGGGGTACTCACCGGACGAGATCGCGGACGCGGCCCATGTCTCGGCCGGCATCGCCCAGGTCGCGGACCGGCGCACGGACGCGGTCGAGATGCTCCTGAAGGCCATGCCGGGCTGGCTGAAGCAGGGTCTCGACGCGCATGTGACCGTGGACGGCCGGGCCCGCTCGATGCGGGATCCGGTGGCCTACACCGAACTGCTCTGCGGTCTGCACCCGGTGGGCACGCCCCGCCTGTGCGCCGACCGCCTCGCGGCGACCTCGGAGCGCACGGGGATCACGCGCTTCGCGCTGCTCACGGAGGGCTCGGGCGACCTGGCGGCGACCGAGGAGAACGTACGGCGACTGGGGGGCGAGGTGCTGCCGCGGCTGCGCTGAGCGGGGCCCCACCCGGGCCGAACCGAACAGAACCGCGTCCCGGCCAAGCCGGGATGCGACCGGGCCGAGCCTGGAGGCGTCCGAACGGAACCGGGGTGCGGCCGGGTCGAACCGGCGTGTATCCAGGCCGAACCTGGGTGCGGCCTGGGCGAGTCGGGTCGTGTCCGGACGGAACCGGGGGCGGTTGCGGGCCGAACCGACGTGGGTTCGGGCCGAGCCCGAGTGCGTCCGGGCCTAACTGGCGGATCCCTGAAGGGGGTTGGGCCGCGTTCGGTCGCAACCGGTCCGTATCCGACCGGAACAGACCCCTGTCCGGGCGGAAGCGACCCATGTCCGGGCCCAACCGGTGTGCGCCGCAGGGAGCTTGCCGCCCCAGTACAAAAGCACCTCCCGCGTACGGAGCGGCAAGCCGTGCGGCATCACCGCCTCAGCAGTCCCGGAACTCCGGCGACTGGTTCAGCAGCTGACTGCGCACCGAGGTGAAACGGGTCAAGGTGTCGTCCACCGAGCCGTCCAGCGGGAACACCGCCACACGGTGGCAGTTCTGGAAGGCCAGGCGCACCCCGAAGTGCCGCTGCAGCGCACCGCGTATCGCGTCACTCGCGAGCGCACGCAGCAGCTGGCCGCGCGCCTGCTCGTCCGGCGGAGGCGTCTGGTTGTCGGCGAAGTTGCCGCCGTCCACCTTCAGCTGAGCCACCAGGGAGCTGATCATCTCCCATGCGTAAGGCAGGGAAATCCGGACGCAGTCGACGAATTCCGCTTCGTCGACCTCGCCTCGCTCGGCCTTTTCGAGTAGGGCCGGTGAGACGTCCAGCGACATGGGTTCTCCTCTCGCACCCCCTCGGCAGAGGGGGTTGACGGACAGGGAAGGAGAGCGCGACGCCGAACACGCTGAGTACACGCGTCGCGACCTCCCGTTTATACGGTAGGCAACTGTTCGTGGCCGCACCAGGACATTGAGAAACCGGAGGAGACTCAACCTGCTCACAACCAGCCACTTTCGAACAGGGCTTATCCGGGGAAACAGGGGCGACAGGAAAGTCTCCGGTCGAGCGGACTCATGGGCGGATCGCGCCGACCCGTGCCGGTCGAGTAGCGTTGCCGACCATGCGTCTCGTCATTGCCCGCTGCTCCGTTGACTACGCGGGCCGGCTCACCGCCCATCTCCCGTCGGCCCCCCGTCTGATCCTTGTGAAGGCCGACGGCAGTGTCTCGATCCATGCGGACGACAGGGCCTACAAGCCCCTCAACTGGATGTCGCCGCCCTGCACGCTGAAGGAGGGTTCGGGGGACGACGAGGGTGTCTGGACCGTCATCAACAAGGCGGGCGAGAAGCTCATCATCACGATGGAGGAGGTCCTCCACGACTCCTCGCACGAACTCGGCGTGGACCCCGGCCTGATCAAGGACGGCGTGGAGGCGCACCTCCAGGAGCTCCTCGCCGACCGCATCGACACCCTCGGCGAGGGCTACTCGCTGATCCGCCGCGAGTACATGACGGCCATCGGCCCGGTCGACATCCTGTGCCGTGACGGCGAGGGCCGGACCGTCGCCGTGGAGATCAAGCGGCGCGGCGAGATCGACGGCGTGGAGCAACTCACGCGCTATCTGGAGCTGTTGAACCGCGACCCGCACCTCGCGCCGGTCCGCGGCATCTTCGCGGCCCAGGAGATCAAGCCCCAGGCCCGCGTCCTCGCCACCGACCGGGGCATCGGCTGCGCGGTCCTCGACTACAACGCACTGCGCGGCATCGAGGACGACAAGCTGCGGCTGTTCTGACGGCCACGAGGTTCTTCCGTACGGCATGACAGTGGGCCGGGTCCTGTGTGGAGGACCCGGCCCACTGTCATGCCGTGCCGTGCCGTACCCCGGGTGTCGTACCCCGGGTGTCAGATCGTCGGCGAGCCGCCGTCCGCCGGGCTGCTCGCGGCGCTGCTGCTCTCGGCCGGGCTGGAGGCCGGGCCGCTGGCCGAGTCGGAGGTCTCCGGCGTGGTCGTCGGAGAATCGCTCGGCTCACCGCTCGGCTCGGTCTCGGTCGGTGTCGGAGTCGGACTCGTCGACGGCGTCGGACTGGTCGGCGGCTTCGGCGAGGTCGGCGGCTTGGTCGAGGACGGCGGCTTCGTGCTGGGCTTGTTCGTGCTCGGGTCCTTCGACCCGGTCGGGTCGTCCGAGGGCTCCGTGCTCGAAGGCGGGGCCGGGTCGTCCGAGGTTCCGATGATCCCGTCGTCGCCCGGGTCGGTGGGACGGCTCGTCGAGTCCGCGTCGCCGCCCTTGTTCGGCCGGTCCGCGCCGAGTCCGTCGCCCTCGTCGCCCGCGCTGGCCGACGGGTTGGGTCCGACCCGCTCCGAGGGGATGTTGTCGTCCGGGTTGGAGGTCGCGCCGAGCGTCACCACCGTGCCGAGCACGGCGGCGAGGAGCGCGCCCGCGCCCGCCGCCGCGAGGTTGCGCCGGGTGCCGTTGACCAGGCCCTTGACGCGGCCCGGCTTGGCCGCGGAGGCGGAACCGCCGCGGGTGATGACCGTCGCGGGCTCCCCCGGCTGCTGGAGCGAGGGGACCGGAGTGAATCCGGACGGCACGCCGCCGGGCGGCGACGCCGACTCCTCGTACCGCGCGTCGGGCACCTCCTCGCCCGCCGTCGAACCGATCCCGATGGGCGGTGTGGTGCCGGTGCGGTCCGCCACCAGGGCGAGGGCGCGGCGGCCGGCGACGGTGCCGCGCTTCTCGGCGAGGGCGCCGCGCAGCCCGATGGACGCCTCCAACTCGGCACGGGCCCGGTCGAACTCCCCGGCGCAGAGCGCGAGGATGCCCAGCTCGTGGTGGAAATAGGCCTGATCCGAGACCTCGCCTGACAGCCTGGCCGCCTCGGCGCCCGAGCGCAGCGCACGCTCCCAGGCGCTCCAGTGCAGCCCCGCGGCGAACGCGGGCGCGGCCGTGCGCGCCAGCCGTACGGCGGTGGCGCTCTCCTCGTCCTCGGCCGGCGGCTCCGTGAGCGGCGCCAGGGCGGTCAGCGCGGCGAGCACGGCGTCCGCCTCGGCGGCGACCCGCTCCGGGCTGACCGACGGGTGCCCCGCCCACCAGGCGTAGTGCTCGGCGGCGGCGCGCGCCTGCTCCTCGGCGTCGGAGGCGTACCCGACGGCCTCCAGCTGGGTCTGTACGCCGGCCGCGAGCCGGTAGTGCGAGCCGACCGGTGTGACGAGCGCGCAGCCGACGAGCTCGGCGAGCGCGGCGTCCGCGTGCGTGTCCCCCACCAGGGCGGGCAGATGCGCCTGGTGCGGCACCTCGCCGCCCAGCGCGACGGCGAAGCGCAGCGTGGCGCGCGCCGACTCGCTGAGCCGGGTCGCGAGCAGCGCGGCCGGGGCGGCGCCCTCGGCGAGCGACGGCAGCGGTACGTCGTGGCCGTCCTCGGCGTCGAAGGGCGCGTCCACGGGCGCGTCCTCGTAGTAGCCGAACTCGTCGAAGGCGTTCGGGTCGGCGCGCAGCTGGTCGCGCTGCCGCAGCAGCGCACCGGCCTGCACGAAGCGCAGCGGCAGCCCCTCGGACTCGAACCAGAGGTCGCCCGCCCAGTTCGCCTCGTCCTCGGTGAGGACGCGGCCGACAGCACGCTCCAGCAGTTCGAGACCGCCGCCGCGGCCCAGGCCGCCGAGGAAGACCTCTTCGAGGAGCGAGTCGGTCGACGGCGCGGGAATGTCGGGTGTCGCGGAGATCAGGAAGGCGCACTCGGGGGTCGCGTCGAGCAGTTCGTCGAGCGCGGTACCGCCGAAGTCCACGTCGTCCAGGACGACGACCGCGCCGATCTCGTGGACGAGGGCGAGCAGTTCCTCCCGCTCCGGCCGGTGCAGCGGAGCGTTGAAGACGGCGGCGAAGAGGTCGTGCAGGAGATCGTCCGGGGTACGGCGGTGGCCGCTGAGGCGCACCACGCCGTCCGGAGCGAGGTCCGCGCAGTCGTCGGCGACGGCGTCCAGGAGCACGGTGCGGCCCGAACCCGAGGGCCCGGTGAGCCGCACGGAGCGCCCGCGCGCGAGCAGGCGCACAAGCCGCTCACGCTCCTCCTGCCGCTCCAGGAGCGGCAGTCTGGGCAGCGAGGCCCCGGGTGGTACGGGAGGTCGCGTCGAGCGGGCCAGCTCGGCCCGGTCGGTGGCGCCGAACTTCGTGGGCCGCGGCGGCCGCTCGCCCGGTGGGCAGAGCTCGATCTCGCTGCCGTCGACGGGATTGACGGTGAGCAGATTTTCGCCCGACACGAGTTGGACGGTGCGGGCCAGTGCTGGCGTGTGCTGACCGAAGTCGGACGTCAGAGGATCGCGCGGCGGGCGCTGTCGCGGCGCCGAGCCGTCGTCGTCGTGGCCGTACTCTTCGGGTCCCCGGTTCATCGGGTCCATAGGTCCAAGCCCCCCAAAAGCGTGGTGTGCCGAGCCCCTCCCGGCCTTGCTGCACACTGCGCTGTCGCTTCTGGTCCGGTGCCCGCTCACGGGTTCGTCAAGACGCGGGCAGCCGAACCCTAAACCTTCGCACAGTATCTACGAACACACGGGGTACCGCGCCGTCCGAGACGTCACAGCTTCGTGAGGATTGTGCGCGACATACGTTTCGTACGATCGCTTCCTACCCGATCTTCGCCGTTTGCGACAGTGACGCCGGGTCACATCCGGGGGCGACGGGAGGTCACGTCCGGGAGGGGCGCGGAGTCACACCCGGGGCAACGACTCGACGCCGATGCCGCCCTCGATCGCCAGGATCCGGTGGAGCCGGGTGGCCACCAGCAGTCGCTGCATCTGCGGCGGGACGCCGCGCAGCACAAGCCTCCGGCCGCACCGCCCCGCCCGCCGGTGGGCCCCCATGATGACACCGAGCCCGGTGGCGTCCCAGGAGTCCAGCTCTGACAGGTCGAGCACCAGGTCGCCGACGCCGTCGTCGACTGCCGAGTGCAGGACCGTACGGGCGTCCGCCGCGCTGCGGACGTCGAGGCGGCCCCCGACGACCAGCTCGGCGTGGTCGCCCCTGATGTACATATGCGCTCCCCGAGAGTGCGTTTCGTACGCTGCGTCTTCGTCGTGTCCTGTGTTGCCAGGACTGACTGCCGTACCGGGGCAGAAGTTGCCCTCTGTAAGCGAACCGATACCGAATTCACTCCGAGGAGTGACCGGTCGAAGATCGCCGCAGAGTCAGTACGTGTATCAGTACGTGTAGAAGCCTTGCCCGCTCTTACGGCCGATGTCACCGGCGTCAACCATCCGGCGCATCAGCTCCGGCGGGGCGAACTTCTCGTCCTGGGACTCGGTGTAGATGTTGCTGGTCGCGTGCAGAAGGATGTCGACGCCCGTGAGGTCGGCGGTGGCGAGAGGACCCATCGCGTGACCGAAGCCCAGCTTGCAGGCGAGGTCGATGTCCTCGGCGGTCGCCACACCGGACTCGTACAGCTTGGCCGCCTCGACGACGAGCGCCGAGATGAGCCGGGTGGTCACGAAGCCGGCCACGTCACGGTTGACGACGATGCAGGTCTTGCCGACCGACTCGGCGAACTCCCGTGCGGTGGCGAGTGTTTCGTCGCTCGTCTTGTAGCCGCGGACGAGCTCGCAGAGCTGCATCATCGGGACCGGCGAGAAGAAGTGGACGCCGACGACCCGCTCCGGACGCCCGGTGGCCGCCGCGATCTTGGTGATCGGGATGGCGGAGGTGTTGGAGGCGAGTACGGTCTCGTCCTTCACCAGCTTGTCGAGCGTACGGAAGATCTCGTGCTTGACTTCCAGCTTCTCGAAGACGGCCTCGACGACGATGTCGGCGTCGGCGACCGCGTCCAGGTCGGTCGTCGTGGTGATACGGCCCAGCGCCTGCCCGGCCGCGTCGGCGTCCAGCTTCCCCTTGCTCACGAACTTGTCGTACGAGGCCTTGATGCCGTCGGTGCCACGGGTCAGCGCTTCATCGGTGACATCGCGCAGGACGACGTCCCAGCCGGCCTGTGCGGAGACCTGGGCGATACCTGAACCCATGAGTCCGGCCCCGATGACGGCGAGCTTGCGTGCCACTGTCCGACTCCCCTGCTGCGTTTTCCCGGCGGCGTTGACCATCGACAGGACAACCCGGGTAACACGCTGTTGGGTTGCCTCTTCGGCGGACCCTAGCGGTCGTGAGGCGCTGTGTGACCGGTAAGTAACGCGCGTCACGTCTCATAGGACGGACATCACACCGAGCGGCTCATTCCGGCGCCCGTACGGCGTAGTTGAGGACCTTCTCGCTCAAAAGGTCCTCCATGCCGTCGAGCAGTGCCAGCACCTCGCGGGACACTTCGGCCGGATCGCGGCACGCCATCATGTGCCGGCCGACCGTGCTCATCACCGTCTGGTGGAGCCAGCCGATCTGCCCGGCCATCAGACCCGGCGTCGGATCGTCCGGATCCGCGCCCGTCTCCTCGCGCAGGGCCGCCTCCAGGTCGTCGTGGACCTCCTGCTGAAGGCTCCACAGCCGGGACCGGAGGGCGGGCGCGTCGTGGATGACGCGCATGAACCGGTCGTACCCCTCCATGAGTCCGACCCGGGGCGAGACCGCCTCGACCTCCTCGCGCAGCTCGCGCAGGACGGCGACGGCGGCCGACTCTCCGATGCGACGGCCACGCACCCAGCGCGAGAGCCGGTCGACCACACCCTTGCTGCGGTCGAAGAAGAGGTCTTCCTTGGCCGGGAAGTAGTTGTAGACGGTGTTCACGGAGACATCGGCCGCGTCCGCGACCTCGGCCATGGTCACCGTCACGAAGCCGTGCTCCAGGAACAGTCCCGTGGCGATGTCCGAGATGCGCTGCCTGGTCTCGCGCTTCTTCCGCTCCCTGAGCCCCTCTGCCATGGCTTCATCGTAGGCCGGACCGATGTTTTCTGGTCTCTCTGCAATTTTGGTGGCATTGCAAAATTTAAGTCCCTCTGTTTTTCTTGGCGCATGCCCATCATCAGCACGGCCGGCCTCGCCCGGACCTTCCAGACCAAGCGCGGCCCCGTCGAGGCGGTCCGCGGCATCGACCTCACCGTCAGGGCGGGCGAGATCCTCGGCTTCCTCGGCCCGAACGGAGCGGGCAAGACGACCACGCTCCGGATGCTCACGACCCTGCTGGCCCCGACCGGCGGCGCCGCCACCGTCGCGGGCCACGACCTGGCCACCGACCCGGAGGGCGTCCGCCTCGCATGCGGGTACGTGGCGCAGTCGGGCGGGGTCGACCCCCAGATCTCCGTACGCGAGGAACTCGTCACGCAGGGCCGCCTCTACCGCCTGACGAAGGCTCAGGCGGCCGACCGCGCCGAGGAGTTGGCGCGCGACCTGGGCCTGACCGACCTCCTCGACCGGAAGACGTCGGCGCTCTCCGGCGGCCAGCGCCGACGTCTCGACATCGCGCTCGGCCTCACCCACCGCCCGAAGGTGCTGTTCCTCGACGAGCCGACCACGGGCCTCGACCCGGCGAGCCGCGCGGACCTCTGGGACCTGGTCCGACGCCTGCGCGACGACCACGGCACGACCGTCTTCCTCACCACGCACTACCTCGACGAGGCGGACGCGCTCGCCGACCGCCTCGTGATCGTCGACGAGGGCGTCGTGGTGGCGGAGGGCACGCCGAGCGCGCTGAAGCTCCTGTACGGCGGGTCGATCGACGCGACGCTGCAGGACACGTTCCTCGCCATCACGGGCCGGGGCCCGGCACCGGCGGACTCCACCCCCGTAGCCGTCTGACCGCCGAGCCCCCAACAGTCGAGGAAGTAACCGACATGCTTCTCCAGGACACCGCGCTGATCTTCGGGCGCTATCTCCGCCAGACCCTGCGATCCAAGTTCGCGATGCTCTTCGGCGTACTGATGCCGCTGCTGTACCTGATCTTCTTCGGCCCGCTGCTCACCGATCTGCCACTGGGCGGCGGCGGGAGTTCCTGGCAGGTCCTGGTCCCCGGACTGCTGCTCCAACTCGGCCTGTTCGGAGCCGCGTTCGCCGGATTCATGATCATCGTCGAGAAGAACGTGGGCGTGGTGGAGCGGATGCGGGTCACCCCGGTCAGCCGCCTGGCACTCCTGCTCGGCCGGGTGCTGCGCGACACGACGGTCTTCGTCTTCCAGGCGGTCCTGCTGGTCCTGGCCGCCGTGGTGATGGGCCTGCGCGCGCCGGTCGGGGGCATCCTGATCGGCTTCGCGTTCGTCGCGCTGCTGACCATCTCACTCGCCTCGCTGTCGTACGCGCTGGCCATGCGCCTCAGCTCGGCCCACACGTTCGGCCCGACGATCAACGCGCTGACCATGCCGTCCATGCTCCTGTCCGGCCTGATGCTCCCCATGTCACTGGCGCCCGGCTGGCTGGACGCCCTCTCGCACGTCATGCCGTTCCGCTATCTGGTGGACGCGATGCGCGACGCGTACGTCGGCTCGTACGCGACCTCCTCCATGGCGTACGGCGTCCTGGTGGCCGTCGGCCTCACGGGAATCGCCGTGACGGTGGGCACACGAGTGTTCCGGGAGGCCGGGGCGTAACTACGCTGGCCGCATGGTCAATCTGACGCGCATCTACACCAGGACCGGCGACCGGGGCACGACGAACCTGGGCGACATGAGCCGGGTCGCCAAGACCGACCCGCGGATCTCGGCGTACGCCGACGCCAACGAGGCGAACGCGGCCATCGGCGCGGCGATCGCCCTCGGCAACCTGGACGAGGAGATCGTCAAGGTCCTCACCCGCGTCCAGAACGACCTCTTCGACGTGGGCGCGGACCTCTCCACGCCGGTCGCCGAGAACCCCGAGTTCCCTCCCCTGCGGGTCGAGCAGTTCTACATCGACAAGCTGGAGGCGGACTGCGACCACTTCAACGAACAGCTGGAGAAGCTCCGCTCCTTCATCCTCCCCGGCGGCACCCCGGGCGCGGCCCTCCTCCACCAGGCATGCACGGTGGTCCGCCGAGCCGAACGCTCGACGTGGGCGGCCCTGGAGACCCACGAAGAGATCATGAACCCCCTCACAGCGACCTACCTGAACCGCCTGTCGGACTTGCTCTTCATCCTGGCAAGGACGGCAAACAAGGAGACGGGCGACATCCTCTGGGTCCCAGGCGGCGAACGCTGAGGACGTTTTGGGGGCGCGGGGAACGGCGCAGTCTTTTGTCTTTCAGGGGCGCGGGTTCCGGCGCGGCCTTCGTCTTGGGGGCGCGGGGAACGGCGCAGTCTTTTGTCCTTTAGGGGCGCGGGGAACTGCGCGACCAGCCACGACGCACCCGCAGCGAACGAATCACCCCCTCCCCCACCCCGGCGGAGCCACCCCGCGGAGCCTCACCTCTTGGTAAGGCTCCGCGACTCCGCCCCCTCATCAACCCCGGCCGGGGCTTTCTTGGGCCAGATCAGATACGTCAAAGCAATCAGCCCATGAATCCCGACCGCCCGCCAAGCCACATACCGCCAGCTCTCCAACGACCCCGTACGCCCAGAATCCCCCACGTACCAGATGGCGACCTGCAACAACCCGGTCGCGACGACCGCGGCCACCACGGACCCCAGCCACACCTTCCCCTCGTGCCGCGCACGAGCCATCCCGTACCGCGGCGGCCCCACGGGCCGGTCCGCCCCCGCGAGCCGATGCGCCGCATGCCCGTCGAGCCACTTCACGGTCCGGTGGCCATGCCCCACGGTGTAGCCGATGTACAGCGCGGCCAGCCCGTGCTTCCAGCTCGGCTCCGCCCCGTCCTTCAGGTCCAGCGCGGTGACGACCAGCAGCACGACCTCCAGCAGCGGCTCGCACAACAGCAGGGCCAGCCCCGTGCGGGGCATCTTGAACAGGTAGCGGAAGGCAAGGCCCGCGGCCAGCAGCACCCAGAAGCCGACTTCACAGACGATGATCAGCGTGACGATCACGACTCGCTCCTCTCGGTCACCCTTCCAGGCTCCCGGCGCCCCGCGCCCCGATCGTCGTCACCAGTGACGAAACGGCACTGCATCCTTCGATGTAGCCAAGGACCGTCCCCGGGGATCAGGCGTCGGCGGCACACTCCGTGTTGGATGGAGTCATGGCCGTACGACTCCCCCGCCCCCACCGAGACGACGTGCGGATCGCGGCCGCGGGACTGCTCGGCGGGATCTTCCTGTACGCGGTGGGGCTGGGCACCCGGCCGGCCGGCGAGCCGATCGTCCTGTGGTCCGACAGCCGGGCACTGCTGATCCCGCTCGTCGTGATGACGGGCTGCGAGCTGCTGCGCAGGACCATGCCGCGCACGGCCCTGCTCGTCGGCACGGTCGCGTTGGTCGCGGACCTGTTCACGCGAGGCAGCCTGGCCACCGTCGTGATGTTCACCGACCTCGTGTACGCGGCGGTGCTGTACGGGCCACCCGCCTCCGCCCGGCGCATCCCGTGGATCACCGGGCTGCTCACGGTGGCCGGAACGATCGCGCCCGTGGCGATCTGGCGCCAGCCGGAGGCCCTGCTCATCGGCGTGGGCGTCGGCGTCGTGTCGCTGGCCCCTGCCGCCACCGGCTGGATCGTCCGCGACCACCGCGACGCCGCCGAGGCGGCCCGCCTCCGAGCCGAACAGACCGCCCTGCTCGCCGAGGTGGACCGCAGCCAGGCCGTCACCGCCGAACGGGCGCGCATGGCACGGGAGTTGCACGACATGGTCGCCAACCACCTCTCCGCGATCGCCATCCACTCCACGGCCGCGCTCTCGCTCGACGACCCCGACACCTCGAAGCAGGCCCTCGGTGTCATCCGCGAGAACAGCGTCGAGGGGCTGGCCGAGATGCGCCGCCTCATCGGCATCCTGCGGGACAGCAGCGGCGACACGGAGGCGGTCGCCGCGCCCACCCTCGACGGACTCGGCGCGCTGGTGGACCAGGCCCGCGCCAACGGCCTCGACGTGCACCTGGACTGCACACACGCGACGCTCCCCGCCCCGGTCGAGCTGGCCGCCTACCGCATCGTGCAGGAGTGCCTGACCAACGCCCTCAAGCACGCCTCCCCCGGCCGGGTCACGGTCGTCCTCGCCCAGCGCGACCACTCCCTCGACGTGCGGGTGACCAGCCCGTACGGCGGCGCCCGGGACGACGGCCCGCGCGCCCCCGGCTCGGGCGCGGGCCTGATCGGGATGCGTGAGCGGGTCGCGCTGCTGCACGGCACGTTCGAGGCGGGACCCGTCGGGGACCCCGCCTCCGCCTACGGCAAGACCTGGACCGTACGCGCCACCCTCCCGATCACCGAAGGAGAATCCGAATGATCCGTGTGCTGGTCGCCGAGGACCAGTCCGCCGTACGCGCCGGTCTCGTCCTCATCCTGGGCAGCGCCCCCGACATCGAGGTGGTCGGCGAGGCGGCGGACGGCGAGCAGGCGGTGGCCCTGGCCCGGGAACTGAGGCCCGACCTCGTTCTGATGGACATTCAGATGCCCCGCCTCGACGGCGTTTCCGCCACCCGCCAGGTCGTCGCCGAACGCCTCGCCGACGTGCTCGTACTGACCACGTTCGACCTGGACGAGTACGTCTTCGGCGCGCTGCGCGCGGGCGCGGCCGGCTTCCTGCTGAAGAACACCGAGGCTCGTCAACTCCTCGACGCGGTGCGGACGGTGGCGCGCGGCGAGGGTCTGATCGCGCCCGCGGTGACCCGTCGGCTGATCTCCGAGTTCGCGGCGAAGCCGGTCCGCGAACCGTCGGCCGACCCGTCCGTCCTCGACTCGCTGACGCGCCGGGAGCGGGAGGTGCTGTCCTGCCTCGGAGAGGGCCTGTCCAACGCGGAGATCGGTGTACGGCTCGACATGGCGGAGGCGACCGTGAAGACGCACGTCAGCCGCCTGCTGGGCAAGCTCGAACTGCGCAGCCGGGTCCAAGCGGCGGTCCTGGCACAGGAGTTGGGCGTATAGCGGGCAGGGTGTTACGAGCGGCGGCGTACGCCGGTCGGCGCGTGTAACAAGTAGCCGCTCGGCACCCCCGCACTGGTCTGGACCTATTGACCTATGGTCCAGACCTTTCTATTGTCCTGCGCACCTCATCAAACTCCCCATAGGAGACGCGGATGCGCCTCAGACACAGACTCGGACAGAGAGCCGTGGCCGGGCTCACCACCCTGTTGTTGCCGTTCGCCGCCCTGGTCGGGCTCGCGAGCCCCGCCTCCGCCGCCACGTCGGCGACCGCCACCTACGCCAAGACCCAGGACTGGGGATCCGGCTTCGAAGGCAAGTGGACCGTCAAGAACACGGGCACCACGACCATCGGTTCCTGGAACGTCGAGTGGGACTTCCCCTCGGGCACCTCGGTCACCTCTGCCTGGGACGCCGACGTCACCAACTCCGGCACCCACTGGACCGCCAAGAACAAGTCCTGGAACGGCAGCCTCGCCCCCGGCGCCTCCGTCTCCTTCGGCTTCAACGGCACCGGCACCGGCTCCCCCGCCAACTGCAAGCTGAACGGCGGCAGTTGTGACGGCGGTAGTGTCCCCGGCGACTCCGCCCCCTCGGCCCCCGGCACCCCCACCGCCTCCGACATCACCAACACCTCGGTGAAGCTGTCCTGGAGCGCGGCCACCGACGACAAGGGCATCAAGAACTACGACGTCCTGCGCGACGGCGCCAAGGTCGCCACCGTCACGACCACCTCGTACACGAACACCGGTCTGACCGCCGGCACCGACTACTCCTACACCGTCCAGGCCCGTGACACCGCCGACCAGACCGGTCCGGCGAGCGGAGCGGTCGCCGTGCGCACCACCGGCGGCACCACCGAGCCGCCCACCGGCGACAAGGTCAAGCTCGGCTACTTCACCGAGTGGGGCGTCTACGGCCGCAACTACCACGTCAAGAACCTCGTGACCTCGGGCTCGGCCTCGAAGATCACGCACATCAACTACGCGTTCGGCAACGTCAAGGACGGCAAGTGCGTCGTCGACGACACCTACGCCGCCTACGACAAGGCGTACACCGCCGACCAGTCCGTCAGCGGCACCGCCGACACCTGGGACCAGCCGCTGCGCGGCAACTTCAACCAGCTCCGCCAGCTGAAGGCCAAGTACCCGCACATCAAGGTGCTGTACTCCTTCGGCGGCTGGACCTACTCCGGCGGCTTCGGCCAGGCCGCCGCCAACCCGGCCGCCTTCGCCGCCTCCTGCAAGTCCGTTGTCGAGGACCCGCGCTGGGCCGACGTCTTCGACGGCATCGACATCGACTGGGAGTACCCGAACGCCTGCGGCCTGACCTGTGACACGTCCGGCTTCAGCTCGTTCAAGACGCTCAGCCAGGCGCTGCGCACCGAGTTCGGCTCCAACTACCTGGTCACCGCGGCCATCACCGCCGACGGCTCCTCCGGCGGCAAGATCGACGCGGCCGACTACGGCGGCGCCTCGGCGTCCCTCGACTGGTACAACGTGATGACGTACGACTACTTCGGCGCCTTCGACGCGGACGGTCCGACCGCCCCGCACTCGCCGCTGACCTCGTACAACGGCATCCCGGCGGCCGGCTTCAACTCGGCCGACGCGATCGCCAAGCTCAAGAGCAAGGGCGTACCCGCGAAGAAGCTGCTGCTCGGCATCGGGTTCTACGGGCGCGGCTGGACCGGCGTCACCCAGGCCGCTCCCGGCGGCTCGGCGACCGGCGCGGCACCCGGCACGTACGAGGCGGGCATCGAGGACTACAAGGTCCTCAAGAACTCCTGCCCGGCCAACGGCACCATCGCCGGCACGGCCTACGCCTACTGCGGCAACAACTGGTGGAGCTACGACACCCCGGCCACCATCGGCTCCAAGATGACCTGGGCCAAGAACCAGGGCCTGGGCGGCGCGTTCTTCTGGGAGTTCAGCGGCGACACCACCAACGGCGAACTGGTGACCGCGATCAACGGCGGCCTGAACTAGCGACCCTCAGCACCAACAGTTGAGATCAACCACCATCAAGCGACATTGACGCGCTGGCCGGGCGGGGCTGCTTCAAGCCACGCGAGAAATCCGGTCAGCGCGTCCTCGCTCATGGCCAGCTCAAGGCGCGTACCGCGATGGACGCAGGCGAGGATGATCTGGTCGGCGAGCAGCGCCAGCTCCTCCTCGCCGTCCGGGGTGCGGCGGCCGGCCACCTCGATCGCCGAGCGTTCCAGGACACGGCGCGGGCGGGGAGCATACGAGAAGATGCGGAACCACTCGATGCGGTCGCCGTTGTAGCGGGCGATGCCGTAGCCCCAGCCTTTGCCGCTGGTGTCGCTCTTCTCCGGGGCGTCCCAGCGGAGGCTGCAGTCGAACGTACCGCCAGAGCGCTGGATCAGCCGGCGGCGCAGATGGAACACGAAGAGTGCCACCGCCACCAGCACGACTACCAACCCGCACACAGTCAGAGCGAGGACCATCGACACCGACCTCCTCGTCTCCTAGGTAACGGAAAGGAAAAAAGCACCCGCATCGCCTCAGCCGCGACCCGGTCCGGAGCAAGCTCCGGTCCTGGCCGCGGCTGAGTCACATCTCGTCGCGCGCTGGTTTCAGTGCGTCGACACCGC
Source organism: Streptomyces sp. NPDC058697 (assembly GCF_042715345.1). Lineage (NCBI taxonomy): Bacteria > Bacillati > Actinomycetota > Actinomycetes > Kitasatosporales > Streptomycetaceae > Streptomyces > Streptomyces sp. NPDC058697. The sequence goes on from NZ_JBHXSU010000018.1 coordinate 28,409, forward strand.
TCGCAGACGGACGTCCGCGCGACGCTCGGCGGAGGCATCGCCCTCCGCCTTCGCGCGCTCGAGCTCCCGCTCCGCGCGCTGGACATCGATCTCGTCCGACAACTCGGCGATCTCGGCCAGCAGCGACAGCTTGTTGTCCGCGAACGAGATGAAACCGCCGTGCACCGCGGCGACGACCGTTCCACCATCACTCGTACGGATGGTCACCGGGCCCGACTCCAGCACACCGAGCAGCGGCTGGTGGCCGGGCATGACGCCGATGTCGCCGGACGCGGTACGCGCGACGACCAGGGTGGCCTCGCCGGACCAGACACTGCGGTCCGCGGCGACGAGCTCGACGTGCAGCTCAGCAGCCAAGGTGGGCTCCTCGGGTCACCACCCGGCTTTCGCTGCCGGGTGTTGGGTTAAGTCTAGTAGGGCGCCGAGTACGGAAGTGCCGGGCCCCGCCCCGCCTCTCGGCCGGGGGTCCGGGGGTTGCCCCCCGGGAGATGCTGCGTGGGCGTGGTGAAGGGGACGGGACGCACCCCGCGAGGTGCGACCCCGCCCCCTCACCGAGAACACGAGGTTCAGGAGACGCCGAGCTCCTTGGCCTTGGCCTTGAGGTCCTCCAGGCCACCGCACATGAAGAACGCCTGCTCCGGGAAGTGGTCGTACTCGCCGTCGCAGATCGAGTTGAACGCCGCGATCGACTCCTCCAGCGGAACGTCCGAACCGTCCACGCCGGTGAACTGCTTGGCGGCGTGGGTGTTCTGGGACAGGAAGCGCTCCACGCGACGGGCACGGTGGACGACGAGCTTGTCCTCCTCGCCCAGCTCGTCGATACCGAGGATCGCGATGATGTCCTGGAGGTCCTTGTTCTTCTGCAGGATCGTCTTGACGCGCATGGCGGCGTCGTAGTGCTCCTGCGCGATGTACCGCGGGTCCAGGATGCGGGACGTGGAGTCCAGCGGGTCCACGGCCGGGTAGATGCCCTTCTCGGAGATCGGACGGGACAGAACCGTCGTCGCGTCGAGGTGGGCGAACGTGGTGGCCGGGGCCGGGTCGGTCAGGTCGTCCGCGGGGACGTAGATCGCCTGCATCGAGGTGATCGAGTGACCACGGGTCGAGGTGATGCGCTCCTGGAGGAGACCCATCTCGTCGGCCAGGGTCGGCTGGTAACCCACCGCGGAGGGCATACGGCCGAGCAGGGTGGAGACCTCGGAACCGGCCTGGGTGAAGCGGAAGATGTTGTCGATGAAGAACAGCACGTCCTGCTTCTGCACATCGCGGAAGTACTCCGCCATGGTCAGACCGGCAAGGGCCACGCGCAGACGGGTGCCCGGGGGCTCGTCCATCTGACCGAAGACAAGGGCGGTCTTGTCCAGAACGCCCGACTCTTCCATCTCCGCGATGAGGTCGTTGCCCTCACGGGTGCGCTCACCGACGCCTGCGAAGACGGAGACGCCCTCGTGGAGGTTGGCGACACGCATGATCATTTCCTGGATCAGCACGGTCTTGCCGACACCGGCACCACCGAACAGACCGATCTTGCCGCCCTTGACGTACGGGGTGAGAAGGTCGACGACCTTCAGGCCCGTCTCGAACATCTCGGTCTTCGACTCGAGCTGGTCGAACGAGGGGGCCTTGCGGTGGATGGTCCAGCGCTCGCCCTCGTACTGCTCGTCGGTGTTCAGTACCTCGCCGAGGGTGTTGAACACCTTGCCCTTGGTGAAGTCACCGACCGGGACGCTGATGCCCGAGCCCGTGTCGGTCACCGCGGCCTGGCGGACCAGACCGTCGGTGGGCTGCATCGAGATCGTGCGGACCAGGCCGTCACCCAGGTGCTGGGCGACCTCCAGGGTCAGAATCTTCTTCTCGCCGGCATTGGCCGGGTCGGCCACCTCGACGTGAAGGGCGTTGTAGATCTCCGGCATGGCGTCGACGGGGAATTCCACGTCGACGACCGGGCCGATGACCCGGGCGACGCGGCCCGTGGCAACGGCCGTCTCAACTGTCGTCGTCATTTACCTGTCACTCCCCGCGGTCGCGTCGGCCAGGGCTGCGGTGCCACCGACGATCTCGCTGATTTCCTGGGTGATTTCGGCCTGGCGGGCCGCGTTGGCAAGTCGGGAGAGTGAAGTGATCAGGTCTCCCGCGTTGTCGGTCGCCGACTTCATCGCGCGGCGGGTGGCCGCGTGCTTGGAGGCGGCCGACTGGAGCAGCGCGTTGTAGATACGGCTCTCGACGTACCGGGGCAGAAGGGCGTCAAGGACGTCCTCCGCCGACGGCTCGAAGTCGTACAGCGGAAGGATCTCGCCCTTGGACGGTGACTCCTCCGCGACCTCTTCGAGGCTGAGCGGCAGCAGTCGGCTGTCGACCGCCGTCTGCGTCATCATCGAGACGAACTCGGTGTAGACGATGTGGAGTTCGTCCACGCCGCCGTCCGCCGTCTCCTTCTCGATGGCCTCGATCAGCGGAACGGCCACCTTCTTGGCGTCCGCGTACGTGGGCTCGTCGGTGAAGCCCGACCACGACTCCGAGACCTTGCGCTCACGGAAGTTGTAGTGGGCCAGACCGCGGCGGCCGACGATGTACGTGTCGACCTCCTTGCCCTCGGCCTCAAGACGCACGGTCAGCTGCTCCGCCGCCTTGATGGCGTTGGAGTTGAACGCGCCGGCGAGGCCGCGGTCGCTCGACAGGAGCAGCACGGCGGAACGCGTCGGCGCCTCGGCCTCGGTGGTCAGCGGATGCTGGGTGTTCGAGCCCGTGCCGACCGCCGTGACCGCCCGGGTGAGCTCGGTCGCGTACGGCGTGGAGGCCGCCACCTTGCGCTGCGCCTTGACGACGCGCGAGGCGGCGATCATCTCCATCGCCTTGGTGATCTTCTTGGTCGCGGTGACGGATTTGATGCGACGCTTGTAGACCCGGAGCTGGGCTCCCATGAGTCAGGTCCCTTCCGTCGTCACTTGCCCGCAGCGGCAGGGGTGTCCTCGCCGAGCAGCTTGCCGTCCGACGTCTCGAACTGCTTCTTGAAGTCCGCGATCGCGTCGGCGATGGCCCCCAGGGTGTCGTCCGACATCTTGGCGCCCTCCTTGATGGAGGTCATGAGGCCCTGCTCCTTGCGGTGCAGGTACTCCAGGAGCTCCTTCTCGAAGCGGCGGACGTCGTTCACCGGCACCTCGTCCATCTTGCCGGTGGTGCCGGCCCAGATGGAGACGACCTGGTCCTCGGTGGCCATCGGCTGGTACTGAGCCTGCTTGAGCAGCTCGACCATCCGCTGACCGCGCTCCAGCTGCGACTTCGACGCGGCGTCCAGGTCGGAACCGAAGGCGGCGAACGCCTCCAGCTCACGGAACTGGGCGAGGTCCACGCGCAGTCGGCCGGACACCTGGCGCATCGCCTTGTGCTGTGCGGAACCACCGACTCGGGAGACGGAGATACCGACGTTCAGCGCGGGGCGCTGACCGGCGTTGAACAGGTCCGACTCCAGGAAGCACTGGCCGTCGGTGATGGAGATGACGTTGGTCGGGATGAACGCCGAGACGTCGTTGGCCTTCGTCTCGACGATCGGCAGACCGGTCATCGAACCAGCGCCCATCTCGTCCGAGAGCTTCGCGCAGCGCTCCAGCAGACGGGAGTGCAGGTAGAAGACGTCACCGGGGTAGGCCTCGCGCCCCGGCGGACGGCGGAGCAGCAGGGACACGGCGCGGTAGGCGTCGGCCTGCTTCGAGAGGTCGTCGAAGATGATGAGGACGTGCTTGCCCTCGTACATCCACTGCTGGCCGATGGCCGAACCGGTGTACGGCGCAAGGTACTTGAAGCCGGCCGGGTCGGACGCCGGGGCGGCGACGATGGTCGTGTACTCCAGCGCGCCGGCCTCTTCGAGGGCGCCACGCACGGAGGCGATGGTCGAGCCCTTCTGGCCGATGGCGACGTACACGCAGCGGACCTGCTTGTTCGGGTCGCCGGTGCGCCAGTTGTCGCGCTGGTTGATGATCGTGTCGACGGCCAGGGCGGTCTTGCCGGTCTGGCGGTCACCGATGATCAGCTGACGCTGGCCACGGCCGATCGGGGTCATCGCGTCGACGGCCTTGTAGCCGGTCTCCATCGGCTCGTGCACCGACTTACGGGCCATGACGCCCGGGGCCTGCAGCTCGAGGGCGCGGCGGCCGGACGTCTCGATCTCGCCGAGACCGTCGATCGGGGTGCCGAGCGGGTCGACAACGCGGCCGAGGTAGCCCTCGCCGACGGCCACGGAGAGGACCTCGCCGGTACGGGTGACCGGCTGCCCCTCCTCGATGCCGCTGAACTCACCGAGGACGATGGCGCCGATCTCGCGCTCTTCCAGGTTGAGCGCGAGGCCGAGGGTGCCGTCCTCGAACTTCAGCAGTTCGTTGGCCATGGCCGAGGGCAGGCCCTCGACCTTCGCGATGCCGTCGCCGGCAAGGGTGACCGTACCGACCTCCTCGCGCGAGGCCGCGTCCGGCTTGTACGACTGGACAAAGTTCTCCAGCGCATCCCGGATCTCCTCCGGCCGGATCGTGAGCTCCGCCATCTGGGTTCCCTGCTCTCCTTGTTGGGCCCGAAGTTTTCTTGGGGGGTCTGGGGTCAGCCCCCAGGAATCCTCTGCACGGCCCAACCAGGGCCGTATTACTGCGTGTAACTGTTTACGTACGTGTATTGAGTTGCTGTCGCTAGCTCGCCATGCGGCGGCCGACGTCTTCCAGCCGGTCCGCGATGGATCCGTTGATGACCTCGTCACCGACCTGCACCCGGATCCCACCGAGGACCTCGGGGTCCACGTCGAGGTTGAGGTGCATCTGGCGGCCGTAGACCTTCGCGAGGGCGGCACCCAGGCGCTGCTTCTGCGGGTCGCTCAGCGGAACCGCCGAGGTGACGACGGCGACCATGCGGCTACGACGCTCGGCGGCGAGCTTGGACAGGGACTCGAGTCCCGACTCCAGGCTACGTCCCCGGGGCGCGGTCACAAGGCGCGTGACCAGACGCTCGGTCGTCACCTTGGCCCGGCCGCCGAGCAGGCTGCGCAGCAGCTCGCTCTTGGCCGCGGTCGTGGCGCCGCGGTCGGTCAGTGCGGCACGCAGCCCGGTGTTCGAAGAGACGATCCGGCCGAACCGGAACAGCTCGTCCTCGACCTCGTCGAGCGTGCCCGCCTGCTGCGCCGCCGTGAGGTCGGCGGTGTCGGCCAGTTCCTCGATGGAGTCGACCAGGTCACGCGACCGCGACCAGCGGGAGCGCACCAGGCCGGCCACCAGATCGGCGGTCGTGCCGCCGACCTGGCCGCCGAACAGACGCCCGGCCAGTTCGGCCTTCGCCTCTCCGGCCTGCGCCGGGTCGGTGAGGACCCGACGCAGTGACACCTCGCGGTCGAGCAGCGCGGTGACGGCGGCCAGCTCGTCGGCGAGCAGCGTCGCGTCCACGGACGTGTTGTCCGTCAGCGCGTCGAGACGCTCTCGTGCGGCGGCCAGGGCCTCGCGGCTCGCTCCGTTCATCGCGACGCCTCGGCCTTCGAAGCGGACTCGTCGAGACCGTCGAGGAAGCGGTCGATCGTGCGGCTCTGCCGGGCGTGGTCCTCAAGGGACTCGCCGACGAGCTTGCCGGCCAGTTCGGTGGCCAGCTGGCCCACGTCCTGGCGCAGCGCCGACGACGCGGCCTTGCGGTCGGCCGCGATCTGCGAGTGACCGGCGGCGATGATTTCCTCGCGCTGCCGCTGGCCTTCCGCACGCATCTCGGCGATGAGCGTGGCGCCCTGCTCCTGCGCCTCCTGGCGCAGACGCGCGGCCTCGTGCCGAGCCTCGGCGAGCTGAGCCTTGTACTGCTCCAGCACGCTCTGGGCCTCGACCTTCATGGCGTCGGCCTCTTCGATACCGCCTTCGATCGCCGCGCGGCGCTCTTCCAGAACCTTGTTGATGTTCGGGAGGAGCTTCTTCCAGAAGAAGAAGAACACGATGGCGAAGGCGATGGTGCCGACGAGCAGCTCGGGGCCCGGCGGGACGAGCGGGTTCTGCTCCTCCTCGGCCGCCAGCTGTACCAGGTTGGCGATCACATCAGTGCCTTCCGTTGAAAGGTTCGCTCGTCAGGGTTCGTCAGTTGTAGACGAACGGCATGACGATGCCGATGAGGGCGAGGGCCTCACAGAAGGCGAAGCCGAGGATCTGGTTGGCGCGGATCAGGCCGGCCGCCTCGGGCTGACGGGCGAGGGCCTGGGTGCCGTTACCGAAGATGATGCCGACGCCGACGCCGGGGCCGATGGCGGCGAGGCCGTAGCCGATGGAACCGATGTTGCCTTCGACAGCGGCGAGGGTCTCAAGGGCAGCCATGCTGATTCTTCCTTCTCTTTCATGGACCGGCGGGGGTTGGCCACCGGACGTTCTGGGGGTTGGTGGAGCGTCGCGGCTCAGTGGTGCTCGGCCAGGGCGCCCTGGATGTACGAGCAGGCGAGGAGCACGAACACGTACGCCTGGACGGCCTGCACGAAGAGCTCGAAGAGGATCATGACGACGGTCATGACGAAGGAGATGCCGGCCGCCGGGATCATCCAGCTGTTCAGCAGGTACCAGGAGGCGACGGTGAACATCACCAGCATCAGGTGACCGGCGAACATGTTGGCGAACAGTCGCACCGCGTGCGTGAACGGCCGGACCAGCAGGTTCGAGAAGAACTCGATCACCATGACGAGCGGCAGCACCGGGCCGAGCGACTTGTCGTAACCGGTGACGTTCTTGAAGAAGCCGACGAAGCCGTGCTTCTTGAACGTCAGCGAGACCCAGACGATGTAGACGATGCCGGCGAGCACCATCGGGAAGGCGATGATCGACGAGACCGGGAACTGGGCCAGCGGGATCACGGACCAGATGTTCATGATCCAGATGAAGAAGAAGAGCGAGACCATCAGGGGGACGTACTTCTCGCCCTCCCGCTTGCCGAGGGTCTCGTAGACGATGCCGCGGCGGACGAAGTCGTAACCTGCCTCGCCGACCATCTGCAGCTTGCCCGGGACCACCTTCGCCTTGCCGAAGGCAAGCGTGAAGAAGGTGATCACCAGAAGCGTGGTGATGAGCGCGAGCAGCATCACCTTGTTGAACTCGAACCCACCGACCGTGACGATCGGCTTGAACAGGAACGAGTGCAGGCCCGGTGCCGGGAAGCCGCAGCCGTTGTCGGACATGATCCGACAGTTCCACTCAAAGGCGAGCTGGGTCTGGTCAGCACTCACCACGGGCTCCTTCGGCGTGACGCATGGGTACGGCAACCTCGTTGTGTCGGCGCGGCGCGCAGCCGCGGTTCGGCACTGGACTGGTGTTACGGATGTGGGGGCGGCTGGAGGGCATCGAGCCTCGCGCTGGGGCAGGCGTCAGCTCACATGCCCGCGCCCGCGATGCCGCAGTTGGCACCGGACGATAGCAGGATCTCCCACCCGCGCTTATCCCGGCCCTACCCCTCACGACGAGTGCCCCGTCTTTTCGGGCTTGTCGCCCTTCGAGGAGTCGGGTTCGACATAGAGGATCTTGGCCTTCATGTGGGCACGCGCCTGGGCGCCGATCCACGCGAGCGTGGCGGCGACCAGCGTGATCGCGAAAGCCTTGGGATTGAACAGCGTCGTGTTCTTGAAGGCGGCGACGAAGATGAACAGCAGCAGAATCTGTGCCGTATAGAGCATCAGACCCATCGCCTGGAAAAGGTGCGGAAGCGATTTGGCGGTGCGCTGCAGGACGTACAGCCCGATACCCATGAAGAGGATCACGACCAGCGTCGCGAAGCCCGCCCCGATCGCTCCCTTGCCACCGGCGACCACACCACTGACGACGGCGGCGATCGCGCCGACGGCAGCTGTGGGCACAGCGGCCTGGAGAAGGATCCGGACGTCATTGGACGGCATGGCGGCAACTCCGCTTGCTCAAGGGGGCAGGTGTCGTCATGGACGAGCGTAGTCCCGGACAGAGAGAGAACCTCACCGCCAATGGACCGTCGCACTGCGGTCCTTCGGCTCTGTCCCGGGTTCTCGTGAACCGTATCACAAACTATTTGATGAGGTCTTTACCTGGTTGGTGTGCTCGGCGTCACACATGAGAGTGAAACTGCACGTCTGTGCACTCGGGCGACCAACTTGTCTGGTATTGGGGCAGTTTACCGGCGCCGGCATCTCGATGGTTCTTGCACGATTCTTACCTCGCGTCAGCGGGACGTGCCGGCCTTGCGCCCGTCCAGGAGGCGCGAATGAGGGCCAACAGCCGTCGCCCCATTGACTCCTGAGACGCCGGCGACAACCGGAGTGCGGCGTTCCTCACGTTCGCCGTCGACGCCGTCAGCGGCTTCAGCGCCGACGCCGTCACCGGCTCCGACGAGTGTCCCGTCGTGCGTCTCGTCGTGCGTCCCGTCACCCTCGGCGTACGCGGCCTCGGTCGACTCGGTCGAGGCCTCCGCCGACGCCAGCGCGGCCCTGCGGCGGCGGTAGCGCGGGGGCAGGAAGTGCTCGGCCCAGCGCGGGGCGCGCGGCGTGAAGCGCGGCAGCAGGAGCAGGACCAGGCCCACCGCGCTGAGCGCCATGATGCCGAGCACGATCCACATGGCCCCGGAGTTCACCGAGTAGGCCAGGGCTCCGAAGGCGACCAGGGCCGACCAGAAGTACATGATGAGCACGGCCCGGCTGTGCGAGTGCCCGATGTCCAGCAGGCGGTGGTGCAGATGCCCGCGGTCGGCGGCGAACGGGGACTGGCCGCGCCAGGTGCGCCGCACGATGGCGAGCACCAGGTCGGCCGCCGGGACGGCGATGATCGTCAGCGGCAGCAGGAGCGGGATGTAGACGGGCACCGTCTGGTGCACGGCCTCCTTCTCGGACCCGGCGAAGAGGTTCATCGCGTCCGGGTCGACCTGCCCGGTGATGGAGATGGCACCGGCCGCCAGCACCAGGCCGATGAGCATCGAGCCCGAGTCGCCCATGAAGATCCGCGCGGGATGCATGTTGTGCGGCAGGAAGCCGAGGCACATGCCCATGAGGATCGCGGAGAAGAGGGTGGCGGGGGCGGCGGACTCGAGCCCGTAGCCGTACCAGATGCGGTAGCCGTACATGAAGAACGCGGCGGACGCGATGCACACCATGCCGGCGGCGAGGCCGTCGAGGCCGTCGGCGAAGTTCACGGCGTTGATGGTGATCACGACGAGCGCGACGGTCAGCAGCGTGCCCTGCCACTGGGTCAGGGAGACCGAGCCGACGCCGGGGATCGGCAGCCACAGGATCGTCAGACCCTGCATGACCATGACGCCCGCGGCGATCATCTGGCCGCCGAGCTTGATGAGGGCGTCGATCTCGAACTTGTCGTCCAGGACGCCGATCAGCCAGATCAGGGCCGCACCGGAGAGCAGGGCCCGCGGCTCGTTGGAGTTCTCGAAGACCTCACTGAGGTTCGTCAGGTGGTCGGCGACCAGCAGGCCGGCGCACAGCCCGAAGAACATCGCGATGCCGCCCAGGCGCGGGGTGGGTTCCCGGTGCACGTCACGTGCCCGGATCTCCGGCATCGCTCCGGCCACGATCGCGAACTTCCGCACCGGCCCGGTCAGCAGGTACGTCACCGCGGCCGTGATGCAGAGCGTCAGGAGGTATTCACGCACAGGCTTCCCCACAGATCTCGCTGGCCATCTCAGCCCCACACCCTAGCTTCGTGCGCATACGGTTGGGGACTTCCGGGTAGAGCCGATGGTTGCACGAGTGGCTGTGCACCATTGCTCGGCTACCCCTCAGTGGGCGGGATAGGGCGGAAATCTTCCGGTCAGATCCCGCACTTCCTCACGCACTTCACGCCCGGCGGACTCGTCCCGCAGTGCCGTCGCGAACAGCACCGCGATGCGGGCGGTCTCGGCCTCGCCCATCCCCTGGGTGGTGAGGGCGGCCGTGCCCAGACGCAGTCCTCGCACGTCGGGGTGGGGCAGGGCACAGGTGTCGAGGACCATTCCGGCGGCGGCGAGACGGCCGCGGGCGGTGCGGCCGTCCACCCCGAGCGGTGCCGGGTCGACGGTGAGCAGGTGGGTGTCGGTGCCGCCGGTGGTGACCGCGAGCCCCTCGGCGGCACACCCCTGCGCGAGCACCCGCGCATTCGCCACCACCTGATGGGCGTACGCGGTGAACGCCGGTGTTGCCGCCTCGCCGAACGCGACGGCCTTGGCGGCGATGGTGTGCATCTGCGCGCCGCCCTGTGTGAAGGGGAACACCGCCCGGTCCACCCGCTCGGCCAGTTCGCTCCCGCACAGCAGCATGCCGCCGCGCGGGCCCCGCAGCACCTTGTGCGTGGTGGCGCACACCACATCGGCGTACGGGACCGGACTGGGCGCCGCTCCCCCGGCGACGAGCCCGATGGGATGCGCCGCGTCCGCGATGAGATAGGCGCCGACCTCGTCCGCGACCTCGCGGAAGGCGGCGTAGTCGATGTGCCGGGGATACGAGATCGACCCGCACACGATGGCCTTCGGCCGGTGCGTACGGGCCAGGGTGCGCACCTGCTCGTGGTCGATGAGCCCGCTCTCGGGGTCGACGCCGTATCCGACGAAGTCGAACCAGCGGCCGGAGAAGTTCGCGGGCGACCCGTGCGTGAGGTGGCCGCCGTGCGGCAGACCCATCGCGAGGACGGTGTCCCCCGGGCGCAGCAGGGCGGCGTACGCGGCCAGGACGGCCGAACTCCCGGAGTGGGACTGCACGTTGGCGTGATCGGCGCCGAACAGGGCCTTGGCGCGCTCCACGGCGATGCGCTCGGCCACGTCGACGATCTCGCAGCCGCCGTGGTGCCGGGCGCCGGGGTATCCCTCGGCGTACTTGTTCGCGAGCGGCGAGCCCAGCGCCGCAAGCACGGCCGGCGAGGTGAAGTTCTCGGCGGCGATGAGCTGCAGTGTCGTCGACTGCCGCTCCAGCTCCCCGAGCAGGATCTCGGCCAGCTCCGGATCCTGCCGGCCGAGCACGTCGACCGACAGCGGACCTTCAAGCGTGTGTGCGACCGGCATGGCTGACTCCGGACCTCGACAGGGGAACGCTAAGTCCAATGTAGAACCGTGACCCCAGCAGCGCCCGGTGTTACGCCCGAGCGGGGCCCCTCCTTGACGCGCCGCTCGGACCGATCAAGCGCGCGCAGGCACACCCGTCAACGCCGTGACCACCGGATCCAGCGCCTGGTTGATCTCGTCGCCCACCGAGCGGAAGAACGGGAGGGGGGCGCCGTACGGGTCGTACACCTCGTCCGCCTCCGCTGTCGGGGCCAGGAGCCACCCGCGTAGAGCCGCTGCGGCGCGGACCAGGGCCCGGGCGCGTTCGACCATGCCGTCCTCCAGGGGAGGGAGGGTGGCGGGGTCTATGGCGCGGACCAGGCGGGTGAACTCCTTCAGGGTGAAGGTGCGCAGGCCCGCCGAGTGGCCCATGGAGATGACCTGGGCGCGGTGGTCGCGGGTGGCCGTGAGGACGAGGTCGGCCCGGATGACGTGCTCGTCCAGCAGCTCGCGTCCGACGAAGCCGGAGGCATCCGCGCCGAAGTCCGCGAGGACCGCCTCCGCGTTGGCCTCCATGGGCGCGCCCTCATGGCCCCAGGTGCCGGCGCTCTCCACGATCAGGCCGCCCCACAGGGGGTCGCCGAGCCGGTCCGCCAGGGCATGACGGGTCAGCCGCTCGGTGATCGGCGAGCGGCACACATTGCCGGTGCTGACGTGGAGGATGCGAAAAGAGGAGTCCCCCGAGGCCCCGTCGCCGTAAGCCCCCGTGTACCCCGTCCCCGTACCTATGCCACGCCCCGCGTCAGGGGCTGTCAATTCGCCACCTCGAGGTCGGGGACGACCTTTCGCAGCTCCTCCGCGGACAGGGCTCCCGCCCGCAGGAGCACCGGCACCTTGCCCGTGACGTCGACGATCGACGACGGGACGTTGCCGGGGGTCGGGCCGCCGTCCAGGTACACGGAGACGGAGTCGCCGAGCATCTCCTGCGCGGCGTCACAGTCCTCGGGGGACGGGTGGCCGGTCAGGTTCGCGGAGGAGACGGCCATCGGGCCGACCTCGGTCAGCAGCTCGATGGCGACCGGGTGCAGCGGCATACGCACGGCGACGGTCCCGCGGGTGTCCCCCAGGTCCCACTGGAGGGACGGCTGGTGCTTGGCGACGAGCGTGAGCGCGCCGGGCCAGAACGCGTCGACGAGCTCCCACGCCATCTCGGAGAAGTCGGTGACCAGGCCGTGCAGCGTGTTCGGGGAGCCGATGAGGACGGGCGTGGGCATGTTCCGGCCGCGGCCCTTGGCCTCCAGCAGATCGGTCACGGCCTCCGAGCTGAACGCGTCGGCGCCGATCCCGTACACGGTGTCGGTCGGCAGCACCACGAGCTCGCCGCGGCGGACGGCGGACGCGGCCTCGCGCAGACCCGTCGTGCGGTCGGTCGCGTCGTTGGTGTCGTATCGCCGTGCCATATCAGCAAGCCTCCTCGAACACGCGGGCCCCGTTGGCCGCGCATCTAACGATTTCCACGTCGTCCACACAAGAAGTCGCCGCTGTCATGGCGTCGCCCTGCGGGCGGTCGCGAACCGCGGCCGGTTGTTGAGGTCGGGATGGTCCGCGGCATCGGCCCAGCCCCGCTCCTCGGTGAAGATCCACGGCACCTGCCCGCCCTGGGTGTCGGCGTGCTCGATGACGACGACACCGCCGGGCCGCAGCAGCCGGTGCGCGGTGCGCTCCAGACCGCGGATGAGGTCGAGGCCGTCCTCCCCGGAGAACAGGGCGAGTTCGGGATCGTAGTCCCGGGCCTCCGGAGCGACGTACTCCCATTCCGTCAGCGGGATGTACGGCGGGTTGGAGATGACGAGGTCGACCTGCCCGTCGAGGTCGCGGAACGCGTCCAGCGCGTTGCCCTGCCGCAGGTCGACCCTGGATCCCTCGACGTTCTTACGGGTCCACCGCAGGGCGTCCTCGGACAGTTCGACGGCGTGGACGCGCGAGCGCGGCACCTCCTGGGCGAGCGCGAGCGCGATCGCGCCCGAACCGGTGCACAGGTCGACGATCAGCGGCTCGACGACGTCCATCGCGCGTACGGCGTCTATGGCCCAGCCGACCACGGACTCCGTCTCGGGCCGGGGCACGAACACGCCCGGCCCGACCTGGAGTTCCAGATAGCGGAAGTAGGCCCGCCCGGTGATGTGCTGGAGCGGCTCGCGGGCCTCGCGGCGCGCGATCACCTCCCAGTACCGGGCGTCGAAGTCCGCGTCCTTGACGGTGTGCAGCTCGCCCCGCTTCACGCCGTGCACGAACGCGGCGAGTTCCTCGGCGTCGTTGCGCGGCGAGGGCACGCCGGCGTCGGCCAGCCGCTGGGTGGCCTGGGCCACTTCCGCGAGCAGCAGGTTCACGCTGGTCCTCCGGGAGCTGTGCTGTTGTCCGTCGAGCGGATGTCTACTGCGCTGGGTACTTCTGCGTACTTCTGCGTACTTCCGCGTGCCTTACGCCGCGGCGAGCTTGGCGGCCGAGTCGGCGTCGACGCACGCCTGGATCACCGCGTCGAGATCGCCGTCGAGCACCTGGTCCAAGTTGTACGCCTTGAAGCCGACCCGGTGGTCCGAGATGCGGTTCTCCGGGAAGTTGTACGTACGGATCTTCTCGGAGCGGTCGACGGTACGGACCTGGCTGCGGCGGGCGTCCGCGGCCTTGCTCTCCGCTTCCTCCTGCGCGGCGGCGAGCAGCCTGGAGCGCAGGATACGCATCGCCTGCTCCTTGTTCTGCAGCTGGCTCTTCTCGTTCTGGCAGGAGGCGACGACTCCGGTGGGAATGTGCGTGATGCGCACGGCGGAGTCGGTCGTGTTGACGGACTGGCCGCCGGGCCCGGAGGAGCGGTAGACGTCGATCCGCAGGTCGTTCGCGAGGATCTCGACGTCGACCTCCTCGGCCTCGGGCGTGACGAGAACACCGGCCGCCGAGGTGTGGATACGGCCCTGCGACTCGGTCGAGGGCACCCGCTGCACGCGGTGCACCCCGCCCTCGTACTTCATCCGGGCCCAGACACCCTGGCCGGGCTCTGTGGCGCCCTGGCCGCCCTTGGTCTTCACGGCGACCTGGACGTCCTTGTAGCCGCCCAGCTCGGACTCGGTGGAGTCGATGATCTCGGTCTTCCAGCCGACGCGCTCGGCGTACCGGAGATACATGCGCAGCAGGTCACCGGCGAACAGGGCCGACTCGTCGCCGCCCGCGCCCGCCTTGATCTCCAGGATGACGTCCTTGTCGTCGCTGGGGTCGCGCGGAACGAGGAGCAGCCGCAGCTTCTCCGTCAGTTCCTCGCGCTGCTTCTCCAGCTCCTTGACCTCGGCCGCGAAGTCCGGGTCGTCGGCGACGAACTCCTTCGCCGTCTCGATGTCGTCCCCGGTCTGCTTCCAGGAGCGGTACGTCGCGACGATCGGGGTGAGCTCGGCGTAGCGCTTGTTGAGCTTGCGCGCGTTGGCCTGGTCGGCGTGGACCGACGGGTCAGCGAGCTTCTTCTCCAGATCGGCGTGCTCGCCGATCAGTTCCTCGACCGCCTCGAACATCTCCGGCTCCAATGGGCTGTCCCCCGCTCCGATTCGGGCGCAGGGACGTAGGTACGACGAATAGGGGCTGCACCGCAAAGCGCCGGCCCCAGCGCCCCCTGGACGGAGGCACCGAAGACCGGCGCTGTGGGCTCGCTACTTGTTGTCAGCGGCAGCCTTGGCCTTGCCGAAGCGGGCCTCGAAGCGGGCCACGCGGCCACCGGTGTCGAGGATCTTCTGCTTGCCCGTGTAGAACGGGTGGCACTCGGAGCAGACCTCGGCGCGGACGGTGCCGCTGGAGATCGTGCTGCGGGTGGTGAACGACGCGCCACAGGTGCAGCTGACCTGCGTCTCGACGTACTCGGGGTGGATGTCGCGCTTCAAGGTGTCTCCTAGTTTCGGGAGGGCGCCGGGTCGCTGCCGCGGGCTGCGGAGCGTGAACCGGGGCCGACGTACCAGTCTGCCAGCACTGGCGCCATCCCCCAAAACCGGGGGTTCGCGTTGTGTATTCCCCGCGGGCCCGGTGGGGGTTGCTCGCGCAGTTCCCCGCGCCCCTGAAGAACGGTGCTGCGCCCCTGTCTTTCATCTTTTAGGGGCGCGAGGAACTGCGCGACAAGCCCCCACCGGCCCGCAGACATCAAACCGCCCCCCGCAGAGCGCCTAGCTCACAACCCCCTTGGCAGCCCCCGTAGCCGCCCCCTTCGTCGCCGACTTCGGAATCGCGCGGTCGTTCTTCAGCGCGTCCCACACCTGCTGGGACTTGGCCTTGAGGACGAGAACCCGGTTCCCGTCGGCCGGGTCGTACTGGACCGGCATCGTCACCATGTTCATGTTGGCCGGGCTGATGCCTTTGAGACCGTTGGCGAACGAGGCCAGGTCCTTGACCGAGTCAAGGTCGGTGTCGGTGGTGACGGTCTTGGTCGCGGTGTCGGCGAGGTCGAACAGCTTCTTGGGGCTGGTGAGTACGCCGATGTGCTTGACCTGCTCGACCAGGGCCTTGATGAACGCCTGCTGGAGCTGGATCCGGCCGAGGTCGGAGCCGTCGCCGACCCCGTGCCGGGTACGGACCAGCCCGAGTGCCTGCTTGCCGGTGAGCTGGTGCGTGCCGGCCTTGAGGTCGAGGTGGCTCTCCTCGTCCCGGATGCTCTTGGTCGTGGTGACCTTGACGCCTCCGAGCTCGTCGATGAGCTTCTGGAAACCGCTGAAGTCGACCTCGATGTAGTGGTCCATGCGGATGCCGGTCATCGACTCGACGGTCTTCACGGCACAGGCGGCGCCACCGGTCGAGTACGCGGAGTTGAACATCACCTGGGACCCGGCGTCGTGCTCGGCGCCCTTGCTGTCGGTGCACTCGGGCCGGTCGACGAGGGTGTCGCGGGGTATGGAGACCACGCTGGCCTTCTTGTGGCCCTCGTAGACGTGCACGATCATCGCGGTGTCCGAGCGGGCACTGCCGTCGTCGACACCCCCGCCGAGCTTCTTGTTGCCGCCGGAGCGGGTGTCGGAGCCGAGTACGAGGATGTCCTGCGAGCCGTTGTCGACGTCCAGGGGCCGGCCGGTGCCGAGTGCCTGGTTGATGTCGACGCTCTTGATGTTGTCGTTGAGCTTGAAGTACATGAACCCGAGGCCGCTACCGCCCAGCACGACGACGCCCGCGGCGGCCCAGGCCGTGATGACGAGCGCCTTGTGGCGCCTGCTCCGCGGCTTGCGGCGGCTGCCCTTGGCGCGGCGGCGCGGGGCGCTGGAACCGGAATCCTCCGGTGTACCGGATCCTTCCGGTGTACCGGGTTCCGGCATGCTCTCGGCAGACATGTGCTCCTCAGTCCTCGTACGTTCGGTTACCCCCTGCGGTCAGGGTCAGGCGTGGTCATCTGCCGCGACGTCTCTGTCAGGACCCGTCCGGTCAGACGTTGAAACCGAAAAAAGGGTTGCACGACGTACTGTGACCGCGCTGTGGATCAACGAACACGCTGAGTGAGGTGCGCGGCGGACCGTCGAGCGCTCACCTGGGCTTTCGATGGCGGACGGCGTGCTTCCGCGAGGACGTGGCGCTCTTCACATCTGTGGCGAAGGTCTCTCCACCGCCCATTTCACCGGGGCTCCGGCAGCGCGAAGGCCAACGTGAAGGTCAACGCGAAGGGCCACCCCGTTACGTACAAGGGTGGCCCTTCGCGTTACAGCCTGGCCGGCCGCGGATCCGTCAGTCGTTGCCGTTGCCCGGCATCGGCGTCGTCTTCTGGATCTGCAGCAGGAACTCGGCGTTCGACTTCGTCTGCTTCATCTTGTCCAGGAGCAGCTCGATCGCCTGCTGCTGGTCGAGCGCGTGCAGCACGCGGCGCAGCTTCCAGGTGATGGCGAGCTCGTCGCTGCCGAGCAGGATCTCTTCCTTACGGGTACCGGACGCGTCGACGTCCACCGCGGGGAAGATGCGCTTGTCGGCGAGCTTGCGGTCGAGCTTGAGCTCGGCGTTGCCGGTGCCCTTGAACTCCTCGAAGATGACCTCGTCCATGCGCGAGCCGGTGTCGACCAGCGCGGTGGCCAGGATCGTCAGCGAACCGCCGTCCTCGATGTTGCGCGCGGCACCGAAGAAGCGCTTCGGCGGGTACAGCGCGGTCGAGTCGACACCACCGGACAGGATGCGGCCGGAGGCCGGGGCGGCGAGGTTGTACGCACGGCCCAGACGCGTGATCGAGTCGAGCAGTACGACCACGTCGTGGCCCAGCTCCACCAGACGCTTGGCGCGCTCGATGGCGAGCTCGGCGACCGTGGTGTGGTCCTCGGCCGGACGGTCGAAGGTCGAGGAGATGACCTCGCCCTTCACCGACCGCTGCATGTCGGTGACCTCTTCCGGACGCTCGTCGACCAGGACGACCATCAGGTGGCACTCGGGGTTGTTGTGCGTGATCGCGTTGGCGATCGCCTGCATGATCATGGTCTTGCCGGTCTTCGGCGGGGCCACGATCAGACCGCGCTGGCCCTTACCGATCGGCGCGACGAGGTCGATGATGCGGGTGGTCAGCACGCCCGGGTCGGTCTCCAGACGGAGCCGGTCCTGCGGGTAAAGGGGCGTCAGCTTGTTGAACTCCGGGCGGCCACGGCCGGATTCGGCAGCCATGCCGTTCGCGGAGTCGAGGCGGACCAGCGCGTTGAACTTCTCGCGGCGCTCGCCGTCCTTGGGCTGACGGACCGCGCCGGTGACGTGGTCGCCCTTGCGCAGACCGTTCTTGCGGACCTGGGCGAGCGAGACGTACACGTCGTTCGGGCCGGGCAGGTAGCCCGACGTACGAATGAACGCGTAGTTGTCGAGGATGTCCAGGATGCCCGCGACGGGGATCAGGACGTCGTCGTCGGCGAGCTGCGGCTCGTTGGCGCCGAACTCGTCGCGGCCACGCCGGCCACGGCGGTCCCGGTAACGACCGCGGCGGCCGCGGCGGCCACCCTCGAAGTCGTCGTCGTCCTGGGGTCCGTTGTCACGCTGGCGGTCCTGGCGGTCCTGACGACCGCCGCCCTGCTGCTGGCCGCCCTGACGGTCCTGACGGTCCTGGCGCTGCTGGTTGCCGCCGCCCTGGCCGCCGCCGCCCTGCTGCTGCTCGTCGCCCTTGCCACGGCGGTCGCGGTCGCGGCCTCCACGGTCACGGTCGCCGCGGTCACGGCGGTCTCGGCGGCCCTGACGGCCCTCGCCGTCACCGGCGTCGCCCTTGGCCTCGCCCTGGGACTGGGCGGGCGTCTCGGCCTTCGGCTCGCTCTTCGCCTCGGCGGTGACCGTCTCGGGGCTGCCGGCCTCGGAGGTCGCGCGGCGCCGGCGGCGCTCGGCCGGGGCGTCGTCACTCGCGGGCTGGCCGGGGATCTCGATCTGCTGCTGTGCCACGGCCTTCTCGGCCTTGGCCTCCGCCTTCTTGTCGGCGGGAGCGGCGTCGTCGCCCGTACGAGCCTTGGAGGTGGCCCGGCGCTTCGGCTTGGTCTCGGTGGCGGTCTCGGCCTTGGCCGGAGCACCCCCGCCCGCCTGCGCCTCCTTGATGACCTCGATCAGCTGGCTCTTGCGCATCCGCGCGGTGCCCCTGATGCCGAGGCCGGATGCGACCTGCTGCAGCTCGGCCAGCACCATGCCCTCAAGGCCGGTACCGCGGCGCCGACGGGAGCCGGCACCGGTGGCAGGCGCGGAGGCGTCCGTGGCGGGCGCGGCAGCGGTCTCCTCGACACGTGCGCCCATCAGATCGGTGGTGTCGCTCACGAAGGGTCCTTCCCTGGAGCGGACGTCGGCCTGTCTGGCTCGGCGACCGGTTGTGCTGTCCGGCAGTGGTCCTTGCTGTGTGGACCGTGCCGGGGCGGTGGTCCGCCAAAAAGGCGGAGGGAATTTCTGGGATGGCGATTCCCGGGGCCGGGGCACTGAGGTTCCGTGTCCATCGGCTCGGTCACGCCGGTTCCGGAGCGTGCTCAGCACCGCTCAGCGCGTAGCACCCAATGCATGGCACAAAGCGATTTGGGGGGCTCCCGGAAGAATGGTTGTCCCGGACGGGGACGTGAAGCACCTCGCCATGGTGGGGTCGGGTGCAGACTTGAGGTTAACACTACCGGATCCAACAAACATTCCCCCTCTCGAAATCCGGCGACCGTGTGTCACGGAGCAAGCGGAAGCACGCTCGCCCCCGTGGCGTCGAGGCCCAGCCGGTTGGCCGCCCAGCCCTCGCCCGCCAGTCGTGCGACCTTGTCGGCCGCGGTGTCGGCGGCGAGCGCGAGCACGGTGGGCCCGGCGCCGGAGATCACCGCGGGAATCCCGTCGGCCCGCAGCCGCTCCACCAGCGCCGCGCTCTCCGGCATGGCCGGGGCGCGGTACTCCTGGTGCAGCCGGTCCTCGGTGGCGGGCAGCAGCAGCTCGGGACGCCTGGTCAGAGCCTCGACCAGCAGTGCGGCGCGGCCCGCGTTGGTGGCGGCGTCCACGTGCGGAACGGAGCGCGGGAGCAGCCCTCGGGCGGTCTCCGTCAGGACCGGTTTCGCCGGTACGAAAACCACCGGAACGATGGAATCGGCGGGTTCCATCCTGATGGCGCGCGCCGATCCGCCCTCCAGCCAGGACAGTGTGAAACCGCCGAGGAGACACGCCGCGACGTTGTCGGGGTGGCCCTCGATCTCCGTCGCGAGCTCCAGGAGCGCCTCGTCGTCGAGCTTGCTGTCGCCGCCTATGGTCACAGCGCGTGCGGCCACGATGCCGGCGCAGATGGCCGCCGACGAGGAACCGAGGCCCCTGCCGTGCGGGATGCGGTTGGCGCAGACGATCTCAAGACCGCGCGGCTGTCCGCCGAGCAGATCGAAGGCGGTGCGCAGGGAGCGTACGAGCAGGTGGCTCTCGTCGCGGGGGAGCGTCTCGCTGCCCTCGCCTGCGATGTCGATGTTCAGTCCGGAGTCGGCCACCCGGACGACCACGTCGTCGTACAACCCCAGTGACAGACCGAAGGCGTCGTAGCCCGGGCCGAGGTTGGCACTGGTGGCGGGGACGCGCACCCGGACGGCGGCGGCGCGGAACGCTGGACCGGCCATCGCTCGATGACTCTCCTTGAGCTTGAGCTGCGAGATTGTCGAAATCCTGCGAGACATACGGAAAATGCGGAAGACCCAAAGGCCGCAGGGACGGCGCGGCACCGCGGCATATGCGGCGGGCGGGTTCGGTACAGCCTATCGAAGGAAGGTTCTGTGGCGACATAGGGCGCACAGGAGGCGCACGATGCGTGTCGTAAGCCCCTCATGCACCCCCCCTTTTTTTTGAAGCTCGGTTCGCCTCCGGGGCGCAAAAGCCTGTGTCGAGACGGCGATCGTGCTCGACCCTCCTTCGTCGGGCGCTCCGCGCGTTCGCCGTCTCGACACAGGCGCGCCCCTTCGGCTCACTCGCTGTTGGTGGGCCGGTGTTGGTGTCGGGCTATGCCAGGCCCAGGCGCTCTGCGGCCGTTGCCGCGTCCACCGGGACCGTTACCGGCTGCGGGGCGCCCGCGACTGCCCAGTCGGGGTCCTTGAGGCCGTTTCCGGTCACCGTGCAGACGATGCGCTGGCCCGGGTCGACCTTGCCCTGCTCGGCGGCCTTGAGCAGACCGGCGACCGAGGCGGCGGAGGCGGGCTCGACGAAGACGCCCTCCTGAGCGGCCAACAGGCGGTAGGCGCGCAGGATCTCACGGTCCGTCACCTCGTCGATGAAGCCGCCCGACTCGTCGCGCGCGGCCAGCGCGAACTTCCACGAGGCCGGGTTGCCGATGCGGATCGCGGTGGCGATCGTCGAGGGGTCCTTGACGACCTCGCCGCGCACGATGGGCGCGGAACCGGACGCCTGGAAGCCCCACATGCGCGGGGTCTGCCCGGCGATGCCGTCGGCGGCGTACTCGGTGTATCCCTTCCAGTACGCGGTGATGTTGCCCGCGTTGCCCACCGGAAGGACGTGGATGTCGGGGGCGTCGCCCAGCATGTCCACGATCTCGAAGGCGGCGGTCTTCTGCCCCTCGATACGCACCGGGTTCACCGAATTGACCAGCGCCACCGGGTAGTTGTCGGAGAGGCTGCGCGCCAGCGTGAGGCAGTCGTCGAAGTTGCCGTCGACCTGGAGGATCTTCGCGCCGTGCACGAGCGCCTGGCCCATCTTGCCGAGCGCGATCTTGCCCTGCGGTACCAGAACGGCACAGACCATTCCGGCCCGTACGGCATACGCGGCGGCGGACGCCGACGTGTTGCCCGTCGAGGCGCAGATGACGGCCTTCGCGCCCTCCTCCTTGGCCCGTGTGATGGCCATGGTCATGCCGCGGTCCTTGAAGGACCCGGTGGGGTTGGCACCCTCGACCTTGAGGTGGACCTCGCAGCCCGTGCGCTCGGAGAGCACCTGCGCCGGCACGAGCGGCGTACCGCCCTCGCGCAGCGTCACGACCGGCGTGGTGTCGGATACCGGCAGCCGGTCCCGGTACTCCTCGATGATTCCGCGCCACTGGTGGGTCATTGCTCGTTACTCTCCTTCAACCCGCATGATGCTGGCGACACCCCGCACGGTGTCGAGGTTGCGCAACGCCTCGACGGTCCCGTTGAGGGACGCGTCGGACGCGCGGTGCGTGACGACGACGAGAGAGGCCTCGCCGCCTCCGTCCTGTCGGCCTTGCTGCCGAACGGTATCGATCGAGACACCGTGCTCGGCGAAAACGGTCGCAACCTGGGCGAGAACACCCGGTTTGTCCGCCACATCGAGGCTGATGTGATAGCGGGTCACGACCTCACCCATGGAGCTCACGGGCAGCTGGGTGTACGCCGAGTCGCCGGGCCCGGTCGCACCGCTGAGCTTGTTGCGGCAGACCGCGACCAGGTCGCCGAGAACGGCGGAGGCGGTCGGCGCACCGCCGGCGCCCGGCCCGTAGAACATGAGCTGCCCGGCGGCGTCCGACTCGACGAACACGGCGTTGTACGCGCCGCGCACGGAGGCGAGGGGGTGGCTCAGCGGAATCATGGCGGGGTGCACGCGCGCGGTGACCGATCCCCCGTCTGCGGCTCGCTCACAGATGGCGAGCAGTTTGATGGTGCAGCCCATCCGTTTCGCCGAGGCGAAGTCGGCGGCGGTGACCTCGGTCATGCCCTCGCGGTAGACGTCGTCGAGGCGCACGCGCGTGTGGAAGGCGATCCCGGCGAGGATGGCGGCCTTGGCGGCGGCGTCGAACCCCTCGACGTCGGCGGTCGGGTCGGCTTCGGCGTACCCCAGCGCGGTGGCCTCGTCGAGGGCCTCCTGGTAGCCGGCCCCCGTCGAGTCCATCTTGTCGAGGATGAAGTTGGTGGTGCCGTTGACGATGCCCAGCACGCGGTTGACCTTGTCGCCGGCGAGGGACTCGCGCAGCGGGCGGATCAGCGGGATGGCACCGGCGACGGCGGCCTCGTAGTAGAGGTCCCTGCCCTGCTCCTCGGCGAGGGCGTGCAGCGCGGCGCCGTCCTGGGCGAGGAGCGCCTTGTTCGCGGAGACGACGGACGCGCCGTGCTCGAAGGCGGTGGTGATGAGCGTACGGGCGGGCTCGATACCGCCGATGACCTCGACGACGACGTCGATGTCCCCGCCCTTGACGAGCGCGGTGGCGTCGGTGGTGACGAGGGCGGGGTCGATGCCTTCACGCACCTTGGAGGGCCGGCGCACCGCCACACCCGCCAGTTCGACGGGGGCGCCGATGCGCGCGGCGAGATCGTCGGCGTGCGTCGTCATGATGCGCGCCACCTCTGAGCCGACAACCCCACAGCCCAGCAGCGCCACCTTCAGCGGACGCGTACGCATCATCCGACCTCGTTTCCTCATACCGTCACGGTGGGACCAGTCTCACTCACCGGACGGGGGTTTCTATCCCTCGTCCGGATCGTGAGATGTCTATTTCATTTGTGCGAGGGCGGCAGACAGGAGATCTTCCGCCCCGCTCAGCATTGTGCCGTCGTTCCTGTCAGCCGACGTCGAGACGCAGGAGGTCCTCCTCCGTCTCGCGGCGGACGATCACGCGTGCCTCGCCGTCGCGGACCGCGACGACAGGCGGGCGCAGGGCGTGGTTGTAGTTGCTCGCCATCGAGCGGCAGTACGCACCGGTGGCCGGCACCGCGATGAGGTCGCCGGGCGCGAGGTCGGAGGGCAGGAAGGCGTCCTTCACGACGATGTCACCGCTCTCGCAGTGCTTGCCGACGACGCGTACGAGCATGGGTTCGGCGTCGCTCGTACGGGAGACGAGGGCGACGCTGTACTCGGCGTCGTACAGCGCGGTGCGGATGTTGTCGGACATGCCGCCGTCGACGGAGACGTACGTACGAAGTCCTTCGAGGGGCTTGATGGTGCCGACCTCGTAGAGCGTGAAGGCGGTGGGTCCGACGATGGCGCGCCCGGGCTCGACGGAGATCCGGGGCGTCCGCAGCTTGGCCGCCTCGCACTCGCGCGTGACGATCTCGCCGAGCGCCTTGGCGATCTCGTGCGGCTCACGCGGGTCGTCGTCGCTGGTGTAGGCGATGCCGAGGCCGCCGCCGAGGTCGATCTCGGGAAGCTCGACGCCGTGCTCGTCACGGACGGCGGCGAGGAGAGCCACGACACGGCGCGCGGCCACCTCGAACCCCGCCATGTCGAAGATCTGCGACCCGATGTGGGAGTGGATGCCGATCAGTTCGAGCCCGTCGAGGGTCAGCGCGCGCCGTACGGCCTCGGCGGCCTGGCCGTCCGCGAGCGCGATGCCGAACTTCTGGTCCTCGTGCGCGGTGGCGATGAACTCGTGTGTGTGGGCCTCGACGCCGACGGTGACGCGGATCTGCACGCGCTGCCGCTTGCCGAGGGACTGCGCGATGTGCGCGACGCGCACGATCTCCTGGAAGGAGTCGAGAACGATCCGCCCGACGCCGCTCTCGATGGCCTGGGTGATCTCGTCCGTCGACTTGTTGTTGCCGTGGAAGGCGATGCGGTCGGCGGGCATCCCGGCGGAGAGGGCGGTGGTGAGCTCGCCGCCGGAGCAGACGTCGAGGTTGAGCCCTTCCTCGTGCAGCCAGCGCACGATGGCGCGGGAGAGGAAGGCCTTGCCGGCGTAGAAGACGTCGGCGTCCTGCCCGAAGGCGGTTCGCCAGGCGCGGGCGCGGGCCCGGAAGTCGGTCTCGTCGACGAAGTAGGCGGGCGTGCCGAACTCCTCGGCGAGCGCGGCGACGCCGATCCCTCCGACGCTGACCTCACCGGTGTCCGTACGCGTGACGGTCTGCGCCCAGACCTTCGGGTCGAGGGCGTTCAGGTCGGCGGGCGGGGCGGAGTAGTGGCCCTCGGGCCAGACATCGGCGTGACGGGGCCCGGCGGGGTGTGCGGAACGGCTCATGTCTGTTTGGGCTTTCTCAGAGTTTCTGGAGACATCTAGAGATGTTCTGGGGCGTCGATGCCGAGCAGGGACAGGCCGCCGGCCAGCACCGTCCCGGCGGCTTCGGCAAGCGCGAGCCGGGCACGGTGGGCGGCCGAGGGTTTCTCGTCACCCAGCGGAAGCACGGTGTGCTGGATGCTGAGCATCGCGTCGGCGGTAGTCACGAGATGCCGGGCGAGCCGGTCGGGCGCGCGGTGGCGGGCGGCGGTGGCGAGGATGCGGGGGTGGGCGACGAGGGCGTCGACGACTGCAGCTGCCTCGTGCTGTACGTCGCCGGGGGCGCTGGTGAAGCCGAGGGCGGCGGCGTTGCGGCTGAGGGCCCGGGTGCGGGAGTGGGCGTACCGGACCCTGAAGAGGGGGTTGGTCTCGCGCTGGACGAGGTGGTCCGCGGTGATGCGGGGGTGGTCGTGCGACGCGGGGTGCAGCAGGGCCCAGCGGGCGGCGTCGCGGCCGAGGGGGGTGGGGTCCTGGACGGCCGGTACGGGCCGGACGTTGACCTTGAGAGGCGCCGGCGCGGCGGGGGTGCCGTGGGCGTCGACACTGACACCGAGGACGGCTGCCCAGGCCGGGTCGGGCTCGTCCTCGCAGGACGTACGGACGAGGGCACCCTGGGAGCGGAGGATCCGGGCGACGGCTTGAGTGGTGACGGCGGCGCGTACTTCGCGGGGGTGGTGGAGCTGTACGACGTCCCCGGTGGGCGCGTCGACGAAGCCGTAGCGCGCGCCGCGCCGCAGGATCTCGGCGACGAGGGCCCGCCCCCCGCCGCCGTCGAGGGTGATGTTGAGGAATCCGGGCCCGGTGATGTCGACACCGGCCACGCCTTCTGCGTCCGCGAGGTGCGACCGCAGGATCTCGGCGACCTCCTGCGGCGGGCGGCCCGCGGGGCGGGCCAGCTGCAGGGCGACGTTCGTGGCGTAGTCCCCACGGCCGCCGGGTCCCGGGGGCGCGACCTGGGCCCGCTCCGGCACGGGCGCGGCAAGCTCACCCGCGTCCACCGCGTGGCGCACTGCACGCAGGACGGTACGGGAGAGCTCGACGGGGGTCACGGGACAAGCGTAGGGGAGGAGGGGGGTGGGCAGGCGAACTGGTTTGGGGGAGGGTCCGGGATGTGGACGGTGGGGTGGGGTTGGTGCGGGGACGGGCTTGGGGTGGGGGCGGGGTTGGGGTGCGGGCCGGTGGAGTGGCGCGGGGCGGGTGGGGGTTGCTGCGCTGGGTCGCCGGGGTGGCGCGGGCCGGTGGGGGTGCTGCGTCGGGTCGCCGGATCGCCGTGGTGGGGTCGGGGACGTGGCGACATATCCGTCCTCGGTCTGGCGCGATGAAGTGGGATTGCATGGCAGGGAGCCCGGCGGGGACGCGCCATCCGCTGCGGGCGGACACGTCGCCACGCCCCCTGCGGCCGTCGGGCGCCCGCGGGTGGGGTGGTGGCAACGGTCCAGGGCGGTCGGCCTCGGTCGGCCTCGGTCGTCGACTCAGCTGCCGGTGCGGCCGGCGCGCTCGGTCTCGCCGGAGCCGTACATGCTGTCGGCACCCTCGAAAGACGGACTACCGGCCGGGGTCTCCCGCCGCTCCAACAACTGGCGTACGAGCCTGACCAGTTCGGCGGGCTCGAAGGGCTTGGCAAGGAAGGCGTCGACGCCGACGTCGAGGCCGTTCTCGACCTCGTACTGGCTGCAGGCGCTCACGATGGCGAGGGGGAGGTTACGGGTCCGGGGATCGGCACGGAGCCGGGCGGCGGTACGCAGTCCGTCGAGGCGGGGCATGACGACATCGAGGGTTACCACATCGGGCCGGACCTGGTGGATGACGTCCAGACACTCGACACCGTCGGCCGCGGTCACGACCTCGAGACCCTCCAGCTCGAGATTGACCCTGATCAGTTGCCGGATGACCTTGTTGTCGTCCACAACAAGCACCCGACCCGACGCGCCTGGCACAACTCGAGAGTAGGTCGGCACGTGGGGCCGCGTCCGGC
Organism: Streptomyces sp. NPDC058697; assembly: GCF_042715345.1. Classification (NCBI taxonomy): domain Bacteria; kingdom Bacillati; phylum Actinomycetota; class Actinomycetes; order Kitasatosporales; family Streptomycetaceae; genus Streptomyces; species Streptomyces sp. NPDC058697. Next base: position 54,748 of record NZ_JBHXSU010000018.1, read on the forward strand.
TTTTCCCCACTTCCACCCCGCGCGAGCGATCCCGAACCCACCCGCAACCCACCCACCGCCCAAGATCGAAACGACCCCCGACACCCCCTCCCCCACCCCCAAAACCCGTTCATGACGACCCCGAAAGAGCTGGTAGGGTTCTACCCGTCGCCGCAAACACCGCGCCCGACACGCCCCCGTAGCTCAGGGGATAGAGCAACGGCCTCCGGAGCCGTGTGCGCAGGTTCGAATCCTGCCGGGGGCACCCTGCATGAGGTGCCCGAAGACCCCGCCATCAGCGCTTTAGCTGAGGACGGGGTCTTGGCGTTTGGGCAGACGGATGCTGCTGAAAGCAATCCCATGGCAGTGATCACGTTGTAATGGCGTGTTGTTCTAAGGCACTCTCTTCGCAGCTCAGGCACCGCGGACGACCCCGGTTCCGGTCGTACTGGACGCCCTGCACGCACATTCACTTGGCATCCAGGTCGATCCCTGGCAGCTCGGCGACGACCCCCAGGAATGCCGCTACGTCAATCAGGCTGTCTGCACGCCCCTCGAAGACCTCGATCCGTCGTGCGAAGTCGTTCGCCAATGCGTTAAGACCCGCGCACGGCGCGGGCGCGCGCCGTTTCTGCGGCGCGGCTTGCCTCCTGTCTCCACCCCGGCTGGGCGCGCCCGGTGACGGGCTGCGGGCTGAGGAGGAGAAACTCTCTGCGGCTGAGGCGGACAGCTCCACGGATTTGCGCAATTGGCGAAAGAATCCAGCCGACACGTGCAGTGATCCTGCGACTTGACCGTCCTCGATCGTTCACATTTATTGACACTTTGGGAAAGATTTGGGCACTTATTCCGAATTCCGCGTATGCGGAAAGTTACCGTCCACAAGTGTTGACAGCTTAGATTAATCGGTCGCCTGCTTCTCAAGTCGTGCTTCTGGTCATTCATTGCTACGGTCCCCGGCACGTAAAAGCCCACCCGTGCTGCTCTCGTTGGGAAGGCAAGACAGCGCGGTGGGCACCGAACCCCACAGGGAGGTCCCCAATGAGTGTGTCTGCTGCACCCCAGGAAATCTCAAACCCGAGCCTGCGTCCGTGGGTCATCACAGTCATCGTCGTGATCGTGCTCGCTTCGCCGACGTGGGCCCAGGTTGTCGGTGCGTACGCCGATGCAGGATCGACCCTTGCCCTCCTCTTCGCACTCAGCGGCACAGCAGCGAAGTACCGCGACCACAGCAGCCTTTGTCGAACAACACAGGCCAGCTAGAATCTTGAGGCCGGTATGAGCTCCTGCGGCCGATCCTCATAGAGCTGCGGCTCAGAAGGTGCTACGCCCCTGCCGTGCCCGAGCGGTCTCACCTGAGTTCCGGAGCCGTATGCGCAGTTCGAATCCTGCCGGGGCACCCTGCATGAGGTGCCCGAGGATCTCGCCATCAGCGCTTTAGTCGAGGACGGGGTATTGGCGTCTGTACAGGCGGATACAGAAGGCGGGGGTCCCGGCGCTGCCGGCCCGATTGCCGAATGAGGGCTCCGTGTCAGTGATCACGTTGTAGTGGCGTCTTGGTCATGAAGTGCTTCGCAGCACGTCACCGGACTTCTCCTGGCGAGCGCACTGCACGTCCTCTCCGCTCAACGGACCGCGTCAGCGTTTGGTTTTGACGTCGCTGGGATGAGTGCGACGGACTCATGGAGGCACTCGGTTTCCGGCTTGAGTCCGCTCATCGTGTCGGTATCGTCCCCGGCCATGGAGATAGGCGACCTGCCTGGATGGGCAGCTCTGGCGGTATCGATTGTTTCGCTGGTTGTCAGCTACCGGCTCGGTGTCCGTTCCGCTCGGGCCTCAGAGCGGTCGACCGAGGCATCGCAGGTGTCCGCACGGGAGGCACGGCGTTCGTCGGATGCTGCCGAGCGGTCGGCTGTCGCGGCGGAGGGCTCACTCGCTCTCCAGCGGCAGGAAGCTGAGGAGCGACAAAGAGCGGCAGAGCCACAGGTGGATTTGCGAGTCGAGCGCACTGGAGGGAGCAGTCGCTTGCGTCTTCGCAACGTTGGTGGAGTCGTGGCAACAGGAGTGACGATTCACGATGCTCCGGGCGTCAGCACCCAGAATCGAGAGTTCAGCTTCCGAACCCGAATCAGCAACGTGACACTCGCTCCTGGCGAGGCACGTGAGTTCTTGATCTATCGCACGGGAAACCCGCGCATGCCGACACACCTTTGGGTCACATGGCAAGGACAGGAAGAGCGGGTCGCACTCACGGTTCCAGTGTGACGATGAAGTCCAGCAGCGGAGAGGCGGGATCGGTGAGGGCTGGGGCGGTCGGTTCCCCGAGCTGAGGCAAGCGTAAGTAGGCAGCCAGCCCGTCCAGTTCTCGCACCTGACTCTCCGTGCCAACTCCACCTAGGAAGAGCCGGGTCAGCTCCTCTACCACGGCGAAGAACTTCGCATGCCGCAGAACGGCTACGGAGATGTGCGCTGTTGGACGCCGCGCGGTTCGATCCCGCAGTCTTCGGCAGCCCGGGCAGGGAGTTCAACCGGGTGGTCCGTCGGGAGGTGGTCCTATGTGTCGTCGGGCAGTACTTCGATCGGACTCTGAGCAAGGTGCGTTTTTCGTGGCTTTCTGTGCCGGGGTGACGGTGAATATGAGGAGGGATTGGCCCTGTCCGGGTCCAGGAGGAGTTGGCAGCAGAGGTCCGGGCGGCCGACCTGGGGGTGGACGAATCGTTTGGTTTCGCTCCAGCGGAGGCCCACCTCGTGGCGCTCCTATAAACGGGCGAACTCTTCGGTGGTGTGCAGGAGGGTGTCCGCCAGGTCGGCCGACGGGGAGCCGGGTCCGTCGCGGGTGACCGCCGCGCGGAGCAGGGCGACGTTGGTGCGGCTGTTGTTGTGGTGTTCTTCGGGGGCAAAACGCTCGCGGGCGGCCGGATCGGTGAACCAACGGTAGGTCGCACTGCGGGCGTTGCCCGTGTACTGGGTCTGCTCGCCGAGCAGTGCCACCGCTGACGGCGTCTGCAGCAGCGTCTCGCCCAGCGGGCCCATGACCTGCGCGGTGGTGTCGGTGTCGGACAGGCCGTCCATGACCCGCATCAGGCCGGGGCTCACGTGCTGAACGCGTAGGTCGCGGCGGGCCGTTCGGTAGCCCGCGAGCAGGAACAAGTGGTCGCGTTCGTCGGGGGTCAGGCGTAGGCCGCGGGCGCGCGCACCGCCGACGGCCTCGAACTCCCCGCCACGCTCCTCATCCCGGCGCAGACCGAGTCCTGGTGGGGCTACGAGGACGCACCCGCCCAAGCGACCGCACCCGACGAGGACGAAAGGAACAACAAGACCGACCAGGCCGACCAAGGCCCGGATCAGGTCTGCTGGTCGTACCCGAGTTCGGCATACCGTCGGGCCGCGATGTCCTCCCGTGTGCCCACGATCAGGTTCATGGTGAATGCGTTGTAGTCGATCGCCTGACCGGCTATTTGCGCGAGGAGGACGCGATCGCCCTCGTCCGGTGCCATGTCCCATGGGTCGGAGAACCCGCCCAGTTGCACGACGACGCTGGGGCGGCGTCCGCCGTAGGCCAGGTCCAGGACGGCTTCCTCGAAACTCTCCAGCGCGTCCTCGGCTCCGTCGCCGTCCAGGAACGCGCGGGTCTCCGGGCCCCTACGCCAGTCCTTGTCGAGGGTCAGTGCGGGCACGGGATACAGGGTGCGTGGTTCGTAGACCGTGGTCTCCGTGGCCTCACCCATGAACTCGTACGTCGCGGAGCGCTCCGTGGTGCGTGCTTCGGCAGGGATGTGGAGCACCGCGGACGACTCAGGCGGGTACGAGATGTGCGTGAAGAACAACAGCTGCCCGTCGGCGGGCAGTTCGATGTCCAGGATGTCCTGGGGCAGGGCCGCGCAGTCGACGCTCAGTACGAGCGGCTCTCTGCCTTCGGGCCAGTCCACCCCTTCCGGCAGTGCGGGGAGCCCGCCCGTTCGTCCGGCGGGGCGGGCGTCTTCCCGCAGGGCCTCAGGCACTTGCTCGTACGGCACCAGATAGAGGCACGGTCGGGTCCGGGCCATCAACTCCCGTGCGACGGGGCCGGGAACGCCGTACTCGGCTGCCGTCTTGAGCAGGAGCGGTTCGTCGATCGAAATCATGTCCGCGATCGTGCCACCAGCCACTGACATGTCCGAGCAACTGGCATGTCCGAGCCACTGACATCTCGCGGATCGTCCGATCGCTGCGGCCGAAGGTCTCAACGGTGGTTCTTGCGGACCACGTTGATGACGGGAGCCCACACGTGCGGCTCGATTCCGTCGATGAAGGTCGCTTTCGAGTGGAGGACGTGTCGGCCCGGTGCGAGGTCCGTCAGCCATGCCACCCACCCGCAGGCGGTGAAGGTCGCGGGCTGGGCGGGTACGCCCAGGAAGTTGTCCGGTCGTAGCTGAACCGCCTGCTGCGGGGCGCAGATCGCGAAGCGTCGCTTCTGGAGGTCGATGGCCCTGCCGCCATCGACGGTGAGCCGCACCGATTCGGTGGTGGCACGGAGGTCGGCCCAGGCGCACTTGCGTTGAGCGGCTTCGCCGACCGCGTAGTACGGGGGCTCCTCGACGTCATCGCAGACAGTCATGAGTCCGAGGACCAACACCGCCGTTCCTTCTTTCACGGTGCAGTTCTGCGGGGGGCCGTTTCCGATGGCCAGGAGGACCTTTCCGGTGCGTCCGAGCTTCACGCACCGCTCACCCTTCTCGAACCACGGATTCTCCGCCGCGGGCAGGGTGAACGTCCGGTACCAGCCCTCCCCCATCGCATCGCGTCCGGTCACTCCGTCCAACTTCTTGCGCGGCTCGACGATGCGGCCCTCACCGCCGCCGTCACCGTGAGCGGAAGCGGTGGGTACCGACCCCAGGTGAATCGCGGCGACCAACGTCATGATCAAGAAGATCGACCACCTGGTACGGCGCAGACGTGGCATGGCGCCCTCCCCCGAGCAGAGACGGTGTGGGCCGTTCGCATGCCCGACCAGCGTAGGGGCGTACTGGAGGGTACGACCCGTCGGCGGGAGGACGGCACAAGCCGGGGGAGCCACACGGGCAGCACCATGTGCGTAACGGATCATCGCCGACACGCGGTACGGGCCGTTGGCGGAGGCCGACCGGGACTTCGTCATCAAGGTCCGGGCGGCGGGGCTGTGGGAGCACCCGCTGGGGCTGATGGCCATGGAGCGGCTGCCCAACCAGGCCGGCCCGCAACAACAGCATTTCGTGGCGACCGTGGACGGAAGCACCGGCAAGCAGTTCGACACCACCGCGGTGAACATCATGCGCGTGACCCACGGGCCGATCTTCCCGGCCATCGCCAAGATCCGGGCCAGTACGCAGAACACCATGATCCGGCAGCCGGCCGACCTGACCAACGACACCGTTCTCGATCTCGACCACATCACCGTGTTGGAGAAGACCGGCCTCGTCAACCACGACCAGGTCAACTTCCAGCAGACCACCCCGCCGAAGCTCCCCAAGGACGAGATGACGCCGCCCGCGCCGCAGCACGGCTCACCCGTTCTCGCACTCAACAAGCCCCCGGGGGTGGACGTGACGTCGTCCATGGCCCCGGCGGGGGGCTCGTGCTCCGGCGTGTGTCCTTTCCATCCCGCCGAGGTGCCCGGTCGTGCAGGTCGTCCGGGTTCAGGTCAACGGCCCGGGGCCGGTCCCGTGCTCCTCCGCACGATCAGTTCGACCGGTACGACGCGGCCGACGGCCGGCTCGGGCGGGCCGTCCAGCTGGGACAGGAGCAGGCGTAGGGAACGGGTGCCGATCTCGGGGAAGTCGGTGCGGACCGTGGTCAGCGGGGGCAGCAGGTGCGCGGCCTCGGGGATGTCGTCGTAGCCGACGACGCTGACGTCGTCGGGGACGCGGCGGCCCGCCTCGTACAGGGCCCGCAGCAGGCCCAGGGCCATCTGGTCGTTGGAGGCGAAGATCGCGGTGACGTCGGTCCTGGCGGCCAGTCGGCGGCCCAGTTCGTAGCCCGAGTCGGCGCTCCAGTCGCCGACGAGGGGCTCGGGGATCTCGGCCCCCGCCGCCTCCAGCGTGGCCCGCCAGGCCTCCACCCTCCGGTCCGCCGACAGCCAGCCCGTGGGGCCCGCGATGTGCCAGACCGTCGCATGGCCCAGCGCCAGCAGATGTTCCGTGGCCTTGCGCGCGCCCGCGCGGTTGTCCGCCGTGACGAAGGACGCGTCCTTGCCCAGGTCGTTCTCCAGCACCATCAGCGGGGTGTCCAGCTGCGCCTCCGCCAGCGCCCTGCCCACCCAGCGCTGCGGGGCGATGGCGATCACACCGTCCGCGCCCTCGGCCGACAACGTGTCCACGGCCCGTACGACGGTGGCCCGGTCCGCCGTGTCCAGCGCGATGGAACTCACCAGGTAACCGGCTTCCTGGGCCGCCGTGTTGATCGCGGTCAGGATCGAGGCGGGACCGAACCGCGCCGCGTCGAAGGAGATCACGCCCAGCATGCGCGTCCTGCCGCTCGCCAGGGAGCGCGCGCTGCGGCTCGGTCGGTAACCGAGCGTGCGCATCGCCGTCAGGACCGACTCGCGGGTCTCGGGGCGGACGGACGGGTTGTCGTTCAGTACGCGGGAGACGGTCTGCTTGGAGACACCGGCCAGGCGCGCCACATCGTCCATCACCGGCCGCGATCCCGCGAAGTTGCGGCGGCTGCGGCCCTTGGGGAGGTCCTTGGGAGGGCCTTGGGGCGGCGCGCCGTCACCGGCACTTCGGGTCATGACGGGTGACGTCCTTCGGGTTCGTCCCGGCGGTCGTGCCCCGCCCGGCTGGCCCACAGGATAGGCCGCCGGGAGGGAGAGGGCCCCGGCGGCCGGGCCTCGGGCCTCACCCGGCGGCCCGGGCCTCGGGGGCTCAGCCCGTCCGCATCACCCACGTACGGCCCGTCACCCACTCGACGCGCCCGATGCCCGCCGCCACCACTCCCCCGCCACCGCCCGGCCGCCCCTCGACCACTCCTGCCCCGTCGCCGGCCGGCCGCGCCGCCACCGCTCCTCCCCCGTCTCCACCCGCCTCCGCCGCCACGTACACCCGCGCGTCCGCGTGCCGGGGCAGCAGCCGCAGCCGCAGGCCCTTCTCGCGGAGGGCATCCGCGGGGAGGCGGTCCAGGGCGATGTCCCAGACGCGCCCCGCGAAGAACTGGTCCGCCACCAGCGTGTCCCCGACGTACGCCCGCGCCACGTCTCCGGTCCAGTGGACGCGCAGGAGGGTGCCCGGGATCGGAATGCCGTCCGGTACGGCGACGGCGTACTCGGCGGCCGTCGCCGTGTCGAAGTACTTGTCCGCCGGCGCGCTCGCCCGGCCCAGCACACCCGTCACCGGCTCGGGCGGCGGGCCGGCGGCAGCCCGGACCAGTGTGGCCGACGCCTCCACAACCGCATGGCGGTCGCCGCCGCGCACGGTGTAGCGCGTGAGCACCCCGTCAGCCGCCTCCCCAACGGCCGCCCCGGTCAGCCCAGTTACCCCCTCCCCCGCCTGTGTCACCACCGGCGCCCGCTCCGGCGCAGGCAGCACCGCGAACGACGGTTCCCCGGCCCCTCGGCTGTGCACCCGCACCTCGCCCTGCCCACTCCGGCCGTCCCGGCCGTCCCGGCCGTCCCCCGCCCGCTCGTCGAAGACGACACCGTCGGCGCAGAGCACCAGCCGCTCCGCTCCCCACGCGACACCCCGGTAGGCGGTCCGCGCTGTCGCCGCGTCCAGCACCAGCAGGCCGACCTCCTTGCCGTCGGTCGTGATGACGTCGACGAAGGCGTCGGTGCCGGGCCGCAGCCCGGTGATCAGGACGCGGCCGCCGACGGAGGAGACCTGCCGAGTCGGCGCGTGGACCGACTTCAACGTGCTGATGTCCAGGGCGAGTTCGGGGGCGATCCCGTCGACGGCGGCCAGCACCAGGACCGTACGGCCGTCCGCGTCGACCGTGCAGACGGGCTGGGCGGTGGCCCAGTCGAGCCGCAGTCCGGCCACTTCGAGCCGTAACGGCCAGCAGAAATAGGCTCCTTGAGGGATCGTCACCGGTGTGCTGGGAAAGGTCAGTTCACCGGCGTCAGGGAACTCCACCGTGAACGACGTGTCCGGGTGGTCCGGCAGCGGCTCGTGCGGCTGGTGGTTGTTGACGAAGAGGAACCCGGATCGCCCGTCCGAGCGGACCGACCACCTGAGCGTCTCCCGGTCGTACTGCCCGGCCGGCTGCCGCTCGGGAAGCGCGGACCGCATGGGCGCGATCAGATGCCCGAAGTCGGCCAGCATCAGGTGCTGGAGCCGCAGTTCGTCGTAGGTGGGCCGGTACTGGCCGTACTCGCCGAGCGGTGCCTGGAAGTCGTACGTCAGGACCGGGAGGTCGTTCGGATATCCGGTGGCGTGGGACTCCTGAAGGGGCGTCAGCTCGCCGAGCGGGTTCGTGCCGCCGTGGAACATGTAGTAGCCCTGCCACGCCGAGCCGCAGCCGATCTTGGTGAGGCCGAGGGCGCCGATGTCGGCGGCCTCGACACGCGGTCTGCGGTGGTACGCCACCGCCATTCCGCCGCCCAACTCGCAGGTGGCCCAGGGGAATCGGTCCTCCAGGTCCGCCGGGTCGCCACCGCGTACCGTCGTCGGTCGCAGATCGGCGCCGATGCCCTCGTCGTCGCGCTGGTGGGTGAAGAAGAAGTGCTTGCGGCAGGTGTCGGGCCAGCCGCCGTCGGCCTCCGTCCAGAAGGTCTCGGGGTAGCCGCCGTACAGCGGAAGCAGTTCGTCGGGCGGGAGTTGGACCCCGCCCCAGGCCGTCGCCGTCCAGAGCGGGGCGCTCAGCCCGGCCTGCTGTGCCATGCGTTTCAGCGTCAGCAGATGGCCGGGTTGGTCGTAGAGCTCGTTCTCGATCTGGATCGCGACGATCGGGCCGCCGTGCGCACGGTCGAGCCCGCGCAGCTGCCCGGCGATCGCCTCGAACCAGGTGCGTACGGGGGTCAGATAGGCCGGATCGTCCGTGCGCGGGGTGCAGGCGCGGGCGAGCAGCCAGTCGGGGAGGCCGCCGTTGCGCACCTCCGCGTGGGACCAGGGGCCGATGCGCGGGATGAAGTCCAGGCCGTGGCGGCCACAGAGTTCGGCGAAACGCCTCAGGTCCCGCTGCCCGTCGAAGCGGATGCGGCTCTCGGTCTCCTCGTGGTGGATCCAGATGACGTAGCTCGCGACGGCGGTCACCCCGCCCGCCTTCATCTTCAGGAGTTCCTCCTCCCAGTCCCGGGCCGGGTAGCGGGTGTAGTGGAACTCGCCGGAGACCGGGAACCAGGGGCGGCCCCCGCGGGTGAGGTACCGGCTGGTGACCTCGATGGGGTCGCGGACGCCGGGGGCATCGCTGAAGGGGAGGTGCCCGGCTAACGGAGGCGCGGCAGGTGCGGGAACACGCAGGTGGTGGGGCATCAGGGCTTCACCGGGCCGAGGTCGGGCGTGTCGGTGAGCAGCGCGCGCGGGCCGGTCGTGGCCTGGAGCTCCAGCAGGACCAGTTCGTTGGTGCCGCGGCGCAGCACGGGCGCCGGGACGTACAGCGTGCGCTGCGGGCCGCGGTTCCAGTAGCGGCCGAGGTGGAAGCCGTTGACCCAGGCCTGGCCCTTGGTCCAGCCGGGCAGGGAGAGGAACGTGTCGGCGGGCGCGCGGACCTCGAAGGTGCCGTGGTGGAAGGCGGGACCGGCGTCCGCGGGCGCTTCGGACGCCGGGGCGAAGGGCACGGAGCCCAGGTTGTCGAATGTCAGCGGATGGCAGTCCCAGCCCTGCAGGGCCGTGCCCTTGAAGGTGACCGGCCCGAGCAGCCCCTTCGGCGCGCCGATGCGCGGGCCGTAGTTGACGCCGCCCATGTTCTCCACGAGCACGTCGAGCGAGGCACCGGCCCGCGGAACGCGTACCGGCAGGGCCTCCTCATGGCGTTCACGTTCGAGTACGCCGACGGGGGCGCCGTCCACGAAGACCTGGGCGCGGTCGCCGACACCGCCCGAGAAGTGCAGGAGTCCGTCACCGTGGTCCGGGACCGTGGTGCGGTAGAGGACGTAACCCGACCGCAGGCCCAGCTCCTCCGCGGTCACCGGGTCGGCGTCGACGCGTACGGGCTTGGCCAGGGCGGTCGCGTGCGGGAGCAGTGCGGCCCGGCGGTCCAACTCCACTGTGGTGAGCGGGAGTTTGCGGGACGGCGCGGGGACCGGCTCGTCGGGGACGGGGGCGTGGCGGGCGATCACCTCGCGGAAGGCGTGGTACTTGGGGCCGGGGTCGCCGGACTCGGTGAGGGCGGCGTCGTAGTCGTACGACGTCACGATCGGCTCGTACGCGTGGTCGTGGTTCGCGCCGTTGGTGAAGGCGAAGTTGGTGCCGCCGTGGAACATGTAGATGTTCACGGACGCGCCCGCCGAGAGCAGCCTGTCGAGATCGGCGGCGGCGTCATCGGCATCCCGCACGTGGTGCGGCTCGCCCCAGTGGTCGAACCAGCCGATCCAGAACTCCGCGCACATCAGGGGCCCTTCGGGCTGATGTGCGCGCAGCTGCCGCAGGGAGGACTCGACCCTGCTGCCGAAGGTGGCGGTGGCGAGGACACCGGGCAGGCTGCCTGCCGCCAGGTGCTCGGGGTTGGCCTGGTCGCAGGTGAAGAGGAGTTCGTCGATGCCGCGCGAGCGCAGGGAGCGGGCGAGGTGTTCGAGATACGCGGTGTCGGTGCCGTACGCCCCGTACTCGTTCTCCACCTGTACGGCGATCACCGGGCCGCCGTTCGCGGCCAGTTGGGGCACGATCGGGGGCAGCAACAGGTCCAGATAGCGGTCGAGGGCGTCCGTGAAGCGGGGGTCGCTGGAGCGCAGCCGGATGTCGGGGTCGGTGGTCAGCCAGGAGGGCAGGCCGCCGCCGTCCCACTCGGCGCAGATGTACGGGCCGGGGCGCAGCAGGACGTGCAGCCCCTCGGAACGGGCGAGGCGCAGAAAGCGCGGCAGGTCGAGGAACCCGTCGAGGACGAGGGTGCCGGGCTCCGGCTGGTGGAGGTTCCACGGTACGTACGTCTCCACCGTGTTGAGGCCCATCAGACGGGCCTTGCGGAGCCGGTCGGTCCACTGGTCCGGGTGGATGCGGAAGTAGTGCATCGCGCCGGAGATGATGCGGAACGGCTCGCCGTGGAGGAGGAAACCGTCGGACGACGTCGTCAGAGCGGACATGGTGGGGAACTTCCTTTCGGTTCAACCGAGTTCAGCGGGGGCCGGCCGTGCCGGCCCGGGGACGGAAATGCTCATCGGCGGACGCCGGTGTCGACATCGGCGGTTCGCGTCGCGCGGATCAGCCACACCGTGGCCGCCAGGCACACCGCCGAGACGGCGCCCAGCAGGAGGGGCACCGCTCGGACGCCGGACCATTCGATGGCCTTGCCGAGCGCGGGTCCGGCCGCGACTCCGCCGACCATGGACGCGGCGATGACCACCGCTCCGGCCCTGCGGGCCCGCGGGGCGGCCCTGTTGAGCCAGGGCAGCCCGGTGGGGAAGATCGGCGCGATGAACAGCCCGACACCGGCGTACGCGTAGGGGGCGAGCCCCGGTACGGCGGCCAGCAGCAGGCAGACCGTCATGCCCGCGCACGAGACGGTGATGATGGCCTGGGCCGAGTACCGCAGCGCGATCGGTGCCACGAGAAACCGGCCGACGGTCATCATCAGCCAGTAGACAGAGGTGGCGGTGGCGGCGACCCCGGCGCCGTAGCCGACCGTCTCCAGATGGGTGGGCTCCCAGCCGCCGACCCCCGCCTCGATGCCCACGTGCAGTACGTAGAGGGTGACGAAGACGGCGAGTACGGAGCCGAGGCTGCGGCCGAGCACCTGCCGTCCGCCCCGCTCCCCCGCCGGTTCGCCGGTGGCGGGATGCGGCACATGATCGCGTACGCCCTTGAGGCAGAGCAGCAGGGGCAGGTTGGCGGCGGCGAAGACGAGGAAGACCGCCGGATAGTGCTCGGAGCCGACCAGGCCGATCAGGGCCGGGCCGAGGATCGCGCCGATGCCGAAGTGTGCGTTGAGGATGTTGAGCATGGCGGTCGAGCGACGGCCGAAGCCGACAGCGAACAGCTGGTTGAGCCCGTAGTCGATACCGCCGAAGCCCAGCCCGGCGAGCAGGGCCGCGGCCAGGGCCAGGGGCCAGTTCGGCGCCAGCGCGAAGCCGGCCGCGCCGACACCCATCAGCAGATACGAGGCGCCGAGGATCTGCCGGTTGCCGAGCCGCCCGTACAACCGGTCGAAGAGGAGGACCCCCGCGACCCCGCCGACGAAGTGGGCGCTGAGCCCCAGCCCGGCCGCCGAGGGCGAGAGCCCGAACTCCTCGCGGAAGGCGGGGATCGCGGGACCGTACAACGCCTGGAGCGCACCGATGAGGACGAAGCCGACGCAGGAGGCGACGACGGCCGCCCGGCTGAACACGGCCTTGTCCGGGGCCACTTGGGCATGCCCGGGGACGCTCGCGACCGGTTTCGCGGTCGTCGGACCTGTCACGTGGTCACTCACGCGGGACTCCAGTGGACGGCCCACGCTCCCGTGGGCGACAAGCCGGCCCGGACGCCGGCGGCAGCGCTACGAGAACCATGATGTTACCGGTAACTCAAGGCCGTCAAGATCTCCGCGGCAGAGAGTGCGGGAGAGGTCTGGACCCGGGCGGGAGTCCGGCCCGGACGGTCGGCGCATCCGGGCCGGACGCCCGGCGTCGGTCAGGCAAGACGCGCCGGTGTCGGTCAGGCCGGACGCCCGGTGTCGGTCAGGTCAGGGTGGCGCGCAGGGCGGCGTGGAGGCCGACCGGGTCCGTCCAGTGCCGTGTCCTGGTCGGCGGCACGCGCCAGTGCAGGCCGGGGGCGTACGTACGGTGGCGCGGTGGGATGGCCACATGGGAGCCGGGGCCGAGGATCTGGGCCGGCGGGAGGTCCCAGTCGGCGGCCTCGCCGGGCGGGACGAGCCAGTAGAGGATGCCGCTGCCGCCGTAGCCGTCCTCGATGACGGCTCCCGTGCGCGGGCCGAGGTGTTCGAGGATGCTCAGGCCCGTAGCGAGGGGGACCCGCACCGCGTCCCACCACTCACCGGCCGGAAGGGTCCGCACGCCGGGGCCGAGGGGCCGCAGCCACTTGGGGGTATCGCTGCTCGGCATGGTCCGGCTCTCACCGCCTCTCGCCCGGGAAGCCCGACCCTAGGGCGGAGCCGATTCATCAACTTGCCAGTACGCGTAGGGAACTTGTCGACATGCGCAGCACGTCCCACGCGCTCTCGTTCGCGAACCCTACGGCCGCGTAGCGTCACTCGCCGTATTGGTGTTCGTGCGGTTCGCAGTTCAGATACTCAGATGCTGGGAGGCTCCCATGTCAGAGCAGGGCTCCATCGTCATCGACCCGTCCGGTCGCGACATCCACGGCGAGGCGGCACGGATACGCGAGCGCGGTCCGGTGACACGGGTCGAGCTCCCCGACGGTGTGGAGGCCTGGGCGGTCAGCAGTACGGACCTGCTCAAGAAACTGCTCACCGACCCACGGGTGTCCAAGGACCCGCGGCAGCACTGGCCGGTGTGGATCAACGGGGAGATCTCCCCGGAGTGGCCGCTGTTCACCTGGGTCGCGGTGCAGAACATGTTCACGGCGTACGGGGGTGAACACAAACGCCTGCGAACCCTGGTGGCGAAGGCGTTCACCGCCCGCCGGACGGCCGCGCTGCAGCCGCGGATCGAGGAGATCACCAAGACTCTGCTCGACCGTATCGACGAGGCCGGGCGGCGGAGCGAGGTCGTCGATCTGCGCGAGGAGTTCTGCTATCCGCTGCCGATCCAGGTGATCAGCGAGCTGTTCGGACTGCCCGAGGAGAAGGGCGCGGAGCTGCGGGCCGTCGTGGACGGCATCTTCAACACCGCCGCCACGCCGGAGGAGGTCACGGACATCTATACGAGGCTGTACGCGGCCCTCGGTGAACTCGTCGCCGCCAAGCGGGAGTTGCCCGGCGACGACCTCACCTCCGCGCTCATCTCCGCGCGCGACGACGAGGGCGACACGCGGCTCAGCGAGCAGGAGCTGCTGGACACGCTGGTGTTGATGATCAGCGCGGGGCACGAGACCACGGTCAACCTCATCGACAACGCGATTCACGCTCTGCTGACCCATCCCGAGCAGTTGGCTCACGTTCGGGCGGGGCGGGCCACGTGGGACGACGTGATCGAGGAGACCCTGCGGGTGCAGGCTCCTGTGGCCAGCCTGCCGTTGCGGTACGCCGTGGAGGACCTGGCGATCGGTGAGCTGGGCGGGCCCGAGGGGGTGGTGATCGGCAAGGGTGAGGCGATTCTCGCGGCGTACGCGGCCGCGGGGCGTAACCCTGCGGACCACGGGGCTGACGCCGACCTGTTCGACGTCACCCGGCTGGGCAAGGAGCATCTGGCCTTCGGCCACGGGGTGCACTTCTGTCTCGGTGCTCCGCTGGGGCGTATGGAGGCTCGCATCGCGCTGCCTGCGCTCTTCGAGCGCTTCCCTGACCTTGGACTTGCTCTTCCTGAGCGGGAGTTGAGGCCGGTGGCGTCCTTCATCTCCAACGGCCACCGGGACCTGCCGGTCAGGCTGAGCCCGAGGGGGTGACCTCCGGTCGGGTGGGCATGCTGCGGGCCGGTGGGGGCCGGTCGCGCAGTTCCTCGCGCCCCTGAAAGCACCGGTGCCTGAGGCCTGTTCGCCACGTGACGGTCCGTCGTGGTTGCTCGCGCAGTTCCCCGCGCCCCTGGCGGGGTACCGGCCGGAGGGGACGTGGCGGGATGTGTGGCCGCAGCTTACGAGGACACGGGTCTGCGGTCACCGTGCTGCGGCTGTGGTTCACGGCGGCCGCTGCGGGCGGACATTCCGACGCGGCCCCGCACCCCACAGACGAGCCGAAACCCCCACCCACCCCAGGGGCGCGGGGAACTGCGCGACCAGCCACAACGCACCCGCAGACAAACACGAACCCCGCCCGTACCTACTCCCCCCGCCACCACGCCCGTAGCCGCGCCCACGCCCCCCGCGGGCGAACGGCCGCCGCGACCGGCGTCTCCGGCTGCCCGGTGAACGCGGGCAGTACAGGCGGCCGCCGCACACCCTCCCGGCCCGCCGCCGAATCCCCGCTGACCGGCGCCACAGGAAACCGCACCGGCAGTGAGGCCAGCGCCCGGTGGAACGGTCCCGGGCGCCACTCCAGGTCACCGACGGGCACCGCGAGCTCCACATCGGGCAACCGGTCGAGCAGCTTCTCGACCGCCACGGCGGCGATGAGCCGCGCAGGGCTCTGGGCCGGACAGTTGTGCGGCCCGGCGCTCCACGCCAGGTGGGCGCGATTCCCCGCACGCTGGTCGTTCGTCAGCGCCGGATCGGTGTTCGCGGCGGCAAGGCTGATGACGACGGGATCACCGGCCCGCAGCAGCGTCCCCTCGTACACGACGTCCCGAACCGGATAGTGCACCGCGTAGTTGGCCATCGGCGGATCGGTCCACAGGACCTCGTCGAGCGCGTCCTCCACCGGCAGGCTGCCCCCGCCGAGGCTGCCCGCGAACCGGTCGTCGGAGAGCAGCAGCCGCAGCCCGTTGGAGATCAGGTTCTGCTGGGGCTCGGTACCCGCGCCCATGAGGACGACGAGCTCGTGGATCATCTCCTCGTCGGTGAGGGCGGCCGGGTGGGCCATCATCCAGGACGTCATGTCCTGCCCGGGCCGCGCGCGCTTGAGCGCGACGAGGTCGAGCAGGGTCACGGTGAGCAGCTCGTTGGCCTTCTCCGCGTCGACGCCGTCGAAGATCCCGGACATGCCCTCGACGAGCCTCTCGCCGAGGTCGGGCGGGCACCCGAAGAGCCGGTTGAAGACGAGCAGCGGCAGCACCTGCGCGTACTCACCGAGCAGGTCGGCCTCGCCGCGCGGCGCGATCAGGTCGATCAGCGTGTCGGCGCTGCGCTCGACGTATCCGCGCAGGGTGCTGGGCTCGACGCGCGCGAGGCTGTCGGTGATGGCGCCGCGGAGCCTGCGGTGCTCCTCGCCGTCGGTGAACAGCGCGTTGGGCCGGTACATCATCATCGGCACGACCGGGCTGTCCGGCGCGACGGTGCCGTCGGCCAGGTCGCGCCAGCGGCGGGGGTCCTTGGAGAAGGTCTCCGGGCTGCGCAGGACGTGCAGCGCGGCCTCGTACCCGGTGACGAGGGTGGCGCGGACGCCGGGCGCGAGTTCGACGGGCGCGGTGTTGCCGTGCGCGCGCAGCTTGCCGTACGTGGCGGCCGGGTCGGCGGCGAACTCGGGGCCGTACATGGGGTGGTGGAAGGGGCAGCCCTCAGGTGGCGCGGAGACGGGGCCGGGGGCTTCGGGGGAGGTCACGCGTGCTCCAGTTCACTGTCGCCGGGACTGCCGGCGCTGCCGGCACTGTCGTCGGCGCTGCCGGCATTGCGGGTGAGGAGGTACTCGACGAGGGCGATCAGCGCGTGCGTGGAGGAGATCCGGTCGCGGGCGTCGCACCGTACGAGGGGTGTTTCGGGGAGCAGGTCGAGGGCCTCTCGGACCTCTTCCAGGTCGTGCTCGGCGGAGGCGTCGTCGAAGTCGTTGAGGGCGACGGCGTACGGCAGGCCCAGTTCCTCCAGGACGCCCATGACGTCGAAGGACTGGCCGAGGCGGCGCGTGTCGGCGAGGACGAGCGCGCCGAGCGCGCCACGGGTCATGTCCTGCCACAGCTCGGTGAAGCGCTGCTGCCCCGGGGTGCCGAAGAGGTACAGCACGAGGGAGTCGTTGAGGGTGAGGCGGCCGAAGTCGAGGGCGACGGTGGTGGTCGTCTTGTCCTTGGTGCCCGCGAGGTCGTCGACGAGCGCGCCGGCCTGGGTCATGACCTCCTCCGTGCGCAGCGGCCGGATCTCGGACAGCGCGCCGACGAAGGTGGTCTTGCCGACCGCGAAGTGCCCCACGATCAGGACCTTGACGGCGGTCTGCACACCGCTCGGCAGGTAGACGCCCCCGGCGGGGCTGTCTTCAGAGGCGGGCGCGGAGCCCATCGAGGACCTCCTGGAGGATGCGGGTCTCGGACGGCCGGGCGGACGGGATGGGGGCGCGGGTGACGACGTGGCCGCTGTCCATGAGGTCGGCGATCAGCACCTTGGTGACGCTGACCGGCAGCGCCAGATGTCCGGCCACCTCGGCGACCGACAGCGCGCCGGGCCGGCACAGCTCCATCAACGCCCGCTTCTCCGGGCTCAGTCCGGTCAGCGGCAGATCGTCGGCGGCGATCAGCAGCGTGACCAGGTCCAGGGTGTTGCGGGTCGGGTGGGAGCGGCCGTCCGTCACGACGTACGGCCGCACCAGCTTCCCTCCGGGACGCCTGGGCGGTGTCATGCCGGGCTGCCGGCGTCCCGACGCGCCGGGCTGGTCAGTTCCTTGCCGAGCCGGTCGACGAGCTTGTGCATGCGGTACGTGACGGCCTCCATGTCCACGTGCTCGGTGGTGGACACCGCGAGGTAGGCGCCCTCGCCGGCGGCCACGAGGAAGACGTAGCCGTGCGCGAACTCGATCAGGGTCTGCCGCCAGGGGGTGTGCGGGCTGCCGCAGAACTCGGCGGTGCTGCGGCTGATCGACTGGACGCCGGAGAGCCCCGCGGCGAGCCGTTCGGCGTCGTCCCTGCCGATGTCCGCGGAGTGGGCCCGGAGCATGCCGTCGGCCGAGAGCAGGATCGCGTGACGCGCCTCGGGGACCTTCAGGACCTCATCGAGCATCCAGCCCAACTCGTTGTTCGTGGTGGGCTCGATCATCCTTGGATGTTCCCTTCGTCTTCGTGGGGGGTGGTGTCCTGGGCGGCACGGCCGTGGAGGGTGCCGCGGGCGAACGCACCCATGCGGCGGGCGGTCTCCTCGGCCGAGCGGTCGCCGGGATCGTCCAGGGGCGCGGGCGGCTCCTGCGCTCCGGCGGCGGGCTCCGCCTGCGCCTGGGCCCGCCGGCGCCGCTTGGGCAGTCCACCGGCCGTGGTCGCCGTGGCGGCCGCGGCAGCCGTCTCGGCGGGCAGCGGCAGCCCGGCGGACCGGCCGGACACCGGCTCGTCGACGGAGGAGACGGAGGGGGAGGGGGAGGCGGAGGACGGCGCGGGCGCCGCTTCGGACGTACTGCCCGATCCGCCGAATTCGTGCGTACGGGCGGACGCGGGCGTACGACCGGCGGGCTCGGTGGTGCGGGCGGCCTCGGTCGTACGGGCCGACGCGGCCGGCGTACGGGAGGCGGAGGCGCGGGCGGGCGGTGCGGTCACGGGCGGTAGCTCCTCCGCGGTGTCCCGGTGCGTGAGCAGGGCGGACGGCAGGAACACGACGGCACGGACGCCTCCGTACGGGGAGCGGGTGTCGGCGGAGACGCTGAACCCGTAACGCGCGGCGAGCACGCCGATGACGGCGAACCCGAACTGGGGCGGGTCGTCGAGCCGGGTGACGTCCACCGCGTGCCGTCCGGACAGCAGGGCGGCGGCCCGCTCGGTCGCGTGGGCGTCCATGCCGACGCCCGCGTCGTCGATGATCACGCAGGCGCCGTTGTGCACGGACTGGACGTTGACCTCGACCTTGGTGTTGGGCTGCGAGTGGCGGGCCGCGTTGTCGAGCAGCTCGGCGATGGTGAGTACGACGGGCTCGACGGCCCGGCTCTCGACGGCGATGTCGGCCTGGCCGTGGATCTGTACGCGCCGGTAGTCGCGGATGCGGGAGGTGGCACCGCGGACGACCTCGATCAGCGCGGACGTGGAACGCTGGCGGCCCGGCCAGGATCCGCACAGTACGGCGATGGCCTGGGCGCGGCGGCCGAACTGGGCGTTGGCGTGGTCGATTTCGAGCAGGTCGCGCAGCACGTCGGGGCGGTCGTGGCGGTCCTGCATGTCGGAGATGGCGACCTGCTGCTCGTTGGCCAGCGCCTGGATCGAGCGCATCGACGACTTCAGGGCGGCCTTCGCGGACTGGTCGGCGCGGGCCTGGGCGTGCTCCACGGCGGTGGCGAACCGCTCCAGGACGTGGTCGAGGGACTTCTCGAAACCGCTGCCGGAGAGTCTCGCGTCGAGCAGGCCCACGCCGGCGAGCGGCTGCTGGGGGCCGTGGTCCGCCAGCGCGGGGAGGCGTACGGCGACCAGGTGCCGCACCTCGTCCTCGCGGGTGCGCACGTCATCGGCCAGCTCGGTGGTGCGTCGGCGCAGCCGCGCGGTGATCCCGCGCTGGCGCACCAGCAGCACGGTGACGGCGAGCAGGCCGACGGCCACGCACCAGAACACCGCCTCCGGTATCTGTTCCTTCATGGAGTCCTCGAAGTTCTCAAAGGCGGGGAGGGTGGTGATTGGGGGGTGGGTGTGTTGGGTGTGTCGTGTATGCCGGGTGTGAGGGGCGGGGGCGTGGGGAGATGGGGGACGCGGCGCTCGACGGTAGTCGCGAGCGGGCGCGCGCACTTTTCCGCGCGCGCAAGGAAGTTGCCGTGAGGCGCAGCGTCGGGCGCCTGGCTGGGCGCGGGGCGCGCGGGTGGCTTCGCGCGCCGGTTGGCACGCGTGCGCGGGTGTGTCGTGTGCGCGGGTGTCGTGTGCGCGTGTGTTGGGTGTGTGCCGTCGACCACTCGTTTGTCGCGGTCGGACCACGTAAACGGAATGTGTGCACTACGCTTACGAGCTGTAACTGCCGTGGCCAGAACTCCAGTTGATCAGGCGCGCCGGCTGCGGCCGGGCACACTCTGGGCGGAGGAAGCGCATTGCCCGCGGGAACCTACATCGTGGAGTCGCAGACGACCGGTGAGGTGGATCCGCGTGAGCGGACCGACTTCTGGAGCGAGCATGTCGGGTCGTACCAGACCCGGATGGACTTCAGATACGCGAGCCCCGAGACGTTCCGCGGCGAGATGATCCGGCAGGGTACCGACACGTACCAGATCGTCGACTGGAGTTGCGACAAGATCGAGTACGTCCGTACGCCGCGGCTCGTGCGGCAGGAGCCCGATCCCGACTACCGGTTTCTGCTCCCGCTCTCCGGGGAGCTGGTGCTGCGGCAGGACGACCAGGAGGCGCGGCTCACGCCCGGTGCGGGGAGTCTGATGACGCTGGGGGCGCCGTTCCAGTTGCTGCACGACGCGTCGTTGCGGGGGATCATCTTCTCCATACCCGCCCGTGAGATCGATGGGCCGCTCAACCGGAAATCGCCGTTGGCGACCGGTATCGATCTGACGACCGGGCTCGGGCGGGTCGTCGGCTCCATGATCGAGAGCCTTTCGGCGGAGCGGGAGAGTCTGACGACGACCGAGTTCAACGCCGTGTCCGACCGGATCGTCGAGCTGCTGTGCATGATCTCCGTCGGGGACGACCGGCCCGACTCGTCCGGGCATCTGACGGAGGTCGAGGCGGTGGTCCGCCGTCATGTGCGGGAGCATGCGGCGGATCCCGGGCTCACCGGGACGTCGATGGCGCGGGCGCTCGGGTGGTCGTTGCGGCAGATTCAGCTGGCGTTGCAGCGGGTGGGGACCACGCCGCGGGAGCTGATCCGTGAGGAGCGGTTGCGGCTTGTGCGGGATCGGCTTCAGTGCGGGGAGTGTGAGCACATGACGATCACGGATCTGGCGTATGCGTCGGGGTTCTCGTCGGCGAGCGCGTTGAGCACGGCGTTCAGGCAGCGGTTCGGGGTGAGTCCGCGGGAGATGCGGCACGGGCGCTGATTTTTTGGGGTTCGTTGTCGTCTGCGGGTTCGTTGTGGCTGGTCGCGCAGTTCCCCGCGCCCCTGGGGTGGGTGGGGGTTTCGGCTCGTCGCCTGGGTGCGGGGACGCGTCGGGATGTGCGTCCGCAGCGGCCGCCCTGAACCACAGTTGCAGCACGGTGACCGCAGACCCGTGTCTTCGTAAGCTGCGGCCACACATCCCGCCACGTCCCCTCCGGCCCGGGGACCGTCCGTGCCCCGCAAGGGGCGCGGGGAACTGCGCGAGCAACCACGGCGGACCGGCACATGACGAACCGGCCCAGGCCACGGGCATTTAGGGGCGCGGGGAACTGCGCGACAAGCCACAGCGGGTCCGCGGGCGACGAACCACCCCGCCCCCACCCACCGGCGAAGGTCAGGCCGAGGCCCTCTTTCGTGGGGGGGACTTCTTGGCCGGGGCCTTCTTCGTGGCTGTTTTCTTCGTGGCGTCGGCTGCCGTCTTCTTCGTCGCGGCCGTCTTCTTGGCGGCAGCCTTCTTCGCCGGCGGCTTCTTGCCGGACGCCGGCTTCGGAGAGGCCTTGCGGGCAGGCCCCTTGCGGAGGGGCTTGACGTCGGCGTCGGCATCGGCGTCGGAATCGGCCTCGCCACGGGCCACCTTGGCCTGGCGGACGCTGCTTTCCAGCGCGGCCATGAGGTCGATCACCTTGCCGCCCCCCTTCTCGGCGGAGGGCGCGGCAGGCAGCCTCTCGCCGGAGACCTTCGCCGCGATGAGTTCCTCGACGGCCTCGCGATAGTCGTCGTGGAGTTCGTTGAGGTCGACCTCACCAAGCGTGTCCATCAGCGCGTCCGCGAGATCGAGCTCCTTGTCCCGCACGGTGACACTGGCGTCGGGCGCGACGCTCTCCGGCGTACGGATCTCGTCCGGCCAGAGAAGCCCGTGCATCGCGATGACGTCGTCGACGACCCGCAGCATCCCGAGCCGCTCACGCCCACGCAGGGCGAATTTCGCGATGGCGACCTTCTGGCTGCGCTTCAGCGCCTCCCGCAGCAACGTGTACGGCTTGGCCGCCGGCACCCCGTTCGCCGCCAGGTAGTACGCCGTGTCCATCTGGAGCGGATCGATCCGGTCGGCCGGCACGAAGGCCACGATCTCGATCGTCCGGGCGGTCGGAATGGGCAGGGACGCCAGGTCCTCGTCCGTGATCGGGATCATCGACCCGTCCGCGTCCTCGTACGCCTTGCCGATCTCCGGCGACGACACCTCGCGCTCCTCCAGCTCGCACACCTTGCGGTAGCGAATGCGGCCGCCGTCCTCCAGATGGATCTGGCGGAAGGAGATCGAGTGGCTCTCGGTGGCGTTCACGAGCTTGATCGGGATGCTGACCAGGCCGAAGGAGATGGCGCCGTTCCATATGGATCGCACGTGCAGCACCTTTCCGATCGGTTGGGGATGAGATCTGATGTTTCAGGGTGAAAACGTGGGATTGTCATCCTATGACGCCGATCACGGAGGTGGAGGGGCGACGGCTTGCGCTGAGCAATCTGGAGAAGGTCCTCCATCCGGCGACCGGCTTCACCAAGGGCGAGCTGCTGCACTACTACGCGACGACCGCCGAGGTCCTGCTGCCCCACCTCCGCGACCGGCCGCTGTCGTTCCTGCGCTACCCGGACGGGCCCGACGGCCAGGTCTTCTTCGCCAAGAACGTGCCGCCGGGTACGCCCGAGTGGGTCACCACGGCCGAGGTGCCGCGGTCGGAGGGGCCGGCCCGCATGGTGCTGGTCCAGGACCTCCCTAGCCTCGTGTGGGCGGCGAACCTCGTCACCGAGTTCCACACCCCTCAGTGGCTGATCGACGCTCCGGGCGAGGCCGACCGGCTCGTCTTCGACCTCGACCCGGGGGCGCCCGCGACCGTCGTCGAGTGCTGCGAGGTCGCGCTGTGGCTGCGGGAGCGGCTCGCGGCGGACGGGATCGAGGCGTACGCCAAGACGTCGGGGTCGAAGGGGCTGCATCTGCTGGCGGCACTCCGGCCGACGCCCTCCGGCCGGACGACGGAGTACGCCAAGGAGCTCGCGACGGAGGCGGAGAAGGCGCTTCCGCGGCTCGTCGTGCACCGGATGACCCGCAGCCTGCGGCCCGGCAAGGTCTTCGTCGACTGGAGCCAGAACGCGGCCCGGAAGACGACCGCGACCCCCTACACCCTGCGGGCCCGCGCGGAGCCGACGGTGTCGGCGCCGGTGACATGGGCCGAGGTCGAGGAGTGCCGGTCCGCCCGCGGGCTCACCTTCCTGGCCCCGGACATCGCGCCGCGACTGCGGGACCACGGCGACCTGCTGGCCCCGCTGCTCGACCCGGAGCGCGCCGGCCCACTGCCCTGAACACGGCGGGCCGAGGGGGACTCACACCGAAGACGAGGGGGGACCTCACAACAAAGGAGCACCATGCAAGCAGCACCGCCCTCCCGTACCGTCCGCCGCTCACTCGTCGTCGGGCTGACGGCCCTCGCCCTCGGCGCCCTGCCCTGGGTACCCACGGCCGCCACGGCCTCCCCGGACCGGGCCCCGACGCGGGTCCCGGGCGCCGAGGTGATCACCGACTGGAGCGAGACCGCCGCCGCCGTGGTCGGCGTGGACGCCGGGCGCCCGACGGCCGAACCGTTCCTCTGGTACGGCTTCGTCTCGGCCGCCGTCTACAACGCGGTCGTCGGCATCGAGGGCCGCTACACCCCGTACAAGTGGCACGTACGCGGCCCTCGCGGCGCCTCCTCCGAGGCGGCCGCGGCAGCTGCCGCCCGCCGGGTCCTGCTGACGTACTTCCCCGCCTCGAAGGCCCGGATCGACACCGCCTACACCGCGTCGCTCGCGAGGATCCCCGACGGAAAGGCCGAGGAGCGGGGTGTCCGCTTCGGGGAGCGCGCCGCCGCGCGGATCGTCGAGCTGCGTGAGAACGACGGGCGCGACAACCCGGTGACGTACGACAAGGAGCCCGCCCCCGGCGTCTGGCGCCCGACCCCGCCCCGCTTCACGCCCTTCGTGAACCCGTGGCTCGGGAAGCTGCGGCCGATGCTCTTCGACTCGCCGGACCGGTTCATGCCCGGGCCGCCGCCCGCGCTGACATCGAAGAGGTACGCCCGGGACTTCGCCGAGGTGAAGTCGATGGGCGCGAAGAACAGCCCGGGGCGGACGGCCCGGCAGACGGAGACCGCGCGCTTCTTCTCCGACGCCCTGCCGCAGCAGCTCCAGGCCGCCTACCGCGACCACACGGCACGGCACGGACTGGACATCGTCGAGGCGGCCCGGTTGTTCGCCGCCGCCAACACGGCCAGTGCCGACGCGACGATCACCACGTGGAACTCCAAGTTCACCCACGCCCTGTGGCGTCCGATCACCGCGATCCGGCTGGCCGGCACCGACGGCAACCCCGCCACCGGGGCCGACCCGTCCTGGGAGCCGCTGCTCACCACACCCCCGTACCCGGAGTACATCGGCGGCCACTGCGCCAACGACGGAGCCGTCATGGCCGTACTGGACCGGCTGACCGGCGGTGACATCGACCTCCGCGTCTCGTCGGCGGTGACGGGCACCACCCGCACGTACACCAGGTCGGCCGACTACAACCGTGACGTCATCAACGCCCGGATCTGGGGCGGGATCCACTTCCGTACCGCCGACGTCGTCGGCAACCGGATCGGCCGGCACATCGGCAACTTGGCACTCGACCGCTACTTCACACCGCTGCCCTGATCACATGATGCGAGCCCGCTGCGGGGCCCTCACACCCGCGTCCACGTGTGCCGGTCGCGGGCCATCGCGTGCAGTGCCTCGACGTCCGCCGGTTTGAGGGTCCCGCCGAGGCGGGTCAGCGTCGCGAGGTCCGTGTCGGTGAGCACGCGGGCCTCCCGCAGAGGGGCGGTGATGTCGAGGGAGGACGGGGCGAAGACGGCCAGGACCGGGCGGACCTCCGCGGTGAGGGCGTACGAGGCGCGGTCGGCGTCGGCCCGTACGGCGCGGAGCAGTGGGTGCGGCTCGCGGCGGCCCACCGTGACCATCGGATCGGCCACCAGGACCCGCTGTTTGCGGGCGTACAGGGCGCGGACGGCGAAGAGGCCGCCGGGCCCGATGACGAGGTGGTGGATGCGGTCGCCGCCCGGGAGCGGGACCGAGTGCAGCGCGTGCCAGCCCGCCCCGTCCAGGCGGTCCAGGGCCTCCCCCACCGCCTGCTCCGCCATGAGCGCGCGCCGGCGTGGGTCGGGGCGCATTCGGCGCGGGGCGGCCGGTTCGCGGTCGAGGGCGATCTGGAGTGCCTCGCCGGGCCGGTTCGGGGCGAGGTCGTCGTCCGGGTGGAGGGACAGCCGTGCGAGCTCCGCGGGCGTGGGCACGGGTGGCGGACCCACCGTCACCTCGCCGGTCAGGAACGGTCCGAGCACGTCGAGGACGTCCTCGCGCCGCTCCTCGCTGAGCAGGTTGACCCTGGCCGCCTCTCTGTCGTACCAGGCGACGTTCCTCCCGTCGGTGAAACAGACGTAGAGCCGCTCCTGGCCGTGGCGCCAGGTCGGTATGACGCGCAGTCCGTTCATGCACCATCACCCCACGACCATGGGAACAGGCGGGGTGCTCCAGGGGCAAGAAGCCGGTTACCTTTGGGGACAGTGGAGTGGGAGGCGCCGTTGCGGGATCGCGGGAAGCAGTCCAATGCGCCGGCCCCGGACAGCCCGTGGAGCGAGATCGTGCCCGGCCTGTGGATGGGCGGTCACGAGTACGCGGGCCGGTCGGGACAACCGGAGTTCGCCGTCGTACGAGACGAGTTCGACCTGGTCCTGACCCTGCTGCGACTACCCGGCCACGGCCCCGACCCGGGCGTGGAGCACCATGTGTGGCCGATCCCCGACGGACCGCTGGACGGCACCCAGCTGGCCGGTGTGATGCGCCTCGCACGAACGGCGGACGAGGCGCGGGACGCCGGCCGACGCGTCCTGGTCCGCTGCTACCACGGCTACAACCGCTCCGGCCTGGTCGTCGCCCACGCCCTGATCCGCGCGGGCAGCACCGCCGAGGACGCGATCCGCCTGATCCGCGCACGCCGTTCCCCGTGGGCGCTGCACAACGAGTTGTTCGTGGAATACCTGCACACCGGGCTCGACACGGCCCGGCTCCTCGAAGAGCTCGCCGAGTAGCCCGTTCCGGCCGGTGGACAGCGCCACTGAACAGCGCCACCGAACAAAAAGGACTTCCGTACGAATAGGGTGTACGGGCGGCGGTAATCGGCCACGGCCGGTGGCCGCGGCACCGTCCCGGCACCACCTCGGTCCACGCCGATCTCGCACCGGGCGAGCGGCCCTGACGCAGGAGCGCAGTGATCCACAACCGCCCCGCGGGCTTCCGCCGCCTCGCGCGCGCGGTGCTCGCGCTGCCCGTCGCCGCCCTGCTGCTCGCGGGCTGCGGCGACCCGGGCGATCTGCGCGGGTCGGGCCCGACGTCCACCGCCGTGGGCCCGACCCGGCTGTGGCCGGAGGTGCCGCCCGCCGCCTCGCCCGCCCTCGACTACGGCGAGGCGGACACCGAGACCGTCCAGGGCGTCACCGCGCCGGGCGACGACATCCGCAAGGTCGACCCGGTCGCCGTCTTCCGCGCCGAGATCGCCCGCCATCCGGATCTCTACACCGACGACGGTGCCTCGTACGCCGAGACGGCCCGGCGGACCGAGGAGTGCGGCAAGAAGGGCGAACCTGGCCGGAAATGCCCGGTCCTGCGCCCGTACTACCGCGACATCACCGGCGACGGCCGGGACGACATGGTGCTCGGCGTGCGGATGCCCGAGAACCAGCTGGGCGTGCGCGCGTACACCTTCATCGGCCACCGGCTGGTCGAGGTCATGGCCACGACGGACAGCACGCTCAGCGTCCAGATCGCCGGCCGTGACGTGATCATCCGTTCGCCGTCGACGCTGGCGGGCTACGAATACCGCACGGTGTGGTCCTGGGACCGCCGCCAGAAGGCGATGCTCGCGGCGAAGGACGAGATCCTGCGGGTGGGGGCGAGCGCCACGCCCAGCGCCCCCGCCCCCACGCGTTCCCCGGCCGCGGACTCCCGGTGAGGCGCCCGCGGCCGGCCGGGCCGCCCACCGGGATGCGGCGCCTGCGCCACTGGACCGCCACCCTCACCTGGAAGGCCGCCGCCTTCATCACCGTGATGTGCTGCGGTCTGGCCGCGCTCCTCGGCACCCTCGTGCATGTCTCGGTGACCAACCAGACCGTCGGCGAGGCCCGCGACCGCGCGCTCGACCGGCTCACCGAGGCGACGGAGGCGTTCGAGGCGGGCGACCGGCTGCCGCCCGGCGCGGGCGTCGACCTGGCGGGCCTGCCCGTAGAACTGCGCAGGCTCGCCGAGGACGGGGACCGCGGCACGATGGTCGGCGACGACGACCCGCACCCCACGATGTGGGCGGCCGGCCCCGCGAGCGGCGGGCGCGCGCTCGCCGTGCGGGTCGACTACTCGCAGGGCGTCCGCACGATCGACGGCCTCGACCGGGCGATCCTCGGCTCTTCCGCGCTGGCGATCGGCGTGACGCTGCTCGGGGGCGCGTTCGCCGTCACCCGCGTGACACGGCGGCTGCACGGGACGGCCCAGGTCGCGCGGCGGATCAGCGCGGGCGACCTGGACGCGCGGGTGAACGATCCGCGGGCCGAGGACCCGACGCGCCCCCAGGACGAGGTGGCCGCGGTCGCGGGCGCGCTGGACACGATGGCGTCCTCGCTGCAGGGCAAGCTGCAGAGCGAGCAGCGCTTCACCGCGGATGTCGCCCACGAGCTGCGGACCCCGCTCACCGGACTGCACGCGGCGGCCGAACTGTTGCCGCCCGGCCGCCCGACCGAACTGGTCCGCGACCGGGTCGCCGCGCTGCGCACGCTCACCGAGGACCTGCTGGAGATCTCCCGGCTCGACACCCGCAGCGAGCGGCTGGACGTGGACGCGGTGCGGCTCGCGGAAGTGGCCGAGCGGGTGGTCCGGGCGTCCGGCACGGACACGGAGGTCCTGGTCGTACGGGACGTGGTCGTGGAGACCGACCGGCGGCGCCTGGAACGGGTGTTGGGCAATCTCGTCGCCAACGCGCACAAGCACGGGCGGGCGCCGGTGTCGCTGACGGTCGACGGGCCGCTCGTCACCGTGCGGGACCACGGTGACGGCTTTCCGGCGTACCTCATCGAGCACGGGCCGCAGCGGTTCCGGACGGAGGGGGGCTCCAAGGGGCATGGGCTGGGGCTGACCATCGCGCTGGGGCAGGCGGGGGTGTTGGGGGCGCGGCTGGGGTTCGCGAACGCGGTGGACGGTGGGGCCGTTGCGTCCCTGGCGCTCCGCTGAGCCCCGGGGGCAGGAAGGCGGCAGAGCTCGGGGGTGTGCGTGATCCGGCCTCCGCGGGTGCGTTGTGGCTGGTCGCGCCGTTCCTCGCGCCCCTGACGGGGCCTGGGCTGAGCGGTTGCTTGTCTCTGATGGCTCAGTGTGACGGGCGCGTCGCGCGGGGCGCTCATAATGTGGCGATTAGTCAGCTCTGCCCCCATCTGGAGGAGCCAGCAATGTCACTGCGTACCGCTCTCACCCGCATCGGCATAGCCGCCGCCGGCGGCGCCCTCGTCATCGGAGCCGCAAGCCCCGCTCTCGCGAACGACGACTGGGGCCACCACAACTACGGCAGCCACCACAAGCTCTACAAGGGCGTCGTCACCGCGCCCGGCGGACTGAACCTCCGCGACAGGCCGACCCGCGGCAGCAACATCGTCGGCTTCGTCGGCTACAACCAGAAGGTCTCCATCTTCTGCAAGACGAGCGGCGAGAACGTCCAGGGCAACCACCTCTGGTACCTCCTCGCGGACGGCACCTGGGCCTGGGCGACGGCCCGCTTCATCGAGAACATCGGCCCGGCGCCCCGCTGGTGCTGAAAGCCCGGCGCCCCTGAAGGGGCGGCCGAGGTGCACCCGAGAAGCCCGTTTGACCCTCTATAGCGGGACATTGACTGATTCGCTTGCTACGTTCCGGACATGCTCTCGCCCGGAACGACAGCGCAGGCGGACCCGCCGGCTCCCGCTGTCCCCCTCCCCCGGCGCCGTGGCATCGAGTTCACCCTCATCGTCGTGGCCGTCCTGCTCTCCGTGTACGGCTACTGCGACGTGGGCATCGCCCGCACCGGATCGGTCCCGCCCGGCGCCGTCGGCTACGGCGCCGGGCTCGGCGTACTCGCGCTCCTCGCGCATCTCGCGGTGCGTCTGCGGGCCCCGTACGCCGATCCGCTGCTGCTGCCGATCGGCGTCCTGCTCAACGGACTGGGCCTGGTGCTCATCTACCGGCTCGACCTGGAGACCCCGGACGACCCGGCCGCCCCGACACAGCTCGTCTGGTCGACGCTGGGCATGGGCCTGTTCATCGCGGTCGTGGTCCTGCTGCGCGACCACCGGGTACTCCAGCGCTACACGTACGTGTCCGTCGTGAGCGCACTCGTCCTGCTCGTCCTGCCCATCTTCTTCCCCTCCGTGAACGGCGCCCGCATCTGGGTCCGGATCGCCGGATTCTCCATCCAGCCGGGCGAGTTCGCGAAGGTCCTGCTCGCGGTGTTCTTCGCCGGCTACCTCGCCGCGAACCGCAACGCCCTCGCGTACACCGGCCGTCGCGTCTGGCGGCTCCAACTGCCCACCGGGCGCGTCCTCGGCCCGATCGTCGCGATCTGGCTGCTGAGCGTCGGCGTGCTGGTCCTGGAGCGGGACCTCGGCACCTCGCTGCTCTTCTTCGGCCTGTTCGTGATCCTGCTGTACGTCGCCACGGGCCGCACCGGCTGGATCGCGGTGGGCCTGCTGCTCGCGGCGTGCGGGGCCGTCGCCGTCGGCTGGCTCGAACCGCATGTGCACAGCAGGGTCGAGGACTGGCTGCACCCGTTCGCGTCGATCGAGGCGGGCCTGGGCCCGAACCAACTCGCCCAGTCGCTCTTCTCGTTCGCCGCCGGCGGGATGCTCGGCACGGGACTCGGCCTCGGCCACTCCGTCCTCATCGGCTTCGCCGCCAAGTCGGACTTCATCCTGGCCACCGCGGGCGAGGAACTGGGCCTGGCCGGCCTCTCCGCGATTTTCCTGCTGTACGGACTGCTGGTCGAGCGCGGCTACCGGGCGGGCCTCGCCCTGCGCGACCCCTTCGGCCGGCTGCTCGCCGTCGGACTCGCCTCGATCGTCGCCCTCCAGGTCTTCGTGATCGCGGGCGGCGTGACGGGGCTGATCCCGCTGACCGGAATGGCGATGCCCTTCCTGGCGCAGGGCGGCTCGTCGGTCGTCACCAACTGGATCATCGTGGCCCTGCTGATGCGCCTCAGCGACTCGGCACGCGACCGGTCCGGGACGGCGACGGCGACGGCGACCACCACGGCGGTGGCGGTGGCGACGGCCGAGGGGCTCGAAGGAAAGGGCACGGCATGACCGGCAACGGCCGCCCCATGACCCGGTACATCCGGCACGCCGCCGCCTTCTGCGCCCTGCTCCTGCTCGCCCTCCTCGTCAACGCCACCCGCATCCAGCTCGTCCAGGCCCGCTCGTACGACGAGAACCCGGCCAACCGCCGCCACACCATCGCCCGTTACGGCCAGCCGCGCGGCGACATCCTCGTCGGCGGCAGACCGGTCACCGGCTCCAAGGACTCCGGAGAGCAGTTCCGCTACGAACGGACGTACAGGAACGGCCCGTTGTACGCGCACGTCACCGGCTTCGCCTCACAGGTGTACGGGACGAATCTGCTGGAGGGCGCCGAGGACGACATCCTGGCGGGTACCGACCCGCTGCTGTCGCCGCTCCCCCTGTGGAACGACCTCACGCGGGCCCGCAACCCCGGCGGCCATGTCGTCACGACCCTCCACCCGGCCGCGCAGCAGGCGGCGTACGAGGGGCTCGGCGACCGGCGGGGCGCGGTGGCCGCGCTCGAACCGTCCACCGGACGGATCCTGGCGCTGGTCTCCACCCCCTCCTACAACCCCGAGGAGCTGTCCGGGACGGACTCGGCGGTCGCCCGGGCGTGGACACGGCTGAACCAGGCGGCCAACAAGCCGATGCTCAACCGGGCCGTGCGGCAGACGTATCCGCCCGGCTCCACCTTCAAGGTGGTCACCGCGGCGGCGGCCCTCGACGCGGGTGTGGTGGAGGACGTCGACGAGCCCACGAAGTCCCCCGACCCGTACCGGCTGCCGGGCAGCTCGGTCCGGCTGACGAACGAGGTCGAGGGCTGCGCGGACGCGTCCCTGCGGTACGCCTTCACCTGGTCGTGCAACACCGTCTTCGCCAGGCTGGGCGTGGACGTGGGAGTGGCCGGCATGCGGGCCGGGGCCGCCGGATTCGGCTTCAACGAGCGGCAGTTGAGGATCCCCTTCCGGGTCTCCCCCAGCACCTTCGACACCCGGGTGGACCAGGCGCAGCTCGCGCTCTCCTCCATCGGCCAGTACAACACCCGGGCGACTCCGCTGCAGATGGCGATGGTCGCCGGGGCCGTCGCGAACAACGGCTCGGTGCGTACGCCCCACCTGGTGGAGCGGACGACCACGGACGACGGCGACACGGTGTCCGCCACCGGGCAGCGCACCCTCCGCCAGGCGATGAACCCCGCCACCGCCGTGCGGTTGCGCGAGCTGATGACGGACGTGGTGGAGCGGGGCACCGGCAAGAACGCCGCCATCCCCGGCGCCACGGTCGGCGGCAAGTCCGGCACGGCCCAGCACGGCATCCACAACTCCGGTACGCCGTATGCCTGGTTCATCTCCTGGGCGAGGGCCGACGACGCGATGGAGCCGGCCGTGGCCGTCGCGGTCGTCGTCGAGGACGCGGAGGCCGAGCGGGGGGACATCAGCGGGGGTGGGGACGCGGCGCCGATCGCCCGGGCCGTGATGGAGGCGGTGCTCACTCCGTGAGACGGGGGGTGTCGCGCTCCCGTCTCCCGACCTACCGTTCGGTTCATGACTCAGCCCGCTGCCGCGTACGAACTCGCCCAGGTGAACATCTCCCGACTCAAAGCCCCTCTGGACTCCCCGCAGTTGAAGGACTTCGTCGACGCCCTCGACCCGGTGAACGCGGTCGCCGACGCCGCGGACGGTTTCGTCTGGCGTCTGCAGAGCGACTCCGGCAACGCGACGGACACGTCCGTCTTCGGTGACGACTGGCTGATCATCAACCTGACGGTGTGGCGGGACACCAACGCCCTGACCGCGTTCATGTACCAGGGACAGCACCGTGAGCTGCTCACCCGCCGCAATGAATGGTTCGAGCGGATCCGGGAGGCGATGACGGCCCTGTGGTGGGTGCCGGCCGGGCACCGGCCGACGGTCGCCGAGGCGGAGGAGCGGCTGCTGCATCTGCGGGCGCACGGGGCGACCGCGTACGCGTTCACGCTTCGGACGTCGTTTCCGGCCGGGGAGGCAGCTCCGACGGCCCTGTCGGGGGAGACCCGGGCCCTTCCCGATGTGGAGTGCCCTGTGTAGTCCCGGCGTGGAGTGCCCGGTCAGGTTTCCGCGCCTGCTTCGATCGCCTGCTCCACCTCCGCGACCCGTGCCTCTTCCTCCGCCGCGAAGCGTTCCGCGTCCAGTTTTTCGGCCAGTTCCTCGTCCTGGGCCATGAGAAGGTCGAGGTTGGAGTTGCCCATGTCGAAGACGCCCATGTCGACGTAGGCCTGCTGGAGGCGCTTGCCCCACAGGCCGATGTCCTTGACGCAGGGGACGATCCGGGAGAACAGCAACTGGCGGAACAGCGCGAGGAATTCGGAGCGCTCGCTGTACTCCTCCGCCTCCGCCCTGGGGATGCCGAAGTTCTCCAGGACCTCCACGCCGCGCAGCCGGTCCCGCATCAGGTAGCAGCCCTCGATGACGAACTCCTCGCGTTCGCGGAGCTCGGTGTCCGTGAGCTGCTTGTAGTAGTCGCGCAGCGCCATCCGACCGAAGGCCACGTGGCGCGCCTCGTCCTGCATGACGTACGCGAGGATCTGCTTGGGCAGCGGCTTGTCCGTGGTGTCCCTGATCATGCCGAACGCGGCCAGCGCCAGGCCCTCGATGAGGACCTGCATGCCGAGGTAGGGCATGTCCCAGCGGGAGTCGCGGAGGGTGTCGCCGAGGAGCGACTGGAGGTTGTCGTTGACCGGGTAGAGCATCCCGATCTTCTCGTGGAGGAAGCGGGCGTAGATCTCCGCGTGGCGGGCCTCGTCCATGGTCTGGGTGGCGGAGTAGAGCTTGGCGTCCAGGTCGGGGACCGATTCGACGATGCGGGCCGCGCAGACCATGGCCCCCTGCTCGCCGTGCAGGAACTGGCTGAACTGCCAGGAGGCGAAGTGCTTGCGGAGTTCGCCCTTGTCGCGGTCGTTCATCCTCGCCCAATAGGGCGTGCCGTAGATCGAGATCGACTCGTCGGGGGTGCCGAGCGGATCGTACGGGTCCACCTCCAGGTCCCAGTCGATCCTCTTCTGGCCGTCCCACTGCTTGTCCTTGCCCTTCTGGTAGAGGGCGAGCAGACGTTCCCGTCCTTCGTCGTACTCCCAGCTGAACCGGGCCGCGCCGGTCGCGGGCACCTGCCAGAGGGGGGCTCCGGGGTCCTTGGCGTACAGGTCGTAGGTGGGCATGTCTCGCAGGCTCCTACGTAGTAGACGACGGGTCAACAAGTTGCGCGCGAGGGATTGACGGTCTTGCTGACAAGCAGTCTCATAAGGAGTGACCGGCGGTAACCCTGAGGTTTTTCCCGTACGACGAGGTGGACACAGCCATGACGACCGTGACGGAGGCCGAGGTGCTGCGCGATGCGCTCGGTCTGCTCAAGGACCGGGAGCAGGTGGCCGAGCGGCTGCTCGACTCCTCCGCGAAGCACTCCTTCGACCCGGACAAGGAGCTGGACTGGGACGCGCCCTTCGAGGAGGGGAAGTGGTTCTGGCCGCCGGAGTTGGTGTCGCTCTACGACACGCCGCTGTGGAAGCGGATGAGTGAGGAGCAGCGGATTCTGCTGTCGCGGCACGAGGCCGCTGCGCTGGCCTCGCTGGGGATCTGGTTCGAGATCATCCTGATGCAGCTGCTCGTGCGGCACATCTATGACAAGGCGGCGACGAGTGCGCATGTGCGCTATGCGCTGACCGAGATCGAGGACGAGTGCCGGCACTCGAAGATGTTCGCGCGGCTGATCTCGTCGGGCGGGACGCCTTGGTATCCGGTGAGCCGGGCCCATCAGAACCTCGGGCGGTTGTTCAAGACCGTGTCGACGACGCCTGGGTCGTTCACGGCGACCTTGCTGGGTGAGGAGGTGCTCGACTGGATGCAGCGGTTGACGTTTCCGGATGAGCGGGTGCAGACGTTGGTACGGGGTGTGACGCGGATCCATGTGGTGGAGGAGGCTCGGCATGTGCGGTACGCGCGGGAGGAGTTGCGTCGGCAGATGGTTACCGCGCCTCGGTGGTCGCAGGAGTTCACTCGGGTGACGTCCGGGGAGTTCGCGCGGGTGTTCTCTGTCGCCTTCGTCAATCCCGATGTGTACGAGAACGTGGGGCTTGACCGGCGGGAGGCGATGGCTCAGGTGAAGGCGAGTGGGCATCGGCGGGAGGTCATGCAGACGGGGTCCAAGCGGTTGACCGACTTTCTGGATGACATTGGGGTGTTGCGAGGGGTGGGGCGGCGGCTTTGGAGGGCTTCGGGGTTGCTGGCTTGAGTTGTCGGGTGCGGGTTGTGTGGGGCTGGTCGCGCAGTTCCTCGCGCCCCTGGGTGGGTGGGGGTGCCTCCCGGATGCAGGCTGCGGGTTGTGGTCGGGCATCCGTGGTCGTCGGGGGCGGGGACGGGCCGGGGGTATCCGTCCTCGGTCTGGCGTGGAATCGGTTGGCTTCGAGGGCACTCGAGTCGACACGCCAGCCGCTGCGGGCGGACACCCCCGGCCCGTCCCCTCCGGTGCGATGGCGGCTGCGGGCACGTCCGACCCCGGTGAGCTCAGGGGTAGAGGCCGGCCCGGAAGGTGTAGGAGACGAGTTGGGCTCGGTCTCGGGCGCCGACCTTTGTCATGGCGCGTACCGCATGGGTTTTTACGGTGAACGGTGATACGGACAATTGGGCCGCGATCTCGTCGTTGCCCAGGCCGCTCGCGACGAGGACGACCACGTCCCGTTCTCTGGGGGTCAGGGCGTCGAAGCGTTTTAGTAGTTCCTGGTCGATCACCGGGGGTGGGCTGTCGGTCATGTGGCCGATGAGTGCGGCTGTTGCGGCGGCCGACAGTGCGCCGCCACCGCCGATGACCTCGGTGATTCCGGCGACGAGTTCGGCGGGGCTCACGGTCTTGCTCAGGAAGCCGTTGGCGCCCGCGCGGAGGGCGGCGAGAACGATGTCGTCCTGGTCGAAAGTGGTCAGCACGATCACCCGCAGCTTTTCGGGTGGGTGCTCCTTGCGGATCCGGCGGGTGGCTTCGACACCGTCGATGCCGGGCATCCGGATGTCCATCAGGACCAGGTCGACGGGGTGGGACCGGAGGAAGGGGACGACCTGGAGTCCGTCGGAGAGGTCGCCCGTGACGATGAGTCCCGGGTCGAGCCTGAGCATTGCTTTGATGCCGGCCCTGATCTCTTCCTGGTCGTCGACGATCAGAATCCGTGTCATCGGACGGTGGCTCCCAAGGGGCTGAACTCCGCGTGGACCCGGAATCGCCCGTCGTCGCTGTCGATCGTCAGGCGGCCGCTGGAGGACTCGACGCGTTCGCGCATGCCCAGGAGGCCGAGTCCGCTGCCCGGGCCGCGCGGTGAGTGACCTACGCGGTTCTCCACGGTGACGCAGATCCTGCCGTCGCGCTCGCGTACGTCTACGGTTGCCGCCCCTTCTCCGTGCCGGTAGGCATTCGTGAGTGCTTCCTGGACGACCCGGTAGACCGTCACGCCGACGCTGGGCTCCACGAAACCGGCGGGGACGGCGATGGAGGGGCGGACGTCGAGGCCGATGCTCTCGTAGGAGGCGACGAGGCCTTCCAGGCCGCTGAGTGCGGGGGTCGGGCGGAGCGCCTCGTCGTCGGGGATGTCGTCCCCGAGGCGGAGGAGCGCGAGGATCCGTTGCGTTTCGACGACGACGGTACGGGCGCTGGACCTGGCTGAGACGAGGGCCTGCCGGGAGGGCTCGGCGTCTTCGGGCAGTCCGATCTCCGCGGCACCGAGATGCATGCTCAGCATCGCGACCTGGTGGCCGATGACGTCGTGGAGGTCCCGGGCGATGCGCAGTCGCTCCTCGGTCACCCGTCGGGTGGCTTCGATCTCGCGGGTGGCGATGGCGCTTTCGGCCCGTTCCTCCAGGGTGAGCCAGTGCTCCCGGTGGATGCGCAGCGCGGCCCCTGTCGCACCTCCCGCAATGGCTGAGAAGAGGGCGGCGGCTCCCACGATCGCGCCGCCGCGGAATCCGCCCAGGGTCATGAACGCGCCCAGGAAGAACGCGGCCACGATGCCGGTCGCGGCCAGCGGCTGCTTGCCCCTGAGGGTGACCGAGAACAGCACGAGCACGGCCATCATCCACACCGACAGGGGGTCGTGGCCCACCGCTGTGACGGCGAAGGACGCCGCGCTCGTCACGGCCAGTCCTGCCCATGGGCTCCGCCATGAGAGGGCGACACCGGCTCCGGCGAGGAGCGCGGAGAGGGCCGTCGGCCAGTCCGACCCTCGCAGGACGACTGCCACGATCTGGCCGGTGAAGACCAGCGCGGCCAGCGAATATGCGGCCAGGTGCAGGGCCTCGGGGCGGCGGACCCAGAGGGGTGCCACGGGCTGGTCGTGGTTGTTGTGCGCCTTGGCCATGGCCTGATTCTCGTCCACGTGTGCTGCGGACGTGTACTTCGAATGATGTAGACGGCGGGCCCGGTCCGGGCTGTGGGGACGGCGGAGATCGTTCGGTCCGAAGTGGATGGCGGAACTACTTCGTTCGAAGTACGCGGCCCCTGGCGAGGCCGCTGAGACTCCTCGTCGGGGCGACCGCCTCACACCGTCACGATCACCGAACGGGATACCCGATGACTCAGACCACCGTGCCTTCGAGCACGACCACGCCCTCGACGACGCTCTCCGGGCTCCGATCGCTCCACCTGATCCGGGCCGCCTTCTCCCTGGTCTGGGTTGCACTCGTAGCCACGACCTCCGCCTCACTGGTATCGACGGACAAGCCCACGGTGACTGCGGCCGTGCTGCTGGTGATCTACCCCCTGTGGGACGCCGTCGCCACGCTCTTCGAACGCCGCATGGCCGGCCCCGGCGCCACGGACCGCGTCGGTACGCTCAACATGGCTCTCGGCGTGGCCGCTACGGCAGGGATGACCATCGCCGTCTTCTCCACCATCGGGAAGGCCCTGCTCGTGTTCGGCATCTGGGCCCTCCTTTCCGGAGCGATCCAGCTCGCCGTGGCGATCCGGCGCCGGCGCACCGTCGGTGCCCAGTGGCCCATGGTCATCAGCGGCGGACTCTCCGTCCTCGCCGGCGCCAACTTCGCCGCCATGTCCACCTCGGCGACAAGCGACCTGTCCACCATCACCGGCTACTCGGCCGTCGGCGCCTTCTGGTTCCTCACCTCCGCCATCACCCTCACCATCCGCAGCCGACGCCAACCCCGCTGACCACCGCCGCGTGCGCCACAGCGTCCGTAGCCGGCTCCCGCCACAGTGTCCGTGACCGGGTCCCAGTCACAGGGTCCGTGACCGACTCCCGGCCACAGTGTCGGTGACCGGCTCCCGGCTCCCGGCCACAGTCCGTGACCGGCTCCCGAACCACCCCCACCCCCATCAGCCCCGCCCACCCAGCCGGTCCGGCGCTTGAGGACGAGGCCGTCCAGGCCGATGCCTCACCCGGCGACGGTCAGCCAACCCACCCCACCAGCCCGGCACCACCCAGCCCGTCCGGCGCTTGAGGACAAGACCGCCCAGGCCGATCCCCGCCCACTCCCGATCAACCCACCCACCCCCATCAGCCCCCACCCACCCCTCAGCCCGTCCGGCGTTTGAGGACGAGGCCGCCAGGCCGATTCCCCACCCACCCACGGTCAACCCACCCACCCCCATCAGCCCCCACCCACCTCCCAGCCCGTCCGGCGCTTGAGGACGAGGCCGTTCAGGCCGATGCGGGGGGCTGGGGGCGGCAGCCCCCAGGGATGGGACGGGTAGGGGCGGCGGGGGCGAGAAAGGTTACGCTGCGGGGCATGGCCTCGGAGGTTCCTGCACGCGCGTATCGGCGGCTCAGTGTCGAGGAGCGGCGAAGCCAGTTGCTCGAAGCGGCGTTGTCGTTGTTCGCGGCACGGGCCCCCGAAGACGTCTCCCTGGACGATGTCGCGGAAGCGGCCGGCGTCTCACGGCCCCTGGTGTACCGCTACTTCCCCGGCGGCAAGCAGCAGTTGTACGAAGCCGCGCTCAGGTCCGCCGCGGAAGAGCTGACGCACTGTTTCGCCGAACCCCCTCAGGGCCCGCTCACCCAGCGGCTCTCCAACGCCCTGGACCGCTACCTCGCCTTCGTGGACGAGCACGACGCCGGCTTCAGCGCGCTGCTGCAGGGCGGAAGCGTCGTCGAGACGTCACGGACCACGGCCATCGTGGACGGGGTACGACGGGCCGCCGCCGAGCACATCCTGGTTCACCTGGAGGTCGAGGAACCGGCACCCCGGCTGCGGATGACCGTCCGGATGTGGATCACGGCGGTCGAGGCCGCCTCCCTGATCTGGCTGGACGAAGAGAAGGAACCGCCGCTGGACGAGCTGCGGGACTGGCTCGTCGAGCAGTTCGTCGCCTGTCTCGTGGCGACCGCGGGGCGCGACGCCCAGGCAGCCGCTGCCGTACGGGCCGCGCTGGCGATGGAGCCCGCGGACGGCCCGATGGGCACGTTCGCACGGGCGGTGCTGCCCGTGGTGGGCGACGCGGCCCACCTGCTGTGACACTGGCTGCGTGAAGAGCGAAGACACCCCCTTCGAAGGCGGCCCCCTGGACGGCCGGGTGCTGCCGGTCCTGCTCGGTCCGACCGGACACCCGCCGAAGGTGTACCGGGTCCCGGTCCCGGACAACGCCGGTGGCCCGCCGACCGTGCTCGTCTACCGGCGGGTGCAGGCGGGGACCAGCAGGCGGCTCGCGCTGCATCAGGGGTGGAAGTACGAGTACGACCCCACGGACACGAGCGGCGGCAGGCTCCGGTGGCCGTGGTCGAAGCCGGAGCCGAAGCCCGACACCGCGGCGCACATCAAGCCAGACGCCACGCCGGACGGCAAGTCGGACGACACCGACGAGTGACCTGGTTGGGCCGGATCGCCCACGCTCGCCGCGCGGAGCTCGCGCGCGCGTCTGACGCTCGTGGTGCGGAGGAGCGGAAGGGCCGCGCCCCGCACCGGAGGTGATGACGTGTCAGGAAGGCTTCTGCGGCTGGTCTGTACGGCGGCGATCGCGGCCGGCGCCGTCCTCGCACCCGGCCCGGCGGCCGCGGTGCCCGAGCCCGGTGAGAGTCCGGTGGCCGAACCCGGCGAGAGCTCGGCACCGGATTCCGTACCGGAGGGCGAGCCGTCCGTCGCCGAGTTGCTGACCGACCTCCAGCGGCTCTACCGGGAGGCAGAGGAGGCGACCGAGACGTACAACTCGACCGAGGAGAAGCTGAAGCGGCAGCGGACCGAGGTCGACAGGCTCAACGGGCGCCTCTCCGCGGCCCGGCTCTCGCTCCAGGGCAGCCGCGGCGCCGCGGGACGGCTCGCCCGGCAGCAGTACCAGGGCACGAGCGAAATCTCCTCGTACGTACGGCTGTTGCTGGCCCGTGATCCTCAACACGCGCTCGACCAGGGCCAGGTGATCCGGCAGGTCTCGCTGGAGCGCGCCGGAACGGTCGACCGGCTGGTGGTGGACGAGCGGAGGACCGACGGGCTGGCGCGGGAGGCCCGGCGCGCGCTCGACGAGCAACTCACCCTCGCCGAACGGCAGAAGAAGGACCGCGACCTCGTCGGGAAGCGGCTGAAGGACGTCGAGGAGCTGCTCGTCTCGCTGACCGCCGAACAGCTCGCCCGGGTGGCCGAGTTGGAGAAGTCGGGCGTGGCCGAGGCGCAGGACGAGCTCGTGGCCTCGGGTGCGCTGAGCAGTGCCCGGCCGCCCACCGGTGAAGGGGACCGGGCTCTGCGCCACGCCGTGGACCAGATCGGCAAGCCGTACGAGTGGGGCGCCGAGGGGCCGGACACGTACGACTGCTCCGGTCTCACCTCGGAGGCCTGGGGCAGCGCGGGCCGGGCCATCCCCCGTACCAGCCAGGAGCAATGGGCCCAGTTGCCGCACGTCGAACTGAGCGAGCTGCGTCCGGGGGACCTGGTCGTCTACTTCCCCGGGGCCACCCATGTCGCCATGTACCTCGGCGACGGCATGGTCGTCCAGGCACCGAGGCCGGGGGCGACGGTCAAGGTGTCCCCCATCGCCGCCAATCCCGTACTGGGTGCCGTACGACCGGACCCGGGCGGAGAGCCCCTGCAGACCTACACCCCGCCGGAGCTCCCCGAGGGCGCGACGGACGGCTCGGACGAGGGCTACAGCGCGCCTGCCCCTTGAGGGGCGCGGGGAACTGCGCGATCAGCCACAGCCGACCAGCAGCCGAGGTGAGAGCTCAGGATCCCCCCTTCCGAAGAACAGGCACCGCTCTCAGGAGAGCGGCCAGTTGCGCAGGGCCGCGTCGGCCATCTCCTGGAGTTCGTCGCGGCCCACACCGCTCGCGGCCTGCACGGCGATGCCGTACCCCAGGGCGGTGAGGTAGCGGGCCAGTAACCCCGGGTCCGTCTCCGGAGGCAGGTCGCCTTCGTCGACGGCCCGCTGGAACCGCTCTCGGACGAGGGTGTAGCCGTTGTCGCGCCAGGCGACGAGAAGGTCACGGACTTCCCGCCCGGAGTCGCTGACGGTCAGGGCGCCCTGGACTCCCAGGCAGCCGTTGGGCTGGGCGGGGCGGGTGGTGGTTCGAACGGTGCCGGCCAGGATCGCGGTGGCGACGCCGAGGGCGGTCGGCTCCTCCAGGGCCCGGGGCAGATAGCCGCTCGGGCCTTCGGTGTAGCGCTCAAGGGCCCTGCGGAACAGCGCCTCCTTGTTGCCGAAGGCCGCGTACATGCTGGTGGTGGAGATGCCCATCGCATTCGTCAGGCAGGCCAGGCTGGCGCCCTCGTAGCCGTGCTCCCAGAAGACCAGCATGGCCCGTTCGAGAGCCTCGTCGGCGTCGAAGCCTCGCGGTCGGCCGATGGGGCCGCTCTGTTTCGTCTCCACCTCCGCAGTCTACCTCTTCCGCATCGATCGATGCGGAAGTGCTACCGTTCGACTTCTGCGGCGATCGCTGCAGAAGTCGAAGGAGGCTGTTCACGTGGGATCGCTTGAGGGGAAGACCGCTCTCGTCACCGGGGGCAGCAGCGGAATCGGCCTGGCCAGTGCGGTACGGCTGGCGGCCGAGGGCGCGCATGTGTTCATCACCGGCCGGCGCAAGACCGAACTCGACGCGGCCGTGGAAGTGATCGGTTCGGCGGCCACGGCGGTGACCGGTGACATCGCGGACCTGGCCGATCTGGACCGGCTCTACGACGCGATCCGCGACCGGGGCCAGGGGCTGGATGTCCTGTTCGCGAACGCCTCCGTGGCCGAGTTCGTGACGCTCGACCAGATCACCGAGGAGCACTTCGACAGCCACTTCGGGATCAACGTCCGGGGCACGCTGTTCACCGTGCAGAAGGCGCTGCCCCTGCTCAACGACGGCGCCTCGGTCATCCTGAACGGCTCCACCGTCGTGGACGTCGGCACGGAGGCGTTCGGCGTGTACGCAGCGACCAAGGCCGCCACCCGGTCGTTCGCCCGGACCTGGGCCAACGAACTCAAGGGACGCGGTGTCCGGGTCAACGCCGTCACGCCAGGACCGGTCGACACCCCTGGCATCTCGGGGCTCACGCCCACCCCGGAGGACTTCAAGCAGCAGCTGGCTTCGGTGGTGCCGCTCGGCCGACTCGGCCGCCCGGAGGAGATCGCCGCCGCCGTGGCCTTCCTCGCCTCCGACCAGAGCAGCTTCATCACCGGTTCGAGCCTGTACGTCGACGGCGGCCTGAACCAGATCTGAGGCAGGACGCGGACGCGCGTCCGGACCTCCACCGGGAGCTCAAGCAACTGCTCTTCGTCGGCAGCTTCTGGAATTGGGCCACGTCGTCCACATGGGCGCGCGTGACGTCGAGCAGGGTGAAAAGGCGATGCCGCTGGCAGAGCGGACGCTACACCGCGGTAAAACATTCCTTACTTCGTTCAAGACTTTCACGTTCGATCCGCAGGATCTGCTGCATTTTTCGAGTCGCCTTGAGGGTCTCCAAGAATAGATTTTGCCTGATTATCGACCAACCGAGTCAGGATTTGCTGCGAGTAACCGAACACGATAGCCCATGCGATAATTTGAGCCGATGAATCCAAAGCCGACAAACCTGGCACGAAGCCGCCGCGGATGAAGAGGAGACCAAGTGGAGCAGTAAGGGCCCCGGTCGGCAACTTGAGCGCCGCAAGAACTAGCGAGACATTGTAAGGTGTCGTGTTTCCTCTCATCTGCCGGAGGGCTGTAGCGGCGGCAAGTCCTGCGGATACCAGTCCGACAATCTCCACTACAAGGTAGTCGCCGGGATCTGTGGCCGCCTGATTGGGGAATGAAGGAGTGCCTCCAGAAGCGACGCGCAATGGGCAGGCAGTAAAATAGGCGCCCTTTGAGGTCTGAGGTACGAAGCACAAAGGAACGGCGGTATGTCGTAGTGCACCTAGGGCAGCCACACTGAGGGCGACAATCGTGAGCAATAGGCCAACCATCGCCACGATACGTACGAAGCTGCGAACCCGTAGCGACCTGTTAATTCGAGCTTGATTCGCCGCTGCCAGTGTATCCAGAACCGTCTCACGGTCGGACTCCGTAATGGATGGAATCCCTCTTGAAGAAACCTCCTCGACGATGTCCTCAACAGCTTTTCTACGCAGATCACCAGGCGGGAGATTCTCCCTCACCGCTCCAAGGATTGCAGGCATCACGGGGCCTGTTTCATCGCAATCTGCCGCACGCAAATATAGAATGAACGCCGCGTCGAAGTGAATCTGAGCGACGGCTAGTGATGAAGCTCTAGGGGCAAAGGTTTCGAGAGCCACTTGACACTCTTCGATTTGGTGCATGGCTGTCACAAGTAGAGGGTTATTCGGATTCTCCGCGAGTTTGAGCTGTAGTCGCCCGATAAGATCGATGACTCGGGACGAAGTCACTGCACGCAGTTCCCTTGTCTTGTCGAGCCTACGCAGAAGGAAACCCATGACCTGACTATGTGACAAATCTGGCGATGCCGCGCTTTGGTTTGCGCCGTATGGATCAGGGTCCTGGTGCGCTCCCGTCTGTCGCGGTCAGCGCATTGCTGGGACCGTAGGTGGACTGGTCTTGAAAGCCGTTACTCCTGGGACGATAGAACTTCCCCAGCAGTATCAAGGCCGCGCACCGCGCGGCCTGCCTCCTGTCTGCGCCCCGGTCGGCCGCGCCGGACGGCGCGCTACGTGGCAGCGCGCAGAAGCCAAGGAAGTCACCGTGGGCCAATGGCATGCCTTCGGCGGGGGCGCTCAGGTTCCGAGACAGCGAGGGCCAGTCGTGCGGCTGTCGGTCGGTTCGCAGTGCGGGTGGGGTGCTGTCGCTAGGGCAGCGATTCGTCGCCCACACAAAAGCAGCAATCCCCGAGCGGCAGCGGCAGTAGCCTGCGGGCACCGCGTCCCACGTAAGTGAGGAGTCCCATGGAAGTTCTCAGTGCTCGCATCGCGATCAGGCTTGCGCCAGGTCCACACCAGCCACCCCACGAGGCGTGGACCTTGTCTCTGATAGAGATCGAGGTACCAGTTGAAGGGATCAAGGAGGACCTGACTTCCCTCACAACTCTCAATGGAACGCTCGACTTCCCTGTTTCCAACTCGCTTTCAGTACAGACCCGTGAGACGAACTGGGGGGCATCTGGCTCCTTTGGGGAGTTCATCCTCGACCTGTCGACCGGCGCTCTAGGCGGCGCATCCGGCGTTGGAATCGCGACCGGCATTGAGTACGTCGTAGCCAAGGTGAAGGGCCGTATCCAGGATGTGTTTCCCAGTCAGTCAATCGATCGCTCGCAGGCAGCGGAGCTAGTCCGCACGCACATCGAACTGCACTACACCGAACCGAGTGGAGACCTCACTGAGGTCGCGTCGTCCACAGCGTTGGACACCGGCATCCACGAGTTCACCTTCAAGAGCCCATCTGGTCGCGAATACGGCGGAACGGCAGGCGAGATTTCAGGGGCCCCCACCTGCACGAAGGTTTGGTACAAGTCGGAGGCGTAGCTACCTAGGTGAGAGCTCTCCTGTGTCCAACCGCGCTACAACCGCACCGCGCACGGCCGGACGAGCACGGACACCCATGTGCCGTCGCCGCAGGCCAGAGGTCACCCAAGGTCAGGTGGCAGAGCCCACGGGAATGCTTCGGGAAAAAGCGGTCGTGTGCCACATCGTGCGGTCAACCACGGTCAACGACGTCTCGCCGCAGTCGAGATGCGCCGTTGGCCTGGTCTGCCGCTACAGGCCGTCTGGCCCGGGGGAACCAAGCGCGCCCCTGCCAGCGAGAAGCCCCCCCCCCCCAGCCGAGCAAGGCTGGGGGTCTTTGCCGTAGGAACTCACACCATCAGCGGCAGCCACTCACAGCCGGGCCGTCTGTGGGCCGTCCGAGACCAGCCAACGACGACCAACTATGACCAATGACGACTACTGGACCGCAGGTCAGAGGCCCGTCAGGCTCCGGCCACCGAAGCCAGGTACGCGCCCGTCTTCTCCGGCTCATAGAAGAAGTTCTCGAAGTCCGACGGGTCGTTGAAACCGTTCGCGA
Organism: Streptomyces sp. NPDC058697; assembly: GCF_042715345.1. Classification (NCBI taxonomy): domain Bacteria; kingdom Bacillati; phylum Actinomycetota; class Actinomycetes; order Kitasatosporales; family Streptomycetaceae; genus Streptomyces; species Streptomyces sp. NPDC058697. The sequence goes on from NZ_JBHXSU010000018.1 coordinate 99,249, forward strand.
AGCGGTCGGCTACCGGGGGGAGTTGGCCCGCCGCGCCGATCAGGTTGAGGACGTGCTCCGGCGGGGCGCCGAGCATCGCGTTCGTCCACTTGGTCACGTGCTGGGCCGTGTCCCAGTACCGCTCGAAGGTGTCCCGCATCCACGTTTCGTCGAACTCCTTCTCGCCGTGCGCGAGGATCGAGTCGAGGTACGAAGCGGCGCACTTCGAGGCCGAGTTGGAGCCCTGGCCGGTGATCGGGTCGTTGGCGACGACCACGTCACCGACGCCGAGGACCAGGCCGCCCCCGGGCAGCCGGCCGATCGGGTTGCGGACCGTGGGCGTGTAGCGTCCGGCCAACGTGCCGCCGGCGTCGGTGAGTTCGACCTTGGTGGCCCGCGCGTACTCCCACGGCGTGAACCGCTCCATGAGTTCCAGGGTCAGGGAGAGGTGTTCGGCCGGGTCCTTGACGCCCTGGAAGGCGTCCAGCGGGCCGCCGGGTATGCCCTCCCAGAAGAGGATGTCCGCCCGGCCCGAGGTGGTGAAGGTGGGCATGACGAAGAGTTCGCCCACGCCGGGCACGAGGTTGCAGCGCACCGCGTCGTAGTCCGGGTGTTCCGGGCGCGGGCCCAGGCCGTGGACGTACGCGACGGCCAGCGCGCGCTGCGGCTCCGTGTACGGGGAGCGGGAGGCGTCGCGGCCGAACATCGACACCAGTTCGCCCTTGCCCGCCGAGACGAGGACCAGGTCGTACGTACGGGAGAAGTAGTCGAGGTCGCCGACCGCCGCTCCGTGGATGACCAGTTGGCCGCCGCGCTGGGCGAACGTCTCCATCCAGCCGGCCATCTTGACGCGCTGGTCGACGGACTGGGCGTACCCGTCGAGCCGGCCGACCCAGTCGATCGCGCGCTGGGTCGGGCCCGGGTCGTGCGAGCCGGGGGCGGCGACCGAGACGCCGAGTCCTTCGATCTTCGGGGCCTGGGACTCCCAGAAGTTCACCTGGAGATCGCGCTCGTGCTGCAACGCCGTGTGGAACATGCACTGCGTCGACATGACGCGGCCGGTTCGGATCTCGTCCGCCGTGCGGTTGGACATCAGGGTGACCTCGTACCCGTTCGACTGGAGTCCGAGGGCGAGCTGGAGTCCGGACTGGCCGGCTCCGACGACGAGTATCTTCCGCATGCCTGTCCTTCTCTGCGTACGTACGTCTTGTTCCGGTTATTCCGGGCTGACTTCGAGTGCGTGGCCGACGAGGGCCAGCAGGGTCTCGATCGCCGAGAACCTGCTGCGCGCGTCCATGATCATGACAGGTATGTGCGGGGGAATCGTGAGGGCCTCGCGTACGTCTTCGGGCTCGTACTTCGCGCTGCCGTCGAAGTGGTTGACGGCGACGACGTACGGCAGCCCGCAGCTCTCGAAGTAGTCGAGCGCCGGGAAGCAGTCCCTGAGGCGGCGGGTGTCGGCGAGGACCACCGCGCCTATCGCCCCGCGCACCAGGTCGTCCCACATGAACCAGAACCGCTGCTGCCCCGGCGTGCCGAACAGGTACAGGACCAGGTCGTCGTCGAGCGTGATGCGGCCGAAGTCCATGGCCACGGTGGTGGTGACTTTCTCCGGGGTCGAGCTGAGGTCGTCGGTGTCCTCGCTCGCCTCGGTCATCAGCGCCTCCGTCTGGAGGGGCGTGATCTCCGAGACGGCGGTGACGAGGGTGGTCTTGCCGACGCCGAAGCCGCCGGCCACCACTATCTTCGTGGCGATCGGGGCGCGCGTACGGTCCTTCTGCCAGGCCTTCAACTCATCGTCAGCTTCGATGAGTTGGGGAGACCCGGGGTATCGCGAGACATCTGCGACGCGGGAGGCGTCAGAGACGACGGAGTCCACTCAGCACCCTTTCCAGCAGAGCGCGGTCCGGCTGTCCCGGGCCGTGACCTGTTCCGTACACACGGATCTTTCCCTGGTCCGCCAGGTCGCTGAGGAGCACCCGGACCACACCGAGCGGCATCTTCAGCAGGGCGGCGACCTCGGCCACCGTCCGCATCCGGCGGCAGAGTTCGACGATGGCCCGCATCTCCGGCATGACCCGGGTGGAGAGTGAACCATTCTCCAGTTCCGGGCGCTCCGGCGGGGCTTCGAGCGCCGCCACGAACGTCTCGACGAGCAGGACGTGCCCGAAGCGCGTACGGCCGCCGGTGAGCGAGTACGGGCGTACGCGGGCGGGTTTGCGGTCGCCGCCGCGGACCGGGAGCCTGGGCGTGCCGCTCAGGTCGTTCACTTGGCCGCCTCCATCGTCGTGGCCTCGATCGACTGCCGCAGTTCGCTGCGGAGTTCGGGGGTCATGACGTGTCCGGCCCGGCCCACGAAGAGCGCCATGTGGTACGCGACGACGCTCATGTCGCAGTCCGGGGCGCCGTGCACACCGAGCAGCGAGCCGTCGCTGATCGACATGACGAACAGGCCGCCGTCCTCCATCGCGACCATCGTCTGCTTGACGCCGCCGCCGTCCATCAGCCTGGCGGCGCCGATGGCGAGGCTGCCGATGCCGGACACGATGGTGGCCAGGTCCGCCGCCGAGCCCTTGGGGCTCGCGCGCTTCTCCGTGCTGCGACGCGCCTCGGCGTTTCTCCCGGGGTCGGAGGAGAGCAGCAGCAGGCCGTCGGAGGAGACCACCGCGACCGACAGGAGCCCCGGCACCTCCTCGACGAGGTTCGTCAGCAGCCAGTGCAGATTGCGGGCTTCACTGCTCAGTCCGAAGGTACTGGGCGCGATCAACTGCTTGCCTCCTCGACTGTGTCCCCCTTGGTTTCTACGGCATGTGCGGCGGGCTGCTGCAGCCCCGACGTCTGTTCGGCGATCTCCGCTTCGACGTCACGGCGGCCGTGGTTCGCGCCCCGGTGGAAGCCGCCGAGCCTGCGGCGCAGGGCCTCGGCGTCCACGGACGCGTTGCGCGGCCTCGCCGCCGGGGCGGGCGCGGAGATCCTGGGGGTCCGCTTGGGCAGCCCCTTGTCGGTGACCGGCTCGTCCGGTTCCTGCGGTGCGTGCGATTCCTGCGGTTCGTTCCCTGTCTGCGGTTCGTACGCCGGCCGCGGCTGGTGCGGCTCGTCGGGGACGCGCTCGTGGGCGTCCGGGCCGATGGCGTACGGGTCGGTGCTCGTCTGGGCGGGGAGCCTGACGGGCGGGGTGGCGACCCCCGGTTCGCGGGCCTCGGGTTCGCGGGCACCGGGCTCGGAGAGGTCCTCGGCCGGGGGTACCGGTGCCATGAGCACCATGGTCGTCTCGGGGCCGGTGGCTACGGGCTCGGAGGGCTGCTCCTCCTCGGTGCCACCCTGCGGGCTCGCGTCCTCGTGGGCTTCGTCGCCGGTGTCCCGCAGGGACTCCTCCGCCGCCGCGATCAGCGGGTCGCGGTCCGAACGGGCGTACAGGACGTTGGAGTTGACCTCGGCGTCCGCTCCCGGGAGGGAGAGCGCGGGGGCGCCGCCCGGCGTGCGGGCGGTGGTCGCGGAGGGCACGGCGACGGCGGGCGCGGCGGCGAGCAGGGACTTGGGCAGGACGACGACGGCCGTGATGCCCCCCTGCTTCTGCTCGCGCAACTGCACCCGCACGCCGTGCCGGTGGGCGAGCCGGGCCACCACGTACAGGCCGAGCCCGAGGCCCTCGCCGCTCTCCTGGTCGTACGCGTCCTCGGGGTCGAAGTCCGCGAGGCGGGCGTTGAGCTGGGTGAGCCGGTCGCCGGTCATGCCGATGCCCTCGTCCTGGACGGAGAGCATGACCTCGCCGCTCTCCAGGAGCCAGCCGGAGACCTCGACGGGCATGTCGGGCGGCGAGAACGACGAGGCGTTCTCCAGGAGTTCGGCCACCAGGTGGCTGATGTCGTCGGCGGCGAATCCGGCGAGGTGCGCGTGCGGCGGCAGCGCGGCGATCCGTACCCGCTCGTACCGCTCGATCTCGCTGACCGCGGCGCGTACGACGTCGACGAGCGGGACCGGGCCGGGGTGCTGGTGGCCGTGGTCGGCGCCCGCGAGGACCAGCAGGTTCTCGCTGTGGCGGCGCATGACGGTGGCGAAGTGGTCGAGCCGGAAGAGGGTGGCGAGGCGGTCGGGGTCCTGCTCGCGCTCCTCCAGGCCCTCGATGACGCCGAGTTGGCGCTCGACGAGGCCGAGGGTGCGCAGGGCGAGGTTGACGAAGGTGCCGTGGATGCTGCTGCGGACCTGCTCCAAGTGGGCGACCGCGTCGGCGAGTTCGGAGCGGAGCCGGTCGCGCTCGTCGGCCATCTTCTGGCGCTTGCCGATGAGGTGCTTGCGGTCGTCCTCCAGGGTCGCCAGCCGCTCGTGGGCCGCGAGGGCGTGCGCGTGGAGTGTGTTGACGGAGCGTACGACCTGGGCGAACTCGTCGTTGCGGCCGGTGAACCTGACCGGTTCCTCGGTGGCCGGGTCGGCGGCGAGCCGGGCCGAGCCGCGGCGCAGTACGGCGAGCGGGCGGGTGAGCGAGCGGGCCATTCCCGTGGCGACGCCGACGGCGAGCAGCATCAGGGCGCCGAGGATCGCGATCCGGATCTCCAGCGCGGTGACGTCGTCGTCCCTCAACTGGGCGAGTTCCTTGGCCCGTTGGGTGTTGAGGGAGGCCTCGACACCGCGCATCTGCTCGACGCGGGCGGAGAGCGCGGCGTCCAGCTTCTTGGTGTCGGTGCCGAGTTGGGAGTCGGAGAGGGTGGGCCGGGTCGCCAGGCTGGCGAGGTACTTGTCGGCGGTGTTGACCTCGGCGCCGGTCACCGTGGAGTCGTACGAGGCGCGGTCGGCCTTCGGCGCGGTCTCGCGGAAGCCGGTGATCGCCGCCTGCTCACGGACGTTGGACTGCATGGCGGCTGCCGTGAGCGCGTTGCGCTGCTTGGTGTCCGCGGCCGTCGACGTGGTGCTCGTCGTGGGCAGGCCCGTGATCGGGTCGGTGTCGGTCTGTGTGGAGGTGGGGACGTTCAGCGCCGCGAGGAGGAGGCCGCGGGTCGCGGCGGCCTGCTGGACCGCGGTGTCGAGGTCGGCGAGGGCGTGCGCGCCGGCGCCCGCGCGGGGCGGGAGCTGCTCGGCCAGTTCCTCGGCGAGGCCGTGGAGTTCGGTGAGGGCGGCGGAGTACGCCTGATGCGCTTCGAGAGCGGTGTTCTTCCCGGTGAGCGCCGCCCGGCGCACGGTGGCGATGCCGTCGAGCGTCTCGCGGAACGCCGCGGGGGCGTCGGCCTCGACGGCTGCCGCGCGGAGTTCTTCGACCTGCCGGTCGACACGGGCACTGCGGCGCTCGGAGGGGCCCTTGCCGTCGGGGCGGCCGGCCGCGATGTAGGAGGTGACCTCGTCGCGCTCGTCGGAGAGCGAGTGGGCGAGGGCCAGCGCGTCCTGGGTGCGTCCGGCGAGCGTCACCAGGTTCTGCGAGTCGTTCAGCTCGCTCGACGCGGCGATCACGGACGGGGTACCGGCTCCGGCGATCGCGGCGGCCACGACGGCGACGGCGATGATCAGCCGACTGCGTACGTGTGCCGGGCGACCGCGGCCTGCGGGGTCCGGGATGTTCTGTGCGGTAGGCGAGTTCGGCGTGTGCCCGGAGGCTTCACCCGAGGCCGACTGCCTGCCTTTGCGCCGAGGCCGCATTTTCTGCACCGGTGCTCGCATTCTTGACTCGTGTCCCCATGGGCCCGGGTGACTGTCCGTCAACTCGCGTGTCGTCCCGGTACGGCTCCCGACCCTCCCAGTGCCGGTGGGCAGTGGTCGCGCATCGCCTGACCCGCCACACGAAGGAGTGAACATCCCCGAGGAGCGGACCGGCAAGTTCCCGTGGCGCGTGCGACACCCTTGCGCGGCGGGCCGGTTGGACGTCCACAGCGACCGATGGCAAGATGCGCCACCACGCTTCAACGGAGTCGGTGATTCCACCCCAAAACAGGCGCCTGACCTGCCCGTCAGGGGCGATTCGAGCACGGTTGCCAGCCTTTGGCGAAGCTTGTGAAGGCCTCGTGCAGACTGGCCGAATGCGCTCGGAACTGATCTCGGTCCCCGGTGACCCTGCCCGCCCCGACGAGGACTACGCGTCACTCGGACTTCCCGCCTCCGGACAGGGCGGTTCGCTCGTCGTCCTGGACGGTGTGACGCCGCCGTCCACCGACTACGCCTGTCTGCATTCCGTCCCTTGGTTCACGGCACGCCTGGGCGGATCCCTGCACGAACTGTCCGTTTCACGGCGAGATCTGACACTGGTTGAGGTGCTCGCGCAAGCCATCCTGCGTACCGCCGACGCCCATCGGGCCACCTGTGACCTTTCTCACCCACGCACCCCACAGGCAACCGTCGTCCTGGCCCGCTGGTCCCCGGAATCCGTCGAGTACCTCGTCCTCTCGGACTCGGCCCTTCTCGTGGAATCCCCCGCGGGCGAGGTCACCCCGCTCCTCGACGACCGCCTCTCCCGAGTCCCCCGCGCCACCCTGACCTCCCACACCGCCACGGACGCCACCCTCCGCAACAAGGAGGGCGGCTTCTTCACGGCGGCGGCGGACCCCTCCGTCGCGTCACGAGCGGTGACGGGCGCCCTCCCCCGCTCCGAAGTCCGCGCCCTGGCCGCCCTCACGGACGGCGCGACCCGCTGGACGGACAAGTTCCACGAGGGCGACTGGCCGGACCTGTTCGCCCTGATCCGCAAGGGGGGCGGCCAGTCCCTGATCGACCGCGTACGAGCCCTGGAACTGGCGGACACGGAACGCGTGTTCCTACGCCGCTCGAAACGCCACGACGACGCGACGGTGGCGTACGTGGAGTTGTGAGTGAGGGGGACGCCCCGTCACGGGCGCGGGGAACCGCGCGTTTCTTAGGGGCGCGGGGAACCGCGCGTCTTCTAGGGGCGCGGGGAACTGCGCGCTCAGCCACAACCAACCGGCAGCCGACGAACAACCCCCGGGAGGGACCCCATTCAGCCCTCAACACCCCGGTTCAGCCGATGCAACAACCGCGCCAGCTCAGCCACTTCCTTCCGATCCCAGCTGGCAAGCTCCCGCACATACCGCGCCCGCCGAGCATCCCGCACGGCACGAAACCGCACCCGCCCCTCCTCCGTGAGATGAACGAGCCAGGCCCGCCCGTCCGCGGGATCCGGCTCTCGGGCGACGACGCCCATCTCCTCCAGCGCCCGCAGCTGCCGCGACATCGTGGCCTTGCCGACACCGATGTAGGCGGCAAGCTCCGTCGCCCGCTGCCGACCGAGTTCCTCCAGCCGCACGAGCAGACCGTACGCGGAGGACTCCAGGTCGGGATGGACCTCACGGACCATCTCACCGGAGGAGGCGCGGGCGCGCCGCAGCAGAACGGTCAGCTCACGTTCCAGGGCAAGGAACTCCTGGTCCACCCCGCCCTGGTCCACACCACTCGCCGGGGCGCCGGATTCCGTCCGGTGCCCCTCGCCGTTTCCGCCCTCGTGCACGTCAGCACCCATGACCCGGTTTCCCGATCCTGAAAGTTTCCGCCAAAGACCGCCATTGCCGCAGCTGAGCCAGTATTTCGCAGGAATAGACCAACGGCAGCCTCCGGCCCCTCTTTCCGCCCGGTCGCAGCGGCGCGTAGCTTCGCTTGTGGGCACTCTGTGGCATGCCCACGCCACTACCCACATCGAGCACTCTTCGAGCACGTTCCGGCACCTTCAATCACGTACCGGCACCTTCGCGCACGTTCCCGCACCCTCGACCACGTCGAGCCCTCGGAGGCATGCAATGCCCGTGCACAGATCCCGATCACTGCTCGCAGCCCTCTTCTCCCTGGCCTCTCTCCTCCTCGCCTTCACCCTCCCGCTCCCGGCCCAGGCGGCCGACGTCCCGCCCCGGGGCTCCGCCCACATGGGGATGGGCGTCATCCCGCACGACGGCCAGGGCGGCCTGCCGACCCCCGGTGACGCCACGCAGACCGAGGGCGTGGACGTCAGCAGCCACCAGGGCAACGTCGCCTGGTCGACCCTGTGGACCAGCGGGGTCAAGTGGGCCTACGTCAAGGCCACCGAGGGGACGTACTACACGAACCCCTACTTCGCCCAGCAGTACAACGGCTCGTACAACGTCGGCATGATCCGCGGCGCGTACCACTTCGCGACCCCCGACACGACGGGCGGTGCCGCCCAGGCCAACTACTTCGTCGACCACGGCGGCGGCTGGTCCAAGGACGGCAGGACCCTGCCGGGGGCTCTCGACATCGAGTGGAACCCGTACGGCGCGGCCTGTTTCGGCAAGACGCAGAGCGCGATGGTCACCTGGATCCGCGACTTCCTGAACCAGTACAAGGCCCGCACCGGCCGCGACGCCGTCATCTACACGGCCACCAGCTGGTGGACCCAGTGCACCGGCAACTACGCCGGCTTCGCCTCCGCCAATCCGCTCTGGATCGCCCGCTACGCCTCGGCGGTGGGCACACTCCCGGCCGGCTGGAGCTACTACACGATGTGGCAGTACACGTCCTCGGGCCCGACGGTCGGCGACCACAACAGGTTCAACGGCGCCCTGGACAGGGTGGTGGCCCTGGCCAACGGCTGACCCACGCGTACCTACGCGGAAGGCCCGAGCCCCTCAGGAAGAGGGACCCGGGCCTTGCGTTACCGGTGGACGTCCGTCACGCCGCCACCGGAACCTCCGTCGCCGCGCCGTTCGTCGCCGGGGCGAGCGCCAGTTCCAGGACCTGGCGGACGTCCGTTACCGCGTGGACGTCGAGCTTCTCCAGGACCTCGGCCGGGACGTCGTCCAGGTCGGCCTCGTTGCGCTTCGGGATGATCACGGTCGTGACCCCGGCCCGGTGCGCGGCGAGCAGCTTCTGCTTCACTCCGCCGATCGGGAGCACCCGGCCGGTGAGCGAGACCTCACCCGTCATGGCCACGTCCGTACGGACCAGGCGGCCGGACAGGAGCGAGGCGAGGGCCGTCGTCATGGTGACGCCGGCGCTCGGGCCGTCCTTCGGGACCGCGCCGGCCGGGAAGTGGATGTGCGCACCCCGGTCCTTCAGATCACCCACCGGCAGTTCGAGCTCGGCTCCGTGGCTCCTCAGGAAGGAGAGCGCGATCTGCGCCGACTCCTTCATGACGTCACCGAGCTGACCGGTGAGGGTCAGACCCGACGCGCCCGTCTCCGGGTCGGCAAGCGACGCCTCCACGAAGAGGACGTCTCCGCCCGCGCCCGTGACCGCGAGGCCCGTCGCCACGCCCGGCACCGCGGTGCGGCGCTCGGCCGGGTCCTGGGCGGACTCGGGCACGTGGTGCGGCCGTCCGATCAGCGCGCGCAGATCGTCGGCGCCGACCGTGAACGGCAGTTCCCGCTCGCCGAGTTCGTGCTGCGCCGCGACCTTGCGGAGCAGCCGTGCGACGGACCGCTCCAGGGTGCGGACGCCCGCCTCCCGTGTGTACTCGCCGGCCAGCTTGCGCAACGCGCTCTCGTCCAGGGTGACTTCGGCCTTCTCCAGACCGGCCCGCTCCAGCTGACGCGGCAGCAGGTGGTCCCGGGCGATGACGACCTTCTCGTCCTCGGTGTAGCCGTCCAGCCGCACCAGCTCCATACGGTCGAGCAGGGCCTCCGGGATGGCTTCGAGCACGTTGGCCGTGGCGAGGAACACCACGTCGCTCAGGTCGAGTTCGACCTCCAGGTAGTGGTCCCGGAAGGTGTGGTTCTGCGCCGGGTCCAGGACTTCGAGCAGCGCCGCGGCCGGGTCGCCGCGGAAGTCTGAGCCCACCTTGTCGATCTCGTCAAGCAGGACCACCGGGTTCATGGACCCGGCCTCCTTGATGGCCCGCACGACCCGGCCGGGCAGCGCGCCGACGTACGTACGCCGGTGTCCGCGGATCTCCGCCTCGTCCCGTACGCCGCCCAGGGCGACCCGGACGAACTTGCGGCCCATGGCGTGCGCGACGGACTCGCCGAGGCTGGTCTTGCCGACGCCGGGAGGCCCGACGAGCGCGAGCACGGCGCCACCGCGGCGGCCGCCCACGACACCCAGACCCCGGTCGTTGCGCCGCTTGCGCACGGCCAGGTACTCGGTGATCCGCTCCTTCACGTCGTCCAGGCCGGCGTGCTCGGCGTCCAGGATCGCCTTGGCACCCTGGATGTCGTACTCGTCCTCGGTGCGCTCGTTCCAGGGGAGCTCCAGGACGGTGTCCAGCCAGGTGCGGATCCAGGAGCCCTCGGGCGACTGGTCGCTGGAGCGCTCCAGCTTCTCGACCTCCTTGAGCGCGGCCTCGCGGACCTTCTCGGGGAGGTCGGCGGCCTCGACGCGGGTCCGGTAGTCGTCGGACTCCTCGCCCTCCGCCTCGCCGTTCAGCTCGCGCAGCTCCTTGCGGACGGCCTCCAGCTGGCGCCGCAGCAGGAACTCGCGCTGCTGCTTGTCCACGCCTTCCTGTACGTCCTTGGCGATGGACTCGGCGACATCCTGCTCGGCGAGGTGCTCGCGCAGCTGCTCGGTGGCGAGCTTCAGCCGGGCCACCGGGTCGGCGGTCTCCAGGAGCTCGACCTTCTGGGCGGTCGTGAGGAACGGCGAGTAGCCGGAGTTGTCGGCGAGCGCGGACACGTCGTCAATGGCCTGGACGCGGTCCACGACCTGCCAGGCGGCACGCTTCTTCAGCCAGTTGGTGGCCAGCGCCTTGTACTCCTTGACCAGCTCGGTCACGGCGCCGGGCAGCGGGTCGGGCACGGTCTCCTCGACCTGGACGCCCTCCACCCACAGAGCGGCTCCGGGGCCGGTCGTGCCGGCGCCCACGCGCACCCGGCCGCGACCGCGGATCAGGGCGCCGGGGTCGCCGTCGGCGAGGCGGCCGACCTGCTCGACCGTGCCGAGCACGCCCGTGTTCGCGTACGTCCCGTCGATCCGCGGAACAAGCAGCACCCTCGGCTTGCTTCCTCCACTGGAGCGCGCGGCGGCCTGTGCGGCCTCCACCGCGGCGCGTACGTCGGCGTCGTTGAGGTCCAGGGGCACCACCATGCCGGGCAGCACGACCTCGTCGTCGAGCGGCAGCACGGGCAGAGTGAGCGGTTCGGACGTCAAAGTCATGATCTCCCCTTCGGCATTCAAGTTGAGCTATGCCGACTCAATGCATGTGAGCCTCCGATTGTTCCCCAGACGCTGTTCGCTGTGAGCGATCGCGTCGCCGAATGCCGGTGAACGTCTCGCCCGGCCGGTGCGTCACAGGTGCAGCGTTCGGATTCCTTGTCCGTTCCAGTCGTCTGCCTCGGGGGCATCATGTGGACCGCTCGACTGCGTAGGTTGCTCGTCGTCACAGGCCTGTTCGTCACAGCGGCCGTCGGAGTCTCCGGATGCGGGGACAAGTACGCCGACGGCGGCTCACAGCACGACCCGGCCCGTACCGCGGAACGCGCGCGTCAGGTCTCCGACGCCTGGGAGGGCTCGGAGGCCGCGCGAGTGTGGCGTGAGGGCTACTTCCCGCTGGGGGACCCGGTCCGGCTGCCCGAGGGGGCGTTCCACAACGACGCCGACAAGCAGGCGTACGAGCGTCAGAACTTCGAGGTCCGCGGTTCCCTGCCCGGCGCCCCGTCGAAGAAGGGTGAGGTCCGCTGGCGGAGCGGCGGCTCGCTGGCGGTTCCGGTCGTCTCCGCGCGGGATGCGTACGAGAAGGTCGGCGGGGCTTCCAGTCCCGGGCCCCGGCTCGTCGTGACCGGTGCGCGGCTCGGGGAGATGACGATCCACACCAGCCGGGGGTCGGCGACGGTGCCCGCCTGGCATTTCACGATCAAGGGCTACGACACGCCGCTCAAGCGCGTCGCGGTCGTCCCCTCGAAGCTTCCCAGGCCCCCGGTCAAGCCCGTCCGGGACCTGACGTCCGACCTGTGGGAGCTCGCCGGACTGGACTCGGTGTCGCGGGACGGCCGGACCGTCGTCCTGCGCGCCCACCACGGGTCCTGTGACGACGGCCCCGGCGTCGCCGTGCTGGAGAGCAAGGACAACGTGGTGTTCTCCGCCTGGTTCCGCAACCCCTCCGACGGTCCCTGCACAGCGGACCTGCGCGCGAAGAAGGTGACCGTGAAACTGGACCGGCCGGTCGGCGAACGCATGCTCCTCGACGCGTTCACGGGCAGGCCCGTGCCGTACGAGGGGTCTCCGTGGACCCGGTCATCGTCCTGGAGCTGACCCGTCGCAGCAGCGGCCAGGTGGCCACCCCTATGGCCAGGGCCATCAGGTGTCCCCAGTTCGTCATCGGATCCGTGAAGGCGATCAGGTCGCCGACGACCATCCAGCCGAACACCGCGAGCACGGTCCGGCGCAGCCAGGGCGTCAGCAGCCCGGCCAGCGCGCCGACGCTCGCGGCGACGCCGAAGCTGATGCCGTAGTCGTAGCGGTGGAGCGAGCTCTCGGGCAGATGCCCGGCGAGGACGGAGAGGCCGACGGGTATCTCGGTGGCCAGCGTCGCCAGGCCGTGGCCCAGCAGGAAGACGCCCGCCGTACGCCACCCGCCGATCCGCCGCTCCAAGGCGGTGAGCACCAGCAGAAAGGCGATCACGTACACCGAGGTGAGGCCGCCCGCGATCCACAGCGCGCTGGCCACCAGCACGCGCACCGGCGACTGCGCCAGATGCGCCACATCGGTACTGGACGCCTGGAGCACCCGGTCCATCAGGTCCGGATCCGCGTACTCGGCGACGAGAGAGGTCACCGCGAGGACGACCGCGTACCCGAAGGTGAAGGGGGTTCCGGTGGGCGTGGGCAGCAGCCGCCAGGGCCGCACGCGGCGAGGGGGCGCCGTCAGGGGCCGGGCACTCCCGGCACCGGCGGACGCGCTCCCGGCGACAGCGACGTGCGCGCTCTCGACGGCGAGAGGCCGCTGCCGCGGAATGCCGTCGAGCCCCGCGGCGGGAGCGGCGTACGGATCGACGGCGCGAACGGCGTCCGGACCGGCGGTGGAGGCGAAGGGGGCGGACGCTGCGGAGGGGGCGGAGGGGGCAGCGGGGTTCGTCGTCTCCGCGCCGCTCGTCTCAGGCCTTTTCACCGTGGGGGCTCCTTCCGTCACCCCCACCCTCAGCTTCGCACGGCCGGGCTGTCTGTGACGGGCGCCACGGAAGGGCCGATTCACAGCCGTCTCTGATGGTCGGGCGCGGCCCCGGCGCAACTCGGATGCCCGGCGCAATTCAGCTGCTCGTGTCGGGGGAAGTTGCCAGGATGGCCGCATGAGCAGCTCGCACGACACCTCTTACGACGCTTCCCATGGCGCTTCCTACGGCGCCCCTGAAGTCATCGACCGTCGCGAGGGGCCGCACGGCGAGGTCGTGCTCCGCCGTCACGGCGGGCTGCTGCAGATCATCGCCAACGGCTGTTTTCTCATGGACACCTCCGACGGACGCTCGGAGAGACGGCTGGTCGAGGCCGCGCTCGGCGTGCTGGACGGACGGCCGGGGCCCGACGTCCTGATCGGCGGCCTGGGCGTCGGCTTCTCGCTCGCACACGCGGCCGCCGAGCCGCGCTGGGGCCGGATCGCCGTCGTCGAACGGGAGCGGGCCATCATCGACTGGCACCGGGCCGGGCCGCTCGCCGGGCTTTCGTCGCCGGCGCTCACGGATCCGCGCACGGAGATCATCGAGGCGGATCTCGTCGCATACGTCAATGAGACGTCCGACACGTACGACGCGCTGTGCCTCGACATCGACAACGGACCCGAGTGGACCGTCACGGAGGGCAACGAAAACCTCTATTCGGCGGCCGGACTCGCGGCGTGCGCAAGGGTGTTGAGGCCCGGCGGGGTACTGGCCGTGTGGTCCGCCCAGCCCTCGTCTGATTTCGCAAGAACCTTGGGGAATGCCGGGTTCCGACAGGTGCGTACCGAAGAGATCCCGGTTGCCCGGGGCGTTCCGGACGTCGTGCATCTCGCGATCGGGCCTGGATAGCCGAGCGGCGGTCACTGCCCGTACTCTGCTGACCTGACGCCGATCATTCAAGCGTCAAGCGCAGTCATGGAACCACCCCACTGGTTCCGGAAAGCACACTCAGGGGCGGGCGATGGAGCAGACACACACCTCCCAGAACGGCGCGGCGGCCACGCCGGGCGCTCAGCGCCGGGTACTGGTGATCGAGGACGATCCGACGATCGTGGACGCCATCGCCGCCCGTCTGCGTGCCGAGGGATTCCTCGTGCAAACGGCGGGTGACGGGCCGGCCGCCGTCGACACGGCCGAGGCATGGCAGCCGGACCTGCTGATCCTGGACATCATGCTGCCCGGCTTCGACGGCCTGGAGGTCTGCCGGCGGGTGCAGGCGGCCCGTCCCGTGCCGGTGCTGATGCTCACCGCGCGCGACGACGAGACGGACATGCTGGTCGGGCTCGGCGTGGGCGCCGACGACTACATGACGAAGCCGTTCTCGATGCGCGAGCTGGCCGCTCGCGTGCACGTTCTGCTACGACGCGTGGAGCGCGCCGCGCTGGCCGCGTCGACACCGCGCTCGGGCATTCTGCGGCTCGGCGAGCTGGAGATCGACCACGCGCAGCGCCGGGTCCGGGTGCGCTCCGAGGACGTGCATCTCACGCCCACGGAGTTCGACCTGCTGGTCTGCCTGGCGAACACGCCGCGCGCGGTGCTCTCGCGCGAGCAGCTGCTGGCCGAGGTGTGGGACTGGGCCGACGCGTCCGGCACCCGCACTGTGGACAGCCACATCAAGGCGCTGCGCCGGAAGATCGGCGCCGAGCGCATCCGTACGGTTCATGGCGTGGGCTACGCGCTGGAGACCCCGACACCCTAGAGTCGGGCACCCTGGTTGAGGGGGCGGAAGTGATGAGCAGTATCGGTGCGTGGCGCAGGAGCGTGCTGGCGGGTGCGGGTTCCCGTTCGCCGTTCGGCAGGCGACCGGGCCCGGGCAGGCGCTCGGGTACGGGTTCCCACACCGGCTCGGACTCGGGGCCGCATGCCGGCTCGGGTACGGGTGCGTTCGTCGGCCCCGGTCCGGATTCACCGCCCCATACCGGTGTCGGTAGCGGTATCAATGCCGGTACCGGTTCGGGCTCGGTGTCCGGTTTGAGCCCGGCGCCCGATTCGAGCGTGGCTTCCGGGACGGGCCCCGCCTCCGCGGCGATGCCGGCCACCGGTACCGCTTCCGCGGCCGTGTCGGCGACGGACACCTGGGGCGAGATGCGGCCCTTCTCGATCAAGACGAAGCTCGGCGCTCTGGTCGTCGTCTCGGTCTTCATCACCACCGGTCTGCTGATGATCGCGGTGCGCACCGAGACGGAGCTGCGCTTCATCACGGTCTTCTCGGTGATCGCGACCCTGCTGATCACCCAGTTCGTGGCGCACTCGCTGACGTCCCCGCTGGACGAGATGAACACCGTGGCCCGGGGCATCTCGCACGGCGACTACACCCGCCGGGTCAGGGGCGCCGACCGCCGCGACGAACTGGGCGACCTGGCCCAGACGATCAACCGCATGGCCGACGACCTGGAGGCCCAGGAGCGCCAGCGCAAGGAACTCGTGGCGAACGTCTCCCACGAGCTGCGCACCCCCATCGCCGGACTGCGCGCGGTCCTGGAGAACGTGGTGGACGGTGTCTCCGCCGCCGACCCCGAGACGATGCGTACGGCCCTGAAGCAGACGGAGCGGCTGGGGCGGCTCGTGGAGACGCTTCTCGACCTCTCCCGCCTGGACAACGGCGTCGTACCGCTGCGCAAGCGCCGCTTCGAGGTGTGGCCGTACCTGTCCGGCGTGCTGAAGGAGGCCAACATGGTCGCCTCCGCGCGCGCGGGCATCGCCTCGGGCTCCGGCAGTCACACGCGTACGGACGTCCATCTGCACCTGGACGTCTCGCCGCCCGAGCTGACCGCGCACGCGGACCCGGAGCGGATACACCAGGTCGTCGCCAACCTCATCGACAACGCGGTCAAGCACAGCCCGCCGCACGGCCGCGTCACCGTGAAGGCCAGGCGCGGCGAGGGACACGAGTCGCTGGACCTGGAGGTCCTGGACGAGGGGCCGGGCATCCCGCGCTCGGAGTGGCACCGGGTCTTCGAGCGGTTCAACCGCGGCGGCGTGGCCGCCCCGCACGGTCCCGGCAGCGACGGCGGTACGGGCCTCGGGCTCGCGATCGCCCGCTGGGCGGTGGATCTGCACGGCGGCCGGATCGGTGTGGCCGAATCCCCGCGTGGCTGCCGGATCCAGGTCACTCTTCCGGGCGTGCCTTCGCTTGACAGGTTGACGTAGGGTTCAAATCGAGAGCCCAAGATCCATGTGTGAAACGTGTGATCGGGCAGCAGGACACGTGTCATCGCGCGGTCCTCGTACGGAGGCTCGGCCTTTCGGGGCCGCAGTCCTGACCCGACGTGTCGGTTCCGCATCGGAACCTCGCTTGTTTCCCGCCATTTCCACCACCGAAACACGCTTTTCGATGTGACTTACGCGACGATGACCAGGCCCGGCCTGACCTACGCGGTCCGGGAGGCGTAGCCTTTATTCCCGCTGTCCATCACCTTGTGAAGCGGAAGAGGGCGGTTGCCGCCGTGTCGCCACAGTCCCCCAGTAACTCGAGCACCTCGACCGAGGACCAAGCCGGGAAGAACCCCGCTGCTGCGTTCGGTCCCAATGAGTGGCTCGTCGACGAGATCTATCAGCAGTACCTCCAGGACCCGAATTCGGTAGACCGAGCCTGGTGGGACTTCTTCGCCGACTACAAGCCGGGCGGCGTAGCCGCCTCGGCCCCGTCGGGTGCCGCGGCCGCGGGGGCCGCGGGTACCACCACGGTCCCTCCGGCCGCACCTGCCGCGCCCGCGGCTCCGGCCCAGGCCGCTCCGGCCCAGGCCCCGGCCGCACCCGCGGCGCCGCAGCCCGCGGCCGCCGCACCGGCGAAGCCCGCCGCCGCTCCTGCCGCGGCTCCGGCGAAGCCCGCCGCGGCCAAGCCGGCCGCCGCGAAGGCCGCACCGGCGTCGGAGGCTCCCGCGGGCCCGGAGTACGTGACGCTGCGCGGACCGAGCGCCGCGGTCGCGAAGAACATGAACGCCTCGCTGGAGCTGCCCACGGCCACGTCCGTGCGCGCGGTCCCGGTGAAGCTGCTCTTCGACAACCGCATCGTCATCAACAACCACCTGAAGCGTGCCCGGGGCGGGAAGATCTCCTTCACCCACCTCATCGGCTACGCGATGGTGCAGGCCATCAAGGCCATGCCGTCCATGAACTACTCCTTCGTGGAGAAGGACGGCAAGCCGACGCTGGTCAAGCCGGAGCACATCAACTTCGGCCTCGCCATCGACCTGGTGAAGCCCAACGGCGACCGCCAGCTGGTCGTCGCGGGCATCAAGAAGGCCGAGACGCTGAACTTCTTCGAGTTCTGGCAGGCCTACGAGGACATCGTCCGCCGCGCCCGTGACGGCAAGCTGACGATGGACGACTTCACGGGCGTGACCGTGTCGTTGACCAACCCGGGCGGCCTCGGCACCGTCCACTCGGTCCCGCGTCTGATGCCCGGTCAGTCGGTCATCATGGGCGTCGGCTCGATGGACTACCCGGCGGAGTTCCAGGGCACGTCCCAGGACACCCTGAACAAGCTCGGCATCTCGAAGGTCATGACGCTCACGTCGACCTACGACCACCGGGTGATCCAGGGCGCCGCGTCGGGCGAGTTCCTGCGCATCGTCGCGAACTACCTCCTCGGCGAGAACGGCTTCTACGACGAGATCTTCGAGGCCCTGCGCATTCCGTACGAGCCGGTCCGCTGGCTCAAGGACATCGACGCCTCGCACGACGACGACGTCACGAAGGCCGCGCGTGTCTTCGAGCTGATCCACTCCTACCGGGTCCGCGGCCACGTCATGGCCGACACCGACCCGCTGGAGTACAAGCAGCGCAAGCACCCCGACCTGGACATCACCGAGCACGGGCTCACCCTGTGGGACCTGGAGCGCGAGTTCGCGGTCGGCGGCTTCGCCGGCAAGTCGATGATGAAGCTGCGCGACATCCTCGGCGTCCTGCGCGACTCGTACTGCCGCACCACCGGTGTCGAGTTCATGCACATCCAGGACCCGAAGCAGCGCAAGTGGATCCAGGACCGCATCGAGCGCTCGAACACCAAGCCGGAGCGCGAGGAGCAGCTGCGCATCCTGCGCCGGCTGAACGCGGCGGAGGCCTTCGAGACCTTCCTGCAGACGAAGTACGTCGGCCAGAAGCGCTTCTCCCTGGAGGGCGGCGAGTCCGTCATCCCGCTGCTCGACGCGGTCCTCGACAGCGCGGCGGAGTCCCGCCTCGACGAGGTCGTCATCGGCATGGCCCACCGCGGCCGCCTGAACGTCCTGGCGAACATCGTCGGCAAGTCGTACGCGCAGATCTTCCGCGAGTTCGAGGGCAACCTCGACCCGAAGTCGATGCACGGCTCCGGTGACGTGAAGTACCACCTGGGCGCCGAGGGCGTGTTCACCGGTCTGGACGGCGAGCAGATCAAGGTCTCGCTGGCCGCCAACCCCTCGCACCTGGAGGCGGTCGACCCGGTCCTGGAGGGTGTCGTCCGCGCCAAGCAGGACGTCATCAACAAGGGCGGCACGGACTTCACGGTCCTGCCCGTCGCCCTGCACGGCGACGCGGCCTTCGCGGGCCAGGGCGTGGTCGCGGAGACCCTGAACATGTCGCAGCTGCGGGGTTACCGCACCGGCGGCACGGTCCACGTGGTCATCAACAACCAGGTCGGTTTCACGGCGGCGCCCGAGTCCTCGCGCTCCTCCATGTACTCGACCGACGTGGCCCGCATGATCGAGGCCCCGATCTTCCACGTGAACGGCGACGACCCGGAGGCCGTGGTCCGCGTCGCGCGGCTGGCCTTCGAGTTCCGTCAGGCGTTCAACAAGGACGTGGTGATCGACCTCATCTGCTACCGCCGCCGCGGTCACAACGAGTCGGACAACCCGGCCTTCACCCAGCCGCTGATGTACGACCTGATCGACAAGAAGCGCTCGGTGCGCAAGCTCTACACCGAGTCGCTGATCGGCCGGGGCGACATCACCCTGGAAGAGGCCGAGCAGGCCCTCCAGGACTACCAGGGCCAGCTGGAGAAGGTCTTCACGGAGGTCCGCGAGGCGGCGAACGCGCCGGCCGAGGCCCATGTCCCGGACGCGCAGCCCGAGTTCCCGGTGACCGTCACCACGGCGGTCTCCCAGGAGGTCGTCAAGCGGATCGCCGAGTCCCAGGTCAACATCCCCGAGCGCGTCACCGTCCACCCGCGTCTGCTGCCGCAGTTGCAGCGCCGCGCGGCGATGGTCGAGGACGGCACGATCGACTGGGGCATGGGCGAGACGCTGGCCATCGGCTCCCTGCTCCTTGAGGGCACCCCGGTGCGCCTCTCGGGCCAGGACTCCCGCCGCGGCACCTTCGGCCAGCGCCACGCGGTGCTGATCGACCGGGAGACGGGCGAGGACTTCACCCCGCTCCAGTACATGTCCGAGGACCAGGCCCGCTACAACATCTACGACTCGCTGCTCAGCGAGTACGCGGCGATGGGCTTCGAGTACGGCTACTCGCTCGCGCGGCCGGAGTCCCTGGTCATGTGGGAGGCGCAGTTCGGCGACTTCGTCAACGGCGCCCAGACGGTCGTGGACGAGTTCATCTCGTCGGCGGAGCAGAAGTGGGGCCAGACGTCGGGCGTCACCCTCCTGCTCCCCCACGGCTACGAGGGCCAGGGCCCGGACCACTCGTCCGCGCGCCCGGAGCGCTTCCTCCAGATCTGCGCGCAGAACAACATGACGGTCGCGATGCCGACCCTCCCGTCGAACTACTTCCACCTCCTGCGGTGGCAGGTGCACAACCCGCACCACAAGCCGCTGGTGGTCTTCACCCCGAAGTCGATGCTCCGCCTCAAGGCGGCCGCGTCGAAGGCGGAGGAGTTCACGACGGGCGGCTTCCGCCCGGTCATCGGCGACGCGTCCGTGGACCCGTCGGCGGTCCGCAAGGTCGTCTTCACGGCGGGCAAGGTCTACTACGACCTCGACGGGGAGCGCATCAAGCGCGGCTCCACGGACACGGCCATCATCCGCATCGAGCGCCTGTACCCGCTCCCGGGTGCCGAGCTCCAGGCGGAGATCGCCAAGTACCCGAACGCCGAGAAGTACCTGTGGGCCCAGGAGGAGCCAGCGAACCAGGGTGCCTGGCCGTTCATCGCCCTCAACCTGATCGACCACCTGGACCTGGCGGTCGGCGCGGACGTTCCTCACGGGGAGCGGCTGCGGCGGATCTCCCGCCCGGCGTCCTCTTCACCGGCCGTGGGCTCGGCGAAGCGGCACCAGGCTGAGCAGGAGCAGTTGGTGCGGGAGGTGTTCGAGGCCTGACGGCTTCGCCACCGCGCAAGCACAAGGCCCGGCCCCGAGTCTGAGGACTCGGGGCCGGGCCCTTTTCCGTTGTCCGCCGTCCTCAGCCGAGATACGCCTCGAAGTCCCAGTAGGGCCGGGTGCGCTGGCGGGCCGAGATGGTGTGGGGGTGCTGGGCGCCCAGGGTGCGGGTGAGGGAGAGCAGGCCGTCCTCCTCCAGCTTCCCCGCCTCCTCCTGCTCCCGTGCCGCACGCAGATCCGCGGAGAGCGCCACCTGGCAGGAGAGGGTGAGCGGGTGCTCCTCGCCGAGCGAGTGCCGGGCGCGGCGGAGGGTGTCGCGGCTCAGCTCGACGGCGTCGGAGATACGGCCGTTGAAGTTGCGCGCGCTGGCCGCGTTGAGCGCACAGCCCAGCACCCAGGGGTGGTCGGGGCCGAGCGTGGCGGTGAGTCCGGCGAGCGCGGACTCGAACATCGACATGGCCTCGGCGCGTTCGCCGGCGGCCTGCATGACCAGGCCGGTGTTGGTGAGCATGCCGGTCGCGACGGGGTGTGCGGGGCCGAGGAGAGCGCGGTAGCCGGCTTCCGCCTCCGCGATCAGATCGCGTGCCTGGCTCAGGTCGCCGTGCTCCCGCAGGAAGTTGCCGTAGTTCGTCAGGAAGGACAGCGTGCGGTAGTGCTCCCGGCCGTGCAGCTGGACCAGTTGTTCCAGGAGGCTGACCATCGAAGGCCCGACGTCCTGCGTGTGGCCACCCTCGCGGCGACGGCACATGGCCAGTTGGGCGCGTGCCTCCAGGGTCTGCGGATGCTGTGCGCCGAGCACCTGCACGTGGAGCCTGACGACCGGCTCCTGGCGCGCGAGGGCGTCGCGGTAGCGGCCGAGGAGACGCAGACTGTGGGTGACCGCGTTGCCCGAGCTGAGGGTGTTGATGTGCCGGGCGCGCAGGACGCTCTCACGCCTGGCGAGGGTCTCCAGGTCGAGTTCGTACGCGTCCGTGTACCTGCCGAGGAGCCGGAGCCCGACGCCGAGATTGTGCCGGGCGACGAGGGTGGGCAGCTCGTGCTGGCCGAGCAGTCGACCCGTACCGTCAAGGACCTCGCGCTGCAGTTCGTACGCCTCCTCGTACCGACCGAGGTGGCGCAAGCTGGTGGCCACAGCACCCTTCGTGGTCAGCTCGCCGAGTTCATTGCGCTGCGGCGCGGACTGCAGCTTCTCCAGGACGCCACGGTCCAGTTCGTACGCATCGCGGAATCTGCCGCTGGCCCGCAGAATGTGGCCCTCTTGGTTGATCAGGTCGAGCATGGGCTGGGCCAGCCGGTCCATGGAACGGTCCCAGCGGTCGTGGATCCGCTGAGCCAGATCCAGTCCGGCGTTGAACTCCCCGCTGCGCAGGCAGTAGCGCAGGCAGTTGAGGACGGCCTCCTGCACCCGGGGGATGTCGCTGCCCAGCGCGCCGGACGGTTCCAGGTGCGGAAGCAACTCCGCGTATCGAGGCCAGTTCCTGCTGTCCACGGGGTTGCCCGGGTCGGCCTCCGCGAGGAGGGTGCGGACGGCACTGCGGTGGATGGCGCGGCTGTCTTCACTGGCCAGTTTGGAAACGATGTCGTGAACCAGCCGGTGCATGTGCACGGACTCCTGGTGCGGGCCCATCTCCGCGCCGGCGGGGCCGCGGGTCTCGCGGGTGAGCACCGAGTAGTTGACCAGCGTGTCCAGGGCCCGGGTCCAGGCGGGCAGGTCGGTGGCCATCCATCGCAGTTCCTCAGGGAGATCGGCCTGCGGGTAGGCGCGAATGAGGCCGAGCGGGATGCGTCCGGGTGCGAACGACGTACACAGGCTCAGCACGTCGATTGCCTGCGGCTGCGAACGACGCAGCCGGTTGAGCAGTATCGACCAAGAGGTCATGGACGACTGCGGGAAACCCTCGCCGGTGGCGGGCTCGTCGACGGTCGACAGCTTGCGTTCGCGGACCATCCGCAGATACTCGGGCACTTCCATGCCGGACTCACCGAGCCAGGAGGCGGCCTGTACGAGCGGCAGCGGAACGTCGCCGAATTCCACGGCCACCTCGTCGGCCTCCTCCGCGGTGATGTGCGGGGCGCGGCGCATGAGGTAGCCGGTGGACTCCGCGCGCAGGAAGGCGGGAATCTCGAGGATTTCCGTGTGCTCGCTCCAGCCGCGGTTGCGGGAAGTGACCAGTACGTGCCCGGGTCCCTGCGGGAGCAGCGCGTCGATGCCGTCGGTGTCGTCCCAGCCGTCGAAGATCAGCAGCCAGCGGGAGTGCGGCTCCCCGCGCCGCAGGGCGTCCCGCACGGCACGAATGCGCTCGCCCGGCTCGCTGCCGCTGCGCAGACCGAGTTCCACGGCGAGTTCGCCGAAACGGTCACGCTGGATGTTGCGGTCGTCGGAGTTGATCCACCACACCATGTCGTAGTCGGGGCTGAAGCGGTGGGCGTACTCGGCGGCCAGCTGGGTCTTGCCGATCCCGGACATGCCGAGCAGTGTGCAGGCGGCGGCACCGCGCTCGGCGTCGGCGAGACGTTGGTGGAGGTTGGTGAGGAGATCGTCGCGGCCCGTGAACCGCGGGTTGCGACGAGGGACCTCTCCCCAGATCTCGGCGCGTGTCTCCGGATAGCGGAGCCGGGTGGGTGCCGCCCTCGTTGTACGACGCCGCTCCAGGCCGAGCCGGCTCAGCAGACGTTCCTCGGCCGCTTCCTCGCTCAGGCCCCACATGCTGGCCGGTTCGAGGACCGCGGTGGCCGGAAGCAGCGGTCGGTTCGTGAGATTGACGGCGGCGAAGCGGTCCGCGTGCGCGGCGACGAAACCGCGCAGGGCGTCGTTCCACTCACCCGCGGGGCGCGGGCCGAGCTCGAAGAACCAGTCGTTGAGGACGAGAAGCACCCGTCCGCTGGACAGCAGCAGGTCACCGAGCGAGTCCTCGAGCGGGACCTCACGAGGCGGGTCCCAGCGCTGCTGGGTGGCCCGGTTGCCGTGCCGTTCCAGACACTGAGCGATCCACGCCGCCCACGAGCGGTGGTAGCCCGGGAAGACCACCAGGAAGTGCTCCGGTGCCGCTGAGCCGCGGTCTGCCGCGCTCTCCCCGCCCGACCGCCGCTGTTCCGCCATCCCAAGCTCCCTGCTCCCGCTGTGTCGCACTCATTCACGTACCGAACGCGACCGATCTTGCACCCAGTGTCACCTGCGGATCCGGGCCGCCACGCCGAGACTCGCATGATGCCTGCCCATCTCCCGGGCGAACTCCCCTCCCGCAAAGGTCAGTTCATCGGATTCAAGCAGGATGGACAAGGCCTCGCTGACTCTCCCCCGATACGACTCGAACTGCTCCGCGGCCCGCTGCCGCCACTCTCCGGGAGTGGCAGGCCCATTCCATGCCCGCCACCAGAGATCGGTGAGAGCCAAGTGCGCGTACGCCCCCTGGAAAACCCCCGGGATGGGGCGCGGGTCCGGCCGCCATCCCACGCGGTGCAGGGTGTCCCCGTCCGGACGGAACAGGGGTATGAGCTCATGGAGGGAAGCCAGCTTGTTGTGATGGGCCTCGTGCACCAGGACTTCCGTCAACTTCGGTGCATCAGAGGGCAGTTGAGCGAGTACGGCGCCGGGAGCGGCCCGGAGTGTGGCGCTCATCGCGGCACCGCCGACGCTTTCCGACAGTGCCAGAGGTACCACGGCGCGCAGCACCGCCATGGTCTCGGCAGCACGCCCGGGGTGGGTCGCCGAGAGCAGCTCATGAGCCTCGCGCCAGCGTTGCGCCCAGAGCCCGTGGGCGGAGAGCGGCCGCTCAGCCGCGGGTAACGCCGCAGGGCCGATCCCTCGTGGCAGCACCCGGTAGGGGTCCAGGTCGTCGAGTACGACCACGCTGCCGGGCAGTACACGCAACGCGGACCAGCTCGGCCCGCCACCGAGCGGGCGCGATGCACCCGGCCGGTTCCGGGCCGCAGGGCTCAGCAGTTCCACTCCATCGCCCGCTCCGTCCGTGATCCGAACCAGCCCGGCGTGGCTGCTCAGGAGGGCGCGGCCCGACAGGCAGCGGAGCATACCGAGGCCAGGCAGTGTCAAGGTGCCTGCCGGCAGTGTCAGCGTGCCGCTGACCCGGCAACCCGCGCGCACGGCGGCGGCGACAGCGACACCGCCCAGGTGGGCCAGATGCCTTTCGAAGGCGGGGCCGTCGGGCGCCGCGAGCGCCGCGGAGAGCCACGCCCCGATCATCGGGTAGTCAAGGAGGTCACGGACCGCTGCGGCATCGGTTCGCTCCGCACGTTCGAGCAGCGCCCAGTCGCTCTTGAAGCGTTGGCGCACAGCAGGGGACAGCAGGGTGCTTCGCCGTTCGACAAGGACGAGCAGCGACTTGAGAAGGAGCAGTCGACGCGCGTGGAGTCCGGCACGCAGTGCCGCCGTACCGGCCGGCGAAGGTCGGGTACTCGCCAGCTCCGTGAAGACCTCCGAGGCGATGGCCGACGGAGTCATCCCGCTTTTTCCTCACCCCGTGACGAGTCCGTGCATCCGACCGGAAACGAACGCACAGCAAGCTCTCTTCGCACCCGGGCCGGATCGCTGCCGGTGTGCCAGACGTCCCCGAACTCACCTGGATCTCGCAGTACTTGATCGACAGCAGCGACGAGCCCCGGATCATCCATGGCACGCAATGTCCGCAGGTCGACGTCGGTGAGGTCGGGCAGGGCCACCGTCCGTCCGGTGTCCCGGCCAGGGTCGGCCGCCCGATTCCTCTGCTCCCCCACCCTCGGCTCCTCCCTGCCGACGCCCGCCCCGCACGGCCGCAACGGCTGCCCAGTTCTTCCCGACGCTTGGGAATCAGAAACCCTTACCGATCAACTCCGGTCATGCGCCGCGCGGTTGAGCCGCTCCTCGGACCAGGGATACCAGGGCGGCGAGGCGCGGCTCCACTCGTCGTCCGGCAGGGGCCGCCGCCCGCTCGGCGAAGCCGTTCGCGCGGCGAGTTCCTCCGCCGCCGTGCGGGTCGACTCGACGTCGTCCCAGTCGACTTCGGTGAGCACTCCGACGAGCCGCTGCCACTGGTCGCGGGCCGCCCGGTAGGCCTCGCCGGCCGCGGCGGGGCGTCCCATGAGGGCGAGGACCGCGGCGCGGCCGTGCAGCGCGCGGGCGGCCGTCACCGAGCCGGGGTCGTCGCCGTGGGCCCGCCTGGCCTCGCCCGCCGCGGCCTCGTACGCCTGGAGCGCGTCGGCCAGGACGGGCGCCCCGGCGCGGTGCCACAGTTCCAGGCGCACCCGCCCCAACTGGAGCCAGGACTGGGCCTGTACGCCGTCGCCGGCGGCGGACCGGACCGCCTGGCCCAGCAGATGCCGGCTCTCGTACAGGTCCGGCAGGAAGCCCAGATGGCGGAACCGCTGTGCCAGCGCGCTCCCGATGAGTCCCTGGAGTCTGCCGCGCTGGTCGGACCGGGCGGGCAGGGACTTGAGGGCCTCGCGCAGGACGTTCTCGGCCCGGTCGACGATGCCGGTGCCGTCCGGACGGGAGGCGCGGCGGAGCAGTGACTCGCCCCAGACGGTGAGGAGTTCGCAGCGCCGGACACTGTCCGGCGGGGCGAGCATGGCGGCAGTCTCGTACGCCTCGTCGGCCGCCGGGTGGTCGCCCGCGGCGTCGTGGAAGGCGGCCCGGGCGGCCAGGCAGGACAGGCGCAGGGCCGGGTCGTCGGCCGCGGCGCGTTCGGCGCGTACGAGGGCGTCGTGGGCCTCGGATCCGTCGCTCCCGGCGGCGTGCAGGGCGCGGGCGAGATCCAGCAGGGCCGGGCCGCGTACGGCGTCGGAGGCGCCCTCGCTGTCCAACAGGGCGCATCCTTCGCGGAGTTCGGGGACCGCCTCGCCGGGCCGGTCGAGGTCGAGCAGCAGTCGTCCGCGGCGCAGCAGCCTCGCGCGGCGCAGGGGTGCGGGCCAGGGGCCGTCCGGGTCCGGCGGGACGTCGGGGCCGCCGAGAACGCCGAGTGCGGCGGTGAGGTGTGCGGTGTCGGCGGTGAGGCGCCACAACTCGTGCCGGGACGCGGCGAGTTCCAGCGCGGCCTCGCTGCGGTGGGGGCTGTCGGCCGGTGCCGTGCGGTGGGCGCGGGTGAACTCGGCGACGGCGGCGTTCAGGAGTTCCGCGCGGCGGTCGCCGGTGCGCGCGGCCGCGGTGCCGGCCTCCGCCCGCAGGACCCGGCCGAGGAGCAGATGGGCGCGTACGGCGTCGGGGAGGCCGGTGCCGCCCTGGCGTACGGCCGCTTCGGCCTGTTCCTTCGCGCGGCGCAGGACGGTCGGGTCGGCCAGTGCCTGCCACTGGCCGAGGAGCCGCTCGGCCTCGGCGAGGGGTACGGGCGTCTCCAGGTCGGGGAGGTAGAAGCGCAGGACGCGGGCGGGGATGCGGGCGAACAGTTCGGCCTCGACATCGCCCTGGTCGTCCTGGGGGCCCTCGCCGTCGGTGACGCCGGTCGCGGTGACGGTGGTGGCGTGGTCGGCGAGGCGGGCGGCGGCGAACGCGGCGAAGTTGCGGGTGCCCTTGCCGAAGTGGCGTTCCACGTAGGCGGAGCAGTGTTTGAGGACGAGTCCGGCGGTGTCCTGGTCGAGCGAGCCGAGCAGCAGGTCCTGGATGCGGCCCGGGTAGACGAAGCAGGGCTGTCGTTCGGTGCCGGGCAGTTGCCTGAGCAGGCCGCCCAGGAGGACTTCGGCCAGTTCCATGGGTCCGGTGTCCGGGAGCATGGCCCGCTGGACGAGTTGCATCACGGGCAGGGTGAGCGGGGCCGCGGCGAGGTACACGGCCAGCCGGACCGCGCCGGGCGAGGCGCCGGCGCGGAAGGCGCGCAGGAGTTCGTCGTCACTGCGTGGGGCGGGGGGCTGCGCGGGCAGGCTCTGCGCGGGGGCGGGGGTGGTCCAGGCGGCCCAGGCCCGTTCGCTGGTGGGGCCGGTGCCGGACAGGAGGCGGGAGAAGGCCTCGAAGGCCTCGGGGGTCGGCTGGAGCACCGGCACGGGGCGGGCTCCGGCGGCGGGCTCGTCCCAGGGTTCCTCGTCGGGCAGGAAGGTGGTGCGTCCGCCGGTCTCCGCCTGCCTGACCAGCAGGCCCGGTTCGGCGGGCAGTGCGGTGCGGCCCCAGAGCCGGGGCGGCAGCGGCTGGACGACGGCGAGCGGCGAGGTGCGGGGCCAGCCGTGCAGGAGCCGCTGTGCGCTGCCGTTCTGCCACAGGGGGCCCACGCAGTCGCTGATCACGAGGGTGAGCCAGCGGCCCGTGGGGTCGTGGAACTCGTCGGCCGAGCGCAGCCGGGTGTGGTGGCTCGGCCCGGCGGTGGTGCCGATGAGCGGGATGCCACCGTCGTCCGCGTACAGGTGGTGGACCCGGACGCTGCCGAAGGCGCCGGACTGCTGGCAGGCCTGGCGCAGTTCCTCGACCAGTTGGCCCCATACGGCCATCGCGGGGCCGGTGTCCATCAGGAGCTGGATGTCGCAGCGCCGGCGGCGGCCCGGGCGGCGGACGGGCACCAGGACTCCGCTGGCGGCCGCGTGGTCGGCGGTCGCCTCCTCGTCGATCGCTCCGTCCCGGGGCGGGGCGGCGGGCCCCCGGTAGCGGCCCAGGGCGCGCAGCGCCTGTTCGAGGCCCAGCAGGCCCGGCAGCGCGGTGGCCGCCGGGGCGCGTACCGGGAAGACCTGCCGGGCGCCGTCGGCCTGCGGACCGGCACCACCGCCCGCGGTGTGCAGGGGGACGGCGCCGAGCGAGCTGTCGGTGCCGGGTTCCCGGCCGGTCCCGGGGGTGTGGTCCGCCGGTGAGCGGATGGCCGGCCCCGTCCCGTTCTCCGGCGGGGCCGACGGGTCGGCCGGCCTCCGGTCCTGCCCGGCGCGGGGCGGCGCCGGGTCGAGCCAGCGGGACAGCCAGACGGCGTCGGCCACCTCTTCGGCGGTGGGGTCGAGACCGCCCCGGCGCAGCCGGCCGATCAGGTCCTCCAGATGCATCCCGTGCATCCGGCTCACCGCGAGCGGTCGAGTGGGTGCATGAGCAGGTCCGCGATCCGCTCGCGGGTGAGGCGCTCCGCGTGGGGGGTGTGCTGGGTGAGGAAGAGGGCGTTGAGCAGTTGGTCGGCGGCGACGACCTCGCCGGGCTCCCGGTCGAGGAAGCGGTCGATGAGGTCGCGGCCCTGCTCGACGCTCTCGCCGCCGAGGTGTGCCTCGACCATGGCGGTGAGCTGTTCCTCGCCGGGCGGTTCGAGCTCCAGCTGGATGCAGCGCCGCAGAAGGGGCGCGGGGAAGTCCCTCTCCCCGTTGGACGTCAGGATGATGAGGGGAAAGGCGGTGCAGGCGATGCGTCCGCCGTGCACGGGCACGCGGCGGCCGTCGTGGGTGAGGACCTCGACGACGGGTTCGCGGTCGGCCACGCGCTCCAGCTCGGGGATGGCGAACTCGCCCTCCTCCAGCGTGTTCAGCAGGTCGTTGGGCAGATCGAGGTCGCTCTTGTCGAGTTCGTCGATCAGCAGGACACGGGGCACCTCGGCGGGCAGCAGCGCGGTGCCGAGGGGGCCGAGTCGTACGTACGATCCGATGCCGGACGGGGCGGCCGCGGGGGCGGCGGTGGCGCCCTGGGCCCGCTCCAGCTGGACGTCCTGGAGGCGGCCGATGGCGTCGTAGCGGTACAGGCCGTCCTGGAGTGTGGTGCGGCTGACGACGGGCCAGCGCAGTACCCGGCCGAGGCCCAGCTCGTGTGCCACGGCGTAGGCGAGGGTGGACTTGCCGGTGCCCGGGTTGCCGGTGACGAGGAGGGGGCGGCGCAGATAGAGGGCCGCGTTGACGGCGTCGACCTCGGCGGGCCTGGGCGCGTAGTTCTCCACGAGGCGCCGCCGTACGCCGAGCCGGCGGGCGCTGCTGGGGTCGTCCGGTCCGGACTCGGGTCGGTCGGGTGCCGCCGCGAAGTCCCGCCAAGGGGGCGGCGGGGGTAACTGCCGCACACCGTCGTGCGGCTGACCCACCCCGCGGTAGATCCGCCAGTCGTTCACCATGGGCTCCTCCCGGCTCTGGTGATCATGCAGCGGGTCCCGGCTGTTCGATGTACGACGTTACCGCCGGTGTGCCGGGCCTGCCGAGCTTCCTGTTCGTCCGATATCGAATCCGGTATCGAATCCGGTCAACGAACATCCGTGCGAGGCAAGGGAGTTGGGAGTCGATTCACGTGTCGGGGGCTGCCATGAGGGGCGGTTGCATGGGTTCCGTTCCGTGCGGCGGACGATCCGGCGGATCGAACAGTACAGCGATGTCGCCCACGAGACCCTCCGCCGTGTCGGGATCCGACACCCGGATCCTGAGCTCGCGCACCTGCCGGTGCAGACCCTCTGCCCCGCCCGCCAGACCCAGCAACTGCCCGGCCTGCGAGTGGAATTCGCGGCATTCTCCATGGTCGTGGCCGTCCCTGCGCCACAGCACCAGGGGGTGCCCGGCGGCGAGCGCGGCCGCCATCGCGTCGAAGCCGGGACCGCTCCCGACCGGACCGCAGTGGACGGGAACGCACGCGTCGTCCATGCCCGAGAGCCGGCCGTACGCCGCCATCCTGCCCTCCGGGCGTCCCGTCGCCGGGTGCCCCTGCGCAGTCGCCTCGCCCCTCAGTGACCCGGCGGACAGCGGCCGGTTCGCCACGCCCGCCCATCTGCGGCGCCATTCGGGGCTGGGCGGCCGGGTGCCCCGCCGGCGGTCCCGGATGACGACGACCCTGCGCAGTCCCAGCGGCATGGACTGTTCGTCGAAGAGGTCGGCGTCGTCCCAGCCGTCGTCGGCGCTGAGCCGCCAGTCGTCGAGCGGTACGTCGAACAGCCGGCGCGGCAGGAACGCCTCGACCGCGGCCAGGTGTTCGCCGCGGTCGCCCAGGCGCAGGGCCTCCGCCAGCGGCTCCCTGAGGTACTGGTGCAGTTCGTCGCGGTGCACCCCCTGGTCGTTGCTGTAGAGCGGGGTGACGTCCTGGCCGTCGTAGAGGAGCTTGACGCTCAGGGGGTACCGCTCTCCGTAGACGGGCTCCCCGACGTCGACGAGGACGTCGGCCCGGGCCCGGGACGGCGTCCGGGCGACCGTGGCGGCGGCCGTCGGCGCCCGGAGGGCCTCCTCGGACAGGCGGTCCAGGAGGGCGTCGATGTCCTCCCGGATGGCCTGGCGTGCGGAGAGGGTCGCCTGCTCGGTGATCCAGGCGGTGAAGGCGCGCAGCCGGTCGCGGTCCACGTCGGCGGGGTGGTCGAGGGCGGCCTGCCTGGCCACCTTCGCCGCGTACAACAGGACGGCGTCGAGGGCCAGTTCGGGTCTGCCGCCGTGGTCGCCCGGGTCCCGCAGGCCGTGCAGGAGTCCGGCGCCCTCGCGCCAGGTGCGCGGGTCGTGCTCGATGGGCGAGCGGTAGTCCTCCTGCACCACACGGGACTTGACCTCGTGGACGAGGTGCATGACCTCGCCCGGGCCGCCGGGCGGCGGGAGATGGGCGAAGTGCCCGTAGAGACGGACGCGCAGTCCGGGGTCGAGTCCCTGGCCGCCGGGACCCCGCAGCCGGGTCTGGGCCCTGGTCCAGTCCGCGCCCGCCGACGGGTCGTTGAAGCGGCCGAGGTGGTGGAGGTCGTGCTCCCCCATGACGGTGTGCAGGATCTCGCCGCCCCGCACGTCGTACAGCTCGCGCAGCGCGGTGATCGGGACGGCGGCTCCCTCGTGCCGGCCGCGCCCCTTGTTCATGCCGATGACGGCGCCGTGCCGCAGATCGACCACGGGCCCGCCCGAGACTCCCTCGACCGGCGTCTGGCCGGTGAGGAGCAGCGCCTTGCCGTCGAGGGCCGACGCCTGTCCGATGCCGTGCCGCATACCGAGGTCGCCGGTCTGCCGTGACCAGCCGTGCAGGCTGACCGGAGCGGGGATGGTCGGCGCCCGGTCGCTCAGCCAGACGCACGGCGCCCCGTCCGCGCCCCGGACCCTGACGAGCGCGATGTCCGGGAACCGCCAGCTGCCGCGGGCCCCGTCGGGCTCCTCGGGACGCGGTTTGGCGAGCACCACCTCGCCGGTGGTCCTGCCGCCCTGCCAGGTCACGCCGACGGCGTTGCCACTTCGCCACACGGCCGCTCCCCCCTTTCCCACGACATGGGCGCAGGTCAGCAGCCAGCCGGGTGCTATGAAGAAACCGCTGCCCCAGTACTCCTCACGGTCCGGTGCATACCCGTCGCCCGGGGCCACGATGCGCGCGAGCGAGGGGCGCACCATCTCCTCAAGGGCGCTCATCCGGTGCCGGAGGCCGAGGGTCCGGGCTGCCCGTCGCCGCCGTCTCCCTGCCCCGCACCCGCCGCGCCCGCCTGCCCCGCGGGCTCGGTCCAGGTCAGCGACACGGAAAGGGAAGCCTGGCCACCGCCTCCCGCGATGGCTCCTACGATCCTGCCTGCCTGCGCCGACAGTTCGATGCCGAAGCTCACGGCCACCTCGACCGGTGCCGGGGTGTCCAGACCGGCGCGCAGGGAGCGCACGACGCCACCGACCGCGTCGGCCAGTCCGCCCGCCATGTCGACGATCCGGTCCCCGACCCCGGTGTCCTGATATCCGTCCCCGTCCAGCGCGGCCTCGTCCGCCGCACTGACCCTGGCCCATACGACGGTCCCGTCGTCGAGCCGTATCCGTTCGATCCCTCCACCCACGGCGCCCCCGTCCGTTCGCTGCCGGTTTCCCTTTGCCAACTGTGAAGCTCCCCCTACCGCAGGGAAGGAGAAGGCTAACTCCCGACCTGGGACATGTGCGAGGGGCACCTGTGCGGGGGCACCTGTTGCTGAGGGCTCCCGAAGACCGGATCCGGCGGGCAGTACATAGGCTGTGACCGGAAGCGGAACACTGACGCACGCACGCAGGAGAACCCCCCATGTATTTCACCGACCGCGGCATCGAGGAACTGGAGAAGCGGCGCGGCCAGGAAGAGGTCACCTTCGAGTGGCTCGCCGAACAACTCCGCACGTTCGTCGACCTCAACCCGGACTTCGAGATCCCAGTCGAACGCCTGGCCACCTGGCTGGCCCGCCTGGACGACGAGGACGAGGACGATGAGTAGGGCCTGGGCGGGGGTGGCGTAGGGGTTGGTCGAGCTGGGCGTAGGGCTTGGGCGAGCTTGGTGCAAGGCCTGGCCGGGGTGGCGTGAGGCCTGTTCAGGGTTGGCGTGAGGCCCGGTCGGGGTTGAAGTAGGGCCTGGGCAAGGTTCGGGCCGGGTGCTTCCGGCGCCCGCTGCGGGGCAGTCGCGTGGGCGCATGAGGTCGTACGCCAGTCCGAGCGCCCCGTGCGCCAGCAGGCGCGCCCCCGCCGCGAGCCAACCGCCGCCATGTCTCGGGGTGCGCCCCAGGCGGTGAGCTGCGCCCTCAGCGGTTGGGCCACCGCCCTGGCCGTCGGCATCCCTGGCCCGTACTCGCCCCGTGGTGGGAGACCGACCACGGCGGTTGCATCCTCGCAGCCGGTTCCGCCGCCCGGTCGGCCACGGGTGGCTCGCCAACGGCACGTCCGTGGGCGAGAGCGAGGACGAGAGCGAGGCCATGCGTGCCCTCGCTGTGCGGCTGGGCCTCGACCCGATCCCGGACCTGCAGTCCCTGACGGCCGCACGAAAACGGACCCCGCCGACCCCGACCCTCGCCCATGAGCCCGACCCCGATGCCGACGCCGGGCCCGCCTGTGCGGCCTCCCGGCCGTCTTCACGCGCGCGAGCGCCACGCCGTCCGCGCGGAACTCGCTGCCGTCGAGCGGGGATCACTCGGTCCCTGGCTGGCCGGGCCGACACCCTCAGGACGTCTGTGGAGACTCTGGCTCGTCGAGCGGCAGGTGCCCAGATTGGGGGGCTTTAGGGTAGTCAATCACCCACAGATCACCAGAACGAGTGCCTTGACTTCGCCGAAGCGCGATATATCGTGTCTATTGGAAGACGCGATATGGCGTGTCGCGTCCCGCCCCGGCCGAGGAGGTCAGCACCATGTCCGAGTGGTCCGTCACAGAGCCCGGCAAGCTCACGTTCGACGAACCGGTGTCGGCCCTCCATGTGCGCATCGCCAATGGAACGGTGAACGTCGTGGGGGTCGACGAGGGTTCCACCCGGCTCGAAGTGTCCTCGATAGAGGGACCACCTCTGGTGGTGACCCAGGAGGACGGCACGCTCACGGTCGCCTACGAGGACCTGCCCTGGAAGGGCTTCCTCAAATGGCTCGACCGCAAGGGCTGGCGCCGCAACGCGGTGGTCTCCCTGGCCGTTCCGGCACGTACACGCGTCGAGGTCGGCGTGGTCAGTGCCACCGCCGTGATCTCCGGTGTCGACGGGCGCGCGGTGGTGAAGGGCATCTCCGGCGACACGACACTCGTGGGACTCTCCGGCCCGGTGCGCGCGGACACGGTGTCGGGGAACGTGGAGGCGCAGGCCCTCACCGGCGACCTCCGGCTCAACTCCGTCTCCGGCGACCTGACCGTCATCGAGGGCTCCAGCCCCTCCGTGCGGGTCGAGTCGGTCAGCGGTTCCGTGATCGTCGACCTCGACCCGGCGGGGCGGCCCAGCGACATCAGCCTGACCAGCATCTCGGGCGAGATCGCCATCCGCCTGCCGCATCCGGCCGACGCGGAGGTCCAGGTGGACTCGGCGAGCGGCACGGTCTCCAGCGCCTTCGAGGACCTGAGGGTCGGCGGCCACTGGGGCGCCAAGAAAATCACAGGCAGGCTGGGCGCGGGGAACGGCCGGTTGAAGGCGACCACCGTCTCGGGCTCCATCGCCCTACTGCGACGGCCCCCTTCGGAGGACGAACCATGGGACGAGGGAGTGGATTTCAAGAAGGAGGCGGACTTCGGGGAGGATGAGCCGGAGGACACGGTTCCCGTTGGGGCCGGGTCCGAGCACAGCAAGGGGCACAGCGCGGTGCCCGAGGACACGGCGCCCGGCACTCACGCCGGCGCCGGACCGGGCGCCTCACCGACGGACGGCCCCGCCAAGTCCCCCACTTCGGGCGCGACCCCCGCCGCGGCCCCCGACGCCGGCCCCACCGAGCATTCCGACGCCGGCGTCACCGACGACCCGACCCACGAGAAGGGGCTCTGACATGGCTCCCGTCTTTGCCCATGGCCGCCTGCGGCTCTACCTGCTGAAGCTCCTGGACGAGGCACCGCGCCACGGCTACGAGGTGATCCGCCTCCTGGAAGAGCGCTTCCAGGGGCTGTACGCGCCGTCGGCCGGCACCGTGTACCCCCGGCTGTCCAAGCTGGAGGCCGAGGGCCTGGTCACCCACACCACCGAGGGCGGCCGGAAGGTGTACGCGATCACGGACGCGGGCCGGGCCGAGCTGGCCGACCGCAGTGGTGAACTGGTCGATCTGGAGCTGGAGATCCGCGAGTCGGTGGCCGAGCTCGCCGCGGAGATCCGTGCCGATGTGCGCGGCGCGGCGGGTGATCTGCGCCGGGAGATGCGGGCGGCGGCGAGCGAGGCACGGCGGAGTTCCACGGGAGCAGGCGCCAAGGGGGAGCGCGCCGAACACGAGGGCGCCCACGGGGACTTCACGGACTACGGCGACAAGGAGGCGTGGCGTATCGCGAAGGAGGAGATGCGCCGCGTCAAGCAGGAGTGGAAGGAGCAGGCCCGGCGCGCCAAGGACGAGAGCCGGCGGGCCCGCGAGGATGCCCAGCGGGCACGCCACCAGGCCAAGGAGGCCCAGGAGCGGGCACGGGCACAGGCCCAGGAGGAGCTCCAGCGCATCGCCAAGCGCGTCCAGGACCAGGTTCAGGACCACTTCACCCGGGGCGACTGGCCGACGGGCGTGCGCGAGGGAATCACCGAACTGGCCAAGGAATTCGGCGAGTTCGGAAAGGACTTCGGCAAGGAGTTCGGGAAGGACTTCGGCTTCGGCCGACCGGGAGCAGGAAAGGGGTCGGGGACGGGAGCAGGGGCCGGCGCTGGGGCAAGCGCCGGGGCCGGGGCAGGTGCTGGTGCGAGGGAGCCCGATTACACGGTCACCCCTG
The DNA here is from genome assembly GCF_042715345.1 of Streptomyces sp. NPDC058697. Lineage (NCBI taxonomy): Bacteria > Bacillati > Actinomycetota > Actinomycetes > Kitasatosporales > Streptomycetaceae > Streptomyces > Streptomyces sp. NPDC058697. Next base: position 134,452 of record NZ_JBHXSU010000018.1, read on the forward strand.
AGGACTTCCCCGCCGATTACGAACCCTCCTGGGCCCACGAGGACTCCACGGGCGACCCCGCCCGCGACCTCGACCGCCTCCTGGACCGCTTCCGCGACGACATCCGCGACGCGGCCCGCGACCACGGGGTGACGGAGGAACAACTGCGCGACGCCCGACGCCACTTGTCGACGGCGGCGGCACACATAGGGGCGGCGCTGCGGACGCCCAAGGGCTGACCGGAGGCCTGCCGGGGCGGGGGGCACCCATCGACTCCAGGGCGCCCCGCCCCGGCAGGCTCCGGCGACGGGCCCACCACCACCGGCTCCCGCGACGGGCCGGGCAGAACCGGGCTGAGCCTGACCGGGCCAACCATGGTCGTCCCGCACCGGACCCACCACGGCCAGTTCGACACCGGACGCACCACGGCCAGTTCGACGGTGGTCCCACCATGGTCAGTTCGGCGGTGGACCCACCATGGACAGTTCGGCGGTGGACCCACCATGGTCAGTTCGGCGGTGGACCCACCATGGTCAATTCGTCGGTGGACCCACGACGGTCGGCTCCAGCGCCGACCTCACCAAGCCCGGTCGGCCGGCCGACCGGCCGACCGGCCTGCCGACGACGCCCCCTCAGCCCGCCTTCGCCTCTCCCCCGCCGTACAGCACCCGCCGCAGCGACTCGTACGTCACCCCGTGGTCGGCCAGGACCTCCGCGGGGACGCCGGGGCGGGCGGTGAGGGCGAGGAGAAGGTGCTCGTCGCCGATGTACCGGTCCCGCTGGGCGAGAGCCATCCGCAGGGACTCCGTGAGAAGGTCCTTGGCCCCCTGGGCGAAGGGCCGATGCCCGCCGACGAGCCCCGACAACCAACCCCTGCCCCGCCCGGTGCCCGTCCCGCCGCGGGCCCGCAGCGCGCCCTCGCCATGGGCTTCTTCGACCCGGGAGACGATCTCCGAGACGTCGATGCCCAGCCCGGAGAGCGCGTCCGCGTCGGCGCGGGAGAGCCCGCCGCGACGCCGCGCCTCGGCCAGTGCCTGCTCGACGGACTCCTTGCGCTCCGCGAGCCCCAGTGACATGAGGGCGAACGACGCGCGGCTGGCCTCACGGTCGAGCAGGGCCAGCAGTACGTGCTGTTCCTCGACCGTCTCCGCGTGCAACCGCTCGGCGTGGTCGACCGCGCCGAGCACCACCGCCCGGGCGTCCTTGGTGAACCGTTCGAACATCACTGCCTCCCGTACTTCTTGTGCACGGCCTGCCTGCTGACACCCAGTTCCGCGGCGATCTCCTGCCACGACCAACCCTGATTGCGCGCACTGCGCACCTGAACCGCTTCGAGCTGCTCCAGCAGCCGCCGCAAGGCGGAGACGGCCCGCAGCCCGATCCGCGGATCACGGTCGCCCGCGCGCTCGGCGAGATCCGTTGCTTCGGTCATGATGTCAACTTAGATTGACACGCCCTCGATTGTCAACCACGGTTGACGCTCAAGGGCGTGCAAGACCAAGAGCGCGGGCAAGACCCGCGCCCAGCCAGGAACGGCATCAGGGGGTGTTCAGAACGACCTTGCCGAAGAGCTCACCGGACTCCATCCGCTCGAAGCCCTCGCGGGCGCGGTCCAGCGGGAGGACCTCGTCGATGACGGGACGGACACCGGTGGCGGCACAGAAGGAGAGCAGGTCCTCCAGCTCGTCCTTCGTGCCCATCGTGGAGCCGACGACCTTGAGTTCGAGGAAGAAGATCCGGGTCAGTTCGGCGTGCGAGGGGCGGTCGCCGCTGGTGGCGCCCGAGATGACCAGGGTGCCGCCGGGCTTCAGGGACTTGACCGAGTGGGACCAGGTGGCGGCGCCGACCGTCTCGATGACGGCGTCCACGCGCTGGGGCAGCCGCGCCCCGGACTCCACGGCCTCCACGGCTCCCAGTTCGAGGGCCCGCTTGCGCTTGGCCTCGTCGCGGCTGGTCGCGAAGACCCGCAGACCCGCGGCCTTCCCGAGCGCGATCGCGGCGGTGGCGACACCGCCTCCGGCGCCCTGGACGAGAACCGAGTCGCCGGGGCGTACACCGGCGTTGGTGAAGAGCATGCGGTACGCCGTCAGCCACGCGGTGGGCAGACAAGCCGCCTCTTCGAAGGAGAGCTCCTTGGGCTTGGGCAGGACGTTCCACGCGGGTACGGAGACCTGCTCGGCGAAGGTGCCCTGGTACCGCTCAGTGAGGATGGAGCGCGGTTCCTTGGGGCCGACCCCGTGTCCCGTCTGCCCGATGACAGAGTGCAGTACGACCTCGTTGCCGTCCTCGTCGACGCCGGCGGCATCGCATCCGAGGATCATCGGCAGCTTGTCCTCGGCGAGCCCCACGCCACGCAGCGACCAGAGGTCGTGGTGGTTCAGGGAGGCGGCCCTGACGTTCACGGTCGTCCAGCCGTCCCGGGCTTCGGGAGCGGGCCGCTCCCCCAACTCGAGGCCGTTCAACGGCTGGTCCCGGTCAATACGAGCAGCGTAGGCAGCGAACATGCCTCGACCCTAGGCTCCACCGCCCTCCCGACGGAACCACGTCCCCCTGTGACGCGTGTCCCGCCGGGCGGGTGGGTGATGGTTGGCACGACCGATCAGGTGCGGGTCGCTGAGGGCTGGCCGCGCAGTTCCCCGCGCCCCTGGGTGAGAGAGGGTTGGCGTGACCGGCCCAGTGCGGGTTGTCAGTGGCTGAGCGCGCAGTCCCCGCGCCCCTAAAAGCAAAAGGCCGGGCGCAACCCCCCGCTTTCAGGGGCGCGGGGAACTGCGCGACCAGCCCCCACCGACCCGCACCCACCCAGAACCCTCCAGCCCCTCCCCCACACACCACCCACCCAGCCGAACCCCCGAGCAAAAAATCTCCACGCACAAAAAATCCGGGCCCCGCCCACCAGGACGGGACCCGAACCGCACAGCCGGCCCAACAGTCGGCCGAACAGACCTACCGTCGAGCCACACCCTCAGCCCGAGCAGCCGCGGCAACCGCGGCAGTGACGGCGGGAGCAACCCGCTCGTCGAACGGCGACGGAATCACGTAGTCCGCGGCAAGGTCGTCCCCGACGACCGAAGCCAACGCCTCCGCCGCAGCGATCTTCATCCCCTCGGTGATCCGAGAGGCCCGCACCTGAAGCGCCCCGGCGAAGATCCCGGGAAACGCCAGCACGTTGTTGATCTGGTTCGGAAAGTCCGACCGCCCGGTGGCGACGACCGCCGCGTACTTGTGGGCGACATCGGGATGCACCTCGGGATCCGGGTTCGCCATGGCGAAAACGAACGCACCCTCGGCCATGGACGCCACGGCCGGCTCCGGCACCGTACCGCCGGAAACGCCGATGAAGACGTCGGCCCCGGCGAGCGCGGACTCCAGCGAGCCGGACAGCCCCGCCTTGTTGGTCATGGCGGCCAGTTCCCGCTTGACCGGCGTCAGGTCGTCCCGGTCCGTCGACACGATGCCCCTGCGGTCGGCGACCGCGACATCCCCGAGCCCCGCCTCAAGCAGGAACTTGGCGATCGCGACCCCGGCCGCACCCGCGCCCGAGATGACGGCCCGCAGCTGCCCGAGGCTCCGCCCGGTCAGCCGCGCGGCGTTCCGCAGGGCCGCCAGCGTGACGACGGCCGTGCCGTGCTGGTCGTCGTGGAAGACCGGAATGTCGAGCCGCTCCTGCAGCTGCCGCTCGATCTCGAAGCACCGGGGCGCCGAGATGTCCTCCAGGTTCACGCCGCCGAAGGACGGCGCGAGCCGCACCACGGTCTCGACGATCTCGTCGACGCCGGTGCAGGCGAGCGCGATCGGCACGGCATCGACCCCGCCGAACTGCTTGAACAGGATCGCCTTGCCCTCCATCACGGGGAGGGAGGCCTCGGGCCCGATGTCACCGAGCCCGAGCACGGCGGTGCCGTCGGTCACGACGGCGACCACGGACGACTTCCACGTGTAGTCGTGGACGAGCTCCGGCTGCTCCGCGATGGCCGTGCAGACCTTCGCGACGCCGGGCGTGTACGCCAGGGACAGGTCGTCCTTGTCACGGACGGGCACCGTGGCCTGCACGGCCATCTTGCCGCCGCGGTGCAGCGCGAATGCCGGGTCGAAGGAATCGAGGGGCTCGGCCCCTCCTTCCTGATCCGTACTGCTGTCGCTGCGAGGATTGACGATCTCCGCTGCCACTTTGTTTTACCCCTTAAGTCTTAATGGTTGAGGGTCTCCGCTCCGGGTGAGGAGCAGGCGGGCACCACATATGTCCCAGATGACGGTTACGTACGCATACGTACGGGTCATACGCGACGGGCGCGCCGCACACGCGCCCTGAGCCCCGGATGAGGGGTGTAAGGAACCTTCTTACCGGACGGACCGCATCGCAGACGAGTCCATGGCGCGAAGGTCACACACCGACGACGGAAGGCCGCACACCGGAGGACCGCGAGCCGAATACGGGCCGAATACCGGCCGGATACCGGAGAGTGAAGGTCACATACCGGTGACAGGACTCATGGTCGAATATGCCGAACGCGCCCATTTGGCGAACAATCCACCGATGCGCACCGAAGCACCGCGTACGCGGAGAAGCAGTCGCCCGTTTCGCCCAGTACACCGAAGATCTTCCGGTCGTGACGGGGGGTTTTCCGCACAAGATCCGGCTTCGACGGACCGACTCGGTCCGGTTCGGGGGTCACCCGTTATCCGATTTTGACATGGCGGGCACCCTGAAGGCGCGAGTCCGAATGGCAAGATGCCGTAATCACACGAGGTCGCGACACCCGAAGGTGTGTGTTCTCGTCGACCCATCGGCTACTGCCGACCCATCGGCAACTCCACCCACCCGCCGGAGGAACCCACCATGACCGCAAGCTCCACCCGTCGTACGACCGCCGCGCAGTCCCGGATAGCCGCGGTCGGTGCGATCGCGGTCGCAGGCGCCCTGCTGCTCACCGGCTGCGGTGACCAGACCGAGGACAAGGACAGCGGCAGCTCGAACACCGCAGACTCCAGCGCGGCCCCGCTCGCCGACCAGCTGCCCAAGGCCATCCGCGACAAGGGCGTCATCAAGGTCGGCTCGGACATCGCCTACGCGCCCGTCGAGTTCAAGGACGAATCGGGCAAGACCGTGGGCATCGACCCCGACCTCGCCGACGCCATGGGCAAGCAGCTCGGCGTGAAGTTCGAGTTCGAGAACGGCACGTTCGACACCCTGCTCACCGGCCTGCGCTCCAAGCGGTACGACATCGCGATGTCGGCGATGACGGACAGCAAGGACCGCCAGGAGGGCATCGACGCCGACACCGGCAAGAAGGTCGGCGAGGGCGTCGACTTCGTCGACTACTTCACCGCGGGCGTCTCGATCTACACCAAGAAGGGCGCCGACCAGGGCATCAAGACCTGGGACGACCTCTGCGGCAAGAAGATCGTGGTGCAGCGCAACACCGTCTCGAACGACCTGGCCAAGGCCCAGGCCAAGGAGTGTCCGGCCGGCCAGAAGCTCACCATCGAGGCCTTCGACAACGACCAGCAGGCCCAGACCCGGCTGCGCGCCGGCGGCGCCGACGCCGGTTCCTCGGACTTCCCCGTCGCGGCGTACGCGGCGAAGACCTCCGGCGGCGGCAACGACTTCGAGGTCGTCGGCGAGCAGGTCGAGGCCGCCCCGTACGGCATCGCGATCGCCAAGTCGAACACCGAGCTGCGGGACGCCCTGCAGGCCGCGCTCGACGCGATCATCAAGAACGGCGAGTACGACAAGATCATCGCAAAGTGGGGCGTCGAGGCCGGCGCCGTCAAGGAAGCCGCCATCAACGGCGGCAAGTGACCGCGTTCCCAGCGGCGCTGAAAGGCAACATCCGTGACTGTTGACATCGACAAGACGGCCGGTCCCGAAGACACTCCCCCGGGCGGACCGGAGGCCATCAAGGCCATCCCGGTCCGCCACTACGGGCGGTACATCTCGGCCGTCATCGCGATCGCGATCTTCGTCTCGATCATCTACGCGTTCGCCCAGGGCAAGATCAACTGGGACGCCATTCCGGACTACTTCTTCGACGACCGCATCATCAAGGGCGTCGGCCAGACGATGCTCCTCACCGTCCTCTCGATGGTGATCGGCATCGTGGGCGGCATCCTGCTCGCGGTGATGCGCCTGTCGAGGAACCCGGTGACCTCGTCGATCGCGTGGTTCTACATCTGGTTCTTCCGCGGCACCCCGGTCCTGGTCCAGCTCGTCGTCTGGTTCAACCTGGGCCTGGTCTTCGAGTACATCAACCTCGGTCCGATCTACAAGGACGAGTGGTCGAGCTTCATGACGCCGTTGCTGACGGCGCTCCTGGGACTCGGCCTGAACGAGGCCGCGTACATGGCGGAGATCTGCCGCGCGGGCCTCCTGTCGGTCGACGAGGGCCAGACCGAGGCCTCGCACGCCCTGGGCATGAGCCACGGCAAGACCCTGCGCCGGATCGTGATCCCGCAGGCGATGCGCGTGATCGTGCCCCCCACGGGCAACGAGGTCATCAACATGCTCAAGACGACCTCGCTGGTGTCGGTGGTCCAGTTCTCCGAACTCTTCCGGTACGCCCAGGACATCGGGCAGACCTCCGGCGCACCGGTGGAGATGTACTTCCTGGCCGCCGCCTGGTACCTGGTCCTGACCTCGGTGCTCAGCGTCGGGCAGTACTACATCGAGCGGTACTACGCCCGCGGTTCGAGCCGTTCGCTGCCGGCCACACCGTTCCAGAAGATCAAGGCGAACATGCTGTCACTGTCCAACCGCTCGGGGGGAGGGGCCAAGGCATGAGCACCGACATGACGAAGAGTGCGACCGCTGCGGGCTCCGGTACGCCCATGGTGAAGGCCGAAGGCGTCCACAAGTCGTTCGGCCCCGTCGAGGTCCTCAAGGGCATCGACCTCGAGGTGAAGCCCAGCGAGGTCTTCTGCCTCATCGGCCCCTCCGGCTCCGGCAAGTCGACGTTCCTGCGGTGCATCAACCACCTGGAGAAGGTCAACGCCGGGCGGCTGTACGTGGACGGGGAGCTGGTCGGCTATCGCCAGAAGGGCGACAAGCTGTACGAGCTCAAGGACAGCGAGGTCGCGCTGAAGCGGCGGGACATCGGCATGGTGTTCCAGCGCTTCAACCTGTTCCCGCACATGACGGCGACGGAGAACGTCATGGAGGCGCCGATCCAGGTCAAGGGCGTCAGCAAGGCGCAGGCGCGGGAGCGTGCGGCGCAGCTCCTTGAGCGGGTCGGTCTCGCCGACAAGGCGGCCAACTACCCCTCGCAGCTCTCCGGTGGCCAGCAGCAGCGGGTCGCGATCGCCCGGGCGCTTGCCATGGACCCGAAGCTGATGCTGTTCGACGAGCCGACCTCGGCCCTCGACCCTGAGCTCGTCGGCGACGTCCTCGACGTCATGCGCGACCTCGCCGAGTCCGGCATGACGATGATCGTCGTCACCCACGAGATGGGCTTCGCCCGTGAGGTCGGCGACTCGCTGGTCTTCATGGACGAGGGCGTGGTCGTCGAGTCCGGCAACCCCCGGGACGTCCTGACGAACCCGCAGCAGGAGCGAACACAATCGTTCCTGTCAAAGGTGCTTTAGCCGTCCGCCGGTTCAGCCGGTTCGGTTTGCTCAGCTGGTTCGCGGAGGGGCGGTACGGATTTCCGTACCGCCCCTCCGCGTTCGCCTGCCACCGGGCCGACAAGACGTCTGCGGGCCGGCGGGGGCTGATCGCGCAGTTCCCCGCGCCCCTGAAAGCGGGTCTACGCCCCAGCTTCCGACCCTCCCGATACTCACCTTTCAGCCAACCCAGCATTAACTTCTCAGCCCGTCCGACGCTTGAGGCAAGCCCATTCAGGCCGATCTCCACCCACCCCCGGTCAACCCACCCACCCGACCAGCCCCGCACGACCCAGCCCGCCCGGCGCTTGAGGACAAGGCCGTCCAGGCCGATCCCCGCCCACTCCCGGTCAACCCACCCACCCCCATCAGCCCCCACTCACCCCTCAGCCCGTCCGGCGCTTGAGGACAAGGCCGCCAGGCCGATCCCCGCCCACTCCCGATCAACCCACCCACCCCATCAGCCCCCACCCACCCCTCAGCCCGTCCGGCGCTTGAGGACGAGGCCGTTTAGGCCGATCAGCGGGGGTCTGGGGGCGGCAGCCCCCAGGGATGGGACGGGTAGGGGCGGCGGGGGCGAGAGAAGCCTGCTACTTGACGGCCAGGACCAGCGCGTCCGACGGGGAGCGCCAGACCGCACGGGCCTCCGCGAAGCCCTTCTCGCGCAGCACGCGCGCGTGCCACTCGACGGACGGCGTGTCACCGTCCGCATGCTCGCCGTAGATCTCGAAGCGACGAGCCGTGGGCTCGGCAAGGACAGGATCCTGCCCGGCAAGCTGCCACCAGTCCGCCCAGTCGAGAACCCCGCCGGCCTTGGCCTCGTCCATACGGCCATGCCGCTGCGCACGATCCGCCGCATTGATCCGCGGAGTCGTCTCGTCGATCATGTGGTCCGCGTTCATGAACACCCCGCCGTCGCGGACGAGTTCCGCGACCTGACCGTAGAGGACCGCGAGGGGTTCCCTGTGCAGCCAGTGGAGAGCGGTGGCCGTGAGGACGGCGTCGTACGAGTCGTACGGCAGCGTCGCCGGCCAGTCGGGGTCCTTGAGGTCGGCCGTGACGAAGGCGACCCGGTCGTCGCCCTCGAAGGTGCCCCGGGCGATGGTCAGCAGCGCGGGATCGAGGTCGACGCCGGTACTGACGGCCTTCGGGAACCTTTCGAGGAGGCGGGCCGTGATACTTCCCGTACCGCACGCGAGGTCCAGGACACGCGGCTCGGGGCCCACGAGGGCCTCGACCATGTCGAGCATGACCCGGAACCGCTCCTCACGGTCCGGCATGTACCACTCCTGCTGCCGGTCCCAGCTCTCCTGCCAGGCAGCCCAGTCGGCTCCGATGTCGGTCGTCATGGATACCCCTCTCCCCTCCAGCGTGTAATACCCTGGAAGTGCAATTAGCCATTACCTGTCCAAACCACGACGATAGAGTGCCTCCGTAAGGACTACAAGTGGAACTGGCCTATTACTCGGACTACGCCGTACGACTCGTCAACAGCGAGGAACCGGCCCGGGGCAAGGACGCGCTCACCTCGGTCGAGGCCATCCGTGACCTCTTCGGCGGCAACTCGTCGGCGGCCCGCCGCGCCACGGACGCGGACGTGACCCGCTTCCGCGGCGTACGGGCCCGGCTGCGCGCGGTCTTTGAGGCGGCCGACGGCGGCGACGAGACCCTCGCCGTGGACCTGTTGAACTCGCTGCTCCTGGAGTTCCCGGTGAGCCCGCAGATCTCCGGCCACGACTTCCGGGACGACGACGGCCGCCCGCTGTGGCACATGCACCTGGCGGACCACCCGTCGAACGCGACCGCGGGGTACGCCGCGACCGCCGCGATGGGCCTGGCCTTCCACCTCACGGAGTACGGCGTGGACCGCCTGGGCCTGTGCGAGGCAGCGCCGTGCCGCAACGCCTACCTCGACACCTCGACGAACCGCTCCCGGCGCTACTGCTCGGACCGCTGCGCGACCCGGGCGAACGTCGCCGCCTACCGGGCCCGCAAACGCCTGGAGGCGGACCGGTCGGAGAGCACCGGCCTGGCGGCCGACAGCACCCAGCGCGCCACCGCGAACGGCGAGCGCTGACCCTTCTTCGGCGGCCGGTACCGGAACCGGACCTTCCCGAGGACGAGCTCCTCGGGCACGGTCCCGTAGTCGGTACTGTCCCCACCCGCGTACGCGTTGTCGCCGAGCACCCACCAGCCTCCCTCGCGCCGCTCGGCCGCGCGCTTGACGACCAGCAGGTCCTGCTGGAACGGATGACGCAGCACGACCACGTCACCGGGCCTGACCCGGGCCCCGTACTGCACGACGAGGAGGTCCCCGTGCTGCAGTGTGGGCACCATGGACGGCCCCGTCACCTCGGCCGTACCGAAGGGCAGGGCGGCCCTTCCACGCTCGGTCTCCTGCGACAGCTCCGGCATCACCGGCACCTCCCCGGTCCATCCTCCACGAGTCCCAGTCTCACCCTGGACTTTTGTCCTAAGCCCATGGGGGCACTCGCGAAAACCCGTCCCTCACGGAGTAATGTCCCACCTGAGAAGACGATCACGAGGAAGGACAGCTCAATGCTCTCCCGCCTGTTTGCCCCCAAGGTCCAGGTCAGCGCACACTGCGACCTGCCCTGCGGTGTGTACGACCCGGCCCAGGCCCGCATCGAGGCGGAGTCGGTGAAGGCCGTGCAGGAGAAGATGGCCGCCAACGACGACCCGCACTTCCAGGCTCGCGCCACCGTCATCAAGGAGCAGCGCGCCGAGCTCGCCAAGCACCACGTCTCGGTGCTCTGGAGCGACTACTTCAAGCCCCCGCACTTCGAGAAGTACCCGGAGCTGCACCAGCTGGTCAACGACGCCCTCAAGGCCCTCTCGGCCGCCAAGGGCTCGACCGACCCGGCCACGGGCCAGAAGGCGCTGGACTACATCGCCCAGATCGACAAGATCTTCTGGGAGACCAAGAAGGCGTGACCCAACGCCTTCCGTTTTCGCGGTGGAGGGGCCCGGCCAATGCCTTGGCCGGGCCCCTTCCGCGTTCCGCTTCCCGGCCACCGGCCGGTCGGAACCCGCGCCGAGGGGGCAGCCCGACGGCCGTCCGGGCAGGTTGACCGGCCACGAGCCAGGGGCGCTGTCGGTGGGCCGTGGCATGCTGAAGGGCATGAACACGGAAGATCTGGTCCGGCTGCGCAAGGCGCGCGACCGGATGGACCGTGAGTACGCCGAGCCGCTGGACGTGCCCGCGCTCGCGCGTACGGCGCTGATGTCGGCGGGCCACTTCCAGCGCAGCTTCCGGGCGGCCTTCGGCGAGACTCCGTACGGCTATCTCATGACGCGGCGCATCGAGCGCGCGAAGGCGCTGCTGCGGCGCGGCGACCTGACCGTCACGGAGGTCTGCATAGCGGTCGGGTGTACGTCACTGGGGTCGTTCAGCTCCCGCTTCACCGAGCTGGTGGGCGAGTCCCCGAGCGCGTACCGGGCCCGGCCGCACGACGCGGGGGCCGCGATCCCGGCCTGCGTGGCGAAGATGTACACAAGACCCACACGCGTCCGGGCATCCGAGCCACCGTCCTGAGGGCCGGGGGGGGTCTGGGGGCCGAGGCAACTGCGGACCGGGGCACCCTCAGGGCAGTGGCGGGCCTCAGGTAGCCAGGCGGGACGCGCGTGCCCGTAGGTAGCGCTGTTCCGGGCGGCTGAGGGTCTTGGCGGCTGCCGACTCGTAGGCGGTGCGGGCGGCCTCGGTGTCGCCGGCCCGTTCCAGGAGGTGGGCGCGGACCGCGTCAAGGCGATGGCCCGTCGACAGCTCCCCCTCCAGGGAGGCGAGTTCGGCGAGACCGGCCTCCGGACCGTGGGCCATCGCGACGGCCACCGCGCGGTTGAGGCGTTCCACGGGACCGGGGACCAAGCGGACGAGGATGTCGTAGAGGCCGAGGATCTCCTGCCAGTCGGTGTCGTCGGGCGAGGCCGCCTCGTCGTGGACGGCGGCGATCGCGGCCCTCAACTGGTAGGGGCCCAACTGCGGTCGGGCCAGCGCCCGCGTCACGAGGGCCACACCCTCGTCGATCGCCGCCTTGTCCCACAGCGCGCGGTCCTGCTCGTCGAGCGGCACCAGTTCGCCGTGCGGTCCGGTGCGCGCGGCACGGCGGGCGTCGGTGAGGAGCATGAGCGCCAGCAGACCCGTCACCTCGCAGTGGCCGGGCAGCAGCGCGTGCACGATACGGGTCAACCGGATGGCCTCGCCCGCGAGTTCGGCCCGCTGGAGCGCAGCACCGGACGTGGCCGTGTACCCCTCGTTGAAGATGAGGTACAGGACGTGCAGGACCGCCGGCAGCCGCTCCTCCCAGTTCTCGGGGCGGCCGAAGCTCGTGCCCTTCACCTTCTGCTTGGCCCGGCTGATCCGCTGCGCCATGCTCGCCTCGGGCATCAGATGCGCACGGGCGATCTCGGCCGTCGTCAGACCGCCGACCGCCCGCAGCGTGAGCGCGATCCGCGCGGACCGGGTCAGCTCGGGGTGGCAGCAGAGGAAGAGGAGCGTGAGGGTGTCGTCCTCGGACGGCGCGCGGTCGGCGCCGGGCGGCGGGGCCGTGAAGGCGTCGCGCGGAGTGAGCGCCGCCGCCCGCTCCTCGCGCAGCCGCCGCGCCTCCTCACTGCGCAGCACGTCCGTGAGCCGCCGTGAGGCGACCTTGATCAGCCAGCCGCGCGGATTCTCGGGCACCCCGGCCTCGGGCCACTGCCCGGCCGCCGCGAGAAGCGCCTCCTGTACGGCGTCCTCGGCGGCGTCGAAGTGTCCGTACCGGCGCACGAGCGCGCCGAGGACCTGCGGCGCGTGGCGGCGCAGCAGGTCCTCGACCTCGGTCGTACGTCCCGAGGGGTGTCTGGGGGGACGGCTCACACGTCCCCGCTGCCGTCGGGGATCGCGCGGATGACCAACGGGTACTGCTTCGTGCCCTCGGGGACGGGGCATTCGAGGACCCGCGCGGCGATCTCCGTGACCCGCTCCAGGCTGGCGCAGTCCAGGACCCAGTACCCGGCGAGTACTTCCTTGGTCTCGCTGTACGGCCCGTCGGTGATCACGGGCTTCCCGTCCGGGCCCCGCTCGACGAACCGGGCCTTCGCAGGCTCCGACAGACCGTTGGCGTCGACGATCTCCCCGGTCTCGGCGAGGTCGTTGTTGATCGCGCCCATGTGCGCGTACATGGTCTGGATGTCCTGCTCGGTCCAGGTGGGCGCGTCGGCGGAGCCCTTGCCGCTCTGCGCCGCGTAGTCGGCCTGCGTGCCCTGGATCATCACGAGGTACTTCATGAGTCCGCTCCTTCGGTTCGGGCCGCCCGCAGTGGGTGGCTCTCACAGGGGACGTCGGAGCCGGGCCGCGGTTCTCTACAGGCGCGCGAAAAAAACTTTCCCGCAATTTCTCGCGGACCGCCGCAGTCAGGAATCCCGCTCCACGGACGCCTGGTCCGCAGCCGCCTGGCCGGCGACCGCCTGCGGTGCCTCGGGCGGTCCGGGCTCGCTCGCCAGAACGCGCTCCGACTCGGCTTCGGCCTTCTCGTACTCCGCGCACGTGGAGTTCCGGCAGGGGCCCGCGCTCCACAGGGGCACGAAGACCCCGAGGGTCTTGCGCCGACGAACGACCGTGTCCACGGCCTGCTTGCAGACCGGACAGACGTACTCATCGCTGGTCATGTCCCCAGGGTATTGCGGGAGGGCGCGCCCCGACAGGCGGGCGACGAACCCGCCCCGGAATCAGCCCTTCCTGCTGTACGTCCGCACGATCGCTCCGTTCTTGAACGTGCGCACCTCGCCGAGCGTGAACTCGCCGATGGCGAACCCGGAGCCGAACATCGGCATGCCGGAGCCGAGCACGATCGGGTACGTCTTGACGACGATCTCGTCGATCTCGTCGACCAGCTCGCCCGCGAGCCGGGAGCCGCCGCACAGGTAGACACCGAGTTCGCCGTCCTCCGCCTTGAGTTCGCGGACCTTGCCGACCAGGTCGTCGGAGATGATCTCGACGTGCGGGTCGGGCGACTCCTTCAGGCTGCGCGAGGCGACGTACTCGCGCATATGGGCGTACGGGCTGGTGACGCCGATCTCCAGCGCGATGTCGTAGCTGGCACGGCCCTGGATGATCGTGTCGAACTTCTGGTTCGCCAGGTGGTCCGTGCCCGTCGCTTGACGGCCGTGGGTCGGCAACGTCTCCGGGTATTCGGTCCTGAGGAAGTCGAAGAACTCCTCGTCGACCATCTCCACCATCATCTGTGCGTCGCCGCTCGGGTCGCCGATGAAGCCGTCGATCGAACAGGCGATGAAATACGTGAGCTTTCGCAAGCCGGTCTCTTTCCGTAGGATGCGTTAACCACTCCATTCATAGTGCTTCACCTGTAGTGGTTGCAAGGGGATTTCCGAGGATCTCCCGTACGGGACTGAAGTAGGAGAGGGGATTCCGCATGGCGAGCAATCCGGAGCGCCGGGCCGCCCTGGTCGACGCCGGTGTGGAGGTGCTGGCGCGCGAGGGGGCGCGCGGGCTGACGTTCCGCGCGGTGGACGGTGAGGCCGGGGTGCCGGTGGGCACGGCCTCGAACTACTTCAGCGGCCGCGACGACCTGCTCCGCCAGATCGACGCCCACCTCCACGAACGCCTCGCCCCGGACCCCGAGGTCCTGGCCGAACTCATGAAGGCCCCCAAGGACCGCGCCCTGGTCACGGCGTTCATGCACGACCTCATGGCCCGCGCCCAGCGCGACCGCACGGGCTATCTGGCCCTGCTGGAGATGCGCCTGGAGGCCACGCGGCGCCCCGAACTCCGCGCCTCCTACACGAAGACGATCCGCGCCGACCTCGAATACGGCATGGAGTTCCACCGCGGGGCAGGCCTCCCCGGCGGCGACGAGACGGTGACGGTCCTCTACCTCGCCATGCTCGGCCTGATCCTGGAACACCTGACCCTGCCGGGCGTCCTGGAGGGCGTACTCCCGGGAGTGACCGTCCCGGACGGCCTGGTGGAACGAATCGTGGCGACGATCGTGCCGGCCGGGGGCGACTAGGGCCTGCCCGACGGCTGGGCGGACGGGGGCGCCCCATCAGGGGCGCGGGGAACTGCGCGACCAGCCCCCACCGGCCCGCAGACTACAAACCGACAGCCCCGCGCTGCGGTTCACGCAGCGGTTCACCCAGCGGTTCACGCCACATGGGCCACATCAGCGGCCCGGCCGGAAGCTCAAGCGCGCTCCCCGTGAATTCGAACCCGAGCCGCTCATAGAGCCCCCGGCTGCGCGCACTGCTCGCCTCCAGATACGCGGCGACACCTTCACCGTCACACCGGTCCAGCACATGCTGGACAAGCGCCGAACCGAGCCCCTCCCCCTGCCGGCCCGGTGCGACGGCGATCATCCAGAGGTACTCGTGGGCCTGCCCCTCCGGGTGGATCCCGGCGGTCAACCGGCCTATCAGCTCGACCCGTTCGTTCTCGGGATCGACGTCCTCGCGCAGTTGGGCGGGCCCGTCCTCGTCGTCCTCCTCGGCAGGCTCCGCGGGCATCGAAAGCCACAGCGCGCAGGCCGAACCGTCCTCCGTGACGTCCACGTACCCCTCGGCGAGCACGCCGTCGACGAAGGCCCCCATCAGCAGCGGGTGCGTCCGCCGCCGGTGTTCCGCGTCGGGGAAGATCCAGCTGCTCACCGGGTCGTTCTGAAAGGCCTCGTCGAGCAGTCGTGTCACGGCCTCCCGATCATCCTCGCCCGCTCTTCGGATCGCCACGCCCATAGCCCGCCCCTTTGGCTCAACTGCCCATGCCCACTCGGCCGTTGCAGCCTAGCGATCACTTCGGCAGAAGGCGACGGGCCCCGCACACCGTGGGGATGCGCGGGGCCCGCCGGAACCGGAACCCCTCCGCCTCACCGCGTTGTCAGGCACCGCGCGGCGAAGAGGGCCCCGGAGTCTCGTACCCATTACGGCCGACGAACGCCGCACCGCTCAGGGTGGAGTGGCAAAAGTGAAGCAAGGGTGGAAGTGAGTCGGAGACAGGCGGCGTTGAGACGGGCCGGACGGGAAGTGGGCCGAGCCGGGAACGCCCCCTGTCCCCCGTCCCTGCTCTGCCCCACCCCCACCCCCGCCCTCACTCCGGCCCCCGACGCCGTGCAGCTTCGGCTGCCGCGTCCCCGCGGGCACCGCACGGCATCGGCCCCTGGTCTCTACATACGCGCCGCCCTTCGATCACCCGTCACTCGTCGCACCCGACCTAGCCGTCCTGCCCGTCTCACTGGTCGCTCCAATCGCTCCCGATCGCCCACCGCCTACGGCCTACGGCCCGAACTCACGTGCTCCGCCGCGTCACGAACTCCGCCAGTGACAGAAGCCCTCCCGCCGCCTCCGGATCCGGGACGGCCCGGGACAGGTGCTGCAGGGACCTGGCCATCCGGTCGGCGGCCTGGACCTGGGCCCAGTCGCGCCCGCCCGCCCGCTCGACGGCGAGGACCGTACGCTCCAGGTCGCCGTCGCGGTACGGAGCCCGGTACAGCTCGGCCAGTTCGGCCGCGGCCGGTGTGCCGGAGGCGAGCGCGGCGACCACGGGGAGGGACTTCTTGCGGGCCATGAGGTCCGCCCCGGCCGGCTTGCCGGTGCGGCTCGGGTCCCCCCAGATGCCGATCACGTCGTCGATGAGCTGGAAGGCGAGCCCGGCCTCCCGCCCGAACGCGTCGAGGGCGTCGATGTCCTCCTCTCCGGCCCCCGCGTACAGCGCCCCGAGCGCGCACGCGCAGCCGAGCAGCGCCCCCGTCTTGGCCTCGGCCATGGCGAGCACCTCGTCGAGCGTGACGTCGTCGGGACCGCGACGCTCCATCGCGGTGTCCGTGTGCTGGCCCGCGCACAGTTCGACGACGCAGCTCGCGAGCCGCGCGGCCGCCGCCGAGGACGCAGGATGCGGATCCTCGGCGAGCAACTGGTGGGCCAGCGCCTGCAGGGAGTCCCCGGCGAGAACCGCGTCGGCGTCCCCGAACACCGCCCACGCCGTCGGCCGGTGCCTGCGGGTCGTGTCCCGGTCCATCACGTCGTCGTGCAGCAGGGTGAAGTTGTGCACCAGCTCCACCGCGGCGGCCGCCCGTACGGCCGTCTCCTGCTGTCCGCCGAGCGCCCTGACCGCGGCCAGCACGAGCGCGGGCCGGATCGCCTTGCCCGAGTTCCCCGCCGCCGGGCTGCCGTCCGCGTGCTCCCACCCGAAGTGGTAGAGCGCGATACGACGCAACGGGCCTGGCAACGACTCGACGGCCCGGCGCAGTTCGGGGTCGACCGACGCACGGGACCGCTCCAGGATCCCAGTGGCCTCCTGCCCGTCGGGCGAACCCCGCCGCCCGACGGGCACGCCACCAGGCACCGGCCCTCCCCGCGCTTCCGGTTCTTCGGCTTCTTCCGGTCCTCCTACGGCCGGTAGCGGGCTCTGTTGCGTCTCCGTCATGAGCCCACCCATGGATCCGCCTCGCAGAGTGCGCGGACAGTGGCCGTGGCGGTTCCGCCGGCGACGGGCTCGTACCCCCTCGGTCCTCCGACGACAGGCGCGTACTCCCTCGGTCCGCCCCCACCGGCGGACGGGGACACGGCGCGCGCCGTACGGGACGTCACCTCCAGCGGCCGATCTCGACGTTCTCCAGGACCCCGAGCGCGTCGGGCACCAGGACCGCGGCCGAGTAGTACGTCGTCACCAGGTACGACATGATCGCCTGCTCGCTGATGCCCATGAACCGCACGGACAGGCTCGGCTCGATCTCGTCCGGGATGCCGGCCTGCTGGAGCCCGATGACGCCCTGGTCGGCCTCGCCCGTACGCATGGCGATGATCGAGGTCGTGCGGGCCTCGGTGACCGGGATCTTGTTGCACGGGAAGATCGGCACGCCGCGCCAGGTGGGAATGCGGTTGCCGCCCATGTCGATGGTCTCCGGGACGAGCCCCCGCTTGTTGAGCTCGCGGCCGAACGCGGAGATCGCGCGCGGGTGGGCGAGCAGCAGCCTGGTGCCGCGCCGCCTGGTGAGCAGCTCGTCCAGGTCGTCCGGGCTGGGTACGCCGTCGTGCGGCTGCAGCCGCTGGTCGTACTCGCAGTTGTTGAGCAGCCCGAACTCCCGGTTGTTGATGAGCTCGTGCTCCTGGCGCTCCTTCAACGCCTCGACCGTGAGCCGCAACTGCTGCTCGGTCTGGTTCATCGGCTGGTTGTAGAGGTCGGCCACGCGCGTGTGGATGCGCAGCACGGTCTGGGCGACGCTGAGTTCGTACTCGCGCGGTGCCGCGTCGTAGTCGACGTACGTCCCCGGGATGGCCGGCTCTCCGGTGTGGCCGGCGGCGAGGTCGATCTCCTTCTCGCCGTAGTTGTTGGCGCGCTGCGTGGGAATCGCGCGCAGTTGTTGCAGGTGCTCGCGCAGGGATTCGGAGCGCTCGGCGATCTGGTCGAGGTCCTGGCGGGGCAGCGCGAGGACCGTACAGGCCGTGACCGCGCGGGCCGTGTACTCCCAGATGGCCTCCGGATCGATGATCGCCTGCTCACCGAAGTAGGCGCCGTCGGCGAGGACGCCCAGGACCGCGTCGTCCCCGTACGGACCCGTGCCGATCTTCTCGACCTTGCCGTGTGCGAGCAGGAACACCTCGTCGGCCTGGCTGCCGAAGGAGGCGAGGACGTCACCCGGGTCGAACTCCCGCTGCTGGCAGCGCTGGGCGAGCTCGGCGAGCACCTCCGGGTCCTCGTACGTGCGCAGTGCCGGCAGTTCGCCGAGCTCCGCGGGAATGACCTGGACCCGGTCACCGGTCTTCACGAACGTCACGCGACCGTCGCCCACCGAGTAGCTGAGCCTGCGGTTCACGCGGTATGTGCCGCCCTGCACGTTCACCCACGGCAGCATGCGCAGCAGC
This sequence comes from Streptomyces sp. NPDC058697, assembly GCF_042715345.1. Classification (NCBI taxonomy): domain Bacteria; kingdom Bacillati; phylum Actinomycetota; class Actinomycetes; order Kitasatosporales; family Streptomycetaceae; genus Streptomyces; species Streptomyces sp. NPDC058697. The sequence goes on from NZ_JBHXSU010000018.1 coordinate 152,896, forward strand.
CATCGTGAGCTGATCTCCTGCATCTGCGGTGCGGACTTGGTGGTGGTGGCCAGGTTCCGCGCCGCGGATGTGCCGAGACTCTTCTGCGGCTGATCCTGGTCCGCGCGGATCTCTTCGCCTACCGACATGAAATTGCCCTCCCCATCGTGCAATGAGCTGCGCCGAGAACACTTCCATCACGGACCGTGCCGGTGCTATTACACGAAAGAGCGGGAATGGATCTTCGAAAGCCGGGCATAACGGAGGGTCCCGTCCAGGCCGACAGATCCTGGCGACCGCCCGCCCGGCGCCGTGGATCTTCCCAATCACTTCCCGATCACTTCCCGAACGGGAACTTCAAGATCGGGCCGCCCGTTGAACCGGCAAAACGGACGAACGACTACGGACGAACGACTGAGGAGAAGGCAATGGCAGGCTTCCTGGACCGCGCCAAGGAACAAGCACAGCGCGGCCTCACGCAGGGCAAGCAGAAGCTCGACGACGTCCAGGCACAGCGGGCGGGCGCCGATCTGTTGAAGAGCCTGGGCGCGGCCTACCTCGCGGAGCGGCGCGGCAGCGGCTCTCCGCAGGCCACACAGCAGGCCCTCCAGGCCGTGGAGAGCCACATCGCGACGCACGGGGACGGTTTTCTGCGCGCCTGAGGTCCGCCCGTGCCGCTGACCGGATCGGCTCGCACGCCGTGCGAAGAAGTGGCTCCGACCGGAGAGATCCGGGTACAAGCTGCGGTACGAGACGGCCGCATTGGGTGGCCGTCGCGGCCTGTAAGGAGGCGGTCATGGCCCCACCCATGTCCGCGGGCAGCTTTCTGAGCCGGCTCAAGGCGGAAGGGCTCACCGTCGTCGAGGTCGGCGACTGGGAGCATCACAACCGCAATCACAAGGGCCCGTGGGGCCCGGTCCACGGCGTGATGATCCACCACACGGTGACATCGGGAAGTCAGCGCACGGTGGAGATCTGCCGTGACGGCTACAGCGGCCTGCCCGGCCCGCTGTGCCACGGTGTCATCACCAAGGACGGCAGAGTCCACCTCGTCGGCTACGGCCGTTCCAACCACGCGGGTCTGGGCGACGACGACGTCCTGCGCGCGGTCATCGCGGAGAAGGCCCTCCCGCCGGACAACGAGGCGAACACCGACGGCAACCGCCACTTCTACGGCTTCGAGTGCGAGAACCTCGGCGACGGCGAGGACCCCTGGCCCGAGGCTCAGCTCGACGCCATCGAGCGCGCCGCGGCGGCGGTCTGCCGCCACCACGGCTGGACGGCACGCTCGGTCATCGGCCACCTGGAATGGCAGCCGGGCAAGATCGACCCCCGCGGCTTCACGATGGCGGCCATGCGAGATCGCATCCACGAACGACTGAAGTAGCGCCGTCGTGGCGGGCCCGCGCCGCCGTGCCCCTGCCCCGCTCGGACGCGTGTCCGACAATGGGTGCGTGATCAGCCCCGAGACCCCCGAAGCACTCGGCCTGGGCGCCCTGCGGCCGCGGCTGCCGTCCCCGGTGCGGGAGGCCGTGGACGAGCGGTTCGCGCGGCGCGGAGTCCGGCTGCTGCTCAAGCGGGACGATCTGATCCACCCGGAGCTGGTCGGCAACAAGTGGCGCAAGCTGGCCCCGAACCTGCGGGCGGCGGCGGGCCGCACGGTCCTCACCTTCGGCGGCGCGTACTCGAACCATCTTCGGGCCACCGCCGCCGCGGGCCGCCTCCTGGGTCTGCCCACCATCGGCGTGGTCCGCGGCCAGGAGCTCGCCGACCGCCCGCTCAACCCGTCCCTGGCCCAGTGCGCGGCCGACGGCATGCGATTCCACTTCGTCGACAGATCGACGTACCGCCGCAAGAGCGAGCCGAAGACCCTGGTCACGCTCCTTCGCTCGTGCGCCGCCGAGGACGCATACGTGATCCCGGAGGGCGGCAGCAACTCCCTTGCCGTCCTGGGCTGCCGGGCCCTCGGCGAGGAGCTGCGGGACCACGGCGGTATCGACGTGGCCGCGGTGGCCTGCGGCACGGGCGGCACCTTCGCGGGCCTGGCCGCCGGCCTCGGCCCGGGCGGGCGCGCCCTCGGCATACCCGTCCTCAAGGGCGGCTTCCTCGACGCGGAGATACGTACGCTCCAGGACGAGGCCTTCGGCGGCCCGTGCGGCGACTGGTGGCTCGACGACCGCTTCCACCTCGGCGGTTACGCCCGTACGCCACCCGAACTCGAAGCGTTCGCCGCCGACTTCGAACAGCGCCACGGCCTGCCGGTGGAGCGTCTCTATGTCGCCAAGTTGCTGTACGGACTTGTCGCCCTCGCCGAGGAAAACGCGTTCCCGCGCGGGACGACGATCGCGGCGGTCGTCACCGGCAGTCCGCATCCCCGGCCCGCCGACCGGTTCTAGGCGCACTCCAGGCCCTACGTAGCCTCACGGAACGCCGCCGCCTCCTCCAGGTCCAGGCGTCGAAGCAGCGTCCGGAGCATCTCGTCGTCGATGTAACGGCCGTCCCGGAGTCTCACGAACATCTCCCGCTCGGCGGCGATCATCTCGCGCGACAGCCGCCGGTACGTGTCGTCGGCGGTCTCCCCGGTCACGGGGTTCACCGTCCCGAGCCGCTCCCACACGGCGTTGCGGCGACGCTCCAGGACCGAGCGGAGCCGGTCTGCGAGCGGCGGCGGCAGCGCGTTGCGCTCGTCGTCGAGGAGTTCGTCCAGGCGGCGCTCCGCGGTCCGGGACGCCTGTGCCTGGGCGTTCGCCTCCGCGAGCGTCTCGGCCTGCTGGTCCCGCTCGGGCAGCTTCAGCAGACGGACCAGCGGGGGCAGTGTCAGCCCCTGCACGACCAGCGTGCCGATCACTGTCGTGAAGGTCAGGAAGAGGATCAGATTGCGGCCCGGGAAGTCCTCCCCGCCCTCCGCGGTGAGCGGGATCGAGAAGGCGATGGCGAGCGAGACCACGCCTCTCATCCCGGCCCAGCTGATGATGAAGGGCCCCTTCCAGGTGGGGTTGTCCTCCCGTTCCCGGATCCGTTTGGACAGGATGCGGGGCAGGAAGGTCGCCGGATACACCCACACGAAGCGGGACACGACGACGACCAGGAAGACGGCCACCGCGTACCAGGCGGCGCTCACTCCCTCGTACTCGTCGAGGCCCTTGAGGACGATCGGGAGTTGCAGGCCGATGAGCGCGAAGACCGCCGACTCCAGGATGAACGCGACCATCTTCCAGACCGCCTCCTCCTGGAGCCGGGTCGCGAAGTCGACCTCCCAGTTGCGGTGCCCCAGGTAGAGCGCGACGACGACCACGGCGAGCACTCCGGAGGCGTGCACCTGCTCGGCGACGGCGTACGCGAAGAACGGGATCAGCAGCGACAGGGAGTTCTGGAGCAGCGCCTCCTTCAGGTGCGTGCGCAGCCAGTGGAGCGGCATCATCAGGACGACTCCGATCCCGACGCCGCCGATCGCGGCGAGCAGGAACTCGCCGATGCCGCCCGCCCAGGTCGCGCCCTCGCCGACGGCTGCGGCGACCGCCACCCGGTAGGCGGTGATCGCGGTCGCGTCGTTCACCAGGGACTCGCCCTGCAGGATCGTGGTGACCCTGGAGGGCAGCCCGACCCGGCGCGCCACCGCCGTGGCCGCCACCGCGTCCGGCGGCGCCACGACCGCGCCGAGCACCAGTGCCGCCGTCAGCGACAGGTCCGGCACGATCATGTAGGCGGCCCAGCCGACGACGAGTGTCGCAAAGAGCACGTACCCGACGGACAGCAGCGCGACCGGCCTGAGTTGCGCCCGCAGATCGAGGTACGAGCTGTCCGTGGCCGCCGTGTAGAGCAGCGGAGGCAGCACGAGCGGGAGCACCACGTGGGGGTCGAGGGTGTATTCGGGGACCCCGGGCAGGTACGAGACGATCAGGCCCGCGGTGACCAGCAGCAGCGGCGCGGGCACCGGGGTACGGCGGGCCGCGCCGGCGACCACGGCGCTGCCGGCGACCAGCAGCAGGAGGGGCATCACATGCATCGGCTTCGGCCCACCTTCGTTTCCGCGCGGATTCCCGCACGCCCGACGTAATCTGGCAATCATGAAACAGTGCACGCACGCCGACGCGCTGCCGGATCCGGAACCCAAGCCGCTGAGCGAGACCTGCCTGGAGTGTCTGGCCGCCGGCTCGCACCCCGTGCAGTTGCGACTGTGTCTCATCTGCGGAGACGTGGGCTGCTGCGACTCGTCGCCGCTGCGGCACGCGACGGAGCACTTCAAGAAGACGGGACACCCGATCATGCGCACGTTCGAGCCCGGAGAGAACTGGCGCTGGTGCTTCGTCGACCACGTACTCGTGTGACGAGGGATCCGGACGGTTCGACCCTCTGACCGTTGGGTACGTCAACCCGGCGCGCGCTCTTCCCAATTGGGCCCGCAGACCCCTAGCCACTGTGCGTATCCATAGGTTTACTATGAGTGACAGCAAGGGGTTGGGGTCCCGGGGACAGGAAACCTGAGAGCGCGATAGCGTCACCGCTGAACCACGTTGCGCGTTACCCCGGGGGGCGACCCTCGGCCCCCGAAAGAGCTTGTACCACCTTGGAGGTGAGGGTGTCCCAGATCGCAGGCGAGCCCGCGACCCAGGACTTCGTGGAAGTCCGGCTGCCGGCTGCGGGTGCCTACCTGTCGGTGCTGCGCACGGCCACAGCCGGCCTCGCGGCGCGTTTGGACTTCACCCTCGACGAGATCGAGGACTTGCGCATCGCCGTGGACGAGGCGTGCGCGATCCTGTTGCAACAGGCGGTGCCGGGCTCCGTGCTCAGCTGTGTCTTCCGCCTGATCGACGACTCGCTCGAGGTGACCGTCTCGGCCCCGACCACCGATGGCCATGCCCCCGCGCGGGACACCTTCGCCTGGACCGTGCTGTCGGCCCTCGCCGGCAAGGTGTCCTCCTCGGTGGCCGACGACAAAACCGTTTCGATCAGCCTCTACAAACAGCGCGGCGCGGGACCCGGGCCGGCGTGAGGAACGGGGACGGGCCGGTGCGGGACGAAGAGCGCGGCACACGGGAACTTCCCGGCAAGGGCGAGGACGGCCCGACCGGGCCTCGGCCTCTGGCGGAAGGTGTCGACGGCATCCCCGAGCAGCAGGCCCGGCCGCATCCGGAGGACGACGCCTCCTCGGCGGCCGAAGCGTCTCGGCGGGAAGAGCCGGTCGACAAGGACGGGCGCGAGGCGCTGTCCGACAGTGACGGGCGACAGGATCCAGACGTTGCCGCGCAGTGGGGGTCCCCCCGGACGGAGTCTGGGGGGACGTCCTCGGAAGGGCGGCGGCGGGTGACGGGCGGGATCATGAGCGAGCAGCACGAGCACGAACGAAATGCCGACAGCGGCGCGTCGGGTACGCATCACGACCCCCACGACCGCAGCGGGGCGCGGGCCAGGTTCATCGAGCTGCGCAAGCTGGATCCCAGCAGCCCGGAGTACGCGGAGCTGCGCAACCGGCTGGTCCGGATGCACCTGCCGCTCGTGGAGCACCTAGCGCGCCGCTTCCGCAACCGCGGTGAGCCGCTGGACGACCTCACGCAGGTCGCCACCATCGGCCTGATCAAGTCGGTCGACCGCTTCGACCCGGAGCGCGGCGTCGAGTTCTCGACGTACGCGACTCCGACGGTGGTCGGTGAGATCAAGCGGCACTTCCGTGACAAGGGCTGGGCGGTGCGTGTGCCGCGCCGGCTGCAGGAGCTGCGGCTGGCTCTCACCACGGCGACCGCGGAGCTGTCACAGCTGCACGGCCGCTCGCCCACGGTCCACGAGCTGGCCGAGAAGCTGGGCATCTCGGAGGAGGAGGTCCTGGAGGGCCTGGAGTCGGCCAACGCGTACTCCACGCTGTCCCTGGACGTCCCCGACACCGACGACGAGTCCCCGGCGGTCGCGGACACTCTGGGCGCCGAGGACGAGGCCCTGGAGGGCGTCGAGTACCGCGAGTCCCTCAAGCCTCTCCTTGAGGACCTCCCACCGCGCGAGAAGCGGATTCTCCTGCTTCGCTTCTTCGCCAACATGACCCAGTCCCAGATCGCCCAGGAGGTGGGCATCTCCCAGATGCACGTCTCCCGCCTGCTGGCCCGCACCCTGGCCCAGCTCCGCGAAAAGCTCCTGGTGGAGGAGTAACAGACCGCGCCCCTCGGTAGGGGCGCGGGCACCATACGGTTTTCTTTCAGGGCTTTCAGGGGCGCGGCGAACTGCGCGACCAGCCACGGCGGACCCTCACACGCAGTACGCCCTCAGCACACCCCGGACTGCTTAACGCTCCCGTACCCCGCCCGGCCCGGTGATCCCCAGGGCCCTGGTCGTCTCCGGATTCACGATCAGCACCAGCGCGGCGACAGCCACCACCGCCAGGGCGATCCCCCCGGGAATGGCGAGACTGTCGGCCTGAAGCAGGTTGTACGCGACGGGCAGCGCCATGATCTGCGTGATGATCGCCGGCCCCCGGCTCCACCCGCGCCGCAGCAACAGCCCGCGCGCGGCCAGCAGCGGAAGCAGCGCGAGCACGATCAGCGTCACGCCTCCCGTGACGGCCTGACTGCGGTCGTCCGGGTGCCCCGTGAGACCCATCACAAGCATGTAGCCGCCGCCGACCACAAGAGCGAGCCCCTCCAGCGCGGCGAGCGCCGCCGCGACGGTCAGCCGCGTGGGACGGGGTTCGGCGTCGGAGGTGTCCGGGGTCGACTTCTGCTCAGAACTCACCCCTGAAGAGTAGCCCTCACCCCGTACCCGCCAACGGCCCCGGGCACCCCCGGTAACCCGCCGTGTGCTGCCCCTCACACCTGATCCTCACCTCGGTATGGGCCGAGTACCACGCGGTAGGTACGCTGCATCGCATGCGTGCACTTCTCGTGGTCAATCCGGCAGCAACCACCACAAGCGCGCGCACGCGTGACGTCTTGATCCACGCACTGGCGAGCGAGATGAAGCTCGAAGCGGTCACCACCGAGTACCGCGGGCACGCCAGGGACCTCGGCCGGCAGGCCGCGGACAGCGAGGACATAGACCTGGTCGTGGCCCTCGGCGGCGACGGCACGGTCAACGAGGTCGTGAACGGTCTGCTGCACGGCGGCCCCGACCCCGACCGGCTGCCGGGCCTCGCCGTCGTCCCCGGCGGCTCCACCAATGTCTTCGCGCGCGCCCTGGGCCTGCCGAACGAGCCCGTGGAGGCCACCGGCGCCCTCCTCGACGCGTTGCGCGAGGGCCGGCAGCGCACGGTGGGCCTCGGCCTCGCCGCGGGCACCCCGGGCAGCGAGGACGAAGGCGTCCCCGCCCGCTGGTTCACCTTCAACGCGGGCCTCGGCTTCGACGCCGGCGTGGTCGGCCGCGTCGAACAGCATCGCGAGCGCGGCAAGCGTTCCACGCACTCCCTCTACCTGCGCCAGGCGATGCGCCAGTTCTTCGGGGAGACCCACCGCCGCCACGGCACGATCACACTGGAGCGGCCGGACGCGGACCCGGTGACCGATTTGGTGCTGTCGATAGTCTGCAACACCTCTCCGTGGACGTATCTGGGCAATCGCCCGGTGTACGCGTCACCTAAGGCCTCGTTCGATACCGGGCTCGACGTACTCGGTCTCAGCCGCATGTCGACGACCGCGGTTGCCCGGTATGGCACCCAGTTGCTCACTTCGTCCCCCGAGCGCGGACCCCATGGGAAGCATGCGGTGTCCCTGCACGACCTGACCGACTTCACCTTGCATTCGAAGGTCCCACTCCCCCTCCAGATGGACGGCGACCACCTCGGACTGCGTACGAGCGTGACGTTCACAGGCGTTCGTCGTGCACTGCGTGTGATTGTGTGAGCGGAACGGGCTAAAGTCCTTCCACTCGAACGTTTAGGCCAGGATCCACCCCATGGAAGTACGGCTGTGACCTAGTCGACACCGAGGAATCAAAAAAAACTTTCCGGTAGGGGTTGTATCCGCCGCTGAGGTTTGCGAGTCTCTTTGTGGCGCTCGGGACGGGCCGCAACATCGCCCCCACAGAGCGCCGGAACCCCTCCTCAATTCACAGGACCACACCAGTCCGTCTGGTAGTCGGCCCTTCACTTGTTGAGGGATTCGTGAAAGCGTTCACATTCACAAGCAACGTGCATGTAATACCAAGGAGAGGTAGCAGCCATGGACTGGCGTCACAACGCCGTTTGCCGCGAGGAAGACCCCGAGCTCTTCTTCCCCATCGGCAACACCGGTCCTGCGCTGCTGCAGATCGAGGAAGCCAAGGCCGTCTGTCGTCGCTGCCCCGTCATGGAGCAGTGCCTGCAGTGGGCGCTCGAGTCCGGCCAGGACTCCGGCGTCTGGGGTGGTCTCAGCGAGGACGAGCGCCGCGCCATGAAGCGCCGCGCCGCCCGCAACCGGGCCCGCCAGGCATCCGCCTGACAACCCACCCCACACGGCCCTGAGCTTGGCGGCGCGTACAGCGAGTACGCTTCTCCCGCCCCCGAGCCGCAGCGCGCAGTACCCCCCGATGCGCAGATAGCAACTAGCACGATGAGCCCCGGACCGGAAAACGGTCCGGGGCTCATTGCTGTTTGCGGCCGCGTCTTCGTGGGGTGCCCCGCGACCGCGGGGCATGCCCGGAAGCTCGTGACGATTACGCAGCGTATCCGTGGAGTAATGGTGCGGATTGCCGGTGCTTCACTTGTGGGGCACCACCGGAATGTCCAGGACGACCTGGGTCCCGCGCTCGGGGGCGCGGACCATGTCGAAGGTGCCGCCCAACTCCCCCTCCACCAGCGTCCGTACGATCTGCAGACCCAGATTGCCCGAGCGGTGCGGGTCGAAGCCCTCGGGAAGACCGATGCCGTCGTCCTGGACGGTGACCAGGAGGCGGGCCTCCTTGGTGCTGCCGCCGCGGACCGCCGACACCTCGACCGTGCCGCGGTCGCCCTCGCGGAAGCCGTGCTCCAGCGCGTTCTGCAGGATCTCCGTGAGGACCATGGAGAGCGGGGTCGCGACCTCGGCGTCGAGTATGCCGAAGCGTCCGGTGCGCCGGCCGACGACCTTGCCCGGGGAGATCTCGGCGACCATGGCGAGCACCCGGTCGGCGATCTCGTCGAACTCCACGCGCTCGTCCAGGTTCTGGGAGAGCGTCTCGTGCACGATGGCGATCGACCCGACACGGCGCACGGCCTCTTCGAGCGCCTCACGGCCCCGGTCGGACTCGATACGGCGGGCCTGGAGGCGGAGCAGCGCCGCGACCGTCTGGAGGTTGTTCTTCACCCGGTGGTGGATCTCCCGGATGGTCGCGTCCTTGGTGATCAACTCGCGCTCGCGGCGCCGCAGTTCGGTCACATCGCGCAGGAGTACGAGCGAACCCACCCGCGTGCCCTTGGGTTTGAGCGGGATGGCGCGCAGCTGGATCACGCCGTCGGCACTCTCGATCTCGAACTCGCGGGGCGCCCAGCCGCTGGCGACCTTGGCCAGCGCCTCGTCCACCGGGCCACGGGACGGGGCGAGTTCGGCCGTGGTCTTGCCGAGGTGGTGGCCGACCAGGTCGGCGGCGAGGCCGAGACGGTGGTACGCCGACAGCGCGTTCGGTGACGCGTACTGGACGACGCCCTCCGCGTCCAGCCTGATCAGGCCGTCGCCCACCCGCGGCGAGGCGTCCATGTCGACCTGCTGGTCGGGGAACGGGAAGGAGCCCGCCGCGATCATCTGTGCGAGGTCGGACGCGCTCTGCAGATAGGTGAGTTCGAGCCGCGAGGGGGTGCGCACGGTGAGGAGATTGGTGTTGCGGGCGATGACGCCCAGCACGCGGCCCTCCCTGCGCACGGGGATCGACTCGACCCGTACGGGAACCTCCTCGCGCCACTCCGGGTCGCCCTCGCGCACGATCCGGCCCTCGTCCAGTGCCGCGTCCAGCATGGGGCGGCGGCCGCGCGGGACGAGGTGGCCGACCATGTCGTCCTGATACGAGGTGGGGCCGGTGTTGGGCCTCATCTGGGCGACCGAGACATAGCGGGTGCCGTCACGGGTGGGAACCCACAGGACGAGGTCCGCGAAGGAGAGGTCGGAGAGCAGCTGCCACTCCGAGACCAGCAGGTGCAGCCACTCGAGGTCGGAGTCACCGAGGGCGGTGTGCTGGCGGACGAGGTCGTTCATGGAGGGCACGTGTGCGAGCGTACCCGCCGGGTGCGACATGCTCCGAAATCGGCCATCCGCGCGGGCCCGGAAACACCCGCGGGCCGCGGCGCCTGAGAGGGACCCTCAACCCTCCCGGCACCGCAGCCCGGAGCAACATCGGCCGCGGGCTGTGCGGTCCCGGTCGGCCGAAGGATGAGGATCCGGTGCAGTCAGGGCAGAGAGCGCCGGCTCCTCGGTCCGTCTTCCTGTGCGGGGAAGACGGAGGCTTGGTCATTCGGACGGCTTGATCATCAAGTTGCATTCTCAAGCTTTGTACGATTGTGGACTAGACCACTCTCGACTGTCCATGCGTTGGCGGATGTTTGTTGTTGTCTCTTTATCCAACAACTCACGTCCTACATCCACCACGCAGCCTATCCCCGAGCGGTTCACGAGCGGGGCCAGATTCGCATGGCGAGTTCGGCGAGCGCCTCCAGCTCTTCCTTGCTCGCGCCGTCACGGGCCTGCTGGGACATGCCCTGGATCATGGCTCCGGTGTGCCGGGCCAGGCCTGCCGCGTCGATGTCCGCGGGCAGCTCACCTGCGGCGACGCCGGACCTGATGCGGCTCTCGATGGCGGCGATGTTCGCGTTGCGCCGCTCACGGAGGGATTCCTCCACCTCCGGGGTGGTGCAGTTGGTGGCCGCGTGGACGATCAGGCAGCCGTGCGGGCGGCCTGGCTCGGTGTACTCGGCTGCCGCCTCGCGCAGCATCCGCTCGACCGCGGCCCAGACCGTCGGCTCCTCGGCGAAGGCCCGGTCGCCGAACGAGCCGTACCGCTCGCCGTACTCCCGTACGACCTCGTCGAAGAGCGACCGCTTGTCGCCGAAGGCCGCGTAGAGGCTGGGGGCGCCGATGCCCATGACCTGGGTGAGGTCGGAGACGGAGGTCGCCTCGTACCCGTGCTCCCAGAAGGCGAGGATCGCCTTCTCCAGCGCGGTCTCGCGGTCGAAGGAGCGGGGGCGGCCGCGAGGCTTCGAGGCCCGGGCGGCGGCGTCCTTGATGTTGTGGCTGCTCACCATGGAGTGAATTGTATAGCGGGTGCTAGAGAAATGTCCCCGGCTCGTTGTACGGTCTTTTTGTAGCGACCACTAGGCAAATGGGAAGGGGGCGCCGGCATGGGCGTGCTCACGGGCAGGACGGCACTCGTCACGGGGGCGAGCAGGGGTATCGGACGCGGGATCGCCGAGCGGCTCGGACGCGACGGGGCGCGGGTCGGGGTGCACTACGGCAGGAGCGAGGCGGCCGCGAAGGAGACGGTGGCGACGATCGAGGCGGCCGGCGGCTCGGCGTTCGCGATCCGTGCGGAGCTCGGGCTGCCGGGGGACGCGGCGGCCCTGTGGGAGGAGTTCGACCGGCACGCGGACGGGGTGGACATCCTGGTGAACAACGCCGGGATCGGTTCGACGCCACCGATCGAGGAGATCGACGAGGAGACGTACGACCAGGTCTTCGCGGTGAATGTGAAGGCGCCGTTCTTCGTCGTCCGGCACGGCCTGGGGCGCCTGCGCGACGGCGGCCGGGTCGTCAACATCTCCTCGGGGCTGGCACGGACCGCGGTCTTCCCCCACCTGATCGCCTACGCAATGACGAAGGGCGCCCTGGACGTCTTCTCCCGGGACCTGTCCAAGGTGCTGGGCGCCCGTGGCATCACCGTGAACTCGCTGGCGCCGGGCATCGTCGACACCGACAACACGGCCGAGCTGCTCCATGGGAGTACCGACGGGTGGGCGAACGCCGCGGCGATATCGGCGCTCGGCCGGGTGGGCGAGACCGCCGACATCGCCGACGTGGTGGCGTTCCTCGCCTCGGACCAGGGGCGGTGGGTGACGGGGCACTGGATGGATGCGATGGGGGGTTCGCTGACCTGAGCCGTCGGTTGCCCGGGCGCCCCGAGTCCGGCGAGGCGCCTTCGCAACGGGGGGGGCGCCCTCGGGATGGAGGAGCCCCTTTGGATCGGTGGGGAGGCTCCGGATCGGCGGGATGCCCCCCGGATCGATGGGACGGCTTCGGTTCGGTGGGGCGGCTTCGGTTCAGCGGGGCGACTCGGGTTCGGCGGGAGGGCTCTGGTTCAGCGGGAGGCTCGGGTTCGGCGGGACGGCTCCGGTTCAGCGGGAAGCTCGGGATCGACGGGACGGCTCCGGATCAGTGGGAGGCTCGGGATCAGCGTGTCTCCGTGACCTTCGCGAGGGCGCGGGGTGCGTCCGGGTCCTGGCCGCGGGCGATGGTGACCTCGTAGGCGAGGAGTTGGAGCGGGAGGATCTCCAGGATCGGCTGGACCTCCTCGGCCACGCCCTCGGTAGGCAGGACGAAGCCGGCGGAGGCCTGTTCGACCTGGAGGCGGGGGCCGATGACGACGAGGTCGGCGCCGCGTCCGCGCAGTCGGTCGAGCACGGGCTGGAGTGCCGCGCCGCCCTTGCCGTCGGTGACGACCGCGATGACCGGGGAGATGTTGTCGACCATGGCAAGCGGGCCGTGCAGCAGGTCCGCACCGGAGTAGGAGAGGGCGGGGATGTAGCTGGTCTCCATGAGCTTGAGGGCGGCTTCCTTGGCGGTGGGGTAGCCGTAGCCGCGGGAGGTGATCACCATGCGCTCGGCGAAGCGGTAGCGCGAGGCGAGGGTGCGGATCTCGTCCTGGCGGGCGAGCAGTTGCTCGGCGAGATCGGGGAGCACCTTGGCCTGGGCTCCGTCGCCGCCGCGCAGTCCTTCGACGAAGAGATAGAGCGCGAGGAGGGAGGCAGTATAGGTCTTGGTGGCGGGGAGTGCCTTCTCCAGCCCAGCCATGATGTCGAGGTGGTACTCGGCGACGGCGGCCAGGGGTGAGTCCGGGTTGTTGGTCACCGCGAGCGTGATGGCGCCGGCCTCACGGGCGGCCCGGGTCGAGGCCACCAGATCCGGGGAGCCGCCGGACTGGCTGACCGTGACCACCAGGACGTCGGTGAGGTCGGGGCGGGCGCCGTAGGCCGTCGTGGTCGACATGGAGGCGAGGCCGCACGGCAGGCCGAGGCGGATCTCCAGGAGGTACTTGGCGTAGAGGGCCGCGTTGTCGGAGGTGCCCCGGGCGGTGAGCAGCACGAAGCGGGGTTTGCGGGCGGCCACCCGCTGGGCCACGTCCTGGATGCGCGGGGCGCCCTCTTCCAGGATCCGCCGCAGGACGGCGGGCTGCTCGGCCATCTCGCGGGCCATGATCCGGCCCGGGCGGTCGGACTCGGCGGGTACCGGCTGCGCGTCGGGCTGGGGGTCCGGCGGGGTGGCGGTCATGGCGTTTCCTCCTGGGGCTGTTGCGTGGCGGGCGGAGCTGCGTCCGCGGGAGGGGTGGCGGAGCTTGACTGCGCGGGCGCAGGTTCCATTCCACTCCCCCACGGCGAGCGGCGCCCGCTCGGGGTGGGGTGCGGCGGCCGGAGTGTCAGCGAGGCGCCGCCGGCCCGGGGGCAGTTGCCGTCGGCCCGGGGGTGGTCGGGCGCCGTCGGCCCGGGGGAGGCAGGCGTCGCCAGCCCGGGGGGGGGGGGGCGGCCAAGCGCCGTCGGTCGGCGGCGGTCAGGTGCCGTCGACCAGGGGGGCGGTCGGGCGCCGCCGGCCGGGGGGCGGTCGGGTGCCTTCGGCCGGGGTACCACGCGGGGCGCGGCCCGTCGGCGCGCCTATCGCGTGCGGTCATGGCCGGAACCGCTCTCGTGCCGTTGTCCGGGTGCTCCGAGCCGGGGCGGCGGCCGAGGGGCAGCTGAGGGGCGACCGGGGAGGGCCGTGCTGCTAGATTGGTCTATACCACATGTTCGGTTGTGTCCCCTTCACCTTTCAGAACGGCAGGCCCAGCGTGGAAGTTGTCATCGTTTCGGACGCCAAGGCGGGTGGCGAGCTCATTGCCGAGGCCATGGCGGAGCTGCTCCGGCACAAGCCAGACGCGCTGCTCGGGGTGGCCACCGGCTCGACGCCGCTGCCCATCTACCAGGCGCTGGCGGCGAAGGTGGATTCCGGTGCCGTGGACGCCTCGCGGGCGCGGGTCGCACAGCTCGACGAGTACGTGGGACTGCCGGCCGAGCATCCCGAGTCGTACCGGTCGGTGCTGCGGCGCGAGGTGCTGGAGCCGTTGGGGCTGGACGTCGACGCGTTCATAGGACCCGACGGGACCGCCGAGGACGTGCGGGCCGCGTGCGAGGCGTACGACAAGGCGCTCGCCGAGGCGGGCGGTGTCGATCTCCAGCTCCTCGGGATCGGGACCGACGGGCACATCGGGTTCAACGAGCCGTGCTCGTCGCTCGCCTCGCGTACGCGGATCAAGACCCTGACCGAGCAGACGCGGGTGGACAACGCCCGGTTCTTCGAGGGCGACATCGAGCAGGTGCCGCATCACGTGATCACCCAGGGGATCGGGACGATTCTGGAGGCACGGCATCTGGTGCTGCTCGCCACGGGTGAGGGCAAGGCCGATGCCGTGGCGGCGACCGTCGAGGGGCCCGTCGCCGCGGTGTGCCCGGCGTCGGCGCTCCAGTTGCATCCGCATGCCACGGTCGTCGTGGACGAGGCGGCCGCGTCCAAGTTGAAGCTCGCGGACTACTTCCGGCACACGTTCGCCAACAAGCCGGACTGGCAGGGCATTTAGGCGATTCGCTTAACGAAACGAATGCGTGTGGATGCGCGCGAACACGAAGGTGCCGGGTCCGCTCGTGGTGGACCCGGCATCTTCGTTCGCGGGGTGCCCCGGGCCTTCGTTCCGTCGGCTCGGGCCCCGGCGGGCTCATGCCCCGGCGATGGCCTCCGCCGCCGCGAGGCCGCAGACGCGGGCCGCGCCGTGGGTGGCGATGTGGAGGGCGCCACGGGGCGGTGACTGCGGCACGCCCATCTCGACCACGACGGTGTCGGGGCGGGCGGCGAGCAGGATGTCGAGGGCCTCGGCCATCCAGGTGTGGCGGTGGGCGTCGCGGACCACCGCGACCACGCGGCGGGAGCCGGCCGCCGCGAGGGCCTCGGCCCCGGCGCGCTCCCCCGTGAAGCTCCCGGTCTCCGTGCCCGGCAGCATGCGCCGCAGTTCGGCGGCGACGCCCCAGGGGGTCTCGTCACCGACGGCGATGTTGGCGACGGGGGTGAGGGCGGCGACGTACGGAGCCTCGGTGACCGGTGCGAAGTGCGCTCCGCGCGTGACCGTCAGCGCCCGCCGGGCCGCCACCAGTCCGACGTCGGTCCTCGCGTCGGACCCCACTGCGGAGCCCGCTGCCGCCCCGACCTCGGGCCCCGCTGCGGAACCTACTGACGAAGGTGATGGCGAACGTGTTGACGAACGTGTTGAAGGCGTCGGCTGTGTCGACGCCGTCCAGGACGCCAGTGCTCTGACCCGGGCCGCCGCGTCCGCCAGGCGTTCCTCGGGGAGTTCGCCCGCGCGGACGGCCGCGACCAAGGCGTCGCGCAGGCGCAGGACCGTCGGCTCGTCGGAGAGTCCGCCGCCCACGCAGATGGCGTCGGCGCCGGCGGCGATCGCGAGGACGCTGCCCCGTTCGATGCCGTAGGTCGCCGAGATGGCCTGCATCTCGATGCCGTCGGTGACGATGAGGCCGTCGTAGCCCAGTTCCTCGCGGAGCAGGCCGGTGAGGATGCGGCGCGAGAGGGTCGCGGGGTGGACGGGGTCCAGGGCCGGGACCAGGATGTGCGCGCTCATCACGGCACGCGTGCCCGCCTCGATGGCCGCGCGGAACGGCACCAGTTCCCGGGACTCCAGGACCGAGAGGTCCGCGTCGATGCGCGGCATCGCGTGGTGCGAGTCGACCGCCGTGTCGCCGTGGCCCGGGAAGTGCTTGGTGCAGGCGGCGACTCCGGCGGACTGCAGCCCGGAGACGTACGCGGCCGTGTGCCGGGCCACCAGTGAGGTGTCGGCGCCGAAGGACCGTACGCCGATGACGGGGTTGTCGAAGTTGGAGTTGATGTCGGCGGACGGCGCCCAGTTGAGGTTCACGCCGGAGGCGGCCAGCCGGCGGCCCAGCTCGTGGGCGACCGCCTCGGTCAGCTCGATGTCGTCGACCGCGCCCAGCGCGTGGTTGCCGGGGAAGGAGGACCCCGTACGCACCTCCAGGCGGGTGACGTCACCGCCCTCCTCGTCGATGGCGACCAGCACGTCGTCGCGTTCCGCGCGCAACTGGGCCGTCAGGGCGGCCACTTGGGCGGGGGTGGCGATGTTGCGGCCGAACAGGCCGACGGAGGCGAGGCCTTCGCCCAGCCGCCGCAGCAGCCAGGAGGGAGCCGAGGTCCCGGTGAATCCGGGCTGCAGGACGGCAAGGGCGTCACGGGTCAGCGTGTCCGTGCCGGAGGCGATGGTGGTCATCGGGGGGCTATCCCTTCACCGCGCCGGAGGTGAGTCCGCTGACGGCCTTGCGCTGGAGGTAGACGAAGAGGGCCAGGATCGGGACGGCGAAGAGCGAGGCCGCGGCCATGGTGGCCCCCCAGTCGTCACCGAACGTCGACTCGAAGCTGGAGAGCCACAGCGGGAGCGTCTGCTTCTCGGCGTCCTTGTTGAGGATCAGGACCAGCGGGAACTCGTTCCATGCCGTGATGAAGCCGAAGAGCGAGGTCGCCATCAGTCCCGGGGCGAGCAGCGGGAAGATGACCTTCACGAAGGCCTGCTTGCGGGTGCAGCCGTCCACCATCGCCGACTCCTCCAGCTCCTTCGGCACGGCGGCGACGTAACCGCGCAGCGTCAGGATCGTGAAGGGCAGCACCATGATCATGTAGAAGACGGTGAGCGGCACGAGGCTGTTGAGCAGGTCCGCGTCGCGCACGATGATGTAGATCGCGATGACCATGACCTCCCAGGGGGCCATCTGCGCGATCATGAAGGTCAGCAGGAAGCCGCGGCGGCCCCTGAACCGCATGCGCGCCAGCGCGAAGGACGCGAGCAGCGCGATGACGAGGGAGAAGACCACCGCGAGGACGGTCACCGTCAGGGAGTTGCCGACGAGCGTCCAGAAGTGGTCGGCGTCGAGCGCCGTCCGGAAGTGGTCGAAGGTGATGTCCGTCGGCACGAAGACCGGGTCGTCCGCGATGATGTCGCCGGTCGGCTTCAGAGCGGTCGCGAACATCCAGTAGACGGGGAACGTGAAGACGACGAAGAGGACGAGGGCCGTCGCGTTGGGCCACAGCCGGGTCATCAGGGAGCGCTTCACAGCTCGTCCTCCTCTTGCTTGAGAACGGTACGCAGGTAGTAGGCCGTCAGGCC
This sequence comes from Streptomyces sp. NPDC058697, assembly GCF_042715345.1. Classification (NCBI taxonomy): domain Bacteria; kingdom Bacillati; phylum Actinomycetota; class Actinomycetes; order Kitasatosporales; family Streptomycetaceae; genus Streptomyces; species Streptomyces sp. NPDC058697. The sequence goes on from NZ_JBHXSU010000018.1 coordinate 170,215, forward strand.
CAGCAGGATGAGGATCGTCAGGAACGAGATCGCCGCTCCCATCCCGTAGTGCTGGTTGCCGGGGCCCTCGACGAACGCGTAGATCGGCAGGGTCTCGGTGAGCCGGTCGGGACCGCCCTTGTTCATGGCGAAGATCTGCGGGAACGCCTTGAAGATCCAGATGACCTCCAGGAAGGTCGTCGCCCACAGGAACGGCCGTATGAAGGGAAAGGTCACCGAGGTGAAGCTCTTCCACATGCCGGCCCCGTCGATCGAGGCGGCCTCGTACAGCTCTTTCGGAATGGTGGTGGTGGCGGCGTACAGGTTGATCGCCACGAACGGGATCGACTGCCAGACGATCAGCAGGGTGATCACGGAGAAGGTGGAGAGCTGGGTGCCGAACCAGTTGTAGTCGGCCATCGACGTCCAGCCGGCCTTGGCGAGCAGCCAGTTGACGACGCCGAAGCGCTGGGCGAACAGCCACTGGTAGACCGTGGTCGCGGCGATCACCGGCATCGCCCAGGCCAGCACCACGCCGAGCAGCAGCACCAGCCGCATGCGCTTGCCGAGGCGGGCGAGGAGCAGGCCGACGAGCGTGCCGAGCACCATGGTGAGGACGACGTTCACGGCGGTGAAGACGATCGTCCGCTGGACGACCTTCCAGAAGTCCGAACCGCTCAGGACGTCCGTGTAGTTGTCGAACCCCCGCCACTCGGTGAGGTGGAGGATCAGCTGGCGCGGGTTGAGGTTCTGGAACGACAGCACGCCGTTCTTGATCAGCGGCCAGCCGAGCAGGATCACCGTGGCGAGCAGGGCGGGCAGCAGCAGCAGATACGGGGCGGACGCGCCGCCGCGCCTTCTCGCCGGGCCCGTGCCGCCGGGCGGGGTTACGTCGGTTTTACGGACACCGGGCGCCGCGGCCGTGCCTGTGTCCGTGCGTTCGGTCTGCACTGACATGCTCGCCATCTCTTCCAGGTTCGGGAGTCGCAGATCGTTCGATGCGCCGGCGCGCCGGGGACGGAAGGGACCGCCCCCGGCGCGCGGGTGATCAGCTGCTCTGTGCGAGCCGCTTGTTGATCTCGGCCTCGACCTGCTCGGCGGCCTCGGCGGGCGACTTGCCCTTCAGAACCGCGGTCATGTAGCTCTTGATCGGGTTCGGGTCGTTCTCCACGGCGGCCCACTCGGGGATCAGCGGCGTGGTGCCACCGCCGGCCGCGGCCGGGGCGGCTGCCACGGCGGCGGGGTTGGCCGACAGGTTGGTCTGCAGCGACTCCTTGTTCGGGATGACGCCGTTCTCCTTGGCGAGCGCGCCCTCGAACTTGTCGGACAGCGCGAGCTTCAGGAACTCCTTGGCGAGCTCCTGCTTCTTGCTGCCTGCGGCGACCGCGAAGTTGGAGCCGCCGAGGAAGACGCCCTCGGGCTTGTCGGCCGTCTCACCGGGGATGGTGAAGTAGCCGATGTCCTTCTCGATCTTCTTGTTGGCGGCGATGGCCGTGCCGGCCTCCCAGCCCATGCCGATGAAGGCACCGACGTTGCCCTTGGCGAAGACCTCGGCCTGCTGCGGGGTCGCCTCGTCCTTGTCCTTGGGGGCCTTGGAGAAGGCCTGGTACTCCTTGTAGATCTCCATGGCCTTGCCGACCTTCGGGTCCGCGAGGTTGGAGACGTACTTGTCGCCGTCCTTCTTCACCAGGTCGGCACCCTGGCCGATGGTCAGACCGTCGAAGAAGTACCAGTTCTGGCCGGGCAGGTAGAGCGGCTCGGCGTCGGTCTTCTTCTCGATGGTCTCCAGGGCGTCGAAGAACTCGGCCCGCGTCTTGGGGGTGCCCTTGATGCCCGCGTCGGCCCAGACCTTCTTGTTGTAGACGACGACACGGTTGGCGAAGTACCACGGGGCCGCGTACTGCTTGCCGTCGAAGACCGAGGACGCGTTGAGGGCCTCGGTCCAGTCGGCGCCTATCTCCGACTTGAGGTCCGACAGGTCGGCGAGGCCGCCGGTGGCCGCGTACGCCGGGGTCTGGGTGTTGCCGACCTCCAGGACGTCCGGCGGGTTGTCCTCGGAGAGCGAGGTGGTGATCTTCTGCTGGATGCCGTTCCACTGCTGGGTCTCGAACTTCAGCTTGGCCTTCGTCTGCTTCTCGAAGGCGGCCGTGAGGTCCTTGGTCCAGCCGGGCGGCGTGGAGCCGTCCATGGCCCAGACGGTCAGGGTCTGCCCCTTGAAACCGTCGGCCCCCGTCTTGTCGCCACTGTCACCGTCGTCGCCGCCACAGGCCGCTACAGACATCAACATGCCCGCGACACCGACAGCCGCAATGAGCTTGCGCTTCACGTCACCCTCCTCAGGGATTCCAGCAACCCCCCTGCCCACCGCGTGACTTACGACGAGTACTGCCCGTGGGGCTGGGACCTGGTCCTCAATGGTTTAGACCAGTAGGGGGGAGCTTGGCCTAGACCTAGAGGGGTGTCAAGGGTGGAAAACCTGCTCTCGGCCGTCCGTTACGCGACCTACATATGCAGGGACCTTTCACTACACGGGGACCAGAACGGGCATGCCGCGACGGGCGCCTCAGCAGCCCCTTCGAAGCACCCGCAGCAACCGCTCTCCAACCCTTTGGACTAGACCAAAAGAGACCCCGACGGTATATAGAGGGGATCACGCAGCGTGCGGGGGGACACTCGCACGGCAAGCCGTGCCACGATGTGAGCCGCGGCCGACGCGCACGTCGGCCCATCGGCACCTGAAGCCGGGAAGGCAGAGTATGAGCACCGACGTCAGCAGTGCGGAGAACGAGGGTGGGGCCCCCATCCGTACCGCGCGCGTGCCCAAGTACTACCGCCTCAAGAAGCATCTGCTCGACATGACGGAGACACTGCCGCCCGGCACACCCGTACCGCCCGAGCGCACCCTCGCCGCCGAGTTCGACACCTCGCGCACGACCGTGAGGCAGGCCCTTCAGGAGCTGGTCGTCGAGGGCCGTCTTGAGCGCATCCAGGGCAAGGGCACGTTCGTTGCCAAGCCGAAGGTCTCGCAGGCGCTGCAACTCACCTCGTACACCGAGGACATGAGGGCCCAGGGTCTCGAACCCACCTCGCAGCTCCTGGACATCGGCTACATCACCGCTGACGACACGCTCGCCGAACTGCTCGACATCACCGCCGGCGGGCGGGTGCTGCGCATCGAGCGGCTGCGGCTCGCGAGCGGGGAGCCGATGGCGATCGAGACGACGCATCTGTCCGCGAAGCGGTTTCCCGCGTTGCGGCGGTCGCTCGTCAAGTACACCTCGCTGTATACGGCGTTGGCGGAGGTGTACGACGTTCATCTCGCCGAGGCCGAGGAGACGATCGAGACGTCGCTGGCGACTCCTCGGGAGGCGGGTCTTCTCGGTACGGATGTGGGGCTGCCGATGCTGATGCTGTCCCGGCATTCGCTGGACAGGGGTGGGTTGCCGGTGGAGTGGGTGCGGTCGGTGTACCGGGGGGACCGGTACAAGTTCGTTGCGCGGCTGAAGAGGCCTGTGGAGTAAGGGTTGTGGGGGTCGGTGGGCGGCTGCGGGTGCGTCGTGGCTGGTCGCGCAGTTCCCCGCGCCCCTGAAAGACGGGGCTGCGCCCCTGCCTTTCGTCTTTAGGGGCGCGGGGAACTGCGC